>NZ_CP031068.1:0-7500 GCF_008274905.1 Bacillus sp. JAS24-2
TTGGAAAATATCTCTGATTTATGGAATAGTGCCTTAAAAGAATTAGAAAAAAAGGTAAGCAAGCCTAGTTATGAGACATGGTTAAAATCAACAACGGCTCATAACTTGAAGAAAGACGTATTAACGATTACAGCTCCAAATGAATTTGCTCGTGACTGGCTAGAATCTCATTACTCCGAACTAATTTCAGAAACACTATACGATTTAACAGGGGCAAAATTAGCAATTCGCTTTATTATTCCTCAAAGTCAAGCTGAAGAGGATATTGATCTGCCTCCAGTTAAGCCGAATCCAGCACAAGATGATTCAGCTCATTTACCACAGAGCATGTTAAATCCAAAATATACATTTGATACATTTGTTATCGGCTCTGGTAACCGTTTTGCCCATGCAGCTTCATTAGCTGTAGCCGAGGCGCCAGCTAAAGCGTATAACCCACTCTTTATTTACGGGGGAGTTGGGCTTGGAAAGACGCATTTAATGCACGCAATTGGTCATTATGTAATTGAACATAATCCAAATGCAAAAGTTGTATATTTATCATCAGAAAAATTTACAAATGAATTTATTAACTCTATTCGTGATAATAAGGCTGTTGATTTTCGTAATAAATATCGCAACGTAGATGTTTTATTGATAGATGATATTCAATTTCTTGCTGGAAAAGAACAAACTCAAGAAGAGTTTTTCCATACATTTAATGCATTACACGAAGAAAGTAAACAAATTGTAATTTCTAGTGATCGACCACCAAAAGAAATTCCGACTTTAGAAGATCGTCTTCGTTCCCGCTTTGAATGGGGGCTTATTACAGATATTACGCCGCCAGATTTAGAGACACGAATTGCGATTTTACGCAAAAAAGCAAAAGCTGAAGGGCTTGATATACCAAATGAAGTTATGCTTTATATCGCAAATCAAATTGATTCAAATATTCGTGAATTAGAAGGTGCACTTATCCGAGTTGTAGCTTATTCATCTTTAATTAATAAAGATATTAATGCTGATTTAGCAGCTGAAGCACTTAAAGATATTATTCCAAATTCTAAGCCAAAAATTATCTCTATTTATGATATTCAAAAAGCTGTCGGGGATGTTTATCAAGTGAAATTAGAAGATTTTAAAGCGAAAAAACGTACCAAATCAGTTGCGTTTCCTCGCCAAATTGCAATGTATTTATCGCGCGAGCTTACAGATTCCTCTTTACCAAAAATAGGTGAAGAATTTGGTGGACGTGATCATACAACAGTTATCCATGCCCATGAAAAAATCTCTAAACTACTAAAAACCGATACGCAATTACAAAAGCAAGTTGAAGAAATTAATGGTATTTTAAAGTAGTAGCTGAATAGTGTGAATAACTTACCTTGTTTTACGCACAGTCTATCCACATGTAGATAGACTGTTTTTACATCCTTTATAGGGGTTATCCACATATCCACAAGCCCTATTACTATTACTACTATTTTTTTATCTTTATTAATTAAATAAAATCTTATACTTACCGGAGGTTTTTCTTTATGCGTTTTACAATACAAAAAGACTATCTTGTAAGAGGTGTACAAGATGTAATGAAGGCAGTTTCTTCTCGTACAACAATCCCCATCCTTACGGGAATTAAAGTTGTAGCTACTGAAGAAGGGGTTACATTAACAGGAAGCGATGCTGATATTTCTATTGAATCGTTTATTCCAGTCGAAGAAGATGGAAAAGGAATCGTAGAAATTGCTCAATCAGGAAGCATTGTTTTACAGGCAAAATATTTTAGTGAGATTGTAAAAAAACTACCTAAAGACACTGTCGAAATTTCTGTAGAAAATCATTTTATGACAAAAATAAAATCTGGAAAATCAGAGTTTAACTTAAATGGTTTAGATTCTGCAGAATATCCGTTATTGCCACAGATTGAAGAACATCATGTATTTAAGATACCAACAGATTTACTTAAGCATATGATCAGACAAACTGTATTTGCAGTTTCTACTTCTGAAACAAGACCGATCTTGACAGGTGTAAACTGGAAGGTATATAACAGCGAGTTAATTTGTATTGCAACAGATAGTCATAGACTGGCACTTCGAAAAGCAAAAATTGAAGGACATAACATTGCAGATGAATTCCAAGCTAATGTTGTTATTCCAGGTAAGAGCTTAAATGAATTAAGTAAAATTTTAGATGAGTCTGAAGAAATGGTAGATATCGTTATTACGGAGTATCAAGTATTATTCCGTACAAAACATTTATTATTCTTCTCAAGATTGTTAGAAGGAAATTATCCTGATACGACACGTTTAATTCCAGCAGAGAGTAAAACGGATATTTTTGTAAATACAAAAGAATTCCTACAAGCAATTGATCGTGCTTCACTATTAGCAAGAGATGGCCGCAATAACGTTGTTAAATTATCAACTTTAGAGCAAGAAATGCTAGAGATTTCTTCGAATTCACCAGAAATCGGAAAAGTTGTCGAAGAAGTACAATGCGAAAAAGTAGATGGAGAAGAGTTAAAAATATCTTTTAGTGCAAAATATATGATGGATGCATTAAAAGCTTTGGATAGTACAGAGATTAAAGTTAGCTTTACTGGGGCAATGAGACCGTTCTTAATTCGTACAGTAAATGATGATTCAATTATTCAATTAATTTTACCGGTTCGTACTTACTAGGTAAGGAATAAGGGTTGCTAGTTTAAAGATGCTAGTGGCCCTTATTTGATTTTTGGGTATTACTTTCCTAATGCTAGTTTATTTAGTACAATGAAAGAATGAACACTTTCAGAAAGTGAGCGATTTTATGAAACGTATTAAAATTTCAACAGAGTATATTACACTAGGACAATTTTTAAAGTTAGCTGATGTAATTGATACAGGTGGCGCTGTAAAATGGTTTTTACAAGAATATGAAGTGTACGTGAACAACGAACTTGAAAATAGAAGAGGTCGCAAACTATATGCGAATGATGTTATTGAAATTCCAGGAAGCGGAACTTTCCAAGTTCAGGCATAAAGGGGGAGCCCTTTGTTTATTTCAGAAATACAATTAAAAAACTATCGCAATTATGAAAAATTAGAGCTTTCCTTTGAAGATAAGGTAAATGTAATTATCGGCGAAAATGCACAAGGGAAAACAAATTTGATGGAAGCTATTTATGTTTTAGCGATGGCGAAATCTCATAGAACCTCTAATGATCGCGAACTTATCCGCTGGGATGAAGATTTTGGTCAAATAAAGGGGAAATTACAAAAAAGAAACAGTTCTTTGTCTTTGGAATTAAATATTTCGAAAAAAGGTAAAAAGGCAAAATTAAATCAACTTGAACAACAAAAGTTAAGTCAATATATTGGCGTGATGAACGTTGTCATGTTTGCCCCAGAAGATTTAAATCTTGTAAAAGGAAGCCCTCAAGTAAGAAGACGCTTTTTAGATATGGAATTAGGACAAATAGCTCCTGTATATTTGTATGAATTAAGTCAATATCAAAAGGTGCTCACGCAACGAAATCACTTGTTGAAAAAAATGCAAGGGAATAGTAAGAATGAGGAAACGATGTTGGATGTATTTACACTTCAACTAATTGAGCATGGTGCGAAAATACTGCAAAAACGTTTTGAATTTTTGCATTTGCTACAGGAATGGGCAGCTCCAATTCATCGAGGTATAAGCCGTGGATTAGAAGAGTTAGAAATTGTCTATAAACCAAGTGTAGATGTATCAGAATCAATGGATTTGTCGAAAATAAAAGAAGTATACTATGAAAGTTTTCAATCTGTGAAACAACGTGAAATTTTCCGTGGTACGACTTTAATTGGTCCTCATCGTGACGATTTACAATTCTTCGTTAATAGTAAAAATGTTCAAGTCTTTGGTTCGCAAGGACAACAACGAACGACCGCACTATCCCTAAAATTAGCTGAAATTGAATTGATTTATTCAGAGGTTAAAGAATATCCAATCCTTTTGTTGGATGATGTTTTATCAGAATTAGATGATTATCGTCAATCACATCTTTTAAATACAATTCAAGGAAAAGTGCAAACATTTGTTACAACGACGAGTGTCGACGGAATTGAACACGAAACATTAAAAGAAGCGAAAACAATTCAGGTAACGAACGGCACTGTAGATTGTGAAATAGATAGGGAATAACCCCTGTTTAAATGGAAAAGTAGGTGATCTTTGTGTCAATGGAACAAAAGCAAATGCAAGAAAATGCATATGATGAAAGTCAGATACAGGTGCTTGAAGGACTAGAGGCAGTTCGGAAACGCCCTGGTATGTATATTGGATCTACAAGTGGAAAAGGGCTTCACCATCTTGTGTGGGAAATCGTAGATAATAGTATTGATGAAGCACTTGCAGGTTATTGTGATGAAATTAATGTTAGTATCGAAGAAGATAATAGTATTCGTGTAACGGATAATGGGCGTGGTATTCCGGTTGGTATACAAGAAAAAATGGGACGTCCAGCTGTAGAAGTTATTATGACTGTTCTCCACGCCGGTGGTAAATTTGGCGGTGGCGGTTATAAAGTTTCTGGTGGTTTACATGGTGTTGGGGCATCGGTTGTAAATGCTCTATCAACAGAATTAGAAGTATTTGTACATCGTGAAGGTAAAATCCATTACCAAAAATACGAAAGAGGTATTCCGGTTGCGGATTTAAAAGTCATTGGTGACACAGATCAAACAGGAACAATAACTCGATTTAAACCAGATCCGGAAATTTTCCAAGAAACAACAGTATACGATTTTGATACGCTAGCAACTCGTATGCGTGAATTAGCGTTTTTAAATCGTAATATTAAATTAACAATTGAAGATAAACGTGAACATAAGCAAAAGAAAGAATTCCATTACGAAGGTGGAATTAAATCATACGTTGAGCATTTAAATCGCTCAAAACAACCGATTCATGAAGAGCCTGTGTACGTAGAAGGTTCAAAAGATGGTATTCAGGTTGAGGTTTCTCTTCAATATAACGAGGGATACACAAATAATATTTACTCATTTACGAATAACATCCATACGTATGAAGGTGGTACACATGAGGTAGGTTTTAAAACAGCTTTAACTCGTGTAATCAACGACTATGGTCGTAAAAATAGCATTTTAAAAGATGCGGACAGTAATTTAACTGGTGAGGATGTTCGTGAAGGTTTAACAGCAATTGTATCAATCAAGCATCCAAATCCACAATTTGAAGGACAAACGAAGACAAAACTTGGGAATAGTGAAGCGAGAACAATTACAGAGTCTGTATTCTCAGAGGCGTTTGAAAAGTTCTTACTAGAAAATCCTAATGTAGCGCGAAAAATTGTAGAAAAAGGTACGATGGCTGCACGTGCACGTGTAGCTGCGAAAAAAGCGCGTGAATTGACACGTCGAAAGAGTGCGTTAGAAGTTTCAAGTTTACCTGGTAAATTAGCTGATTGCTCTTCGAAAGATCCAGCAATTAGTGAAATTTACATCGTAGAGGGTGACTCTGCGGGTGGATCTGCAAAACAAGGACGCGATCGTCATTTCCAAGCAATTTTACCGCTGAAGGGTAAAATTATTAATGTGGAAAAGGCACGCTTAGATAAGATTTTATCAAATGATGAAGTTCGTACAATTATTACGGCGATTGGTACAAATATTGGTGGAGACTTCGATATTGAAAAAGCACGCTATCATAAGGTTATTATTATGACCGATGCCGATGTTGATGGTGCACATATTCGTACCCTATTATTAACGTTCTTCTATCGTTATATGCGTCAAATAATTGAGTGTGGTTATATCTATATTGCACAGCCGCCGTTGTTTAAAATACAACAAGGTAAAAAAATTCAATATGCTTACAACGATAAGGAACTTGAAAAAATCTTAGCAGAATTACCGGCCCAACCTAAGCCAGGGATTCAGCGTTATAAAGGTCTAGGGGAAATGAATCCAACTCAGCTATGGGAGACGACAATGGATCCAGAAGTACGTTCATTACTTCAAGTTTCCCTTCAAGATGCAATTGAAGCAGACGAAACATTTGAAATTTTAATGGGGGATAAAGTAGAGCCACGTCGTAACTTTATCCAAGAGAATGCAAAATACGTGAAGAACCTTGATATTTAAATGAGTAATGACAGGAATCTAAGTATTCCTGTCTTCTACATATAAATCAATGTATGTGTAACGGAAATGTAAGAGGAGGTGCTCGTTGATGTCAGACAATCAACAACAAGCACGAATTCGAGAAATTAATATTAGTCATGAAATGCGTACCTCATTTTTAGATTACGCAATGAGTGTTATCGTATCTCGTGCATTACCAGATGTTCGTGATGGATTAAAACCTGTGCATCGTAGGGTTTTATATGCGATGAATGATTTAGGAATTACAGCTGATAAAGCGTATAAGAAATCAGCACGTATTGTCGGTGAAGTAATCGGTAAGTATCACCCTCATGGTGATTCAGCCGTTTATGAAACAATGGTACGTATGGCGCAAGATTTTAGTCAACGTTATATGCTTGTAGATGGGCATGGTAACTTCGGTTCTGTAGATGGAGATTCAGCAGCTGCAATGCGTTATACAGAGGCAAGAATGTCTAAGATTTCTATGGAATTAATACGTGATATTTCAAAAAATACAATTGATTATCAAGATAACTATGATGGTTCCGAAAGAGAACCGATAGTACTACCAGCGCGTTTCCCTAATTTATTAGTAAACGGTACAACAGGTATTGCTGTTGGTATGGCAACAAATATACCGCCGCATCAGCTTGGCGAAGTAATTGATGGTGTGCTGGCATTAAGTCATAATCCTGATATTACTATCGCGGAATTAATGGAATATATTCCTGGTCCAGACTTTCCGACGGCAGGTTTAATTTTAGGAAGAAGTGGAATTCGAAGAGCTTATGAAACAGGTCGCGGTTCCATTATGCTTCGTGCTAAGGTTGAAATTGAAGAGAAGTCAAACGGTAAACAATCTATTATCGTAACTGAACTACCTTATCAAGTTAATAAGGCACGATTAATTGAAAAAATCGCAGAATTAGTTCGCGATAAGAAAATTGAAGGTATTACAGATTTACGTGATGAATCAGATCGTAATGGTATGCGTATTGTCATGGAAGTACGTCGTGATGCTAATGCAAACGTACTATTAAACAATCTATATAAACATACAGCGCTTCAAACAAGTTTCGGTATTAATATGTTGTCTCTTGTAAATGGGGAGCCACAAGTACTAAATTTAAAACAAAATCTATATCATTATTTAGAGCATCAGAAGGTAGTAATTCGTAGACGTACTGCTTATGAATTAGAAAAAGCAGAAGCACGTGCTCATATTTTAGAAGGATTACGAATTGCTTTAGATCATCTTGATGAAGTTATTACGTTAATTCGTAGTTCAAAAACGGCGGATATTGCCAAGCAAGGCTTAATGGAACGTTTTGGTTTAAGTGAGAAACAAGCGCAAGCAATTTTAGATATGCGTCTGCAACGCTTAACTGGA
>NZ_CP031068.1:12500-27500 GCF_008274905.1 Bacillus sp. JAS24-2
GTAGGCGAGGAGAGAATCCTAAGGTGTGCGAGAGAACTCTGGTTAAGGAACTCGGCAAAATGACCCCGTAACTTCGGGAGAAGGGGTGCTTTCTTAACGGAAAGCCGCAGTGAATAGGCCCAAGCGACTGTTTAGCAAAAACACAGCTCTCTGCGAAGCCGTAAGGCGAAGTATAGGGGGTGACACCTGCCCGGTGCTGGAAGGTTAAGGAGAGGGGTTAGCGTAAGCGAAGCTCTGAACTGAAGCCCCAGTAAACGGCGGCCGTAACTATAACGGTCCTAAGGTAGCGAAATTCCTTGTCGGGTAAGTTCCGACCCGCACGAAAGGTGTAACGATTTGGGCACTGTCTCAACCAGAGACTCGGTGAAATTATAGTACCTGTGAAGATGCAGGTTACCCGCGACAGGACGGAAAGACCCCGTGGAGCTTTACTGTAGCCTGATATTGAATTTTGGTACAGTTTGTACAGGATAGGCGGGAGCCATTGAAACCGGAGCGCTAGCTTCGGTGGAGGCGCTGGTGGGATACCGCCCTGACTGTATTGAAATTCTAACCTACGGGTCTTATCGACCCGGGAGACAGTGTCAGGTGGGCAGTTTGACTGGGGCGGTCGCCTCCTAAAGTGTAACGGAGGCGCCCAAAGGTTCCCTCAGAATGGTTGGAAATCATTCGTAGAGTGCAAAGGCATAAGGGAGCTTGACTGCGAGACCTACAAGTCGAGCAGGGACGAAAGTCGGGCTTAGTGATCCGGTGGTTCCGCATGGAAGGGCCATCGCTCAACGGATAAAAGCTACCCCGGGGATAACAGGCTTATCTCCCCCAAGAGTCCACATCGACGGGGAGGTTTGGCACCTCGATGTCGGCTCATCGCATCCTGGGGCTGTAGTCGGTCCCAAGGGTTGGGCTGTTCGCCCATTAAAGCGGTACGCGAGCTGGGTTCAGAACGTCGTGAGACAGTTCGGTCCCTATCCGTCGTGGGCGTAGGAAATTTGAGAGGAGCTGTCCTTAGTACGAGAGGACCGGGATGGACGCACCGCTGGTGTACCAGTTGTTCTGCCAAGGGCATAGCTGGGTAGCTATGTGCGGAAGGGATAAGTGCTGAAAGCATCTAAGCATGAAGCCCCCCTCAAGATGAGATTTCCCATAGCGTAAGCTAGTAAGATCCCTGAAAGATGATCAGGTTGATAGGTTCGAGGTGGAAGCATGGTGACATGTGGAGCTGACGAATACTAATAGATCGAGGACTTAACCATATAATATGTAGCAAATGTTATCTAGTTTTGAAGGAATATGCCTTCATAGTTTGGTGATGATGGCAGAGAGGTCACACCCGTTCCCATACCGAACACGGAAGTTAAGCTCTCTAGCGCCGATGGTAGTTGGGACCTTGTCCCTGTGAGAGTAGGACGTCGCCAAGCAACTAAAAACACAAGTCATTTGACTTGTGTTTTTTTATTTCCCATGAAATAGATTTGGTTCCATTAATAAAAAATTTGAAATATAGTAAGGGATTTTTTGAGCAGAAATACTTAGAAATTGATAAATAAATGGATAATCTTCAGAACCATAACTGCCAAGTAAGTCATACCACCAATCTGTTTCATACCTAGAAATCATGCTTAAATTATAGAGCAATAAATAATGAATGAGGAGTTCAGGTAATATTGGCTTAGGATTTCTAGGATCAGTCGTAAGTGGCAAATAATAAGTATTAGTAAGATGTTCATAGTATAAAGGAGTACTGTACATAGGATTCCATGATTGAACGGGCGCCGTAAAAAGTAAATTCGATTCATTAGTCTTCTCAGGTACGTGCTGTATTGATAAATGCTTACAAGATGTTTCAATGTAACGAGAAAATCTCTCTTTAGTCATATGTAATCGATCTAGTAGGTTGACTGAAAAGGAGAGCTCATTTTTAATTGTTGAATCGATTTTATATAAAGTTGATCCTTTCTGACTATAACGAAATAAATTTTGTAATTCTGGAATATTTCCCATTAGTTCTAACATGTTAAATTTTTCTGCTTCTAAGTGTTTCATGTGAAACAGTTGTTCTGCAACATGAGTAAATAATCCGTTTTTTTGTACCTTCACCTCATCTTCTAAAAATTGATACCCTTGTTTTTTTCGTTTGCGAGTTGTAACGCCATGAGCTAAAACAGTAGTGGATTCAGGATAGTTAGGGTCAATAGTTAGTAGGCATGCTTTAAAAAGTTGACTAATTCCATAAAATAACAACATTGGTTGAATGGAAAATGGAGCTGTCTTATATAATTCATAATAATTTTTCCCGTGTTCTAAGTAATAAATAAAGGGATAACAATTTTCAAAACTTTTTTTTTCGGCATCCTGAATAGAGGATTTTTCGTAACAACGGGCAAGATAACGTTGTACGTTTTGAGATGAAAAAAAGAAACTTAACTGCTGCCAAGTACAAGATGTTTGATGCATATATTACGCTCCTTTTATTGTCTAAAAATTCTAACATATATATACGTCCTTGACAGTATTTTAACCAATTGATAAGCTACTAATAATAATTTCTGGTATCATAGGGGGAACAATTATGTGGGAATCTAAATTTGTTAAAGAAGGTTTGACTTTTGATGATGTATTACTTGTACCAGCTAGGTCAGATATATTACCAAGAGAAGTAAGTGTTAAAACAGTTTTATCTGAAAGCTTACAGCTAAATATCCCGTTAATTAGTGCAGGAATGGATACAGTAACAGAAGCTGACATGGCTATTGCAATGGCTCGCCAGGGTGGTTTAGGAATTATTCATAAGAATATGTCTATTGAGCAACAAGCAGAGCAAGTTGATAAAGTAAAGCGCTCTGAAAGCGGCGTTATTTCAGATCCTTTCTTCTTAACTCCAGAACATCAAGTATATGATGCAGAACATCTTATGGGAAAATATCGTATCTCAGGTGTACCAGTTGTAAATAATTTAGATGAGCGAAAATTAGTTGGTATTATTACAAACCGTGATATGCGCTTCATCCAAGACTACTCAATCAAAATTTCTGACGTAATGACAAAAGAACAATTAATTACAGCTCCAGTTGGTACTACACTGGAAGAAGCGGAAAAGATCCTACAAAAGTATAAAATTGAAAAACTCCCTCTTGTTGATAATAACGGTGTATTACAAGGGCTTATTACAATAAAAGATATTGAAAAAGTAATTGAATTCCCAAACTCTGCTAAAGATAAGCAAGGACGCTTATTAGTTGGAGCAGCAGTTGGTGTAACAGCGGATGCTATGCTTCGCATCGATGCATTGGTAAAAGCTAGTGTAGATGCAATTGTACTTGATACAGCACATGGGCATTCTAAAGGTGTTATTGATAAGGTAAAAGAAGTTCGTGCTAAATATCCATCACTAAATATTATCGCTGGAAATGTTGCTACTGCTGAAGCAACGAAAGCACTAATTGAAGCTGGTGCAAACGTAGTTAAAGTTGGTATTGGACCAGGTTCTATTTGTACAACACGCGTTGTAGCCGGTGTTGGTGTACCACAATTAACTGCGGTTTATGATTGTGCAACAGAAGCTCGTAAACACGGCATTCCAGTTATTGCTGATGGCGGTATTAAGTACTCTGGTGATATGGTGAAAGCCTTAGCGGCAGGAGCACATGTTGTTATGCTAGGTAGCATGTTTGCAGGTGTTGCAGAAAGCCCTGGAGAAACTGAAATTTACCAAGGTCGTCAATTTAAAGTGTATCGTGGTATGGGTTCTGTCGGTGCGATGGAAAAAGGAAGTAAAGATCGTTACTTCCAAGAAGGCAATAAAAAACTTGTCCCAGAAGGTATTGAAGGACGAGTACCATATAAAGGACCTTTAGCAGATACAGTTCACCAATTAGTTGGTGGCTTACGTGCAGGTATGGGATATTGCGGAGCACAGGATTTAGAATTCTTACGCGAAAACGCACAATTCATTCGTATGTCAGGTGCTGGCTTACGTGAAAGTCATCCTCATCACGTACAAATTACAAAAGAGGCTCCAAACTACTCATTATAATGTCTTATATACAAATAGACAGAGATTTGATATCTCTGTCTATTTTTTTTTGATTATGTTAGAATAACGGTTATGTGAGTACATAGATATTGGGGGTAGCAAAAGTGAAAGGTATGTTTTGCAAAAGATTCATTGCTTTGGTAACAGTGCTTACACTAGCTTGTAGCATTTTTATGCCATATAGCAATGCATCAGCTGAAACAGGAGCCGCTTTAAACATTGAAGCAGGTGCGGCAATTTTAGTAGAAGCGAATTCTGGGAAAATTTTATATCAAAAGAATGCAGATGAATTATTATCCATTGCTAGTATGACAAAGATGATGAGTGAATATTTAGTTCACGAAGCAGTGGATAAAGGAAAACTTAAGTGGGACCAGAAAATTAAGGTTTCTGAATATGCATATAAGGTTTCACAAGATGCTTCATTATCAAATGTTGCATTAGAAAATGGTGGCTCTTATACAGTAAAAGAGTTATACGAAGCAATGGCAATCTTTTCTGCAAATGGTGCAACAATTGCATTAGCAGAAGCAATTGCAGGTAAAGAAGTAGACTTCGTAAAAATGATGAATGATAAATCGAAAGAACTAGGGTTGAAAAATTATAAATTTGTCAATTCTACAGGTTTAACGAATAAAGATTTAAAGGGAATGCATCCTGAAGGAACAACAGCGGATGAAGAAAATAAAATGTCTGCAAAGGATGTTGCAACTTTAGCACAACATTTAATTAAAGATTATCCAAAAGTGTTAGATACAGCAAAAATCCCTAAAAAAGAATTCCGTCCAGAAAAAGAGAAGTTTGCAATGTCGAACTGGAACTGGATGTTAAAGGGCTTAGTTAAAGAATATGATGGCGTAGATGGCCTAAAAACAGGCTCAACTCCAGAGGCAGGAGATTGCTTCACTGGTACGGTTGAAAGAAACGGAATGCGTTTTATTTCTGTAGTTATTAAAACAAGTTCTCATACAGCACGTTTTGATGAAACAAAGAAGCTATATGATTATGGATTTGCTAACTTTGAAGTAAAACAAATGTATAAAAAAGGTTCTTCAGTAAAAGGACAAGAAACAGTACGAGTAGAAAATGCGAAAGATAAAGATGTAGCAGTTCAAACGAAACAAGCTATTTCACTTCCAGTGCCAAAAGGAAGTAAAGATGTTTATAAAACGGAATTAAAAGAATCAAGCAAGGGACAAGAAGCACCTATTAAAAAGGGAGCTGCGCTTGGTCAAATGGTAATTACGCCAAAAGATACAAACGACCCTGGATTTTTAACTGGTAAGTCACTGCAAGTGGATCTTGTAACAACATCTGAAGTAGAAGAAGCAAACTGGTTTACTCGTGCTATGCGCGGAATTGGTTCATTCTTTAGTGGCATGTGGAATAGTGCTGTTGATACAGTAAAAGGTTGGTTTTAAAAGCTCCTCATGATAGGAGCTTTTTTTTATTCCTATTTTTCATACCGACTTTATGAAAAAGTAGTAGACAAGCATCTGATAGTTAGTGGTAGAATGTAAGAGTATTCTTAATTTTCGCCTTTAACGGGGGAAAGCAATTCACCTAGGGGGGTTTTTGTACATGACAAATGTAACAGGGACAGAACGTGTAAAACGTGGAATGGCAGAAATGCAAAAAGGCGGCGTTATTATGGACGTAGTTAACGCTGAACAAGCAAAAATTGCAGAAGAGGCAGGCGCAGTTGCCGTTATGGCATTAGAGCGTGTACCAGCAGATATTCGTGCAGCAGGTGGCGTTTCTCGTATGGCAGACCCAACAATTGTTGAAGAAGTTATGGGTGCGGTGTCAATTCCGGTTATGGCAAAATGCCGTATCGGTCACCTTGTAGAAGCACGTGTATTAGAATCATTAGGGGTAGACTATATCGATGAGAGTGAAGTATTAACTCCTGCTGATGAAGTATACCATTTAAATAAACGTGATTACACAGTTCCATTTGTATGTGGTTGCCGTGATATCGGAGAAGCTGCACGTCGTATTGCAGAAGGTGCATCTATGCTTCGTACAAAAGGTGAACCAGGAACAGGAAACATTGTAGAGGCAGTGCGTCATATGCGCCAAGTCAATGCAGAAATCCGTCAAGTTGCGAGTCTACGTGAAGATGAGTTAATGACATATGCAAAAAATACTGGCGCTCCTTACGAAGTATTACTTGAAATTAAACGTCTTGGTCGCTTACCAGTTGTAAACTTTGCGGCAGGTGGTGTAGCAACACCAGCAGATGCAGCATTAATGATGCAACTTGGTGCTGATGGGGTATTTGTTGGATCTGGTATCTTCAAATCAGAAAACCCAGAGAAATTTGCACGTGCAATCGTTGAAGCAACGACTCATTATGAAGATTACGAACTAATTGCAAGCCTTTCTAAAGGATTAGGTAATGCAATGAAGGGTGTCGAAATTTCAACGTTATTACCAGAACAACGCATGCAAGAGCGTGGATGGTAATTAAAGGAGAACTTTAAAATGGTGAAAATCGGTGTACTAGGTCTTCAAGGTGCAGTTCGTGAGCATGTAAAATCAGTTGAAGCAAGTGGTGCAGAAGCTGTTGTTGTAAAGCGTATAGAGCAACTTGAAGAGATTGATGGTCTTATTTTACCAGGCGGTGAAAGTACAACAATGCGCCGTCTTATTGATAAGTATGCTTTCATGGAACCACTTCGTACATTTGCAAAGTCTGGTAAACCAATGTTTGGTACATGTGCAGGGATGATTCTTCTTGCGAAAACACTTATTGGCTATGAAGAAGCACATATTGGTGCTATGGATATTACAGTTGAGCGCAATGCGTTCGGACGCCAAAAGGATAGTTTTGAAGCTGCGCTTTCAATTGAAGGCGTGGGTGAAGACTTCATTGGTGTATTTATCCGTGCGCCGTATGTTGTAGAAGTAGCTGATAATGTTGAAGTGCTTTCTAAGCATGGTGACCGAATGGTAGCGGTAAGACAAGATCAGTTTTTAGCTGCTTCATTCCATCCGGAATTAACAGATGATCATCGTGTGACAGCATACTTTGTTGAAATGGTAAAAGAAGCGAAAATGAAAAAAGTTGTATAAGTAACTTGCAACTTGTATAAGATTATAGTAAATTGATGGTAACAATTTTATAAAATAAGCGTGTTGATAGGAAATAGTAACAAATGTCGTTTCTTATAGAGAGTCGATGGTTGGTGGAAATCGATAGAAACAGTTTGTGAATCCATCCTGGAATGGAATGTGGAATATCTTTTGGATTAGTAAGCATTCCCGGTGAAGAGCCGTTATTTCTACTTGAGAGGAAAGCGGTAATGCTTTCAACTAGGGTGGCAACGCGGGTTAACTCCCGTCCCTTTATATAGGGACGGGAGTTTTTTGTGTTTTATAAAATAAAAGGAGGAGTATATAATGCTTGATATTAAATTTTTACGTACAAACTTTGAAGAAGTAAAAGCGAAATTACAGCATAGAGGCGAAGATTTAACTGATTTCGGCCGTTTTGAAGAACTTGATACGAGAAGAAGAGAACTACTTGTTCAGACAGAAGAATTAAAAAGTAAACGTAACGAAGTATCTCAACAAATTTCTGTATTAAAGCGCGAAAAGAAAGATGCAGAGGCTCTAATTTTAGAAATGCGTGAGGTTGGAGAAAAAGTAAAGGATCTTGATAACGAACTTCGTACAGTTGAAGAAGACTTAGAAAGATTAATGTTATCTATTCCAAATATCCCTCATGAATCTGCTCCAGTTGGTGAAACAGAGGATGATAATGTAGTAGCACGTACTTGGGGAGAAGTGAAAGAATTTACTTTTGAGCCAAAACCACATTGGGATCTTGCTACTGATTTAGGAATTTTAGATTTTGAACGCGCTGGGAAAGTAACAGGAAGCCGCTTCGTATTTTACAAAGGTGCTGGTGCAAGATTAGAGCGTGCTTTAATTAGCTTTATGCTTGATCTTCATACTGATGAGCATGGATATGAAGAAGTATTACCTCCATATATGGTAAACCGTGCAAGTATGACGGGAACAGGACAACTTCCAAAGTTTGAAGAAGATGCATTCCGTATTGAAAGTGAAGATTACTTCTTAATTCCAACAGCTGAAGTACCTGTAACGAATATGCATCGTGATGAGATTTTAAATAAAGAGCAATTGCCTATAAGATATGCTGCATTTAGCTCTTGCTTCCGTTCTGAAGCAGGTTCAGCTGGTCGTGATACACGTGGTTTAATTCGCCAGCATCAGTTCAATAAAGTAGAGCTTGTGAAGTTCGTAAAACCAGAAGATTCTTATGAAGAATTAGAAAAATTAACAAATGATGCAGAACGCGTGTTACAATTATTAGAGTTGCCATATCGCGTTATGAGCATGTGCACAGGCGATTTAGGATTTACAGCAGCGAAGAAATACGATATTGAAGTATGGATTCCAAGCTATGGCACATATCGTGAAATTTCTTCTTGTAGTAATTTTGAAGCTTTCCAAGCGAGACGTGCAAATATCCGTTTCCGCCGTGAGCCAAATGGAAAACCAGAACATGTTCATACATTAAATGGATCTGGTCTTGCAATCGGACGTACGGTTGCAGCTATTTTAGAGAACTACCAACAAGAAGATGGTACAATTATAATTCCAGAAGTTCTTCGCCCTTATATGGGAGGAAAAACAGTTATTAAGTAAATTTAAACATTCATCGGTATGAGTGATTGGTAATTATGAGCGTTGTCAGTACTGTAATGTAGGAAGGGAAAAGTAAAATTTTCCTTTCCTCATAATTTATTTTAGTAGGGTTGACTAACTGTTTTTCTTTTGATATTATATTTGATGTCAATATGGAGGTATACCCAAGTCTGGCTGAAGGGATCGGTCTTGAAAACCGACAGGCGGCGAGAGTCGCGCGGGGGTTCGAATCCCTCTACCTCCTCCAGATATAATTGACAACAGCGCATATAAGTGGAGATTGGAGAACTCGTTACCAACACGTAACGAGTTTTTATTTTAAAACCAATCATAAAGTATGGTGTAAGGTAATTTTGTCCTTATTACACACTCATATTCCGATGATTATCTTCATAGATATGAAAGGAGTCAACATGGATCTTATTATACAAACGTTTCCTTTAGATGGAAAAACTTTATATTATGTACAATGTCCTGTCTGTAAGAACAATAGAATTTTAAACAGTGGTGCAAACGTATCACGCATTATTAGTGATGATACATTCCGTAAACTTTGTGGTTGTACTTGTGATGTAAAACAAGCTACGAGTAAAGTAGAGGCGCCAAAACAAGTTAAAAAAGCAGCTGTAAAGAAAGCGGCGGCTCCAAAACGTACAGGTAAAGTATTAACGGCAGTAATTAACGGGAAAGAAATGACTGTTAAAGAGATTGCTGAAGCATACGATATTAGTACAAGTACTGTTCGTCAGCGCATTAACGCAGGAAAACCTGAGAGTGAAATTATTGCTCCAACAAAGAAGAAGTAATTTAATAGGAAAACCCGTGCATATGCACGGGTTTTTTATTTTACAAGTTTACGTGTTTGTTTTAAAAAATGGCCAATTTTTTTAATGATTGGTTCGATTGAATCACCATCTTTTAAAATATCGTACTCATTAATATTTAAGCGTAATACAGGGCATGAATTAAAGTTGTTAATCCAGTTTTCATAACGTCCATGCATTTCTTTCCAGTACTCAATTGGTGTTTGCTGTTCCATTGGGCGCCCGCGTTCTTGAATACGATCGACAATATCATCGAAAGAACCTTCTAAGTAAATTAATAAGTCTGGATGAGGGAAGTAAGGAGTCATGACCATAGCGTCAAATAAACCTTTGTATGTTTCATAATCAGTTTCCGTCATTGTTCCTTTTTCATGATGCATCTTTGCGAAAATTCCAGTGTCTTCGTAAATGGAACGATCTTGAACAAAACCGCCACCATATTCAAAAATTCTTTTTTGTTCCTTAAATCGTTCTGCTAAAAAGTACACTTGTAGGTGGAAGCTCCAACGAGTGAAGTCCGCATAGAACTTGTCCAAATATGGATTGGAATCTACTTTTTCAAATGATGTGCGATAACCTAAAGCATTAGCTAATGCAGTTGTCATAGTTGATTTACCCACACCTACCGTTCCGGCGATAGTGATTACTGCGTCATTGGGTATATCATATTTTTGCCTTAAATTCATTATTATTTCGACTCCTTTAAGAGAGTATTTTGAAGGGCAGATAGGATGACGTTTAAATCATCAGGATTTTTTACAAAATCCATATCGTCTCCATTAAATTTCAATACTGGTATTTCCGGATGATCTTTTTTAAAAGCATCCATTGCTGTTTCATAATCTTTTGTGAGCTGTAGTAAGTAATTTGGATCCATGTTTTTTTCAAATTCTCTTCCGCGCATGGCGATTCGTTTTTGCAATGTTTCTAGGCTAGCTGTTAAATAAACAATGACATTTGGCACAGGCATATCTTGTGTAAGGATACGATAAATTTGCATGTATTTGTCATATTGGGAGTCTTTTAATGTGCGGGATGCAAAAATTAAATTTTTAAAGATATGGTAATCCGCTACTACTGGTTTCCTTTGATTCAAATACTTTATGTTAATGTCTTCTAATTGTTTGTATCTATTACAAAGAAAGAACATCTCTGTTTGAAAACTCCATTCGTCGATGTCTTCATAGAACTTTCCTAAAAAGGGATTTTCATCAACAATCTCTTTTAGTAAGTGGAGTTGCATGTGAGTTGAAATTTCCTTCGCAAGTGAAGTTTTTCCAACACCAATTGGTCCTTCAACCGTGATAAATGGTACTCCGGTCACGCTGTTTCCTCCTTTCAATCAGTGATTTACCGTGACTACTAAAAACACAAAACAGAATTATTGTAGCACAAGAGGGAAGCGAGCGGGTTAATTTGATATAAAAAGTTAGAAAATAGATATATGTATTAATTAAATTTTATTTTGGTTGATGATGTTATAGTTGCTTTCAATGTAGTTTCCATTATTTTTAAAGCATGTATATTATCTTGGTCGTTGTTAGAGGCGATACAATCCTCTGGTACATACAATGTATAATTTCTCATATGAGCATCATTAGCTGTAAATAGGATACATATATTTCCGGCAACCCCTGTTAATATTAGATTTTCTATTTTTAAATAACCTAGTAATGAATTTAAAGGTGTTTCATAAAAAGCGGAATAATGTGGTTTAATAAAAATGTAATCATCAGAACTTGGAGCAATCTTATGGATTATGTTTTCGCTATATTCATTTGTACAATGAGTAATAAGTTGGTCGATATCAGATCTCCACAGTTGATAATGGTCATTAACGTAAATTATAGGACAGCCGAAGGATTTCATTTTTTTCTTTAATTGTAAAATAGGGTTTGTTATAATTTCACATTTTTTAGCTAGAATGGGTCCGTGGGAAAATTGAAAGTCATTAATCATATCGATAATGAGCAAGGCGGTATTTTTCATATGTAATCCCCTCTCTTTTTTCTTTTAGGGTGGATTGAATTTGTAAAAGTTATCCCCTGTGTAGTAAATGGAAATAAGTGTACTTTATTTGTAGTGAAAGGACTATGTTATGGAACAAGATCAAGATATTTATTTTATGCAATTAGCGATAGAAGAAGCTAAAAAGGCAGAGGAAATACAGGAAGTACCAATTGGAGCAGTTATAGTGTTAGATGGTGAGGTAATTAGTGTTGCCCATAATTTAAGGGAAACTGAGCAGAGATCAATAGCTCATGCTGAGTTGCTAGCGATAGATGAGGCGTGTAAAAAATTAGGGACATGGCGTTTAGAAGATGCAACATTGTATGTAACATTAGAACCTTGTCCAATGTGTGCAGGTGGAATTGTTTTATCACGAGTGAAGCGAGTTGTATATGGTGCAAGTGATCCGAAGGGCGGATGTGCAGGGACATTGATGAATCTTTTAACGGATGAACGCTTCAATCATCAATGTGAAGTAGTATCTGGTGTACTAGAGGAAGAATGCGGTACGTTGTTAACAAGCTTTTTTAGAGAGCTTCGTAAAAAAAGAAAAGCAATAAAAAAATTAGAGAAGAATACTGGGAACTAACGTATTTGCATTTTATAAAGAAACAAGTTATACTGATAATGCCTTTAATGAAGGCAACCGAATATTGGTTTTAACTTTGCCGTGCTAAGCGGGGAGGTAGCGGTGCCCTATACTCGCAATCCGCTCTAGCGAGGCCGAATCCCCTCTCGAGGTTATGTTGCTGTAAGGTCTGCCTTAAGTAAGTGGTGTTGACGTTTGGGTCCTGCGCAACGGGACCCCGTGAACCTTGTCAGGTCCGGAAGGAAGCAGCAATAAGCGGGTCTTCTCGTGTGCCGCAGGAGTGCCTGAACCGAGCTAACTGCTTGAGTAACGCTTATGGTACGTAATCGACGGAGGGTGCACGGCAGTTATATATGTATACAAAACTCACCTTAATACAAAGGTGAGTTTTTTGTATAGAAAATAACTTTTGGAATCTATAAACAGAATGGGTTATAATAAATGAGATAATAACCTTTGAGGGAGGCCGTATTTTCGTGTCATACCAAGCGTTATACCGAACATGGAGACCGCAAAAGTTCGAAGATGTAGTCGGTCAAAAGCACGTGACAAAAACGTTGCAAAATGCCCTTCTTCAAGAGAAAGTTTCACATGCTTATTTATTTTCTGGCCCGAGGGGAACAGGAAAAACGACAATTGCAAAAGTATTTGCAAAAGCAATTAACTGTGAACATGCTCCGGTAGCTGAACCTTGTAATGAATGTCCTTCTTGTTTAGGAATTACACAAGGATCCATTTCAGATGTATTAGAAATTGATGCGGCTTCAAATAACGGTGTAGATGAAATTCGAGATATTAGAGATAAAGTAAAATATGCTCCAAGTGCTGTAGAATATAAAGTATACATTATTGATGAAGTTCACATGCTTTCTATGGGTGCATTCAATGCGCTTTTAAAAACCTTAGAAGAGCCGCCAGGACATGTTATCTTTATTTTGGCGACAACAGAACCTCATAAGATCCCGCCTACAATTATTTCACGTTGTCAGCGTTTTGAATTCCGAAAAATATCAGTGAATGATATTGTTGAGAGATTATCAACGGTCGTGACAAATGAAGGTACGCAAGTGGAAGATGAGGCATTACAAATTGTTGCGCGTGCTGCTGAAGGTGGTATGCGTGACGCACTTAGTCTTATTGATCAGGCTATATCTTATAGTGATGAGACCGTTACGACAGAAGATGTATTGGCCGTAACAGGATCTGTTTCTCAGCAATACTTAGGCAATTTAGTAGAATGCATACGTGAAAATGATGTATCAAGAGCATTGCAAATCATAGATGAAATGATGAGTAAAGGGAAGGATCCAGTTCGTTTTATGGAGGATTTCATTTACTATTATCGTGATATGCTTTTATATCAAACTTCACCGCAACTAGAACATATGTTGGAACGAGTAATTGTAGATGATCAATTCCGTAAGTTGAGTGAAGAAATGCAACCGGAAGTGATCTATGAGATTATTCATACCCTTAGTAAGGGACAACAGGAAATGAAGTGGACAAATCATCCGCGTATTTTCTTAGAAGTTGTTATGGTGCAATTGTGTCAACAGTTTATGGTGCAAGCAAATGGTACAGATCGTTTGCAAGCAATTATGAACAGGATGCAGCAACTGGAGAAAGAGTTAGAGCAAGTTAAAAAGAACGGTGTGCCAGCTGGTATACAACAGGAAGTAAGAGAGACACGTGCAACACCAAAGCCGGTAAGAACAGGAAGTATGAAGATTCCTGTCGGACGTGTAAATGAAGTATTAAAACAAGCGAAGCGTCAAGATTTAGAACAATTAAAAGCTGTATGGGGTGAGTTGTTAGGAAGACTCAAATCATATAACAAAGTAGCGTTTGCTGTTTTACTAGAAAATAGCGAACCAGTGGCAGCTTCAGATGACACTTACGTTTTAGCATTTCAATATGAGATTCACTGTAAGATGGCGAGCGAAAATCGAGAAGCTATGGATACAGTAGAACAAGCTTTATTTGAATTGCTAAGTAAAAGGTTAAATATGATTGCCATTCCAAAAAGTGAATGGGGTAAAATCCGTGAAGACTTTTTACAACGTGAAGGTGGAGAGTCTGAAGAAAGCCCAGAGAAAAAGGAAGATCCTCTTATAGAAGAGGCAGTGAAATTAGTAGGGCAAGAACTCATTGAAATAAAAGAGTAATAATAATTAGGAGGAATTAATTATGATGCGTGGCGGAATGGGAAATATGAATAACATGATGAAACAAATGCAAAAGATGCAAAAGGACATGGCGAAAGCACAAGAAGAGCTTGGTGAAAAAACAGTTGAAGGTACAGCTGGCGGCGGAATGATTACAGTTATCGCAAATGGTCACAAGCAAATTCTTGAAGTGAAGATTAAAGAAGAAGTTGTAGATCCAGAAGATATCGAAATGCTACAAGACTTAGTATTAGCTGCAACAAATGATGCACTTAAAAAGGCTGATGAGCTTTCAAACTCTACAATGGGTAAATTTACAAAAGGCTTAAACTTACCAGGTGGAATGTTCTAGGAGGATATTGATACATGCATTATCCAGAACCAATATCAAAACTAATCGATAGTTTTATGAAGTTGCCAGGTATCGGACCGAAAACAGCGGTTCGATTGGCATTTTTCGTATTAGATATGAAAGAAGATGATGTGTTAGGTTTCGCGAAAGCACTTGTAAATGCGAAGCGAGATTTAGCGTACTGTTCTGTATGCGGACATATTACTGATCGTGATCCTTGTTATATTTGTAATGATTCACATCGAGATCAATCAGTTGTTTGTGTCGTACAAGAACCGAAAGATGTAATCGCGATGGAAAAAATGAAAGAGTATCAAGGTGTATATCATGTGTTACGTGGTGCGATT
>NZ_CP031068.1:32500-80000 GCF_008274905.1 Bacillus sp. JAS24-2
GGCCGTAACTATAACGGTCCTAAGGTAGCGAAATTCCTTGTCGGGTAAGTTCCGACCCGCACGAAAGGTGTAACGATTTGGGCACTGTCTCAACCAGAGACTCGGTGAAATTATAGTACCTGTGAAGATGCAGGTTACCCGCGACAGGACGGAAAGACCCCGTGGAGCTTTACTGTAGCCTGATATTGAATTTTGGTACAGTTTGTACAGGATAGGCGGGAGCCATTGAAACCGGAGCGCTAGCTTCGGTGGAGGCGCTGGTGGGATACCGCCCTGACTGTATTGAAATTCTAACCTACGGGTCTTATCGACCCGGGAGACAGTGTCAGGTGGGCAGTTTGACTGGGGCGGTCGCCTCCTAAAGTGTAACGGAGGCGCCCAAAGGTTCCCTCAGAATGGTTGGAAATCATTCGTAGAGTGCAAAGGCATAAGGGAGCTTGACTGCGAGACCTACAAGTCGAGCAGGGACGAAAGTCGGGCTTAGTGATCCGGTGGTTCCGCATGGAAGGGCCATCGCTCAACGGATAAAAGCTACCCCGGGGATAACAGGCTTATCTCCCCCAAGAGTCCACATCGACGGGGAGGTTTGGCACCTCGATGTCGGCTCATCGCATCCTGGGGCTGTAGTCGGTCCCAAGGGTTGGGCTGTTCGCCCATTAAAGCGGTACGCGAGCTGGGTTCAGAACGTCGTGAGACAGTTCGGTCCCTATCCGTCGTGGGCGTAGGAAATTTGAGAGGAGCTGTCCTTAGTACGAGAGGACCGGGATGGACGCACCGCTGGTGTACCAGTTGTTCTGCCAAGGGCATAGCTGGGTAGCTATGTGCGGAAGGGATAAGTGCTGAAAGCATCTAAGCATGAAGCCCCCCTCAAGATGAGATTTCCCATAGCGTAAGCTAGTAAGATCCCTGAAAGATGATCAGGTTGATAGGTTCGAGGTGGAAGCATGGTGACATGTGGAGCTGACGAATACTAATAGATCGAGGACTTAACCATATAATATGTAGCAAATGTTATCTAGTTTTGAAGGAATATGCCTTCATAGTTTGGTGATGATGGCAGAGAGGTCACACCCGTTCCCATACCGAACACGGAAGTTAAGCTCTCTAGCGCCGATGGTAGTTGGGACCTTGTCCCTGTGAGAGTAGGACGTCGCCAAGCAACTAAAAACACAAGTCATTTGACTTGTGTTTTTTTGTATTGTTAAAAAGAACGGGAAAGAAGTAAGGGTGATACAAACACGTTGCCCAAGAGTTAATCATATTATATAAGAGATGGGTGTATATTTTTCTGTAAATTGTTAAGGATTAGAAGTATAAAATAGGTTCACTAAAATAGGGAGGGAAGGCTATGAAATTACAAAGTGAAGTTTGTATTGTTTGTGAGACAAAAAGAAAAGAAGGTATATATGTTTATAATAATTTAATATGCTATGAATGTGAAAAGGATATGGTGAATACAGAGACAGATGATCCGAAATATATACATTATTTAAAGCAGCTTCGAAAATTAGAAGTATCATATTTTTAAATAGGCATATGCCTATTATTTTTTTTGTTCTGTATAATAGATAGAGAATGAATAATAAGGAAGAGATGTAGATGAATCAAAATCGTATGCCTTTATATGAGGCGTTAATAGAGTTTAAAGAAAGAGGGCCGTTATCCTTTCATGTTCCAGGTCATAAGAATGGTTTAAACTTCCCTCAGGAGGCAATAAGAGAGTTTAAAGATATTCTATCTATTGATGTAACTGAGTTAGCAGGACTAGATGATTTGCATAGTCCGTTTGAATGTATAGATGAGGCACAACAATTATTGGCTGAAGTTTATAATACAAAGAGGAGCTATTTTTTAATTAATGGTTCAACAGTCGGGAACTTAGCAATGATTTTGTCTTGTTGCGGGGAACATGATATTGTTCTTGTACAAAGAAATTGCCATAAATCAATTATTAATGCTTTAAAACTTGCGGGAGCAAATCCCATTTTTTTAGATCCATGGATTGATGAAGCTTATAACGTACCGGTGGGAGTTCGTAACGAAATTATTAAGAAAGCAATTGAAAAGTATCCAAATGCGAAAGCACTCATTTTAACGCATCCTAATTATTATGGTATGGGTATGGATCTAGAGGCAAGCATCGCTTTTGCACATGCACATAAAATCCCTGTTTTGGTAGATGAGGCACATGGGGCACATCTGTGCTTGGGAGAACCATTCCCGAAGTCAGCATTAACATATGGTGCAGATATTGTAGTTCATTCTGCACATAAAACATTACCCGCAATGACAATGGGTTCCTATTTACATATAAATAGTCACTTAGTAGACGAAGAGAAGGTTACTACTTATTTAAGTATGCTACAATCTAGTAGTCCATCGTATCCAATTATGGCTTCCTTGGATATAGCACGCTTTACAATGGCGCGTATAAAAGAAGAAGGTCACAGTGAAATTGTTGAGTTTTTACGAAGATTTAAGGAACAATTACGTTCTATTCCCCAAATCGCCATTTTAGAATATCCGTTGCAAGATGAGTTAAAGGTCACCGTACAAACTCGTTGTCAGTTATCAGGGTACGAATTACAGTCTGTATTTGAAAAGGTCGGTATATATACAGAGATGGCTGATCCGTACAATGTCCTATTTATTTTACCCTTACAAGTAAATGAGGGATATATGAAGGTTATAGAGATGATCCGAGTAGCATTGCAACATTATGAGGTGAAAGACAAGAGGGAATCTATTCGTTATACTTATAAAGGTGAATTCTCTCTTTTACCGTATACGTATAAACAACTAGACGGATATGAAACAAAGATAGTATCTATAAAAGAGGCTGTTGGAATGATAGCGGCGGAAATGGTGATTCCGTATCCACCTGGAATTCCATTGATTATGTATGGAGAGAGAATTACTTCAGAGCATAAAGAGCAAATTATGTATTTAGAGAGAGCAGGAGCTCGTTTTCAAGGTAATACGAAATATATGAAAGTGTATGATATAGAAAGTAGGTTTTAGGATGAAGGGATTATTTGTAACAATTGAGGGCCCAGAAGGTTCAGGTAAAACAACGTTAATTAAAAGCTTATTGCCATATTTTGAAAAAAAAGCACAAAAGGTAATGGCGACAAGAGAACCAGGCGGTATTGCAATTTCTGAGGACATTAGGACGATTTTACATAAACAAGAATATACGATGATGGAAGCACGTACAGAAGCGCTTCTTTATGCTGCTGCGCGCAGACAACATTTAGTAGAAAAAGTTATGCCAGCACTTAATGAGAACTACCTCGTGTTATGTGATCGTTTTATAGATAGCTCTTTAGCATACCAAGGCTATGCAAGAGGATTGGGTATGGATAAGGTATTTGAAATAAATCGTTTCGCAACAGAGGACTGTATGCCTAGTTTAACAATTTATCTAGACATTGAGCCTGAGGTTGGTTTGGCTCGGATTGAAAAAGATGCAGGACGTGAAGTAAATCGACTAGATATGGAAGATATCTCTTTCCATAAACGTGTGCGCGAAGGGTATTTACAAGTTGTAGAACGTTTCTCGGATCGTATTGTATTGGTAAATGCTGATCAGCCGATGGAAAAACTTATAGAAGAAGTTGTTCAGATTATAGAAGATAAATTGTTATAATAGAAGGAAAGAATGAAATAAGTGAGGTATGCATTATGACGAAGACGTGGGAGCAGCTTTCTGCTATACAACCCATCGGTGTAAAAATGTTGATGAATAGCATTGCAAAAGAGCGTATATCCCACGCTTACTTGTTAGAGGGAGGGAAAGGGACAGGAAAGTTTGCGACAGCAATTCAAATGGCAAAGAGTTTCCTCTGTTCTGAGCGGAATGGGGTAGAGCCCTGCCATGTATGTACAAACTGTAAGCGAATTGATTCAGGTAACCACCCTAACTTACATATTGTAAAACCAGACGGATTATCTATTAAAAAGCAGCAAATTCATGATTTACAAGAAGAGTTTTCAAAAACAGGATTAGAGGCAAATAAAAAATTATATATTATTGAGCACGCAGATCGTATGACAGCAAATGCGGCAAATACACTTTTGAAATTTTTAGAAGAACCAAGTAGTGATACAACTGCTATTTTACTTACTGAACAAAGTCATCAAATTTTAAATACGATTTTATCTCGTTGCCAAGTTGTTACGTTTAGACCGTTACCTACGGAATCTTTAATTAGAAGATTACAGGATGAAGGGATTACAGCATCTTTATCGACACTTGCTGCTCAACTTACAAATAGTTTTGATGAAGCTTTAACTTTATGTAGTGATGAATGGTTTGCACAAGCACGAGCTTTAGTGATAAAATTATGTGAAGCGCTCGAAAAAGATAAAACCTCTATTTTTTTTGTACAAGAAAAATGGGGAAAACACTTTGGAGAGAAAGAACAATTACAGCAAGGTTTAGATATGTTACTCCTTATTTATAAGGATTTATTATATGTTCAACTTGGAGAAGAAGATCGTCTTGTTTTTCATGATCAGAAAGAGATGTTTGAATCGTTTTCCTATGCTCAGAAGCGCATTGTATCAGCTCTCTTTAATATATTAGAGGCAAAAAATAGAATCAACGCTAATGTAAATGCGCAGCTTGTGTTCGAACAGTTAGTGTTGCGGTTGCAGGAGGGATGACCGTTTTGTATGATGTAGTAGGTGTTCGCTTTAAGAAGGCCGGAAAGGTATATTACTTTGATCCAAACCAGTTCGATATCTCTGAAAATGAGTTTGTCATTGTAGAAACGGTAAGAGGTATTGAATACGGAAAAGTAGTTATTACCAAAAAACAAGTTGATGAAAACGACGTTGTATTACCGCTAAAAAAGGTTATTCGTATTGCAAATGAAAATGATCGTACCATTGTTGAAGAGAACAAACATGCTGCCAAAGAAGCATATCAAGTCTGTCAACAAAAGGTAGTAGAGCATAATCTTGATATGAAACTTGTAGATGTAGAGTATACATTCGATCGTAATAAGATTATTTTCTATTTTACTGCGGATGGTCGGATCGATTTCCGCGAACTAGTGAAGGACTTAGCCGCAATTTTTAGAACAAGAATTGAACTAAGACAAATTGGTGTTCGTGATGAAGCGAAGATGCTAGGTGGTATTGGTCCATGTGGTCGTATGCTTTGTTGTTCTACTTTTTTAGGGGATTTTGAACCTGTATCCATTAAAATGGCAAAGGATCAAAATTTATCATTAAATCCTGCAAAAATCTCTGGTTTATGTGGTCGCTTAATGTGTTGCTTAAAATATGAGAATGATGAATATGAGGCAGCAAAGGAACAACTTCCTGATTTAGATCAACGTATACAAACCCCGCATGGTACTGGCCGTGTTATCGGATTAAATATTTTAGAAAGATTAATTCAAGTGGAACTAGTAGACAAGGAACGGATAGTAGAATATACGTTAGATGAGTTAGTGAATAAAGGGGTCGTTTCGAGTCAAACCACAGATTAATGAGGTGGGTGCTTGTGGAGAAAAAAGATATTTTTGAATCGGTTTCTAGTATGGAAGAGCAAATTGGACATTTATATAAACAGTTGGGAGAGTTAAAACAGCATCTTGCAGAGTTGTTGGAAGAAAACCAGCATATAAAAATGGAAAATAACAATTTGCGACACCGTTTTGAAGAAGTGCAGAATAAAGAAAAACAAAAAACTCAAAAACGTAAAGAAGTGAAGCCGAAAACAGATATTGGTGAAGGCTATGACAATTTAGCGAGACTGTATCAAGAAGGTTTTCATATTTGCAATCTACATTATGGAAGTGTACGTAAAGAGGGAGATTGTTTATTCTGTCTGTCATTCTTAAATAAAAAGTGAAATTACCTTTCCAATTATAATTGGAAAGGTAATTTTTTATACATGAAATAGGGTAGGTTAAGGGTAAGAAAAGGAGCAGTATA
Organism: Bacillus sp. JAS24-2; assembly: GCF_008274905.1. Lineage (NCBI taxonomy): Bacteria > Bacillati > Bacillota > Bacilli > Caryophanales > Bacillaceae > Bacillus > Bacillus sp. JAS24-2. The sequence goes on from NZ_CP031068.1 coordinate 38,450, forward strand.
TGAATTTATATGAAGATGAACGTTTAGATTACTTATTAGCACAAGACATGAAGATTATACAAAGCCCATCAGTATTTAATTTTTCTTTAGATGCCGTTTTACTTGCAGATTTTGCATGGGTACCAATTCAAAAGGGGAATTTACTTGATTTGTGTACAGGTAACGCGGTTGTTCCCCTTCTATTAAGTACAAGAACAAAAGGAAATATTACTGGGGTGGAAATTCAAGAACGCTTATATGATATGGGAGTAAGAAGTGTTCAATACAATGGGTTGGAGGAAAGAATTCACCTCATACATGGAGATTTGAAAGATATGCCAGAGAAACTTGGGCGTCATCAATATGATGTTGTTACATGTAATCCACCATATTTTCAAACACCTCAAACTTCAGAGAAAAATATGAATGAACATTTAGCGATAGCTCGTCATGAAATTATGTGTACATTAGAAGATGTTGTATCTGTAAGTAGTCAGTTAGTAAAACAAGGTGGGAAAGTAGCGTTTGTACATCGTCCAGGGCGATTACTAGACATTGTCACATTAATGCGTAAATATAAAATTGAACCAAAGCGCGTGCAATTTGTTTATCCTAAGGTTGGAAAAGAAGCAAATACATTGTTAATTGAAGGAATTAAGGATGGAAATGCAGATTTGAAAATTTTACCGCCTCTCGTTGTATATGAGAACAATAACGAATATACAAAGGAGCTACGTTCGATTTTATATGGAGAAGAATAAGCACTTTTTTTATGTGGTAGAGTGCTCTGATGGAAGTTATTATGCTGGATATACAAACCATATAGAAAAGAGAATTCAGACTCATAATAGCGGCAAAGGGGCTAAGTATACACGCGTCAGGCTTCCTGTTGTTTTAAAATATGTAGAGACCCACGATGATAAGCGTACAGCTATGCAAGCGGAGTATTACTTTAAGCAATTAACGAGAAAACAAAAAGAGGCATATATGCAAAAAGGAGAACGCTATGTGGCAACAAAAAAGCTTTCAACAAAATGAAAAGGGAGTTTTATATTTAGTACCAACTCCTATTGGAAATCTAGAAGATATGACATTTCGTGCAATCCGAATTTTAAAAGAAGTTGATTTAATTGCTGCTGAAGATACGAGACAAACGAAAAAACTTTGTAATTATTTTGAAATTGAAACACCTGTTACGAGTTATCATGAGCACAATAAAGAAGTAAGTGGGAAGAAACTATTAGAGAAATTAGAGGATGGAAAGAATGTAGCACTTGTTAGCGACGCTGGTATGCCGTGTATTTCTGATCCAGGTTACGATATTGTCGTTGAGGCAGTAGCTGAGCAATATCATGTAATTCCGCTTCCTGGAGCAAATGCAGCCCTTACAGCATTAATTGCATCCGGTCTTGAAACAAAGCAGTTTTATTTCTATGGTTTCTTGCAGAGAAACAAAAAGGAACGAAAGATGGAGTTAGAAAAGCTTCGTTATGTACAAACTACAATGATGTTTTATGAAGCGCCTCATCGTTTAGACGATACTTTAATTTCGATGCAGGAAGTGTTGGGAAATAGAGAGATTGTATTATGTCGAGAGTTAACTAAAAAATTTGAGGAATTTATTCGAGGGACAATCGAAGAAGCAATTGAGTGGACGAAGCAAAATGAAGTACGTGGTGAGTTTTGTATTTTAGTAGCTGGTTCAACAGAAGAACCTGCTCCAGAAGAACAATGGTGGGAATCTCTTTCGGTATATGATCATATTGAATATTATATAAATGAAAAAAGTATGAATTCAAAAGAAGCGATTAAAACAGTCGCTAAAGATCGAGATTTGTCGAAAAGAGATGTATATCAAATCTATCATGTCGATAAAAAATAAGCTTCTCATAATTGAGAAGCTTATTTTGCTGTTTCGATATAATCTTGAAGTTCGTTTAAGATTTGCTCAGCGCCTTCTTTGCTTAAGATGATTTTACCTTCAGCTAAAGAAAGGTTACCGTCAGATACTTCACCAGTTACTTGGCAAGTCATGTTTGGTTTATATTTCTTTAAGATGATTTTTTCGTCATCAACATAGATTTCAAGAGCGTCCTTTTCTGCAATACCTAAAGTACGGCGTAATTCGATTGGAATTACTACACGACCTAATTCATCAACTTTACGAACAATACCAGTAGATTTCATAATTTTTTTCCTCCTAAATAAATAGTTTATAAGTTTCGAGTCTATTTTTAGATTCGTCATTTTTCGACAAAATACCCTATGGACATATGATACCAATCATTTACATTTCCGTCAATTCTTAAATTCTATATTTTTTAAAAAGATTTATAGATTTCTTATTTCTTATATATAATAGATTGAGAGAAAATTCCACAATTATTTACATTATTTTCTGAAAAAATAATAAATTAAAAGTGGAGGTTGTATATTTTTGTGAAATATGAGCAATAGATGATAAAGATATCGAGCATTAAGACCTAAATTTAAAATTAGGTTGGCGTAAAGAAGATAAGTTAGATTTGGGCTGCTCGTAAAAGCCCAATTAATGTGGGCTAATAATTAGTGGGGAGGAACAAAAACCCTACTGATTAAAGTTTCACTTTATATATGAGTTTTTGATATACTGTTTATAAATACATATGAGGTTATTCGGGAGGTCCAAAACAATGACAGAGGAAAATAAGTCCTTTTATATTACTACCCCAATTTATTATCCAAGTGGAAAATTACACATTGGACATGCTTATACGACAGTAGCAGGAGATGCGATGGCACGATATAAGCGTATGCAAGGTTATAATGTGCATTATTTAACAGGAACTGATGAGCATGGACAGAAGATCCAAAAGAAAGCAGAAGAGTTAAATATTACGCCACAGGCATATGTTGATAACATTGTTGCAGGAATTAAAGAGCTTTGGGAGAAGATGGATATTTCTTATGATGATTTTATTCGTACAACTGAAGATCGTCATAAAGATGTTGTCGAAAAAATCTTTAAGCAATTAGTAGATCAAGGTGACATTTATCTTGATGAATATGAAGGTTGGTATTCTGTACAAGATGAGACGTTCTATACAGAGCATCAATTAGTAGATCCAATTATGGAAGGCGACAAAGTAGTTGGAGGAAAAAGCCCAGATAGTGGTCATGATGTAGAACTTGTTCGTGAAGAATCTTATTTCTTTAGAATGGGTAAATATGTCGACAGACTATTAAAGTTCTATGAAGATAATCCACATTTCATTCAGCCGGAGTCTCGTAAAAATGAAATGATTAATAATTTTATTAAACCAGGATTAGAAGATTTAGCGGTTTCTCGTACTTCATTTGACTGGGGAGTTCGTGTTCCTGGTAACCCAAAACATGTTATTTACGTATGGGTTGACGCATTATCTAACTATATTACGGCGTTAGGTTATGGAACAGCAAATGAAGAGAAATATAAAAAATTCTGGCCTGCAGATGTGCATTTAGTTGGGAAAGAAATTGTTCGTTTCCATACAATTTATTGGCCGATAATTTTAATGGCATTAGATTTACCTCTTCCGAAGAAAGTCTTTGCTCATGGCTGGATTTTAATGAAGGATGGAAAGATGAGTAAGTCAAAAGGAAACGTAGTAGATCCAGTTACATTAATCGATCGTTACGGATTAGATGCATTACGTTATTACCTACTTCGTGAAGTTCCATTTGGATCTGATGGTGTATTCACACCAGAAGGATTTGTGGAGCGTATTAATTTCGACTTAGCAAATGACTTAGGTAATTTATTAAATCGTACAGTAGCTATGATTGATAAGTATTTTAACGGAGAAATCCCTGCATTTAAAGAAAATGTGACGGAATTTGATGAAACGTTAGTAGCGTTTGCACAAGATACTTTGAAAAAAGTAGAAGAAGCAATGGAGAATATGGAGTTCTCTGTAGCGTTAGGATCTATTTGGCAACTAGTTAGTCGTACGAATAAATATATTGATGAAACACAACCATGGGTATTAGCAAAAGATGAGAATGATCGTGAAAAGTTAGCTTCTGTAATGGCTCATTTAGCAGAAGTACTTCGTCAAACAGGTATTATGCTTATGCCATTCTTAACAGTAGCACCAAGCAAGATGTTTGCTCAGCTTGGCCTTACTGATGAAGCTCATAAATCTTGGGAAAGTCTATCTACAATTGGCTGCATTCCAGCTGGAACAAAAGTAGAAAAAGGAAACCCAATTTTCCCTCGTTTAGAAATGGAAGTGGAAGTAGAGTACATTAAAGAACAAATGAAAAGCTCTGCTCCTAAAGTAGAAGAGAAAAAAGAAGAAGAACCGAAGGCAGAAGAAATTACAATTGATGATTTCTTTAAAGTAGAATTACGCGTAGCTGAAGTACTATCTGCTGAACCTGTGAAAAAAGCAGACAAGTTGTTAAAAATTCAACTAGACTTAGGCACAGAAAAGCGTCAAGTTGTTTCTGGAATTGCAAAATTCTATTCGCCGGAAGACTTAAAAGGTAAAAAGGTTATTTGTGTAACAAACTTAAAACCTGTAAAATTACGCGGTGAATTATCGCAAGGTATGATTTTAGCGGGTGAAGAGAATGGCGTATTGTCATTAGCATCAATTGACCAAAATCTACCAAATGGTACAAAAATCAAGTAATTAAGACAAGAAAAGAGATGTTTCACGTGTAACATGTGTGAAGCGTCTTTTTTCTTTTTACACTCTCTATTTTTGCATTAAGATTGTAGTATTGTTATCGTTAAGTTATTAAAGAACTTATTTTTGTAGAATAAACTTGATTTCGATATAAAAGGAGTTATGTATTATGTTGTTTGATACACATTCACATTTGAATGCAGAGCAATTCGAAGAAGATTTGCAAGAGGTTATTGCCCGAATGAAAGAAGCGGGAGTTACTTATACAGTTGTTGTTGGTTTTGATGAAGTAACGATAAAAAAGGCGATGGAATTAGCTGAAGCCTATGATTTTATTTACGCTGCGGTTGGCTGGCATCCAGTTGATGCAATCGACATGACAGAAGAACATTTAGCTTGGTTAGAAGAACTTGCTTCTCATCCTAAAGTCGTTGCACTTGGAGAAATGGGCTTAGATTATCACTGGGATAAGTCTCCAAAAGAAATACAGAAAGAAGTATTTCGTAAACAAATTGCATTAGCGAAAAAAGTAAATTTGCCGATTATTATACATAACCGCGATGCAACTCAAGATATTGTCGATATTCTAGAAGAAGAGAATGCAGCTGAAGTAGGAGGCATTATGCATTGCTTTAGCGGTAGCGTAGAAGTAGCAGAGCGATGTGTTGATATGAACTTTTTAATTTCGTTAGGTGGACCAGTTACATTTAAAAACGCTAAGAAACCGAAAGAAGTTGCTACGGAGATTCCATTAGAGAAATTGTTAATAGAGACGGATTGTCCCTATTTAACGCCGCATCCATTTCGCGGGAAACGAAATGAACCGAGTTATGTAAAACTCGTAGCAGAAGAAATTGCGAATTTAAAAGGAATTTCTTATGAGGAAGTAGCAGAAATGACAACTAAAAATGCAAAAGTTTTATTTGGTGTTGAATAAAAAGAACGGGGGAAACCTGTTCTTTTTTATTTTGAGAAAAACTAGTAGAAGTAATGAAGAAAATAAATGTGAATGATGAAGTGTTACAATAAGGACAGGGAACAAAGATTTTTCTATTCTATTTTTTAAAATATAAGAATGGGGAAAATAATAATGGAAAAGTCGTCATTTTTTTGTTTTACTAAGTAGAGACGAAATGAGTGTGGAGGCAAGCATGAAAATAAAAGAGATTATCGTTGTAGAAGGTAAAGATGATACAGTTGCGATTAAGCGTGCTGTTGATGCGGATACAATTGAAACGAACGGTTCAGCAATCGGTGATCATGTTATTGAGCAAGTTAAATTAGCGCAGCAAAAAAGGGGCGTTATTATTTTCACAGATCCGGATTATCCTGGAGAGCGTATTCGAAAAATTATTTCTGACAAGGTTCCTGGCTGTAAGCATGCTTTTTTACCGAAGGAAGAAGCGCTTGCTAAAAGGAAAAAGGGTGTTGGGATTGAACATGCTTCTAATGAGTCGATTCGCCGTGCTCTAGAGAATATACATGAAGAAATGGAAGCTTACACAAGTGAAATTAGTTGGAGTGATTTAGTCGATGCAGGCTTAGTGGGCGGAGAAATGGCAAAGAGCCGCAGAGAAAGAATGGGTAAGCTATTAAAGATTGGTTATACAAATGCAAAACAGTTACATAAACGATTACAGATGTTTCAAGTTTCAAAGGAATCATTTGCAGAAGCTTATAAGCAAGTAATACAGGAGGAAAAAAAATGAAGGATATCGCAACGCCAAATCGTACAAAAGACATTGTTGAAAAGTATGGATTTTCATTCAAAAAAAGTTTAGGACAAAACTTTTTAATTGATACAAATGTATTAAATCGTATTGTCGATCATGCAGAAATTGGTTCAGAAAGTGGTGCAATTGAAATTGGACCAGGTATTGGTGCATTAACAGAGCAATTAGCGAAGCGTGCTAAAAAAGTAGTGGCTTTTGAAATTGATCAAAGACTATTACCAATTTTAGATGAGACGTTAGCGCCATATGGTAATGTTACAGTTATTAATAAAGACGTACTAAAAGCAGATGTACATGAAGTATTTAATGAGCAATTTGAAGAAGGGCAAGATGTAATGGTAGTAGCTAACTTACCGTACTATATTACAACGCCAATTTTATTTAAATTGCTTGAAGAAAAGTTACCAGTTCGCGGATTTGTTGTTATGATGCAAAAAGAAGTTGGAGATCGTTTAGCTGCTAAACCTGGAACGAAAGAGTATGGTTCTTTATCGATTGCCATTCAGTACTATACAGAGGTTGAAACAGTTATGACTGTACCGCGTACAGTGTTTGTACCACAGCCAAACGTTGATTCTGCAATTATCCGCCTTCTAAAGCGTCCTAAACCGGTTGTAGAGGTGACAGATGAAACGTTTTTCTTTGAAGTAGTACGAGCAAGTTTCGCACAGCGCCGTAAAACTTTAATGAATAATTTATCAAATAATTTAAATGGTTTCCCGAAAGATAAGGAGTTATTGGATCGAATTTTAACAGAAGTAGGAATTGATCCAAAGCGAAGAGGCGAAACGCTATCTATTGAAGAGTTTGCAACATTAAGTAATGCATTAGTTCTTCATAAATTATCATAAGAATATGAAAGGGACAGTTCAAGTTGAACTGTCCCTTTTGTCACCTTTCGCTCTCTAAATTCATACTTTAAAAACAGGTAAGATGGCCTAATGAGTTTGGAGGTAGGAGAATGGTTTTACATGTTGGAGAATTAGTGGAACGATATTCTCATAAGAGGGATATTCTTTTTCGTATTATAGAAATAAAAGGCGAGATAGCTATATTGTTTGGAGAGGAAATTAGACTGGTGGCGGATGCGCCACTTGAAGATTTAATTAGTATAGATCAAAGAGAACATAAAAAAAGGGTGAAGCGTGAGAAAGAAACAATGGAGCGCACGTATCGTTTGTTTCAACAAGATTATGTACTGATGAAACAAAGGCATGAACATACTTCAACTGGTGGATACACAAGTGAGGTAAATTATTTTCAAATGCCGGGACGTGTATTGCATATAGATGGAGACCCTTTATATTTGCGCAAGTGCTTAGATTTATATAATAAAATTGGCGTTCCTGTTCAAGGTATTCATTGTAAAGAAACGGAGATGCATGAAAAAGTAGTAGACTTAATAGATCACTTTCGCCCAGACATTCTCGTTATTACAGGGCATGATGCATATACAAAATCAAAAGGAGTGAAGGGAGATTTAGCGGCATATAGGCATTCAAGGCATTTTGTACAGGCTGTTCGTGAAGTGCGAAAAAAATATCCATCATTGGATCAACTTGTTATTTTTGCTGGGGCATGTCAATCACATTTTGAGGCACTAATTCGTGCAGGGGCCAATTTCGCTAGTTCACCATCTAGAATTAATATTCATGCACTAGATCCTGTATATGTAGTTGGTAAAATTAGTTTTACTTCATTTATGGAGAGAGTCAATGTATGGGATGTCGTACGTAATACAATTACTGGTGAAAAGGGACTAGGTGGAATTGAAACGAGAGGGATTTTACGAACGGGATTACCTTTTCAACATTACGAAGAGTAAGCAGGGTACATATGTATCTTGCTTTTTTGTATGGAAGGATTTAAATGAATTTGGATAAAAAGAGGTAAGAACGTAAAGACTACGTAATGATACTTTTACAATATAGTATTTCTTCTATCTATTCAAACGCAGGATGATATTAGCTGTGAATCGCGGTTAATAATTAGGATAGATATATCGTGCTTTAAGTGTTCAATCTAAATTACAGCGAGGTGTAGCGAAGTATATGTCAAAACGTTTAGATGAAATTAAAAGCGAATTAGATCACCATCTTGGACAGCGACTTATGTTAAAAGCAAATAGTGGAAGAAGAAAAACTGTGGAGCAATCAGGTGTACTAGCAGAAACATACCGTTCCGTTTTTGTTGTACAATTGGATCAACAAGAAGATGCGTTGCAACGTGTATCTTATAGTTATGCAGATGTTTTAACAGAGACAGTAGAGTTAACATTTTATGGAGACCCTCATAATGAGGTCATTTTATAATCCATATATCATTACATATATTCCCATAAATGAAAAGCTATATTATTTTGCATACTAACTATACCGTAGCAAAATAAGGAGGGACTCTGCATTGAGTAGACGAAGAGGTGTCATGTCAAACCAATTTAAAGAAGAGCTAGCAAAAGAGCTTGGCTTTTATGATGTTGTTCAGAAAGAAGGATGGGGCGGAATTCGTGCGAAAGATGCTGGTAACATGGTGAAACGTGCTATAGAAATTGCAGAACAGCAATTAATGAAACGAAACCAGTAGTTGTAAGATACTTTCTGTGCTACGGTAGCCGAGGAGACATTCCTCGGCTTTTTGTACTCTAAAAGGTGCCATCATTTTACATAAGTAGTTTCATTCTGAATGCTTTTCGTTATAATTAGGGAAGTGTCATCGTCTTACTATAAATTTATGGTAAAATAAACGATAAAAGATTGAGTACATAGAGTGGGTGAATAGATTGAAGCTACTAGTGAAAGCACCAGCAAAGATTAATCTGTCGTTAGATGTACTGGGAAAAAGACAAGACGGATATCATGAAGTGAAAATGATTATGACAACCATTGATTTAGCAGATCGTCTAGAACTAACGGAATTAGCAGAAGACCGTATTGAAATTTTATCCCATAATCGGTATGTCCCAGACGACCAACGAAATTTAGCTTATCAGGCAGCGAAATTATTAAAAGAGAAGTTTAATGTAAAAAAAGGTGTATCTATTACTATTGAAAAAACGATTCCAGTAGCAGCTGGATTAGCAGGTGGAAGTAGTGATGCAGCAGCGACATTACGTGGTCTTAATAAATTATGGAATTTAGGGCTTACAATTGATGAGTTAGCAGAGCTTGGTGCAGAAATTGGATCAGATGTATCGTTCTGTGTATACGGAGGCACAGCAATTGCCACTGGAAGAGGAGAGAAAATTGAGCATATAAAGACTCCGCCTTCTTGTTGGGTTATTTTAGCGAAACCACATATAGGTGTATCTACTGCTGATGTGTATGGAAATTTAAAGTTAAATCGAGTTACACATCCAAATGTAGATAAAATGGTTGATGTCATAAATTCTGGTGATTATAAAGGAATTTGTGATACTGTTGGTAACGTTTTAGAAGATGTAACATTTGGAATGCATCCTGAAGTTGCCCGTATTAAATCACAGATGAAGCGATTTGGAGCGGATGCTGTATTAATGAGTGGAAGTGGTCCAACTGTATTTGGACTTGTACACCATGATTCACGAATGCATCGCATTTATAACGGATTAAAAGGATTTTGTGAACAAGTCTATGCGGTACGTTTATTAGGAGAGCGAGAAACGCTTGAATAAAGACGTATAATACGTTATGATTTGTTTAGAATATTCGTGATTTGAGGTGAGAGTATGAAAATTAGAAGAAGTACAAGATTAGTCGATATGACTTATTACTTGCTACAAAACCCTCGTCAGCTAGTATCTCTCACTTTTTTTGCTGAAAGGTATCAATCGGCTAAGTCTTCCATTAGTGAAGATTTAGTTATTATTAAGCAAACGTTTGAACAACAAGGGGTCGGCACATTGCAAACGATACCAGGAGCAGCAGGAGGAGTGAAATATATACCGTATATAAGTGAAGAAGAGGCAGATCTAATTATTGATGAGCTTTGTGGCTTATTTGAAAACCCAGATCGTATTTTGCCTGGCGGTTACTTATACATGACAGATTTATTGAGTAATCCTCGCCATATTAATGGCGCAGGTCGTTTGTTTGCTTCTGTTTTTGCTAGGCAACCAATTGATGCAGTTATGACGGTGGCAACGAAGGGGATTCCACTTGCTTATGCAGTGGCAAATTACTTAGATGTACCAGTTGTAATTGCAAGGAAAGATAATAAGGTAACAGAAGGTCCGACTGTTAGTATTAACTATGTGTCGGGTTCTTCTAAACGAATTCAAACGATGACGTTAGCAAAACGCAGTCTTCCAGAAGGGTCGAATGTTTTAATTATTGATGACTTCATGAAAGCTGGCGGAACAATTCAAGGTATGATGAGTATGCTAGAAGAATTCAAGGCTAATGTTGTTGGTATTGGTGTATTAGTAGAATCCACAGATATTGAAGAACGACTAATTAATAATTTTGTATCATTAATTCGTCTATCGGAAGTTGATGTGAAAGAAAAAACGATTCAAGTGGAAAAAGGGAATTATTCTCTTGCACCATTTGATGAAGGGCTTGTAGAGGCGGAATAAAAGATAGAGCAGATAGCTCTATCTTTTTTATTTTATTTATAGATTATAAAATAGATGGACAAACTGCCTTTCGTACACTATTTTTAAAGAGTAAAATAAATAATAAAAGGGTGAAAAGTATGAAAGTTGTTCAAACAAGCAAGGCACCACAAGCAATTGGACCTTATTCACAGGGGATTATTGTAAATAACATGTTCTATAGCTCAGGACAAATTCCATTGATGGCAAATGGGGAGCTTGTAACAGGAGATGTAACAGTACAAACAGAACAGGTATTTCAAAATTTACAAGCGGTATTAGAGGAAGCAGGTGCTTCATTTGATACAGTCGTAAAAACAACAGTATTTTTAAAGGACATGGATGATTTTAATGCTGTGAATGAAGTGTATAGCTCTTATTTCTCTACTCATAAACCAGCTCGATCTTGTGTGCAAGTAGCAAAATTACCGAAAGATGTTTCCGTTGAAATTGAAGTAATCGCCCTAGTTAAGTAACCTTTTGTAAGCGATAACCTCCACTAATCTCTATATTCAACTACTTTAAAAATTTTTATCTTAAAAATTTTTAAAAAATTAAAGGGAAAATAGAAAATTTGTGGAATTTATACAAATATATCGCTTATTTAGAAAAGGGTGGTGAACACAAGATGGAAGTGACTGACGTAAGATTACGCCGCGTAAACACAGAAGGCCGCATGAGAGCAATTGCCTCTATTACTCTAGACCATGAATTTGTTGTTCATGATATTCGTGTAATTGATGGTAATAATGGATTATTTGTAGCAATGCCAAGTAAACGTACTCCAGATGGAGAGTTCCGTGACATTGCACATCCAATTAATTCTGGTACACGCTCTAAAATTCAAGATGCGGTTTTAACAGAGTATCATCGTTTAGGCGAGTTAGAAGAGGTTGAGTTTGAAGAAGCAGGTGCTTCGTAAAATTCGAATGAAAAGGGCTTTTGACAAAAAGCCTTATAATTTTGTAGCAAACTCCTGTAAGCATTTACAGGGGTTTGTTTTTTTGGCTTTATATTTGGAAACTGTATAATTTATTAACATAAAAAGAAGAAACTACTAATTTTTTCAAAATCATTTTAAATAGTATAGCTTATTTCTTAAAAAAGATACTAAAGAGTAAAACATCTTATAAGAATTATGGTAAAATTTAATAGTTAAAATGTGTTTCTTGAAATATATGATGATTTAGGATAATATCTTTAATGGATAAATAGGTTGCGATGGAGGGTCTATATGTCAAACAGATTTGCAGTGATTCTAGCTGCAGGTAAAGGCACACGTATGAAGTCTAAGCTATACAAAGTGCTGCATCCTGTATGTGGAAAACCTATGGTACAACACGTAGTCGATCAAGTATCTCAATTAGGATTGCAGAAACTTGTAACGGTTGTTGGACATGGTGCTGAAATGGTACAAGAACAGCTAGGGAACGTAAGTGAATTTGCATTACAAGCAGAACAACTTGGTACAGCACATGCTGTAGATCAAGCTGCAAGTGTACTTGCAAATGAAGAAGGAACAACTTTAGTTATTTGTGGTGATACGCCTCTAATAACTGCTGAAACAATGGAAGCATTACTTCAGCAACATAAAGAAGCAGGAGCAATGGCGACGGTGCTAACAGCATACATAGAAGAGCCTGCTGGATATGGCCGTATTGTTCGTAATGAGAATGGTCATGTTGAAAAGATTGTTGAGCATAAAGATGCAAATGAGAAAGAATTAGCTATTAAAGAAATCAATACAGGTACGTATTGTTTTGATAATAAGGCTTTATTTGCTTCACTTTCTAAAGTTTCAAATGATAACGTGCAAGGTGAATATTACCTTCCAGATGTTATTGAGATTTTAAAAAATGAAGGTCATATCGTATCAGCTTATCAAACAGAGCAGTTCGATGAAACGTTAGGTGTTAACGACAGAGTCGCTCTATCGCAAGCGGAAATTATTATGAAAAAACGTATCAACCGAAAGAACATGGTAAATGGTGTTACAATTATTGATCCAAGTAACACTTATATTTCTGCTGATGCAATTATCGGTAGCGATACAGTTCTTCATCCAGGAACAATTATTGAGGGGAACACTGTAATTGGTTCTGATTGTGAAATTGGACCGCATACAGTAATTCGCGATAGTGAAATTGGAGATCGTACGACAATTCGACAATCTACTGTACATGATAGTAAGCTTGGTACAGAAGTATCGGTTGGTCCATTTGCACATATTCGCCCAGATTCAGTTATTGGAGACGAAGTACGCGTTGGAAACTTCGTGGAAATCAAAAAAACTGTCTTTGGTAATAGAAGTAAAGCTTCACACTTGAGTTATATCGGGGATGCACAAGTTGGAGAAGACGTGAATCTTGGTTGTGGTTCAATTACGGTGAACTATGACGGTAAGAATAAATTCAAAACTGTGATTGGTAATGGGGTATTTATTGGATGTAATTCAAACCTTGTTGCTCCAGTAACAGTTGAAGATGGTGCTTATGTGGCGGCAGGCTCTACAATTACAGAGAATGTTCCATCAAAAGCATTATCGGTAGCACGTGCACGTCAAGTTAACAAAGAAGACTATGTTGATCAATTGCTGAATAAGAAAAAATCATAATAATGTGGAGGGTTAATCTAGATGTCGACTCAATATCTAAATTCTAATTTGAAAGTATTCTCTTTAAACTCTAATAAGGAACTTGCTGAGCAGATTGCAAAGCATATTGGAGTAGGACTAGGAAAATGTTCTGTTGATCGTTTTAGTGATGGAGAAGTTCAAATTAACATTGAAGAAAGTATCCGTGGTTGCGATGTATTCATTATTCAATCTACAAGCTTCCCAGTAAACGAACATATCATGGAATTACTTATTATGATCGATGCATTAAAACGTGCATCTGCGAAAACAATTAATATTGTTATTCCTTACTATGGTTATGCGCGTCAAGACCGTAAAGCGCGTTCTCGTGAACCAATTACATCGAAACTTGTAGCAAACTTGCTTGAAACAGCAGGTGCAACTCGTGTAATCACTCTAGATTTACATGCTCCACAAATTCAAGGGTTCTTTGATATCCCAATCGACCACTTAATGGGTGTACCGATTCTTTCTGATTACTTTGAAACAAAAGGTCTTAAAGATATCGTAATCGTGTCTCCTGATCATGGTGGTGTAACTCGTGCGAGAAAAATGGCAGATCGTCTAAAAGCGCCAATCGCTATTATTGATAAGCGTCGTCCTCGCCCGAACGTTTCAGAGGTAATGAACATTATCGGTAATATTGAAGGCAAAACAGCGATTTTAATTGATGATATCATTGATACAGCTGGTACAATTACATTAGCAGCAAACGCTCTTGTTGAGAACGGTGCTTCTGAAGTATATGCTTGCTGTACACACCCAGTATTATCTGGTCCAGCAATTGAGCGTATTCAAAATTCAAACATTAAAGAGTTAGTTGTAACGAACTCTATCGTATTACCAGAAGAGAAGAAAATCGACAAAGTACATGAACTTTCAGTTGCTCCATTAATCGGAGAAGCAATCATTCGTGTATACGAAGAAGAATCTGTGAGTGTATTATTCAATTAATTGGATAGAATGAGACGTAACCAAAATTGGTTACGTCTTTTCGTATCGAAAAAAGAAAGTAGTGGTACAAGAATGAAATTGATAGTAGGACTTGGGAACCCAGGTAGAGAATATGAATTAACAAGGCATAATATTGGATTTATGGCCATTGATGAACTTGCGAAGCGTTGGAACATTTCTTTGAATGAACAAAAATTTAAAGGTGTATTTGGTGCAGGGTTTGTTAATGGAGAAAAGGTAATCTTATTAAAGCCGCTAACATACATGAATTTATCTGGGGAAAGTATTCGTCCACTTATGGATTATTATAAAATTGATGTTGAGGACTTCGTTGTTATGTACGACGATTTAGACATTCCTGTAGGTAAATTGCGTCTTCGCATGAAAGGTAGTGCTGGTGGACATAATGGTGTAAAGTCAACGATTTCGCACTTAGGAACACAAGAATTTCAACGTATCCGTATGGGAATTGATCGCCCGAAAAATGGAATGAAGGTAGTCGATTATGTATTAGGACGCTTTACATCTGAAGAGATTCCGGATGTTAACCATTCTATTGAAAAAGCAGCGGATGCATGTGAAGAGTGGCTAAATAAGCCTTTTCTTCAAATCATGAATACTTTCAATAGTTAAAAATGAGATTGGGAATATTTCTCTTTTGTTTTACCCATACTAGTAGTAATTGAATTTTTAGGAGGCTAGTATGGAAGGGTATTATTATTGCAGACACTGCGGAGGTAATGTAGGCTCCATTAACGCAGAAAAAGTATATAGCGACGTTTTATTTCAACTAACGGAGCAAGAAGTAGTAGAAATGATTCATTTTCATGAGAATGGAAATATATATATAAAAACGATTTGTGAATCGTGTCAAGAAACGCTCGCATCTTATCCTGAGTATTATGAGTATGAAAAATTTCTGCAATAAAATGTTGTCGCTTTGGCATGTCCAAAGCATTTTTCTGTTTTCCTTTTCCAAAATATTTGCATAAAATAGAATGACTTGCTCTTTATGTTGAGAGGAGTTTTAAAAATGATAGGTTTATTAGAGCAATTTTATAAAAATGAAGAGATACAATCGGTTATTAATGGGTTAGAAGATGGGTTAAAAGAACAACTTATATCAGGGATGGCAACGTCTTCTCGTTCATTATTAATGGCGGCTTTATATAAAAAAACAAAAAAATCACAATTAATCGTGACACATAACTTATACCAAGCACAAAAAGTACATGAAGATTTAGTGGCGTTACTTGGTGAAAAAGATGTGTGGTTATATCCAGTGAATGAACTGATAGCATCGGAAATTGGAGTTGCAAGTCCAGAATTGAAGGCGCAACGTATAGAAGTGTTAAATCGCTTGGCTGCGGGAGAGAATGGAATCATTGTAGCGCCAGTGGCAGGATTGCGTAGATTTTTACCAATAAAAGAATTGTGGAAGCAAAAGCAAGTTGAAATCAATCTAGGGCAAGAGATTGATTTAGATGCGCTCTTGCATACTTTACATCATATTGGCTATGAACGTAAGTCGATGGTAGAAGCTCCAGGGGAGTTCAGTTTGCGTGGGGGAATATTAGATATTTATCCTTTAACTGAAGAACTACCATTTCGTATTGAATTCTTTGATACAGAAGTCGATTCTATTCGATTATTTGATGTGGATGAACAGCGTTCTCAAGGTAAAAAAGAAAACGTTAGGTTTGGTCCGGCAACAGAGTTTTTATTTTCACAGGAAGAATTAAAATCAGGAATTCAGCATCTTGAAGAAGGCTTGACTAAGACGATGCAAAAACTTTCTGATGATAAACTAAAGACTAAAGTGCTTGAGACGGTAAGTCATGAAATTGAGATGTTGAAAAACGGGCAAAGTATAGAACAGATGTTTAAATACTTATCTATTTTCTATAAAGAACCTGCTAGTCTGATAGATTATTTACCAGAAGATGGTGTTGTAATTTTAGATGAGATTTCCCGTATTCAAGAAACAGCATCACATCTTGAAACAGAAGAGGCGGAATGGTATATATCACTTCTTGGTGAAGGAACAATTATTCAAGATTTATCTTTCTCTCACCCATTCGAGGGGTTTCTTCATCATAAAAAAAGAAGTTTTGTATATTTAACGTTATTCTTGCGTCATATCGCACACACACATCCGCAAAATATTGTTAATGTAACATGTAAAACAATGCAAGATTTCCATGGACAGATGAATTTGTTAAAAACAGAAATTGATAGATGGAATGAAGGGCATTTTACGACTGTTGTACTCGGAACAGATGATGAACGTGTGAAAAAATTACAACATATTTTAAGTGATTATGATATTGAGGCAGATATTGTAGAAGGTACAGATATTTTATTGCCTGGAAGGTTACAAATTGCTGTAGGTGATTTACATGCAGGATTTGAAATGCCGATGCAAAAGCTTGTTGTCATTACTGAAAAGGAGCTTTTTCATAAGAAAGTTAAAAAATCACAACGTAAACAAAAGCTATCGAATGCTGAACGTATTAAAAGTTATTCGGAATTAAAAGTTGGAGATTATGTAGTTCATGTAAATCATGGTATAGGTAAATTTTTAGGTATTGAGACATTAGAGATTAATGGTGTTCATAAAGATTATTTAAATATTAAATATCAAGGTAATGATAAGCTATACGTTCCAATTGAACAAATTGATCAAGTTCAAAAATATGTAGGATCTGAAGGTAAGGATCCGAAAGTTTACAAATTAGGTGGGAATGATTGGAAAAAGGTTAAAACGAAAGTTGAAAAATCTGTACAAGACATTGCGGATGACCTAATTAAACTATATGCTGAGCGCGAAGCTTCAAAAGGCTATGCATATACGCCAGATACGGCAGAACAACAAGAGTTCGAATCATCTTTCCCATACCAAGAGACAGAGGATCAGTTACGTTCTATTGACGAGATTAAAAAAGATATGGAACGCGGACGCCCGATGGATAGGCTCCTTTGTGGTGATGTAGGGTATGGAAAGACTGAAGTGGCTATTCGTGCGGCATTTAAAGCGATTATGGATGAAAAACAAGTTGCAATTTTAGTACCGACAACGATTCTTGCGCAGCAACACTATGAAACAATTCGAGAGCGTTTTCAAGATTATCCAATCAATATAGGCTTATTAAGTAGATTCCGTACGAGGAAACAACAAAATGAAACAATTAAGGGCTTAAAGGATGGAACAGTAGATATTGTAATCGGAACACATCGTATTTTATCTAAAGATGTTACTTATAAAGATTTAGGGCTTCTTATTATTGATGAAGAACAAAGATTTGGTGTGACACATAAAGAAAAAATTAAACAATTGAAGGCGAATGTTGACGTATTAACATTAACGGCAACTCCGATTCCGCGGACGCTTCATATGTCTATGCTTGGTGTGCGCGACTTATCTGTTATTGAGACACCACCAGAAAATCGTTTCCCAGTCCAAACGTATGTAGTCGAGTATAATCCAGCGTTAATGCGAGAGGCGATAGAGCGAGAGCTTGCAAGAGGTGGTCAAGTTTACTTCCTATATAACCGTGTAGAGGATATTGAAAGAAAAGCAGATGAAATTTCGATGTTAGTTCCAGATGCCCGCGTAACGTACGCACATGGGAAAATGAACGAAAGCGAATTAGAGTCTGTTATGCTATCATTTTTAGAAGGACAGCATGATGTTCTTGTAAGTACAACAATTATTGAGACGGGTGTAGATATTCCGAATGTAAATACGTTAATTGTATTTGATGCAGATCGTATGGGATTATCACAATTGTATCAGCTTCGTGGGCGTGTTGGACGTTCTAATCGTGTTGCATATGCATACTTTGCATATAAACGTGACAAAGTGCTGTCAGAGGTTGCAGAGAAGCGTCTACAAGCAATTAAAGAGTTCACGGAACTTGGATCTGGTTTCAAAATTGCGATGAGAGATTTATCTATTCGTGGAGCAGGTAATTTGTTAGGGGCAGAACAGCATGGATTTATTGATTCTGTCGGATTTGATCTATATTCTCAAATGTTAAAAGATGCAATTGAACAGCGTAGAGGAACAGATGGGGCTGAAAATATAGTTAATGTTGAAATTGACTTAGAGGTAGATGCATACTTACCAGATGCTTATATTTCAGATAGTAAGCAAAAAATTATGATGTATAAACAATTTAGAGGTGTTTCTGCAATTGAGGATATTGAAGAATTGCAGGAAGAAATGATCGATAGATTTGGCGATTATCCACAAGAAGTTGGTTATTTATTACAAATTGCAAATATTAAAGTGTTGGCAATGAAAGAACAAATTGAATTAATTAAGCAGAATAAATTTGAAGTAACATTCCTGTTTTCTGAACAAGCAAGTCAAAATATTGATGGTGGAAAATTATTCATGCTCGGAAATAGTTTTGGACGTATGATTGGTTTAGGAATGGAAGGATCACAATTGAAAATTGTTATGAAAACAAATGGCTTAGAGACATCGAAGTGGTTAACGATTGCTGAAAATTTATTAAAAGGCTTACCAGATGTAAAAAAAGAAGTAATAAATGCCTAAAATAAGATAAAAAAATACAATTCGACGTGCATAGAAGAACTAATGTGTAAAATACTATATCTAACAGTTGGTGATTTTTACATGAACAGGTAAATTCACCACTTTGATCATCAGTAGAAAGTGAGGCAGCATTAGAATGAAAGCAACTGGAATCGTACGTCGAATTGATGATTTAGGCAGGGTCGTAATCCCGAAGGAAATTCGTAGAACTTTACGTATTCGAGAAGGAGACCCACTAGAAATATTTGTTGATCGCGATGGAGAGGTAATTTTAAAGAAGTATTCTCCAATTAGTGAGCTAGGTGATTTTGCAAAAGAATATGCTGATGCTTTATATGACAGCTTAGGACATAATGTGCTTGTGTGTGATCGAGATTCTATCATCGCAGTATCAGGCGTATCGAAAAAAGAATACTTAAATAAAAGTGTTGGCGATTTAATTGAAAAAACGATGGAAGAACGAAAGTCTGTTATTATGACGGATGAAAGTGATATTTCCATTATTGATGGTGTAACAGAAAAGGTTCATTCTTATACAGTTGGACCAATTGTTGCAAACGGAGATCCGATTGGAGCCGTCATTATTTTTTCAAAAGAAGCTATTATAAGCGAGATCGAGCATAAAGCGGTTAATACTGCTGCCAGTTTCTTAGCGAAACAAATGGAACAGTAAGGGTATATTGATTTTAGAAGTAGCAATCTTTCCTAATTATGATCTTTCTTTTTGAGAAATCAATTATTTGGAGATATATGTATATTGAATGAAGGTAGCACTTTGCTACCTTTTTTCGTTGAATATTTTTAACGTGTAGGAACTCATTATTACCCGTGTTGGGAAGGGAGTTTGTTCTTTTCTTTATGATATAATACGAGAGGTGAGAATAGAAAAAGGAGTTTTCTTGTATGGAAGCGAAGAAGTATCAAGCCTTTTGGCGTGGGGCTATTATATTAACGATTGCAAGTTTCGTTACAAAAGTATTAAGCGCTTTTTACCGTATTCCATATCAAAATATAGCGGGGGATATTGGGTTTTATATTTACCAACAAATTTACCCGTTTTATGGATTTTGTTTAATTTTAGCTACTTATGGATTTCCTGTTATCATTTCGAAAATGGTTGCAGAACGATTAGAGCGGGGAAAACAAAAAGAAGCAGAAGAAATTATTTGTGTATCTTTTTGGTTCTTATTAGGAATTGGTTTTATAGGCTTCTTTACATTGTTTTTTGGGGCCGAAACAATTGCGGTAGCTATGGGCGATATACACTTAGATAAGTTACTACGTGTTATTTCATTTTCATTCTTATTGATGCCATTTTTGTCTGTAGCAAGAGGGTATTTTCAAGGATTTAATAATATGATGCCAACGGCTGTTTCGCAAGTAATAGAACAAACAATTCGAGTTTCTATTATTGTATTTTTATCGCTATTCCTAATTGCTCACGGATTTGATTTATATACAGTTGGTGCAGGGGCTATGTTAGGCTCAATTGCGGGTGGTCTTATTGGAATTATTGTACTTATATTGTATATGCGTCAAGATTTTCGTTCTATATTCTTCAAAAGTGCAGCGAGAATTAAGGGTAAAAGGAAAATAGTTAAAATCCTTTTTTGGCAGGGGTTAGCGATTTGTGTTAGTAATTTAGTGCTTATTTTTATACAGATGGCTGATTCAGTGTCCTTTTACAGCTTACTTATTGGTGCGGGAGAACAGGCTGAAAATGCAAAGGTATTAAAGGGTGTTTATGATAGAAGTATTCCGCTAATGCAATTAGGTACTGTTGTGACGACTTCTTTCTCGTTGTCACTTATTCCGATTATTACAGCGGCGAAGGAAAGAGGAGATCTTTCCTTTATTCAAGAAAAGGTAAAGTTAGCAGTGAAAATAACATGTGTTATTGGACTTGCAGCAGCTATTGGACTAACTTGTATTATTCAACCTACGAATATTATGTTGTTTGAAAACAGTGATGGATCAGATGTTTTATCTATTTTATCGTTATCTATTTTATTTAGTTCATTGTCAATTACGACAGCTTCTATTTTACAAGGATTGGGGCAAACGTTTAAGCCAGCATTATTTGTTGTATTTGGAGGTTGCTTAAAGTTAGCGTTAAATTATATATTCATGCCTTATTTTGGTGTGAAAGGTGCAGCCTTTGCGACTTTATGTGCGTTAATTATAATCTCTGGACTAAATACTTTGTTGCTTACGAGAGCTGTATCAGGGTCACTTATCAATAAGCGAAATATGTTAGGGATAGTAATTAGTGGTATCTGTATGGGATTTGTATTAATGATATTCACACGTGTGTTACAGATGTCTGGATTAGTAATTGATACGGAACATAGAGGAAGCGCGACACTTGAAGCGTTGTTAGGTGTAGCCATTGGCGGATTGACATATATGTTTTTTATTTTGAAATTACGTGTATTTACAAAAAAAGAATTAGGAACCGTTATGAAACAAGAGAAAAAAGAAGGTTCATTGAAGAAGAGTGGATAGAGGTGACTGGTTGTGAGTGGAATCATTACTATTTTAGGTTTAGGAGCTGGTGAATTAGATCAGCTAACGATGGGTGTATATCGAAAAATAAAAGAAGCAGACCATCTGTTTGTTAGAACGAAAGAACATCCAGTTATAGAAGAATTGGAGAAAGAAGGCGTACAATATACGTCTTTTGATGCTGTATATGAAGCACATGATACGTTTGAAATTGTATATGAAACAATTGCGAATAAATTGCTAGAACAAGCTGAAGGTACAGAAATTATCTATGCTGTTCCCGGGCATCCACTTGTAGCAGAAAGAACAGTTCAGCTACTGTTGGAAAAAGGAGAAGTTTCAAATGTTGAAGTGCGAATTGAGGGTGGACAAAGTTTCCTTGATCCTATGTTTGCAAGTCTAAAGATTGATCCGATTGAAGGATTCCAATTACTTGATGCTACATCATTTGAAAGAGGGCAATTAGAACTGCGTCAACATTTAATCTTTTGCCAAGTATATGATGCATTCGTTGCATCTGATGTGAAATTAACATTAATGGAGATGTTACCAGATGATTATGAAGTGTATATCGTAACAGCTGCAGGAACTTCATTTGAACAAGTAAAGAAGGTACCGTTGTACATGTTAGATCATGAAACGGAATTGAATAATTTAACGAGTGTGTACGTGCCGCCAGTTCAGGAGCGTGCGTCCTTGTATCAACAGTTTGATGTTCTTAGAGAAATTATTGCGGAACTTCGTGGTCCAAATGGTTGTCCGTGGGATAAAAAGCAAACACATCAATCATTAAAGAAATATTTAATTGAGGAAGCTTATGAAGTGTTGGAAGCAATCGATGAAGAGGATGATGATCACTTAGTAGAAGAATTAGGTGATATATTATTACAAGTTATGCTTCATGCTCAAATCGGAGAAGATGAAGGTTGGTTCTCTATAGATGATATCATTCGAACTCTATCTGAGAAAATGGTTCGTCGCCATCCGCATGTGTTTGGAAATACGGATGTAAACAGCGCTGATGAAGTGATTGCAAATTGGGAAGAAATTAAAAAACAAGAAAAAGGATTCGTGAAAGAATCTGTTTTAAATGGCGTTCCCAAAAGTTTGCCGCAGTTACTACGCGCCTATGAAATTCAGAAGAAAGCTGGTAAGGTTGGATTTGATTGGGTTGATGTGCAACCGATGATAGAGAAAGCTTTGGAAGAATGGCAAGAGTTCCAACAAGAGGTTACAAATATGGATGAGAAAAAGATGCTGGGTGAGTTTGGTGATTTACTATTTGCATTTGTTAATATAGCTCGTCATTACAAAATAGATCCAGAAGAGGCGTTACGTTCAACTAATGAGAAATTTACTGGTCGTTTTTTATACATGGAGGCAAAAGTAGCTGAAATGAATAAAGAGATGAAAGATTTATCATTAGAACAGTTAGATGTTTTATGGGAAGAAGCGAAACAGACAGAGCGCTAATAGGGGGATTTGATATGCGTCTAGATAAGTTTTTAAAAGTATCACGTTTAATTAAAAGAAGAACATTAGCGAAAGAAGTAGCTGATCAAGGAAGAATATCTATTAATGGTCAAGTGGCAAAAGCAAGTTCTGATGTGAAAGTAGCTGACGAATTAACAATTCGTTTTGGTCAAAAAATAGTGACTGTGAAAATAAATGAATTAAAAGAAACAACTAAAAAAGAAGATGCAGCAAATATGTATAGCTTAGTTCGTGAAGAAAAAGTAAAAGCGGAAGAAGGCTTGTTCTAAAATCATTTATCCCCTCATACATTACTATTAGCTAGTAAAAACCTATGGGGGGATTTACGTGAATAATGGTTACTCACCTACGTCTTCTAATCAACAAAATGTTTCTGTAGAGCATGACATTATTATGCGTGGCAGGCGTATAATTGATATTACCGGTGTGAAGCAGGTAGAGAGTTTTGATAGCGAAGAGTTTTTACTAGAGACCGTAATGGGTTTTTTAACAATTCGTGGTCAAAATTTACAAATGAAAAATTTAGATGTGGAAAAAGGTATTGTGTCGATTAAAGGGAAAGTTAATGAGATGCTGTATATTGATGAAAATCAAGGGGAAAAAACTAAAGGTTTCTTTAGTAAGTTGTTTAAATGAGCTTAACAATTCAGTTGTATACAATGCTTTCAATGATTGGAATGGGTGCTTGGATTGGAGCGTCTTTAGATACATATCAACGTTTTTTAAAGCGCCAAGAACGTAAACGTTGGCTTGTATTTATACATGATATATTATTTTGGATTGTCCAAGCATTATCCGTCTTTTATGTATTGCTTCTCGTAAATGAAGCTGAGCTACGTATATATGTGTTTTTGGCATTATTATGTGGTTTTGCGGCATATCAAAGCTTACTGAAGGCACTATACATGAAGCTGTTAAATTTTCTCATCTATATTTTTATGCAAACAACATATTTTTTTGTTCGAATTATACAGCTACTCATGATAAAACCTGTTATTATTATAGCGCAGCTATTTATTGCATTTATATTATTCTTATTTCGTATACTGCTTTCAATTGGACATGTGTTATGGAAAATGGTGATTTGGATATTACTTTTCATATGGAAAGTTTTTTTCTGGCCTGTTCGATTTATTGCTTCGCTCATATGGAAACTTCTCCCTAATCGTGTTAAACTTTTTATAGTGAAACATATAGGGTTCCTGCAATATATAGCAAAATTGAAGGGACATATCTTCCAACTATGGGAGCATATAAAAAAGAAGTTAGGGGGACCTCGGAAATGAGGGAACTGAGACAAAGAACAATCGAAAAACAGAGTCCAAATCCTGTTAAAGAGCATATAATACAAACGGATGAGAACAGGAAGCGACTTTATCGCCGTTTAGCGGTTTTTCTTGTCTTTACTTTTACAATTATTGCGAGTATTAGTGTAACGTTTTATCAACAAAACAGTTCCATTAAAGCAAAAGAAGCAAAAGTTAAGGACATGAAAAAAGAACTGGATTCATTAACGAATAAAGAAAAAAGTCTAAAAGACGAAGTTCAAAAGTTAAATGATGAAGAGTACGTATTAAAGATTGCTAGAAGGGATTATTTCTTCTCTGGTAAAGGGGAGATAATTTTTCCTGTTTCTAAGTAGAGTATGTCTTATTGACACTATATTTTAGGATTATATATAATAAAGTAAAATTTTACTTTTTAACCACTAAGGAGGAGCATTTTTTTTATGTCAATCGAGGTAGGCAGCAAGTTACAGGGTAAAGTAACAGGTATTACAAATTTTGGGGCTTTTGTGGAGCTGCCAGAGGGCTTAACGGGTCTTGTTCATATTAGTGAAGTTGCTGATAACTATGTAAAAGATATTAACGATCACTTAAAAGTGGGCGACCAAGTAGAAGTAAAAGTTATTAATGTTGAAAAAGATGGAAAGATTGGTTTATCTATCAAAAAAGCGAAAGAACGTGAAAAAACAGAAGGAGATCGTCCACGCGGTGAATACCAACGCGGTGGTGATCAACAACGTTCTGGACGTCCACAACGTAATAATCGCTCTTTCAACAGAGATAATCGCGGTGGCGGTAACGACCGAGCTCCGAAAGAAACATTTGAGCAAAAGATGGCACGCTTCTTAAAAGATAGCGAAGATCGTTTAACTTCTTTAAAGCGTAACACAGAGTCTAAACGTGGTGGCCGTGGCGCGCGTCGCGGATAATAAGGACGTTTAGTTTTTAACATATAGAGAGGTACCCAGAGTGATGGCTCAGGGTGCTTTTTTATATGTTAAAAATATTTTTAAAAAAGTTTTTGAGATGTGTTGACTTTAATTAGTATCTGATGTAAGATACTAATTGTCCGTTAAATAAGACGACATGGCGGTGTAGCTCAGCTGGCTAGAGCGTACGGTTCATACCCGTGAGGTCGGGGGTTCGATCCCCTCCGCCGCTATATTTAATTTAACGGCCCGTTGGTCAAGTGGTTAAGACACCGCCCTTTCACGGCGGTAACACGGGTTCGAATCCCGTACGGGTCATCTAAAAAGATCATGCAAATTTGCATGATCTTTTTTTGTTAAATAAATTAAGATATACAACACTTCTACAAAATCACCCTATATTTTCTGAATATTTAATTAAAATCTCAAAAATAACTTACATACCGTGTATATCTGTAGAGTTATTTCGAATAAAAAGTCGAACGATTATAAAAGTGAAAACTGTTGTTTTGACAAAAAAACCAACAATCATCTTTTATAATGACAGTAATTAAACTATGCAGGTGGTGTTAAAAATATGCCTAAAGCAGGAAGGAATACTATGAATACAAGTGCATTGGCAATGAATGAGAGTCAGCTTGGAGGAATAAAGTGGACGAGTAAGTTGCGAATGAAATTTGAGCAAGTTTTCTTTAGATGGGGATTTATTATTGTTGTTATTGGTTTTCTTTTGGGACGAGCATATATATTAACAAATATTTTACCGTTTGCACTGCCATTTTTTGCTGCTGTTTATGTTATGAAGCGGGATAAGATGCCGCTAGCATTTTTAGCTCTAATGGGAGGAGCTCTTTCGGTATCGATAGATAATTTGTTTTTTACCTTTGCATCTATCTTTACCTTCTTCATTTATAATATCTTCTTTAGTCGATTTACACGTAAAACTGTTGGACTTGTTCCATTTCAAGTATTTATCTCCGCATTAACCGCACACTTAGTTGTTGTATATTTTGCGCAACAAACTGTCACCATGTACGATTTACTCGTTAGTACCATTGAGGCTGGGCTTAGTTTCGTATTAACTATGATATTTTTACAAAGCGTCCCGCTTTTAGTGGAAAGGAAAGGAAAACAACAGGCATTAGAGACGGAAGAAATTGTTTGTTTGATTATATTACTAGCATCTGTTTTAACGGGTACAACAGATTGGTTTGTATATGATGCTTCTATTCAACATATTTTTACAAGGTATTTAGTGCTAGTATTTGCATTTATTGCAGGTGCTGCCACAGGATCCACAGTAGGGGTTGTAACAGGACTAATATTAAGTTTAGCAAATGTGTCTAGCTTGTCTCAGCTTAGCCTTCTTGCTTTCTCTGGATTGCTTGGTGGATTGTTAAAAGAAGGGAAGCGTTTAGGTGTTAGTTTAGGTTTATTAATTGGGACAAGCTTAATTACATTATATGTGGACAAACAGACAAATATTGTAACAACTTTAATTGAGTCAGGTGTAGCGATTGTTATCTTCTTATTAACACCGAAGCTTGTTTTGGATCGTATTGCTAAATTTATGCCAGGTACACAAGAGCATTCGCAAGACCAACAACAATATTTAAGAAGGATGCGTGATGTTACAGCAAATAAAATCAACCAATTTGCAAATGTATTTGCTGCTTTATCTAATAGCTTTTCTGTATATGGGTATGTAGAGGAAGAAGATAAAGAGACAGAAGCAGATTTGTTTTTGAGTACAATTACTGCGAAAACATGTCAAACATGCTTTAAAAAGGATCAATGCTGGGTAGTGAATTTTGATAAAACGTACGATTATATGAAACAAATAATGAATGAAACGGAAGAAGGAACCCTGCAACATAATCGTAAATTAGTTCGTGAGTGGGACAAGCATTGTGTGAGAGGGAAAAAAGTGACGGATTTAGTAGCGGGTGAATTAGATCACTTCTATGAGGGACAAAAATTACGAAAACAAATGAAGGAAAATCGTAGAATAGTAGCGGAGCAACTATTAGGTGTATCAAAGGTTATGGAGGATTTTGCTAAGGAGATACAACGAGAGCGTGAAAATCATCAAGTGCAGGAAGAACAGATTATGCAAGCATTCCGTGATTTTGGTGTCGAAGTAGAGCATGTTGATATTTATTGTTTAGATAGAGGAAGTATTGATATTGAAATGTTAATTCCAGTTGCATCTAATGAACATGGTGAATGTGAAAAGTTAGTTGCACCGATGCTTTCGGATATCCTTAAAGAAAATATTGTCGTTAAACATGAAGAAAAGTCTTCTTATCCAAATGGCCATAGTTTAATATCATTTGGTTCGGCGAAGACGTATTCTCTTGATACAGGATTGGCTACAGCTGCAAAAGGCGGTGGATTTGTTTCGGGTGACTCTTATGCGATGATGGATTTAAGTGTTGGTAAATATGCACTTGCAATTAGTGATGGTATGGGGAATGGGCAAAGGGCTCATATGGAAAGTAAGGAAACGGTGAAATTATTACAAAAAATACTTCAATCGGGCATTGATGAAGAAATAGCAATTAAGTCTATCAATTCAATTCTTTCTTTGAGAACGACAGAAGAGATGTTTACGACGTTAGATTTAGCTATGGTAGATTTGCGGGATGCGAGTGCAAGGTTTTTAAAGATTGGATCGACGCCGAGTTTTGTTAAACGCGCAAATAATATTTTGAAAATTGAAGCAAGTAATTTGCCGATGGGAATCATTGAAGATGTTGAAGTTGATGTGGTGGGTGAACAATTAAAAACGGGCGATATTCTTATTATGATGAGCGATGGGATTTTTGAGGGAGCGCAGCATGTGGAGAATCATGAATTGTGGATGAAACGAAAAATTAAAGAATTGCAAACCGAAGACCCGCAAGAAATTGCTGATATCATTATGGAAGAAGTGATTCGCTCTTGTGATGGTTATATAAATGATGATATGACTATTGTAGTGGCAAAAGTGAAGAAAAATATGCCGAAGTGGGCTACGATTCCGATTGTAGGAATGCAGGCGCAGTAAAATGTAAGTGGAATGTTTATCTATAATTTGATTTTAAAAACCTAGGTGAATACCTAGGTTTTTTTGTGGAAAAAGGTAATGTTATTAATTTTGTGAATATACACGGAGGATGTAAGATAAAAATGTAATTTTTGTATATCTTTTTTTTGCACAATGTTTGTAAAAGTTGTACCATTGTAGACAAGGCAACTAACGTTGCTGTTCTTGTTTAATGAAAGGTGATTACGAAGTTGAAAGATACATTTGTTGAAAAAGTAGATGACTTTGTAAAGCAGCATGATGTATTAAAAAATGATTCAACAATTGTTGTGGGAGTTTCTGGTGGTCCTGACTCGTTAGCGCTTTTATATTATTTATTAGAAAAAAGAGCGGAAAAACAGTTGGAAATTGTAGTAGCTCATGTGGATCATATGTTTAGAGGTGATGAATCTCATGAGGATTTACGGTTTGTGCAGGGCCTTTGTGAAGAACTGGGAATTATTTGTGAAACGATAAGGATTAATGTATCACAATATCAACAGCAATACGGAATGAATGCACAGGTTGCTGCTAGAGAATGCAGATATGCATTTTTGGAAAGAATAATGAAGAAATATGATGCAAGATATGTTGCTCTTGGACATCATGGAGATGATCAAGTCGAGACAATTTTAATGCGTCTTGTAAGAGGGAGTACTCCGAAAGGATATGCAGGAATTGCAGTGAAGCGTCCTTTTCATAATGGGTATTTAATTAGGCCGTTACTTGGGGTAACGAAGGAAGAAATTGTTGATTACTGTAATAAGCTAAATTTAATGCCACGTATAGATCCGAGTAATAAAAAGGAAGTATATACAAGGAATCGATTACGTAAATATGTCCTTCCTCATTTGAAAGAAGAAAATCCACAAGTGCATGAGAAATTCCAAAAATTTAGCGTGCAGATGCAAGAGGATGAGGCTTATTTGCAGGAATTAGCTTTTGAGAAAATGAATAAAGTAATTACAAAAAAAAGTGATAAACAAATTAGCTTATCAATTCCTGCCTTTGAATCCATGTCTATGCCTTTACAAAGAAGAGGGATTCAACTAATATTAAACTATCTTTATGAATATAAGATTCCATCTTCTCTTTCTTCCATACATATTGACAAGGTGATTGAGTTTTTTAAGCGGACACAACCTTCAGGTTCACTTGATTTTCCAGGTGATTTGAAAATTGTTCGTACATACGAGGAGTGTAGCTTTAGATTTAAACAAGAAATTGTTTCTCCTTTTTTACAAGATTTATCAGTACCCGGGACCATTACGCTATTGAACGGGGATGAATTTGTAACAGAGGTGAGCGAAGATATAC
Organism: Bacillus sp. JAS24-2; assembly: GCF_008274905.1. Lineage (NCBI taxonomy): Bacteria > Bacillati > Bacillota > Bacilli > Caryophanales > Bacillaceae > Bacillus > Bacillus sp. JAS24-2. Next base: position 68,135 of record NZ_CP031068.1, read on the forward strand.
CAAGTAACATGAATGAAACAGTATTTGTTGCTAAGTATAATGATATATCATATCCACTTCGTATTCGTTCTAGGGAAAATGGAGATCGCATGTCAATACAAGGTATGAATGGCACGAAAAAGATAAAAGCTATTTTTATCGAAGCAAAAGTACCGAAAGAAAAAAGAGAAGAATGGCCGGTCGTTTGTGATGCAAGTGGGACCATTATTTGGGTACCCTTGTTGAAGCGATCTGCATTTGCAATTTCGAAAGAGATGGCAAAGAAGGATAAATATATGATTATTCACTACAAAAGCAAGGAGTCTTCCGGGAGGATAATGAAATGATGAATCAAGATATCGAAAAAGTATTAATTTCTGAAGAGCAAATACAAGAAAAGGTGCGCGAACTAGGTGCAATTGTTGCAGAGGATTATAAAAACACAGTACCTCTTGCAATTGGTGTATTAAAAGGCGCAATGCCATTCATGGCAGATTTATTAAAGAGAACAGATACATATCTTGAAATGGATTTTATGGCTGTATCTAGTTACGGTCACTCTACAGTTTCAACAGGCGAAGTGAAAATTTTAAAAGATCTTGATACTTCTGTAGAAGGTCGCGATATTTTAATCGTCGAAGATATTATTGATAGTGGTCTTACACTAAGCTACTTAGTAGACTTATTCAAATATCGTAAAGCGAAGTCTGTAAAAATTGTTACATTATTAGATAAGCCAACAGGCCGTAAGGTTGATCTGAAAGCGGATTATGTTGGATTTACTGTTCCACATGAATTTGTAGTAGGATATGGATTAGATTATAAAGAGCAGTACCGTAATCTTCCTTATGTAGGCGTATTAAAACCAAGCGTTTACTCAAATTAATTAAATATAGGCTTCACAATTGTATAGGAAAGTTTTTCTATGTTACGATTTACTATAGTGTTTATGCCGTGAGAGGAGGTTAGGAATGAATCGTATCTTCCGTAATACCATCTTTTATTTACTGATATTCTTAGTAGTAATTGGAATCGTGAGCTATTTTAATGGTTCGACACAAAAAACGACATCAGTTAGCTACGACAAATTCATTACTAAACTAGAAAGCGGTGAAGTGCGTAATGTGCAACTTCAACCGAAAAATGGTGTATTTGAGGTAAAAGGACAATTTAATAACTCTAGCCAAGGAGAACAATTTGTTACTTATGCACCAAATACTGAGGAATTACAAAAGAAAATTAATGATAAAGCGAAAGGTGCCGAAGTTAAGTATCAACCAGCAGAAGAAACAAGTGCCTGGGTAACATTCTTTACTTCAATCATTCCATTTGTCATCATCTTCATTTTATTCTTCTTCTTATTAAACCAAGCTCAAGGCGGCGGTAGCCGTGTTATGAACTTCGGGAAAAGTAAGGCGAAGTTATATAATGATGAAAAGAAAAAAGTTCGTTTCAGAGATGTTGCTGGTGCGGATGAAGAGAAACAAGAACTTGTTGAGGTAGTTGAATTCTTGAAAGACCCTCGTAAGTTCTCTGAAGTTGGTGCTCGTATTCCAAAGGGTGTCCTATTAGTTGGACCTCCAGGTACAGGTAAAACTTTATTAGCACGTGCTGTTGCAGGTGAGGCTGGCGTTCCATTCTTCTCTATCAGTGGTTCTGACTTCGTAGAGATGTTTGTGGGTGTCGGTGCATCACGTGTACGTGATTTATTTGAAAATGCAAAGAAAAATGCTCCTTGTATCATTTTCATTGATGAAATTGATGCAGTAGGGCGTCAACGTGGCGCAGGTCTTGGTGGTGGCCATGATGAGCGTGAGCAAACGTTGAACCAATTACTTGTTGAAATGGATGGATTCGGTGCAAACGAAGGTATTATTATCATCGCTGCGACAAACCGTCCTGATATTCTTGATCCAGCATTATTACGTCCAGGTCGTTTTGACCGTCAAATTACAGTAGATCGTCCAGATGTAAATGGCCGTGAAGCTGTACTGAAGGTGCATGCTCGTAATAAACCGCTTGATGAGAATATCAACTTAAGAGCAATTGCAACTCGTACGCCAGGATTCTCTGGTGCTGATCTTGAAAACTTATTAAACGAAGCTGCTTTAGTAGCTGCGCGTCAAGATAAGAAGAAAATTGATATGAGTGACATTGATGAAGCAACGGATCGCGTTATTGCAGGTCCGGCTAAGAAAAGTCGTGTTATCTCTGAAAAAGAACGTAATATCGTTGCTTTCCATGAAGCGGGTCATACTGTAATTGGTGTTGTTCTTGATGAAGCTGATGTCGTTCATAAAGTAACAATTGTCCCTCGTGGTCAAGCTGGTGGATATGCAGTAATGCTTCCGAAAGAAGATCGTTACTTCATGACAAAGCCAGAGTTACTTGATAAAATCACTGGTTTACTTGGTGGTCGAGTAGCTGAGGAGATTGTATTTGGTGAAGTGAGTACAGGTGCTCACAACGACTTCCAACGTGCGACGGGCATTGCAAGACGCATGGTTACAGAATTCGGTATGAGTGATAAGCTTGGACCAATGCAATTTGGTAGTTCGCAAGGTGGTCAAGTGTTCTTAGGAAGAGACTTCCATTCAGAGCAAAACTACAGTGATGCAATTGCACACGATATCGATGTAGAAATGCAAACGATTATGAAAGAATGTTATGCTCGTGCAAAAGACATTCTTACTGAAAATCGTGATAAGCTAGATCTTATTGCAAAAACGTTACTTGAAGTAGAAACGTTAGATGCTGAGCAAATCAATCATTTATGTGATTACGGCAGATTGCCAGAACGTCCAACATCTTCAGATGATGTGAAAGTAAACATCAACATGAAGAAAGACGATGAAGATAAAGAAGATAAGTAAGAAACGAAGGAGTGACTATCGTCACTCCTTTTTTGTTTGTTAAAACCTTTGTTAATTACTATTGAGAACTTAGTGGATAAAGTAATTTAAGTAAAACTAGTATTAAAAATTGAAATAGAGAGCAATCTTTTTGTAAAATGATGAGGATAGGAAAGCTGATTATATAAGTATGTGTGATATGATGTTTTTATAAGTTTTATACATACTGCACAAATATAGATTAAATAAGATAAGTGGTGAGAATATGATTTTTGTATTGGATGTAGGAAACACAAATGCTGTACTAGGTGTGTTTGAAGAGGGGGAACTTCGTCAGCATTGGCGCATGGAAACAGATCGTCATAAGACAGAAGATGAATATGGAATGCTTGTAAAGCAATTGCTTGAGCATGAAGGTCTTTCGTTTGAAGATGTGAAAGGTATTATTGTGTCTTCAGTCGTACCACCAATTATGTTTGCTTTAGAGCGCATGTGTGAAAAATATTTTAAAATTAAACCGCTTGTAGTAGGGCCTGGGATAAAAACAGGGCTAAATATTAAATATGAAAATCCGCGTGAAGTAGGCGCAGACCGAATTGTAAATGCAGTAGCAGGAATCCACTTATATGGAAGTCCGCTTATTATTGTTGATTTTGGTACGGCTACTACATATTGTTATATTAACGAAGAAAAGCATTATATGGGTGGAGTTATTACGCCAGGAATTATGATTTCAGCAGAGGCTTTATATAGCAGAGCAGCAAAACTTCCTCGTATCGAAATTACAAAACCAAGCAGTGTAGTTGGGAAAAATACAGTAAGTGCGATGCAATCGGGTATTCTTTATGGTTATGTTGGACAAGTGGAAGGTATTGTTAAGCGTATGAAAGAGGAAGCTAGACAAGAACCTAAAGTTATTGCAACAGGTGGATTAGCAAAATTAATTTCCGAAGAATCGAATGTAATTGATATTGTAGATCCATTTTTAACGTTAAAAGGTTTATACATGTTATATGAACGTAATGCAAATTTACAGCATGAGAAAGGTGAATAAATACGTATGAAAGATTATTTAGTAAAAGCGTTAGCGTTTGATGGAGAAGTGCGTGCGTATAGTGTACGTACAACAAATACAGTAAGTGAGGCGCAAAGACGTCATGATACATGGAGAACAGCTTCAGCGGCACTAGGGCGTTCTTTAACTGCGGGTACAATGATGGGCGCAATGTTAAAAGGTGAGCAAAAGTTAACGATTAAGGTAGAAGGTAACGGTCCGATTGGTCCTATCTTAGTAGATGCTCATGCAAATGGAGATGTACGTGGTTATGTAACGAATCCGCATGTTGATTTTGAAGGAACAGAACAAGGGAAGTTACGTGTATATCAAGCGGTAGGTACAGAGGGGTTTGTAACTGTAATTAAAGATATTGGAATGCGTGAGCCGTTTATTGGTCAATCTCCAATCGTTTCAGGAGAATTAGGAGAAGACTTTACGTATTATTTTGCAGTTTCTGAACAAACGCCTTCTTCTGTAGGTGTTGGTGTTCTTGTAAATGGAGATGATAGCATATTAGCGGCAGGTGGATTCATCCTTCAAATTATGCCGGGTGCGCAAGATGAAACGATTTCATTTATTGAAGACCGTTTACAAAAGATTCCACCTGTATCAACGTTGATTGAACAAGGACTTTCTCCGGAAGAGCTACTATATGCAGTTCTTGGAGAAGATAAAGTAAAAGTATTAGAAACAATGGATGTTCAATTTAATTGCACATGCTCACGCGAGCGTATTGAGAGTGTATTAATTAGTTTAGGTAAAACAGAGTTAGAGCAAGTTCGTGAAGAAGAGGAAGAGACAGAAGTTCACTGTCATTTCTGTAATGAACGATACAAGTTCTCTAAAGAAGATATTACAAATTTAATCGAGAATTTGTAATAAGGGAATTAAGAGGAGCAATCCTCCAAATGAATTGACAAACAGGGAATTTTCTGACAAAATCTAAATATAGATAAAACCAATAAAAATACTCGGTGTTAGGAGTGACAGGAATGCGAGTGGCACAATCAGTTTCAGAATTAATCGGGAAAACGCCGATCGTTAAGTTGAACCGCATCGTAGAATCAGACAGCGCAGATATATACTTAAAATTAGAATTTATGAATCCGGGGAGTAGCGTTAAAGATCGTATCGCATTAGCTATGATTGAAGATGCTGAAAAAAATGGATTATTAAAAGAGGGCGATACAATCATTGAGCCGACAAGTGGTAACACAGGAATTGGTTTAGCGATGGTAGCGGCTGCTAAAGGATATAATGCAATCTTAGTAATGCCAGAAACAATGAGTATTGAGCGTCGTAATTTATTACGTGCTTACGGTGCGGAATTAGTATTGACTCCAGGGCCTGAAGGAATGGGTGGAGCAATTCGTAAAGCGACTGAATTAGCAAAAGAGCATGGCTACTTTATACCACAACAGTTCAAAAACCAATCGAATCCAGAAATTCACCGTTTAACAACAGGTCCAGAAATTATTGAACAAATGGGTGACCAATTAGATGCGTTTATTGCAGGTATTGGTACAGGTGGAACGATTACTGGTGCTGGTGAAGTACTGAAGGAAGCGTATAAAGATATTAAAATTTATGCAGTAGAACCTGCAGATTCACCAGTATTATCTGGTGGGAAACCAGGTCCACATAAAATCCAAGGAATTGGGGCGGGATTTGTTCCGGAGACGTTGGATGTAGAAGTATATGATGAAATTATTCAAGTGAAAACAGAGCAAGCATTTGAATATGCGAGAAGAGTGGCTAAAGAGGAAGGTATTTTAGTTGGTATCTCTTCAGGCGCAGTTATTTATGCAGCAACAGAAGTTGCGAAAAAGTTAGGTAAAGGGAAAAAGGTACTTGTTATTATCCCGAGTAACGGTGAACGTTATTTAAGTACACCACTTTATCAATTTGAATCATAATTAAACGCGATTGAAAAAGCATCCTTGAAAAAGGGTGCTTTTTCTTTTGGGATTGGAAATAGGAAAAGAGTGAATGACTAGAAAACTTCATGTAAAATAAGAGGTAGTATAATTAAATTATTTTCACTAGCCTTCGAGTATAATCAATCTCTATATAAATAACTTATGTAGTTTGAGCTGGTTAATCTAAGAGGGTGGGATAAAAGAAGACGGGGTGTTGATATGCAACGAAGAAAATCTTTAGCGCTTTCTATTCCATATCAGTTAGATTTCTTTAAGCAATATAAATTTCTTTCTCAGGGTAAATCGCAACATATTTTGTTAGAAAGCGGCCGTGGCGGTCGTTATAACATTGTAGGGCTGAACCCAGTAGCGGTAATCCGAGGGAAGGATGAAACGTTACATATAAGTGAAAGTGGTAAGGAAACAATAAAACGAGGGAATCCGTTAGATTTAATGCAAGAATATATGGAACAATGGAAGACGGACTATAACCCAGAGTATCCGCCTTTTCAAGGTGGTGCAATTGGCTATTTCAGTTATGACTGTATCCGTTATATTGAAAAGCTGCCTTCTCTTGCGGAAGATGATATTAATATACCTGACATCTTCTTTTTATTATTTGATGACGTATTTGTCTATGATCAAAAAGAACAAGTGTTATGGGTTATTACGCATTATGTAGATAAATATGAAGAGGCAAAAGAACGGCTAAATGAGTGGAAGAGTCTTTGGATGACAGAAGCGCCTGAAGTGACTGTGCCCTTTGAAAGTCCTGAAAAGAAAAGTGAAGCAGTTGCTTTTACTGAAGCCAGCTTTATGAAGGCAGTTGAATGTATTCAAGAATATATTGGGGCGGGTGATGTGTTCCAAGTAAACTTGTCGACGAGACAAGAAAGAACGTTACAGACACACCCACTAGAAATTTATACAAGTCTTCGTGAAATTAATCCATCTCCATATATGGGTTACCTGGAGCTTGGGGATTTTCAAATTGTTAGTGGATCGCCAGAGTTGTTAATTAAGAAACAAGGAACTGAAGTAAGTACAAGACCAATTGCTGGAACGAGATCTAGAGGCGCGGATGAGCAAGAGGATGAAGAATTAGCAAGAGAATTAATTGAGAACGAAAAAGAAAGAGCAGAGCATGTGATGCTTGTGGATTTAGAAAGAAATGATTTAGGACGTGTTTGTAAATATGGCACTGTAGAAGTAGATGAATTTATGGTAATTGAGAAATACTCACATGTTATGCATATTGTTTCTAATGTGCGTGGTGAGGTGGAAGAAGATAAAGATGCTTTTGATTTAGTGAAGGCTGTATTCCCTGGGGGAACAATTACTGGTGCCCCGAAAATACGTACGATGGAAATTATTGAGGAATTAGAACCTGTTCGAAGAGGGATTTATACAGGTTCAATCGGTTGGATTGGTTATTCTGGAGATACAGAATTGAATATTGTAATTAGAACACTTCTTGCTAAAGATGGAAAAGCTCATGTACAAGCAGGGGCGGGAATTGTAATTGATTCAAATCCAGAAAATGAATATAAAGAGTCGTTAAAAAAGGCGATTGCTTTATGGCGTGCAAAAGAACGTAGCGAAGAAACGGTTAGGTGAGAGAAATGATATTAATGATTGATAATTATGATTCTTTTACATTTAATTTAGTGCAGTTTCTTGGAGAACTTGGACAAGAGCTCGTTGTTAAACGTAACGATGAAGTGACCATTTCAGATATTGAGAATATGAAACCAGATTTTCTAATGATTTCTCCAGGTCCATGTAGTCCTAATGAAGCGGGGATTAGTATGGAAGTTATTAAATACTTTGCTGGAAAGATTCCGATTTTTGGAGTTTGTCTAGGGCATCAATCCATTGCACAAGTGTTTGGTGGAGAGGTTGTCCGTGCAGAACGATTAATGCATGGGAAAACGTCGCTTATGCATCATGATGGAAAGACGATTTTTTCGGATATTCCTAATCCGTTTACTGCGACGCGCTATCATTCCCTTATTGTTAAGAAAGAGACGTTACCCGATTGCTTAGAGGTAACATCTTGGACAGAGGAAGGAGAAATTATGGCACTTCGTCATAAGACATTGCCGATAGAGGGTGTGCAATTCCATCCGGAATCTATTATGACTTCTCATGGGAAAGAGTTGTTACAGAATTTCATTTGTAAATACAGTCCAAGTGCAACATTATGTTAATTTACGTAAATGGTCAGTATGTAGAAGCAAGTGAAGCGAAAATTTCTCCTTATGATCATGGTTATTTATATGGTCTTGGAGTTTTTGAAACGTTTCGTATTTATAATGGCCATCCTTTCTTATTGGATGATCATTATGACCGTTTAATAGAAGCGCTGGATACATTGCAAATTAAATGGACAATGACAAAAAATGACGTGATGCTTATTTTGAAAGATTTACTCGCTAAGAATGAATTGAAGCATGCATATGTACGTTTTAATGTATCAGCGGGTATAGATGAAATAGGATTACAAACGGAAATGTATGAAGAGCCTTCGGTTATTGTTTTTATAAAACCTTTAACAGCTCCAGGAGATGTAGTGGAAAAAGAAGGTATTATTCTAAAACAAGTGCGAAATACACCGGAAGGAACATTTCGTCTGAAGTCTCATCATTATTTAAATAATATTTTAGGGAAGCGTGAAATTGGAAATGTTGTGAGTAAGGAAGGTATTTTTCTTACTGAAGCAGGTTATGTTGCAGAGGGTATTGTTTCCAATCTATTTTTTGTGAAAGGTGATGTTTTATATACACCTTCGTTAGAGACAGGGATTTTAAATGGTATCACTCGTGCGTTTATTATAAAGAGTGCTGAAGAATTAAATATAGAAGTAAAGGAAGGTTTCTTTACAAAAGATGAGCTACTTTCAGCGGATGAAGTCTTCGTAACAAACTCCATTCAAGAAATTGTTCCGCTTTATCGTATAGAAGCGCAGGATTTCCCGGGTAAAGTAGGAGTGGTTACAAAAAGTTTAATGTACCTTTATGGAATGCAAAGAGAGAAATTATGGAGCAGAAATGAATTACGAAGAGGAGATGTGTAGTTTGAAGTGGGATTATGATTTACGCTGCGGCGAATATACATTGAATTTAAATGAAAAGACATTAATTATGGGGATTTTAAATGTAACACCAGATTCGTTTTCTGATGGTGGGAGTTACAACGAGGTAGATGCTGCGGTACGTCACGCAAAAGAAATGCAAGGTGAAGGTGCTCATATTATTGATATTGGTGGCGAATCTACTCGCCCGGGTTTTGCTAAAGTATCAGTAGAAGAAGAAATAAAGCGAGTTGGCCCGATGATTCAAGCGGTTTCAAAAGAAGTAAAATTGCCTATATCTATCGATACATATAAAGCTGAAGTTGCAAAACAAGCAATTGAGGCTGGTGCTCATATTATTAATGATATTTGGGGAGCGAAGGCGGAGCCGAAAATTGCTGAAGTCGCAGCTCATTACGATGTACCCATCATTTTAATGCATAACCGCGATAACATGAATTATCGTAATTTAATGGCGGATATGATTGCTGATTTGTATGACAGTATTAAAATTGCTAAAAATGCTGGTGTGCGAGATGAGAATATTATTTTAGATCCAGGTATCGGTTTTGCTAAAACACCTGAGCAGAACTTAGAGGCGATGCGTAATTTAGAACAGTTAAATGTGCTAGGTTATCCGGTTCTCTTAGGTACTTCGAGAAAGTCCTTTATTGGGCACGTATTAGATTTGCCAGTAGAGGAACGCCTTGAGGGAACGGGAGCTACTGTTTGTCTTGGTATTGAAAAGGGCTGTGAGTTTGTTCGTGTCCATGATGTGAAAGAAATGGCGCGTATGGCTAAAATGATGGATGCGATGATTGGTAAGGGGGTAAGGTAATTGGATAAAATTTATATCCATGATATGGAGTTTTATGGTTATCATGGCGTGTTCCCAGAGGAGAATAAATTAGGTCAGAGATTTAAAGTTGACTTAACGGTGGAGTTGGATTTAAAGCGTGCAGGGGAAAGTGATGACTTAGAGCATTCGGTCAATTATGGAGAGCTTTTCGAATTATGTAGAAAAGTTGTTGAGGATAGAAAGTATAAGCTTGTGGAGAGTATCGCTGAAAATATTGCTGCAGATATATTAAAACAATATGAAAGTATTTCGCGCTGTACAATTAAGGTAATTAAGCCGGATCCACCGATACCGGGTCATTATCGTGCTGTAGCAGTAGAAATTACGAGAGAACGTCCATGAACAATATAGCTTACATTGCATTAGGGTCAAATATTGGAGAGCGTTATACGTATCTAACCGAAGCGATTCAGTTTTTAAATAAAAATCCTTATATTCAGGTTGATGATATTTCATCTGTATATGAAACTGAGCCAGTTGGCTATACTGACCAAAGTTGCTTTTTAAATTTAGTTATAAAAATTTCTACCAATTTATCACCACAAGAATTATTGAAAGTAACACAAAAAGTAGAAAATGACCTAGGAAGAAAAAGGGAAATTAGGTGGGGGCCGAGGACTATCGACCTTGACATTTTACTTTATAATCAAGAGAATATTGAAGCAGAGAATCTTATTGTTCCGCATCCGCGGATGTTTGAAAGAGCTTTTGTTATCGTTCCGTTGTTAGAAATTAATCAAGACATAAAACAAAACATTTCATGTTCACAAGTAGAAGAAATGAAAAGGCGAGAGGGAGTAACGGTATGGAAGCAGAAAAATGGGGAAGACGCATTCGTGCTTTTCGAAAGCTAAAAGGTTACACACAAGAAGGTTTTGCTAAAGCACTAGGGGTATCTGTATCTGTTTTAGGTGAGGTTGAGAGAGGGAATAGATCGCCTTCTCAAGATTTTGTAGTAGAAGTTGCTAAGGCATTAAATGTTTCGATAGAGGAATTAATGCCAAAGTGATTGTACAGGAAGGAGTAGATTGATTGTTAAAGATTGCAAATATCGAGATGAAAAATCCGGTTGTACTAGCACCGATGGCGGGAGTGTGTAACTCTGCATTCCGTTTAACAGTAAAAGAATTTGGTGCCGGATTAGTTTGTGCTGAAATGGTAAGTGATAAGGCAATATTACTTAATAATAAAAGAACATTAGATATGTTATATATCGACGAGAGAGAAAAGCCATTAAGTTTACAAATTTTTGGTGGAGAGAAAGAAACTCTTGTAGATGCTGCGAAATATGTAGATAAATATACGACAGCAGACATAATTGATATTAATATGGGTTGTCCAGTGCCGAAAATCGTTAAATGTGATGCTGGAGCAAGGTGGCTTTTAGACCCGAATAAAATATATGAAATGGTAGCAGCGGTTGTAGATGCTGTTGAAAAGCCGGTTACAGTTAAAATGCGTATCGGTTGGGATGAAGAACATATTTTCGCAATAGAAAATGCTAGGGCTGTTGAGCGTGCTGGTGGCCAAGCTGTGGCGGTTCACGGACGTACACGAGTGCAAATGTATGAAGGAAAAGCGGATTGGGATATTATTAAACAAGTAAAACAATCTGTAAATATCCCGGTTATCGGAAATGGTGATGTCGCAACGCCGCAAGATGCAAAGCGTATGCTTGATGAAATTGGTGTAGATGGTGTTATGATTGGTCGTGCTGCTCTTGGAGATCCGTGGATGATTTATCGTACGGTAAAGTATTTGGAGACAGGTGAATTAATGCCGGAACCAACAGTGCGCGAGAAAATTGATGTATGTATGTTGCATCTAGATCGTCTTATCGACTTAAAGAATGAAAGTGTCGCTGTAAGAGAGATGAGAAAACATGCAGCTTGGTATTTAAAAGGTGTTCGTGGTAATGCGAGTGTACGTAATGGTATTAATGCTTGTAACACACGGGAAGACCTTGCGAATGTGTTAGGTACATTTGTAGAAGAAGTGGAAGCGAAACAACAAACAATTTACGTTGGTTAATAATGGACATAGGAGATTGACATTCTTCTATACACTTCCTATAATTACGTGAAAGAAAGAAGAGCTGCCAGTTAGTTGCTGGCAGTTTTTCTAGTT
>NZ_CP031068.1:85000-87500 GCF_008274905.1 Bacillus sp. JAS24-2
TCGTCCGCTCAGGGTTAGTCAGGACCTAAGCCGAGGCCGACAGGCGTAGGCGATGGACAACAGGTTGATATTCCTGTACCACCTCTTTATCGTTTGAGCAATGGAGGGACGCAGAAGGATAGAAGAAGCGTGCGATTGGTTGTGCACGTCCAAGCAGTTAGGCTGATAAGTAGGCAAATCCGCTTATCATAAAGGCTGAGCTGTGATGGGGAAGCTCCTTATGGAGCGAAGTCTTTGATTCCCCGCTGCCAAGAAAAGCTTCTAGCGAGATAAAAGGTGCCTGTACCGCAAACCGACACAGGTAGGCGAGGAGAGAATCCTAAGGTGTGCGAGAGAACTCTGGTTAAGGAACTCGGCAAAATGACCCCGTAACTTCGGGAGAAGGGGTGCTTTCTTAACGGAAAGCCGCAGTGAATAGGCCCAAGCGACTGTTTAGCAAAAACACAGCTCTCTGCGAAGCCGTAAGGCGAAGTATAGGGGGTGACACCTGCCCGGTGCTGGAAGGTTAAGGAGAGGGGTTAGCGTAAGCGAAGCTCTGAACTGAAGCCCCAGTAAACGGCGGCCGTAACTATAACGGTCCTAAGGTAGCGAAATTCCTTGTCGGGTAAGTTCCGACCCGCACGAAAGGTGTAACGATTTGGGCACTGTCTCAACCAGAGACTCGGTGAAATTATAGTACCTGTGAAGATGCAGGTTACCCGCGACAGGACGGAAAGACCCCGTGGAGCTTTACTGTAGCCTGATATTGAATTTTGGTACAGTTTGTACAGGATAGGCGGGAGCCATTGAAACCGGAGCGCTAGCTTCGGTGGAGGCGCTGGTGGGATACCGCCCTGACTGTATTGAAATTCTAACCTACGGGTCTTATCGACCCGGGAGACAGTGTCAGGTGGGCAGTTTGACTGGGGCGGTCGCCTCCTAAAGTGTAACGGAGGCGCCCAAAGGTTCCCTCAGAATGGTTGGAAATCATTCGTAGAGTGCAAAGGCATAAGGGAGCTTGACTGCGAGACCTACAAGTCGAGCAGGGACGAAAGTCGGGCTTAGTGATCCGGTGGTTCCGCATGGAAGGGCCATCGCTCAACGGATAAAAGCTACCCCGGGGATAACAGGCTTATCTCCCCCAAGAGTCCACATCGACGGGGAGGTTTGGCACCTCGATGTCGGCTCATCGCATCCTGGGGCTGTAGTCGGTCCCAAGGGTTGGGCTGTTCGCCCATTAAAGCGGTACGCGAGCTGGGTTCAGAACGTCGTGAGACAGTTCGGTCCCTATCCGTCGTGGGCGTAGGAAATTTGAGAGGAGCTGTCCTTAGTACGAGAGGACCGGGATGGACGCACCGCTGGTGTACCAGTTGTTCTGCCAAGGGCATAGCTGGGTAGCTATGTGCGGAAGGGATAAGTGCTGAAAGCATCTAAGCATGAAGCCCCCCTCAAGATGAGATTTCCCATAGCGTAAGCTAGTAAGATCCCTGAAAGATGATCAGGTTGATAGGTTCGAGGTGGAAGCATGGTGACATGTGGAGCTGACGAATACTAATAGATCGAGGACTTAACCATATAATATGTAGCAAATGTTATCTAGTTTTGAAAGAATATAAAAAACTTGTTGACTTTAAAAGTTAAATGAGTTACAATGATTCTTGTCTTAAATGAATACAGTCTGGTAATGATGGCAGAGAGGCCACACCCGTTCCCATACCGAACACGGAAGTTAAGCTCTCTAGCGCCGATGGTAGTTGGGACCTTGTCCCTGTGAGAGTAGGACGTTGCCAGGCAATCCGGAGGATTAGCTCAGCTGGGAGAGCACCTGCCTTACAAGCAGGGGGTCGGCGGTTCGATCCCGTCATCCTCCACCATTTAGCCGACTTAGCTCAATTGGTAGAGCAACTGACTTGTAATCAGTAGGTTGGGGGTTCAAGTCCTCTAGTCGGCACCAGTTTTTATTGTAAGAGCCATTAGCTCAGTTGGTAGAGCATCTGACTTTTAATCAGAGGGTCGAAGGTTCGAGTCCTTCATGGCTCACCATTTTAATTAATATGCGGGTGTGGCGGAATTGGCAGACGCACTAGACTTAGGATCTAGCGCCTTTGGCGTGGGGGTTCGACTCCCTTCACCCGCACTTTTAATAAAATATCTCAAACATGTCTTGCGGAAGTAGTTCAGTGGTAGAATACAACCTTGCCAAGGTTGGGGTCGCGGGTTCGAATCCCGTCTTCCGCTCCAATTTTCAATATGACATGCCGGGGTGGCGGAACAGGCAGACGCACAGGACTTAAAATCCTGCGGTGGGTGACCACCGTGCGGGTTCGACCCCCGCCCTCGGCACCATATGCGCCCGTAGCTCAATTGGATAGAGCGTTTGACTACGGATCAAGAGGTTAGGGGTTCGACTCCTCTCGGGCGCGTTTTCTTTCGGGAAGTGGCTCAGCTTGGTAGAGCACCTGGTTTGGGACCAGGGGGTCGCAGGTTCAAATCCTGTCTTCCCGATACTTGTTTGGGGCCT
>NZ_CP031068.1:90000-150000 GCF_008274905.1 Bacillus sp. JAS24-2
GAGGCGGAGCCGCAGCGAAAGCGAGTCTGAATAGGGCGTTTAGTACGTGGTCGTAGACCCGAAACCAGGTGATCTACCCATGTCCAGGGTGAAGTTCAGGTAACACTGAATGGAGGCCCGAACCCACGCACGTTGAAAAGTGCGGGGATGAGGTGTGGGTAGCGGAGAAATTCCAATCGAACCTGGAGATAGCTGGTTCTCCCCGAAATAGCTTTAGGGCTAGCCTTAAGTGTAAGAGTCTTGGAGGTAGAGCACTGATTGGACTAGGGGTCCTCATCGGATTACCGAATTCAGTCAAACTCCGAATGCCAATGACTTATCCTTAGGAGTCAGACTGCGAGTGATAAGATCCGTAGTCAAAAGGGAAACAGCCCAGACCGCCAGCTAAGGTCCCAAAGTGTGTATTAAGTGGAAAAGGATGTGGAGTTGCTTAGACAACTAGGATGTTGGCTTAGAAGCAGCCACCATTTAAAGAGTGCGTAATAGCTCACTAGTCGAGTGACTCTGCGCCGAAAATGTACCGGGGCTAAATACACCACCGAAGCTGCGGATTGATACCAATGGTATCAGTGGTAGGGGAGCGTTCTAAGGACAGTGAAGTCAGACCGTAAGGACTGGTGGAGTGCTTAGAAGTGAGAATGCCGGTATGAGTAGCGAAAGACGGGTGAGAATCCCGTCCACCGAATGCCTAAGGTTTCCTGAGGAAGGCTCGTCCGCTCAGGGTTAGTCAGGACCTAAGCCGAGGCCGACAGGCGTAGGCGATGGACAACAGGTTGATATTCCTGTACCACCTCTTTATCGTTTGAGCAATGGAGGGACGCAGAAGGATAGAAGAAGCGTGCGATTGGTTGTGCACGTCCAAGCAGTTAGGCTGATAAGTAGGCAAATCCGCTTATCATAAAGGCTGAGCTGTGATGGGGAAGCTCCTTATGGAGCGAAGTCTTTGATTCCCCGCTGCCAAGAAAAGCTTCTAGCGAGATAAAAGGTGCCTGTACCGCAAACCGACACAGGTAGGCGAGGAGAGAATCCTAAGGTGTGCGAGAGAACTCTGGTTAAGGAACTCGGCAAAATGACCCCGTAACTTCGGGAGAAGGGGTGCTTTCTTAACGGAAAGCCGCAGTGAATAGGCCCAAGCGACTGTTTAGCAAAAACACAGCTCTCTGCGAAGCCGTAAGGCGAAGTATAGGGGGTGACACCTGCCCGGTGCTGGAAGGTTAAGGAGAGGGGTTAGCGTAAGCGAAGCTCTGAACTGAAGCCCCAGTAAACGGCGGCCGTAACTATAACGGTCCTAAGGTAGCGAAATTCCTTGTCGGGTAAGTTCCGACCCGCACGAAAGGTGTAACGATTTGGGCACTGTCTCAACCAGAGACTCGGTGAAATTATAGTACCTGTGAAGATGCAGGTTACCCGCGACAGGACGGAAAGACCCCGTGGAGCTTTACTGTAGCCTGATATTGAATTTTGGTACAGTTTGTACAGGATAGGCGGGAGCCATTGAAACCGGAGCGCTAGCTTCGGTGGAGGCGCTGGTGGGATACCGCCCTGACTGTATTGAAATTCTAACCTACGGGTCTTATCGACCCGGGAGACAGTGTCAGGTGGGCAGTTTGACTGGGGCGGTCGCCTCCTAAAGTGTAACGGAGGCGCCCAAAGGTTCCCTCAGAATGGTTGGAAATCATTCGTAGAGTGCAAAGGCATAAGGGAGCTTGACTGCGAGACCTACAAGTCGAGCAGGGACGAAAGTCGGGCTTAGTGATCCGGTGGTTCCGCATGGAAGGGCCATCGCTCAACGGATAAAAGCTACCCCGGGGATAACAGGCTTATCTCCCCCAAGAGTCCACATCGACGGGGAGGTTTGGCACCTCGATGTCGGCTCATCGCATCCTGGGGCTGTAGTCGGTCCCAAGGGTTGGGCTGTTCGCCCATTAAAGCGGTACGCGAGCTGGGTTCAGAACGTCGTGAGACAGTTCGGTCCCTATCCGTCGTGGGCGTAGGAAATTTGAGAGGAGCTGTCCTTAGTACGAGAGGACCGGGATGGACGCACCGCTGGTGTACCAGTTGTTCTGCCAAGGGCATAGCTGGGTAGCTATGTGCGGAAGGGATAAGTGCTGAAAGCATCTAAGCATGAAGCCCCCCTCAAGATGAGATTTCCCATAGCGTAAGCTAGTAAGATCCCTGAAAGATGATCAGGTTGATAGGTTCGAGGTGGAAGCATGGTGACATGTGGAGCTGACGAATACTAATAGATCGAGGACTTAACCATATAATATGTAGCAAATGTTATCTAGTTTTGAAGGAATATGCCTTCATAGTTTGGTGATGATGGCAGAGAGGTCACACCCGTTCCCATACCGAACACGGAAGTTAAGCTCTCTAGCGCCGATGGTAGTTGGGACCTTGTCCCTGTGAGAGTAGGACGTCGCCAAGCAACTAAACACGAGTCAAATGACTCGTGTTTTTTCGTGTTTTCTTTTATAATCCATAGTAATTAAAAAATGTCCTTAAATAATTACTATTTTGATTAAATGCAGGGGAATGTGGCTAGGATAGTGAATAAGCAAAAGAGTTGCAAATTTTATTAATACGTATATAATTAAAGTCAAAGATAGTCAAAGTCAATAAAGGTGGCGGATAAATGAGAAATATATCTGATATCATTGAGCAATATCTAAAGCAAGTTATTGACTTAAGTAATAATAATGTGATTGAAATCAAAAGAAATGAGATTGCGGATCGATTCGAGTGCGTACCATCTCAAATCAATTATGTAATCAATACCCGTTTTACATTAGAAAGAGGATTTGTAGTAGAAAGTAAACGTGGTGGAGGAGGTTACATTCGCATTATAAAAGTCAAACTGCATGATGATATAGACATTATTGATCAAATGCTTCATATGATTGATCATAGCGTTGCACAAGGGAATGCAGAGAGTATGATTATACGTTTATTAGAAGAGGGAATCATAACAGGCCGTGAAGCAAAACTAATGTTAAGTGTACTAGATCGTTCTGTATTATCAATGGATATTCCTTCTCGAGATGAACTTAGGGCTCGAATATTATGCGCAATGTTAAGAACACTGAAATATAAATAAATACAGCTTTTGTAAAAGAATGATAATTAAGATAGGGCAGTTAAATATTGTAGAAGTTTTGAAAAAGAGCATGTACTTTTATCTAAATGGATTAAGGAAAGAGGACAATCTAGTAATGTATGAAAAGTATCATGAGGTAGATCGTTCCTGTTGTAAAGGTGGGGATATTGATGACTTGTCAAAACTGTAATATAAGACCAGCAACTTTACATTATACAAAAGTAATCAACGAGAAGAAGGCGGAAGTTCATCTTTGTGAGCAATGTGCAGAGCAAAGTGGCTATACGTCTTTCTTTCAATCATCACAGTCTAACTTTTCATTTCATGATGTATTTGCTGGTTTATTACACGGTGAATCAACAATGTTTGGAGAAGGAAAAAACGGGTTTTCAAATACAAATACAATAAGATGTCCAGGTTGTAAGATGACATACGAACATTTTACAAAGGTGGGACGCCTTGGTTGTGCTTCTTGTTACGATACATTTAAAGGACACTTAAACCCATTGTTAAAACGACTTCATGGTGGACATACAGAACATTGTGGAAAAATTCCGGAACGAATGGAAGGAAATATCCACTTAAAGAAAGAATTAGATGAACTAAAACTTATTCTGAAACAATATGTACAGAATGAGGAGTTTGAGAAAGCTGCTGAGGTAAGAGATGAAATTCGAGGGCTTGAAACTCAGCTTAGTGAGCATAGAGAGGGGGAGTAGTTCTATGTCACTGGACAAAATTATGAATGAAGCGATTAGTCCATGGATGAAGGGGGATGGCCCTGATTCTGATATTGTTTTAAGTAGTCGAATTCGTTTGGCTCGTAATTTTAAGCAATATCAATTTTCTACTATGCAAAACGAAGAGGAAGCTCAAAAGGTTCAAGAATTATTTAAAAAGAAATTTATAAATAAAGCGGTAGAGCCCTTTGGGAAGTTTGGACTATTAAAAATGAATGAATTAACGCCTCTTCAAAGGAGAGTTTTAGTCGAAAAGCATTTAATTAGTCCAAATCTAGCAGGGACTGAATATGGAGCATGTCTGTTATCAGAAAGCGAACACATTAGTGTGATGCTTAATGAGGAAGACCACATTAGGATTCAGTGCCTATTTCCAGGACTACAGTTATCAAAGGCGCTTCAAAGCGCCAATCAAATAGATAATTGGATTGAGAAAGAGGTTGAATATGCTTTTGATGAATCACTTGGATATATTACGAGTTGTCCTACTAACGTTGGTACAGGATTAAGAGCTTCTGTAATGATTCATTTACCAGGGCTGGTTTTAACAAAAAGAATTAGCCGTATTATACAAGTAATTCAAAAATTAGGTTTAGTAGTAAGAGGAATATACGGTGAAGGTAGCGAAGCGTTAGGTAATATATTTCAAGTATCAAATCAAATGACGCTAGGGAAATCCGAAGAAGATATTATTGCAGATTTAAAGAGTGTCATGCAGCAAATTATACAACAAGAAAAATTGGCCAGAGAATTAATTGTACAAAATTCGAGTATTGAGCTTGAAGATAAGGTTTATCGTTCTTACGGTATACTAGCAAATAGTCGTTTAATTCAATCTGCAGAAGCGGCAACTTGCTTATCGGATGTACGACTTGGTATTGATCTAGGATATATAAAAGGTATATCGAGAAATATTTTGACTGAGCTAATGGTTCTTACGCAACCAGGTATTTTACAACAATACGCAGGAGGACCTTTAGGACCAGAAGAAAGAGATTATCGAAGAGCAACCTTAATCCGTGAGCGATTACGTATTGAAAAAAACTAAGCGCAAGTAGGAGGCGATTTCTATGATGTTTGGAAGATTTACAGAAAGAGCACAGAAAGTATTAGCTTTATCTCAAGAGGAAGCAATTCGCATTGGGCATAATAATATTGGAACAGAACATATTTTACTTGGGCTTGTACGCGAAGGTGAAGGAATTGCAGCAAAAGCGTTAATTGCTCTTGGATTGAGCCCGGAGAAAGTGCAAAAAGAGGTAGAAGCGTTAATTGGACGTGGAACAGAAGCTTCTCAAACTGTACATTATACACCTCGTGCTAAAAAAGTTATTGAATTGTCTATGGATGAAGCGCGTAAGCTAGGACATTCTTACGTTGGAACAGAACATATTTTACTTGGCTTAATCCGTGAAGGTGAAGGTGTAGCGGCACGTGTTTTAAATAATTTAGGCGTCAGCCTTAACAAAGCAAGACAACAAGTGTTACAACTTCTTGGAAGTAACGAAGCAAGTTCAGGTCACCAAGGTGGTTCATCGACAAATGCAAATACACCGACACTAGACAGTTTAGCGCGCGACTTAACAGTTGTTGCACGTGAGAATCGTTTGGATCCTGTTATTGGACGTAGTAAAGAAATTCAACGTGTAATTGAAGTGTTAAGCCGTAGAACAAAAAACAATCCAGTGTTAATTGGAGAGCCTGGTGTAGGTAAAACAGCAATTGCTGAAGGGTTAGCACAGCAAATCGTAAATAATGAAGTTCCTGAAACGTTAAGAGATAAGCGTGTTATGACACTAGATATGGGAACAGTGGTAGCTGGGACGAAATATCGTGGTGAGTTTGAAGATCGTTTAAAGAAAGTAATGGATGAAATACGTCAAGCAGGGAATATTATTCTATTTATTGATGAACTTCATACATTAATCGGTGCAGGTGGAGCAGAAGGTGCAATCGATGCATCAAATATTTTAAAACCATCTTTAGCACGCGGAGAATTACAATGTATTGGTGCGACAACTTTAGATGAGTATCGTAAATATATTGAAAAGGATGCAGCTTTAGAGAGACGTTTCCAGCCAATTCATGTTGATGAGCCGAGTCTAGAAGAATCAACTCAAATCTTGAAAGGTTTACGCGATCGTTATGAGGCCCATCACCGTGTGTCTATTACAGATGATGCAATTGATGCAGCTGTGAAACTTTCCGATCGTTATATTACGGATCGTTTCTTACCAGATAAAGCAATTGATTTAATTGATGAAGCTGCTTCAAAGGTTCGCTTACGTTCTTATACAACACCACCAAACTTAAAAGAGCTTGAAGTGAATCTTGAGGAAATTCGAAAAGAAAAAGATGCGGCTGTACAAAGTCAAGAGTTTGAAAAGGCTGCTTCCTTACGTGATATGGAACAACGCTTACGTGAGAAATTGGAAGATACAAAGCGTCAGTGGAAAGAACAACAAGGAAAAGAAAATTCAGAGGTTACGGTAGAAGATATTGCAAATGTCGTTTCTACATGGACACGTATCCCTGTTTCTAAACTTGCACAAACAGAGACTGATAAATTATTAAACTTAGAATCCATTCTTCATGATCGTGTCATCGGCCAGGATGAAGCGGTAGTGGCTGTAGCGAAAGCTGTTCGTCGTGCAAGAGCAGGACTGAAAGATCCGAAACGTCCAATTGGTTCATTTATTTTCTTAGGACCAACAGGTGTAGGTAAAACAGAATTAGCAAGAGCATTGGCAGAATCTATGTTCGGTGATGAGGATGCAATGATTCGCATTGATATGTCTGAGTATATGGAGAAACATTCAACTTCTCGCTTAGTTGGTTCTCCTCCAGGATATGTTGGGTATGAAGAAGGCGGACAATTAACAGAGAAGGTTCGTCGTAAGCCGTATTCAGTTGTCCTATTAGATGAAGTAGAGAAGGCGCATCCTGATGTATTTAATATTTTACTACAGGTATTGGAAGATGGTCGTTTAACTGATTCTAAAGGACGTACAGTTGACTTCCGTAATACGATTGTTATTATGACGTCTAACGTTGGTGCTGAGGCGTTAAAACGTAACAAACATCTTGGATTTAACGTACAAGATGAAAGCCGTGATTATTCGGATATGAAAGGTAAAGTAATGGATGAGCTGAAAAAGGCATTTCGTCCAGAATTCTTAAACCGTATTGATGAAATTATCGTATTCCATATGCTTGAGAAAAAACATATTCAAGAAATTGTGACTCTTATGGTAAATCAGTTAGTGAATCGCTTAAAAGAACAAGAAATTGAATTGCAATTAACAGAAGGGGCGATTGCAGCTATTGCTGATAAAGGGTTTGATCGTGAATATGGTGCTCGTCCACTACGTAGAGCAATTCAGAAGCATGTAGAAGATAGACTATCGGAAGAACTTTTAAAAGGTGCTATTGAGAAAGGACAAAAAGTTATCTTTGATGTAGAAGGGGAAACATTTGTCATTCATAGTGCTGAAAAGGTAAAATAAGTATAGACAAACTAAGAGGGCTACGAGATAGCCCTCTTTCTTGTACGAGAAGGTCAAATGTTTATAGATGAAAGCGAAGTGAAATATAAAAAGATATGGCTAAAAAGAAAACAAAATTCACATGTCAAGAGTGTGGTTATCAATCACCAAAATATATGGGTAAATGTCCAGGGTGTGGTCAATGGAATTCGCTTGTTGAAGAGATGGAACCCGTTGTATCATCCAGACGCCTAAATTATGCAAATGCAATTCAAACAGAAGTAACAAAACCAAGACGTCTTACAGAAGTAGAAACAAAGTCTGAGGCACGTATTGAAACAAAATTTCAGGAGTTTAACCGTGTACTAGGTGGCGGAATTGTAGATGGATCTTTAGTACTTATTGGTGGGGACCCTGGGATTGGAAAATCAACGTTATTATTACAGATTTCCTCGCAATTAGCAGATGCTTCATATGATGTATTGTATATATCAGGTGAGGAGTCAGCAAAGCAGATTAAACTTCGTGCAGATCGTTTACATGTAAATGGTAGTAATCTATTTGTTGTATCAGAGACAGATTTACAGCGTATTGCAGCACATATTGAAGAGATGAATCCTGCTTTTGTTGTTATTGATTCTATTCAAACGATACATTTACCTGAGGTGACATCAGCTCCTGGTAGCGTGGCGCAAGTACGTGAATGTACAGCAGAATTAATGAAACTTGCAAAAACAAAGGGAATCCCAATTTTCATCGTAGGACATGTGACAAAAGAAGGTGCAATTGCGGGGCCGCGTATGTTAGAACATATGGTCGATGCAGTTCTTTACTTTGAAGGAGATCGACACCATACATATCGTATTTTACGAGCTGTAAAGAATCGTTTTGGTTCTACGAATGAAATGGGTATCTTTGAAATGAAAGAACTTGGCCTTGCAGAAGTCTTAAATCCTTCTGAAATTTTCCTTGAGGAAAGACCAGTTGGAGTTGCAGGTTCAACAGTAGTTGCCTCAATGGAAGGAACAAGACCAGTTTTAGTAGAAATACAGGCATTAATTTCCCCTACTAGTTTTGGAAATCCTCGAAGAATGGCGACAGGAATTGATCATAATCGTGTCTCGCTTATTATGGCGGTACTAGAGAAAAGAACAGGTTTACTATTACAAAATCAAGATGCGTATTTAAAAGTAGCTGGTGGTTTGAAATTAGATGAACCGGCAATTGATTTAGCTGTTGCCTTAAGTATAGCTTCAAGTTTTAGAGATAAATCTACGGCACCAACTGATGCGGTAATAGGAGAAGTTGGATTAACTGGAGAAATAAGAAGAGTATCAAGAATCGAACAACGTGTACAAGAAGCAGCTAAATTAGGATTTCAACGTGCTATCATTCCTAGAAAAAATTTAGGGGGGTGGACAATTCCAGAGGGGATTGAGGTTGTAGGTGTTTCTAATTTAGGAGAAGCGCTTCGTTTGACATTAGGAGGCTAGGCTATGGAAGAAAATAAGCAACGTGTCAAAAGTATAATTAATATTTTACAGCTCGTAGCCCCGGGAACACCACTGCGCGAAGGGATAGATAATGTACTTCGTGCACAAACAGGGGGACTAATTGTTCTTGGGTATAATGAGCAGATTAAAAGCATTGTTGATGGTGGTTTTCATATTAATTGCGCATTCTCTCCTGCTAGTTTATATGAATTAGCAAAAATGGATGGAGCACTTATTTTAAATGAAACTGGAAGTAAAATTTTAATTGCAAACGCACAGTTAGTTCCGGATTCATCTATTGATTCTATTGAAACAGGTATGCGTCACCGAACAGCAGAGCGTGTAGCAAAGCAGACGGGCAGCCTTGTTGTGGCCATTTCACAAAGACGTAATGTAATTACGCTATATCAAGGGAACTTACGTTATACACTAAAAGATATAGGTGTCATTTTAACGAAGGCAAATCAAGCAATTCAAACGCTAGAAAAATATAAGGCTGTATGGAATGACGGCATTACGAATTTGGGTATTCTAGAATTTGAAGAGGTCGTTACAATGTCCGAGGTGGTTCACGTTTTACATAGTGTTGAAATGGTGCTGCGTATAAAAAATGAAATATTGAGCTATATTCATGAGCTAGGAACAGAAGGTAGGTTAATTCGTTTACAGCTTACAGAATTACTAGCTGATTTAGAGGCAGAGGCAGCATTGTTAATTAAAGATTATCACCAGGAGAAAACACAAGACCATCATCAAATCTTGAAAAAGTTACAAGATCTTGCAAATACACAACTTTTAGAGGATAGTGATTTAGTTAAATTACTTGGGTATCCAGGACAAACAAGTTTAGAAGAAAGTGTGACACCTAGAGGGTACCGAATCACAAGCAAGATTTCTCGTGTTCCGCCACTTATTATCGAGAATTTAATTAATCGATTTAAAACATTGCAAGGTGTTTGCCGAGCAACTATTAATGAATTGGATGATGTGGAAGGAATTGGAGAAGTGAGAGCGAAGAAAATACGAGAAGGTCTAAAAAGAATTCAAGAGCATCTCTATATGAGTAGACACAATTAAGAATATTACATTGATTCTATAATATAACGACACTAGAACATTTTTGGTATATGATATGATATATTGGTAAATAAAACTATTTACAAAAAAACACGTCCGCTTTTGCATTCGGCGTTTTGATTAGCGAAACAATGGTTAATAATGAGTAGGAGGTGGTTGGATGTTAAAACGGATTGTACAGCTCTTCTTTTTAGTGATCGGGGGAGCGTTAGGGATTTACTTAATCCCAAAAATTATTAATGTATTAGATATCGGTGCGGTTCCTTTGTTGGAAGGATCGTATGTTCGTGCAATTATTGGTGCAATTATTTTATTTTTAACAACATTTTGGCTTGTAGATTATATTGTTCAACTTATTAAGCATATTGAAGAGGCTCTTGTAAAGGCGCCTGTAGCAGATGTTTTATTTGGTACATTAGGATTAATCTCTGGTCTTATTGTTGCATATTTAATTTTGATACCAATTCGTGAATTTACAATTCCAGTTATTAGTACGGTGTTGCAAGTGTTCTTCACCCTTTTACTTGGATATTTAGGATTCCAAGTAGGGTTTAAAAAGAGGAATGAATTGCTAGGATTATTTACATTACCCCAACGCGGAGGTAAGAAGAAAAACAATAGTGAGAATGAAGAGGTAGAGGTCGAAGCAGAAAAATCTACGACTCATTGGAAAATTCTTGATACGAGTGTAATTATTGACGGACGTATTGCAGATATTTGCCAAACAAAGTTTTTAGAAGGAACAATTGTCATTCCGCAATTCGTATTAGAAGAGCTTCAGCATATTGCCGATTCTTCAGATGCTTTAAAGCGTAATCGTGGCCGCAGAGGGCTAGACATTTTAAATCGTATTCAAAAGGAGATGCCAATTCCGGTAGAAATTTATGAAGGCGATTTCGATGATATCCAAGAAGTAGATAGCAAGCTTGTAAAGTTGGCAAAAATCACTGGTGGAACTGTAGTAACAAACGATTTCAATTTAAACAAAGTTTCTGAATTACAAGGGGTTACGGTGTTAAACATTAATGATTTAGCTAATGCGATTAAACCAGTCGTACTCCCTGGTGAAGAATTAAGTGTTTATGTTGTGAAAGATGGTAAAGAACAGAATCAAGGTGTTGCATACTTAGATGATGGTACGATGATTGTAGTAGAAGATGGTAGAGAGTATGTGGGTTCACAACTTGATGTACTTGTTACTAGCGTATTACAAACATCGGCTGGTCGTATGATTTTCGCAAAACGTAAATTGCTAGAAAAAGCATTATAAGTAGAGGATTATTAATATGTATACATTAATTATTCCGGCAGCGGGCCAAGGGAAACGAATGGGTGCTGGTAAAAATAAGTTATTTTTACTTATAGATGAAGTACCAATTATTGTGCACACATTGCGTGCTTTTGAAAAAGATAAAGCGTGCAAAAGTATTATTATGGCAATTAACGAAGAAGAACGCCCGTATTTTGAAGAGTTGATGCAGAAGTACCAGATTGAAAAGCAGGTACAATTTATTCAGGGTGGAGCCGAAAGACAAGATAGCGTATATAACGCACTTCAGTATGCGAGTGGTGTCGAATATGTTCTTGTTCATGACGGGGCGCGCCCGTTCGTAACGAATAAAGTGATTCGCGATGTATTAACTGCAGCAGAAAAATATGGAGCTTCCATTTGTGCAGTGCCAGTAAAAGATACTGTTAAGAAAGTAGAGCAGGGTGTTGTTGTAGAAACGGTAGAGCGGTCTCAACTTAACGCTGTACAAACACCACAAGGATTCTCTGTTTCTCTTTTGCTAGAAGCTCATAGAAGCGCAAAGCAAAGTTGTTTTCTTGGCACAGATGATGCAAGTCTCGTAGAACGCGTTGGGAAGCAAGTTGGTGTAGTGGAGGGGAGTTACTATAATATTAAAGTGACGACTCCGGAAGATCTACTAATTGCTGAAAGTTTCCTTCGTGTTCAGAAGAAATAACGTTGATGATGTGTTAATAAAGAAAAGCTCGGCAACAGCCGGGCTTTTCTTTATAAGGATAGCGATATAATATAGAGTCATAAAGCTCAGTAGTTTAGCTTAAGGAGGAAGTAAGGATGTTTCGAATTGGACAAGGTTTTGATGTACATGAATTTGCGGAAGGGCGTCCGTTGATTATCGGTGGAATTACAATTCCACACGAGAAAGGATTAATTGGTCATTCAGATGCAGATGTATTGTTACATACGATTGCTGATGCATGTTTAGGTGCGATTGCAGCAGGAGATATCGGAAAGCATTTTCCTGATACAGACCCAGCTTTTAAAGATGCAGATTCAGCTGTATTGTTACAAAAAGTTTGGGAATTTGTGCGTGAACAAGGTTACGAGTTAGGAAATTTAGATTGTACAATTATTGCTCAAAAACCAAAAATGGCACCACATATTGAGAGCATGCGTAAGCGCATTAGTGAACTGTTAGAAACGTCTATCAATAACATTAATGTAAAGGCAACAACAACAGAAAAATTAGGATTTACAGGTAGAGAAGAAGGGATTGCTTCTCAAGCGGTTGTTTTATTACAGAAAAAATAATGGTTTTTAATTCGTAAGATGGATAATCACATTTTTTTGGTGTACAATTATAGAATGTGTTGACATTAAGAATGGAAGGTGTACCAATTATGGAAAAGCAAGTGAGAGTGCGCTACGCGCCAAGTCCAACAGGACACTTACATATCGGAAATGCGCGTACGGCATTATTTAATTATTTATTTGCTCGTCATTTAGATGGCAAATTTATTATTCGTATTGAAGATACTGATGTAAAACGTAACGTGGCTGGTGGAGAAGAAAGCCAATTAAAATACTTGAAATGGCTCGGTATGGACTGGGATGAAGGTGTTGATGTTGGTGGTGAATTTGGACCATATCGCCAAACAGAGCGTTTAGATATTTATAAAAAATTATATGAAGATTTATTAGAGCGTGGTCTAGCTTATAAATGTTATATGACAGAAGAAGAGCTAGAAGCAGAGCGTGAAGGACAAATCGCTCGCGGTGAAACACCTCGTTACGCAGGTAACCACCGTGAATTAACTGAAGAACAAGTGAAAGAATTTGAAGCTGAGGGACGTATTCCAAGTATTCGTTTCCGTGTACCAGCTGATCGTGACTACACATTCAAAGATATTGTAAAAGATGAAGTTGCGTTCCATTCAAATGATTTCGGTGATTTTGTTATTGTGAAAAAAGATGGAATTCCAACTTATAACTTTGCAGTAGCAGTAGATGATCATCTAATGGAAATTACACATGTACTTCGTGGTGATGATCATATTTCAAATACACCGAAACAAATGATGATTTATGAAGCTTTCGGCTGGGATATTCCACAATTCGGTCATATGACTCTAATTGTTAATGAAAGTCGTAAAAAGTTAAGTAAGCGTGATGAATCTATTATTCAATTTATTGAGCAATATAAAGAGCTTGGGTATCTTCCAGAAGCAATCTTTAACTTTATTGCACTACTAGGTTGGTCTCCGGTAGGAGAAGAAGAAATCTTCTCTAAAGATGAGTTTATCAAAATGTTCGATGCAGCTCGTTTATCAAAATCACCTGCATTATTTGATTCTCAAAAACTAAAATGGATGAACAACCAGTATATGAAAAAGCAAGATTTAGATACGGTTGTAGAGTTAAGCTTACCGCATTTAGTGAAAGCTGGACGTGTGGGAGAAACTTTAAGCGAACAAGACCAAGCTTGGATTCGTGATGTAATTGCTTTATACCATGAACAAATGAGTTTTGGAGCTGAAATTGTAGAGCTTTCTGAAATGTTCTTTAAAGATCATGTTGATTATGAAGAAGAAGGACAAGAAGTATTAAATGGTGAACAAGTACCTGAAGTACTTCGTGCATTTGCTGGTCAAATAGAAGCTCTAGAAGCAATGGAGCCAGCAGCAATTAAGGCAGCGATTAAAGCAGTTCAAAAGGAAACAGGACATAAAGGTAAAAATTTATTTATGCCAATCCGTGTTGCAACTACAGGACAAACGCATGGTCCAGAGCTTCCGAATGCTATTGCACTTCTTGGAAAAGAAAAAGTTTTAAATCGTCTTCAAAAAGTAATTGGTTAACATTTTCTAGGTTTAGAAATATAATAAGTATACCTAAAACCTAATAAGGAAAAGCGACGAGAAGGAGAAGTAGAAAATCAGGCTTTTTACAGAGAGAACCACCTTTAGGCTGGGAGTGGTTTATAAGCGGATTTTTGAAATGCCCCTTCGAGTCTTCTGCTGAACAGCGAATTGCTTCGTGGGATGTCTTAGGCCGCAAAGTAAGCAGAAGCGGTGTACACCGTTATCATGGATGAGTTTGAGGCTTTTTTAAGCCTAAACAGAGTGGAACCGCGCTTAAAAGGCGTCTCTGTCAATATGACAGAGACGCCTTTTTTTTTATACCGTGTAAATAGGTATGAATATAGAATTTATCTCCTTATATAAAGAATTAGGGGAGAAGTGATGAGTTAGGGGAGTTAGTTCGTTCGACAAAAAAGCAGCCCATAAAGGGGAGGGAACACCGATGTTTAAGAGGCTTCGGGAAGATATTGAAGTCGTTTTTGAACAGGATCCAGCGGCAAGAGGTTATTTCGAAGTCATTTTAACTTACTCTGGATTACATGCAGTTTGGGCCCATCGAATTGCACATGCTTTTTATAAAAGAAATTTTTTCTTTCTTGCACGTTTTGTTTCACAAGTGAGCCGCTTTTTTACTGGCATTGAGATCCATCCAGGAGCAACTATTGGTCGACGCTTTTTTATAGATCATGGAATGGGAGTTGTAATTGGAGAAACTTGTGAAATTGGTGATAATGTAACGATTTATCAAGGGGTTACATTAGGTGGTACAGGAAAAGAAAAAGGGAAGAGGCACCCAACAATTCAGGATAATGTATTAATTGCGACGGGTGCTAAAGTTCTTGGGTCTATTACTGTGGGAGAGAATTCTAAAATCGGAGCAGGGTCTGTCGTATTAAAAGAAGTTCCTGCACATTCTACAGTTGTAGGTATACCTGGCCGTGTCGTTATTCAAAATGGAGTAAAGATTGGTCAAGAATTAAATCACTCTGACCTTCCAGATCCGATTTTTGATAAATTAAAGGCTATGGAAGTAGAACTTGATAAATTGAAGAAACAATTGGAATTAAAGGTAGAAAGGAAGGATAAAAATGACTATTCACATTTATAATACGTTAACACGTCAAAAAGAAGAGTTTGTTCCATTAGAAGAAAATAAGGTAAAGATGTATGTATGCGGACCTACAGTTTATAACTACATTCATATTGGGAATGCAAGACCTCCTATGGTATTCGATACAGTGCGTCGTTATTTAGAATACAAAGGATACGATGTGCAATATGTATCTAACTTTACGGACGTAGATGATAAATTAATTAAAGCGGCAAATGAATTAGGTGAAGATGTACCAACGATTGCTGATCGTTTTGTTGAAGCGTACTTTGAAGATGTAACAGCACTAGGTTGCAAACACGCAACAGTTCATCCTCGTGTAACAGAAAATATGGATATCATTATTGAATTTATTCAAGAACTTGTGAATAAAGGGTATGCATATGAATCAGAGGGTGATGTGTACTTTAAGACGAAGGAATTCGAAGGTTACGGTAAATTATCACATCAACCAATCGCAGATTTACGTCACGGTGCTCGTATTGAGGTAGGGGAAAAGAAACAAGACCCTCTTGATTTTGCTTTATGGAAAGCTGCGAAAGAAGGAGAAATCTTCTGGGAAAGCCCTTGGGGGCAAGGACGTCCAGGATGGCATATTGAATGCTCAGCAATGGCGCGTAAGTACTTAGGGGATACAATTGACATTCATGCTGGTGGGCAAGACTTGGCGTTCCCGCATCATGAAAATGAAATTGCGCAGTCAGAGGCATTGACTGGAAAAACGTTTGCACGTTACTGGATGCATAATGGATATATTAATATTAACAATGAGAAGATGTCTAAATCGCTGGGTAACTTTATTTTAGTTCACGATATTATTAAGCAATACGACCCGCAGTTAATTAGATTCTTTATGTTATCAGTACACTATCGTCACCCGATTAACTTTAGTGAAGAGTTATTACAAAGTACGAATAATGGACTGGAAAGAATTAAAACAGCTTATGGAAACTTAAAGCATCGTATGGAGAGTAGTACGGATTTAACGGACCATAATGAGAAATGGTTAGCTGAAATAGAGAAATTCCAGACTGCATTTGAAGAGGCAATGAATGATGACTTTAACACTGCAAATGCAATTACCGAATTATACAACGTAGCAAATCATGCAAATCAATATTTACTTGAAGAGCATACATCTAAAGTTGTGATTGAAGCATACGTAAAACAACTGGAAACGTTATTTGATATTTTAGGATTAGAATTATCAAAAGAAGAATTACTGGATGAAGAAATTGAAGAGCTTATCCAAAAGCGCATTGAAGCTCGTAAAAATCGCGATTTCGCATTGTCTGATCAAATTCGTGACGATTTAAAAGAACGTAATATTATTTTAGAAGATACCGCTCAAGGTACAAGATGGAAAAGAGGATAAGGATGATTGATGCAAAGCAATTAAACAGCTTGGCGTTAGCGTATATGGGTGATGCGGTATATGAACAATATATCCGCTATCACCTCCTTCAAAAAGGAAAAGTTCGCCCTAATCAATTACATCGCTTAGGGACGAGCTTTGTTTCAGCAAAAGCACAGGCGAAAGTTGTTTATCATTTATTAGAGACGGCATTTTTGACAGAGGAAGAAGAGGCGGTATTAAGAAGAGGGCGTAATGCAAATTCAGGTACAGTTCCGAAAAATACGGATGTACAAACATATCGACATAGTACAGCCTTTGAAGCACTAATTGGTTATCATCATTTATTAAATAATCGTGAAAGATTAGACGAAATTGTATATAAGGCAATTGCAGTTTTAGAAGAAAAGGAAGGGGGCACATCATCATGACTAGTGAATATATTATCGGACGTAACCCTGTAATTGAAGCGTTAAGATCAGGGAGAGATATTAATAAAATTTGGATCGCAGAAGGTGCTGCCAAAGGACAAGTACAAATTGTACTAGCGTTAGCGAAAGAAAATAAGATTATTTTACAACATGCACCAAAGAAAAAGTTAGATCAATTAGTTGAGGGTAATCATCAAGGTGTAATTGCTCAAGTAGCTGCATATCAGTATGCAGAGTTAGAAGATTTATTCAAAGTGGCAGAAAAACGTAATGAAGATCCGTTCTTCTTGATTTTAGATGAGATTGAAGATCCGCATAACCTAGGTTCTATTATGCGTACTGCTGATGCAACAGGAGCTCATGGAATTATTATTCCGAAGAGAAGAGCTGTGGGACTTACCGCATCAGTTGCGAAAGCATCAACAGGAGCGATTGAATACATTCCTGTTGCGCGCGTAACAAACTTATCTCGTACAATTGATGAATTAAAAGAGCGTGGACTTTGGATTGCTGGTACAGATGCCAAAGGGAAAACGGATTACCGTAATTTAGATGGTACAATGCCGATTGGATTAGTAATTGGTAGTGAAGGAAAAGGTATGAGTCGTATTATTGGTGAAAAGTGTGATTTCTTAATCACTCTACCGATGGTTGGTAAAGTTACATCCTTAAATGCTTCAGTAGCCGCAAGTTTGTTAATGTATGAGGTATATCGTAAACGTCACGAAATTGGTAAATAAAAAATGAACGATATTTTAATCGTTGACGGCTACAACATTATCGGAGCTTGGGGAGATTTGAAGAAACTGCGGGATGTAGATTTACAATCATCAAGAGATGCGCTTATTGATAAGATGGCGGATTATCAAGGTTATACAGGCACAAAAGTGATGATAGTCTTTGATGCCTATACAGTCCATGGTATTGAAAAAAAGATGAAACAATCTCGTGTAGAAGTAATATTCACACGAAAGAATCAAACTGCAGACGAAAAGATAGAGCAACTTGCGATAGAGCTTAGAAATATAAATACACAAATATATGTTGCGACTTCTGATTATACAGAACAATGGGTTATATTTGCGCAAGGTGCCCTTCGAAAATCTGCGCGTGAATTAGAGTTGGAAGTACAAGCAATGGAACAACAAGTAAGAAGGCGTACAAAAGACGCGAAAGAACAGCAGCCCGCCATGCGAAAGATATTTAGTAAGGATATTACAGAAAAATTAGAAAAATTAAGAAGAGGAGAGCGTTGAAGCATTGACGCTCTTTATCTTTTTACTGTATAATATTGCTAAATAAATAGCGGTCGGAGGGATCAAGGTGGAAGCAGGCTTCGTAAGTATAGGCGACGTTACATTTCGTGATTTAGAGGATGAGGCAATCGTTGAGTTAGTTCGAAAAGGTAATACTGACGCTCTAGAATATTTAATTCACAAGTATAAGAACTTTGTTCGTGCGAAATCAAGATCTTACTTTTTAGTGGGTGCCGATCGAGAAGACATTGTTCAAGAAGGTATGATAGGGTTGTTTAAAGCAATTCGTGATTATAAAGAGGACAAGCTGTCTTCATTCAAAGCATTTGCTGAACTATGTATCACTCGACAAATTATTACCGCTATTAAAACGGCAACAAGACAAAAACATATTCCTTTAAATTCGTATGTGTCTTTAGATAAGCCGATTTACGATGAGGAATCTGATCGAACGTTATTGGATGTTATTTCTGAAGCGAAGGTGACTGATCCTGAAGAGATGATCATTAGCCAGGAAGAATATACAGACATAGAATCAAAAATATCTGAATTATTAAGCGATTTAGAAAGAAAAGTGCTTTCTTTATATTTAGATGGTCGTTCTTATCAAGAGATTTCAGAACAGTTAAACAGGCATGTGAAATCTATTGATAACGCTTTACAAAGAGTAAAGAGGAAATTGGAACGATATATGGAAATGAGAGAAAGTACAACTTTAAATTCATAAGAAGTAACAAGTGCTGCAGGTGTAAAATAAATCACCTGTTTTCTTTTGTAGAGAGTACAAAATGCATGTCATTGACATTGTCTTTTATTGTATGATACATTTTTAGGGACATAATGTTACAAGGTTGGTGTAACTAATGAGGAAAAAAGTTGTACTCTCATGTGAAGAGTGTAAAAATCGAAACTACTCTACTATGAAAGATACGAGCTCAATAGAGCGACTTGAAATAAAAAAGTTTTGTAAAACATGCAATCAGCATACAGTTCACAAGGAAACAAAATAAATAATTGAAATAATACACTGGAGGTCCCGCAGATGCGTTTAACGAACTTTTTCGGCGATGTAGGTCGCGAAATGAAAAAAGTAAGTTGGCCTAAAAAAGATGAATTACTCCGCTCAACAGCGACTGTTGTTGCTACAGTTGTGTTCTTTGCGATTTTCTTCGCAGTAGTTGATATGGGCATTTCTTCTTTAATTCGGTTAATTCTTGGTTAATTCTTGAATAAGAAGCACTTATCCATGATATAATGTTATTTATAAGAACTGTGTAAAAGCCCGGTGAACGGGTTTTTTCATTTGCGCAAAAAAATGTACGTCAGGGAGGGAAGGACGCTCGTCCTAAATGAATGGAAAAAAGTTGGTATGTTGTCCATACTTATTCTGGATATGAAAATAAAGTAAAAGCAAACCTAGAGAAACGTGTAGAATCAATGGGTATGCAAGATAAAATTTTCCGTGTTGTTGTCCCGGAAGAAGTAGAAGTAGAAATGAAAAACGGAAAAGAAAAATTAATGAAAAGAAAAGTGTTCCCAGGTTATGTATTAGTAGAATTAATCATGACTGATGACTCTTGGTATGTTGTACGTAACACGCCGGGTGTAACTGGGTTCGTTGGTTCTTCTGGTTCTGGATCTAAACCATCACCTCTATTAGAAGAGGAAGTTGTTACCATTATGAAACATATGGGAATGGACAACGAAGTGGTTGATTTCGACTTTGAACTTCATGAGACAGTACGTGTAAATGAGGGGCCATTCGCAGATTATACAGGTGCTATTGAAGAAATTGATGTGGAGAAGAAAAAGGTTAGCGTGCTTGTGGACATGTTTGGTCGCGAGACTCCAGTTGAACTTGACTTCCATCAAATTGAAAAATTATAAAATGAAACTTGAAATGAATTGTAAAAAGTGATAATATCTTTTAAGTCAGTACGTCTTCGTTATCGGAGACGTTTTTTGAAAGATTTTATCCTTACAGATAAAATATGACGTGGGAGGGCAAATCACTGTCCAATTGACCACATCACGGACTTAAGGAGGTGTGTCTCGTGGCTAAAAAGGTAATTAAAATGGTAAAGCTTCAAATTCCTGCAGGTAAAGCTAACCCAGCTCCACCAGTTGGTCCAGCATTAGGACAAGCAGGTGTTAACATCATGGGCTTCTGTAAAGAGTTTAACGCTCGTACAGCAGATCAAGCTGGTCTTATCATCCCTGTTGAAATTACGGTATTTGAGGACCGTTCATTCACTTTCATTACTAAAACTCCTCCTGCTGCTGTTCTTCTTAAGAAAGTAGCTGGTATTGAGTCTGGTTCTGGTGAACCAAACCGTAATAAAGTGGCAACTGTTAAGCGTGATAAAGTACGCGAAATCGCTGAAACTAAAATGCCTGACCTAAACGCTGCTAGCGTAGAAGCTGCAATGCGTATGGTTGAAGGTACTGCACGCAGTATGGGCATCGTTATCGAAGACTAATTCGATTTGTTTTTAAAAAAGGTTGCGGGTCTGGAATTCCAATTCGCAACCTTTATTATCGTAAATGATTATCGTTTTTAAATAAATGGATGGCGCTCATCCTCAGGTTATACCTGAAAACAGGCGTAAACGTGGGAGGTTATTCCGCTAAAACCACATTCGAGGAGGAAATAAAAATGGCTAAAAGAGGTAAAAAGTACGTAGAAGCTGCAAAGCTTGTTGATCGTGCAGCTGCTTACTCTGCAACAGAAGCAGTAGAATTAGTAAAGAAAACAAACACAGCTAAATTTGATGCAACTGTAGAAGCTGCATTCCGTTTAGGTGTTGACCCTAAGAAAGCTGACCAACAAATCCGTGGTGCAGTTGTTCTTCCACACGGTACTGGTAAAGTACAACGTGTATTAGTATTTGCTAAAGGTGAAAAAGCTAAAGAAGCTGAAGCTGCTGGAGCTGACTTCGTAGGCGATACTGATTACATCGGTAAAATCCAACAAGGTTGGTTCGATTTCGATGTAGTAGTAGCAACTCCTGACATGATGGGTGAAGTTGGTAAACTTGGTCGCGTATTAGGACCTAAAGGTTTAATGCCAAACCCTAAAACTGGAACAGTTACTTTCGATGTAACTAAAGCTGTTAACGAAATCAAAGCTGGTAAAGTTGAATACCGCGTTGATAAAGCTGGTAACATCCACGTTCCAATCGGTAAAGTATCTTTCGAAGATGCTAAATTAGTAGAAAACTTCAAAACAATTGCTGACACTTTACAAAAAGTTAAGCCAGCTGCTGCAAAAGGTACTTACATGAAGAACGTAACAGTTGCTTCTACAATGGGACCTGGCGTACGTGTAGACGTTTCTACATTAGCGTAAATTTTGGAAGTTGACTTCATAAAGAAGTTTTAATATAATCATTTATGTTGTGAATTTAATTAGTGTACCGTAGACAGTAGGTGTCAATAGACTTAATTTCCTACCTAGGTGTTAATATACGAAGCGGAATCTTTTTTCTGTGACTATATGCCTCCATGTCTACAAGTTGGGCATGGAGGTTTTTAGTGCACTTTCGGTACATCTTCTATATAATCTACAGGAGGTGTAATAACATGAGCAAAGTAATCGAAACTAAACAACAAGTTGTAACTGAAATCGCGGACAAACTTCGCGCTAGTAAATCTACAATCGTTGTTGACTACCGTGGTTTAACAGTTTCTGAAGCAACAGAATTACGTAAGCAATTACGTGAAGCTGGCGTTGAGTTCAAAGTTTACAAAAACTCTCTAACTCGTCGTGCTGCAGAATCTGCTGAAATGGCTGAGTTAAATGAATTCTTAACAGGACCAAACGCAATCGCGTTCAGTAACGAGGATGTAGTTGCTCCTGCGAAAGTATTAAACGACTTCGCTAAAGATCATGAAGCTTTAGAAATTAAAGCGGGCGTAATCGAAGGTAAACTTGTAACACTTGATGAGGTTAAAGCAATCGCTACTCTTCCATCACGTGAAGGCTTACTTTCTATGCTTCTTAGCGTTCTTCAAGCTCCAATCCGTAACCTTGCACTTGCTACTAAAGCAGTTGCAGACCAAAAGGAAGAGCAAGGCGCTTAATTTTTTAAAAGATAATTACGTATTATCGATAAAACAATACAAACCTATTTAAGGGAGGATATTTACAATGACTAAAGAACAAATCATTGAAGCAGTTAAATCTATGACTGTATTAGAACTTAACGACTTAGTAAAAGCTATCGAGGAAGAATTCGGCGTAACTGCTGCTGCTCCTGTAGCTGTTGCTGGTGGCGCTGGAGAAGCTGCTGCTGAGAAAACTGAATTTGATGTGGAACTAACTAGCGCTGGTGCACAAAAAATCAAAGTTATCAAAGTTGTTCGTGAAATCACTGGTCTTGGCTTAAAAGAAGCTAAAGAATTAGTTGACAACACTCCAAAAGTAATCAAAGAAGCTGCTGCTAAAGAAGAAGCTGAAGAAATCAAAGCTAAACTTGAAGAAGTTGGCGCTGCTGTAGAAGTTAAGTAATTAACTTTTGATGCTTTAAAAAAAGCTCGCTCTCATGCGAGCTTTTTTTTTAACTGTAAAGAAAAGAGGTGGCCATATGGCAGACCATTATTTTTCTAACGACCCTTCTAGTAAAAGTGATCGTAAGCGATGGGAGTTTGCCCTTCGTGGATCTCGATTCACTTTCTTATCTGACCATGGGGTGTTCTCGAAAAACGAAGTGGACTTTGGTTCCCGTCTTTTAATTGAAGCGTTTCAAATGCCAGATATTAAAGGTGATATATTAGACGTAGGTTGCGGATACGGTCCTATTGGTTTGTCGTTAGCGAAAGAGTTTCAAGGTCGTGAAGTTCACATGGTGGATGTGAACGAGAGGGCACTTGGGCTTGCGAAAGAAAACGCCGCTAATAACAAAATCGAGAATATACGTATTTTTCAAAGTAGCGTCTATGAAAATGTAGATGGTAAGTATGCTGCTATTCTATCTAACCCTCCAATTCGTGCGGGTAAAGATATCGTACATGAGATTTTAGAAAAAGCTGTGGAGTATTTAGTTCCAGATGGAGAGCTTTGGATTGTTATTCAAAAGAAACAAGGTGCACCGTCTGCGCTAAAAAAACTAGAAGAAGTATTTTCTGAAGTTGAGGTTGTAGAAAAGAAAAAAGGATATTATATCATAAAATCAAAAAAACGTTGACGGTTATTTTTGGCTATGTTAACATTATACAATGCCAATATATGATTTTCTGCGTTGAGAAAGATGTATATTTTTGTTTCTCTTGGAAAAGATAGTAAAATCAGCAGATTATGAAACAGAATGATGGTTTTCTTATAGAAGCCATTTTTCTTTTTTGAGCAGGTAGAAAGACTCAACGTATTTATCTTTAAGAGAAAGAGACTACGCTAATAGCAGTAGTTGTATTTATTTGTGATTTTGCACAAATTTTTTTGTGCATTTATAATACTCATGATTTGAGGGGTGAAGCAGTTGACAGGTCAACTAGTTCAATACGGACGCCACCGCCAACGAAGAAGTTATGCCCGTATTAGTGAAGTATTAGAGTTACCAAATCTTATCGAAATTCAAACCTCTTCTTATCAGTGGTTTCTTGATGAGGGTTTGCGAGAAATGTTCCAAGACATTTCTCCGATTGAAGACTTTACGGGAAATCTATCGCTTGAATTTATCGACTACAGCTTAGGTGAACCTAAATACTCTGTAGACGAATGCAAAGAGCGTGATGTGACGTATGCAGCACCACTTCGTGTAAAAGTGCGTCTAATCAACAAGGAAACTGGTGAAGTAAAAGAACAAGATGTGTTCATGGGAGATTTCCCACTCATGACAGAGACTGGAACATTCGTAATTAACGGTGCAGAACGTGTTATCGTTTCCCAGTTAGTTCGCTCTCCAAGCGTATACTATAGTGGCAAAGTGGATAAAAACGGAAAACGTGGTTTTACTGCTACTGTAATTCCAAACCGCGGAGCTTGGTTAGAGTATGAGACAGATGCTAAGGATGTTGTATATGTGCGTATTGACCGTACGCGTAAACTTCCTGTAACTGTTTTGTTACGCGCATTAGGGTTTGGCTCTGATCAAGAAATCACCGAGCTTTTAGGTGATAACGAATACTTAAGCAACACATTAGAAAAAGACAACACAGATAGCACAGAAAAAGCATTGCTTGAAATTTATGAGCGTCTACGTCCTGGTGAACCACCAACAGTAGAAAATGCTAAGAGCTTACTTGTGTCTCGTTTCTTCGATCCAAAGCGCTACGATTTAGCAAATGTAGGTCGCTATAAGATCAACAAGAAGTTACACATTAAAAACAGATTGTTTAATCAACGTTTAGCTGAAACATTAGTGGATCCAGAAACTGGTGAAATTTTAGCGGCAGAAGGAACAATCTTAGATCGTCGTACACTTGATCGCATTTTACCTTACTTAGAGAAAAACATTGGATTCAAAACAGCGAAACCAATGGGTGGAGTGGTAGAAGGCGATGTTGAGCTGCAATCTATTAAGATTTATGCTCCTGAGTCGGAAGGCGAACGCGTAATTAATGTAATTGGTAATGCAAACATTACTCGTGATGTGAAACACATCACACCAGGTGATATCCTTGCTTCTATCAGTTACTTCTTCAACCTACTATACAAAGTAGGGGATACAGATGATATTGACCATTTAGGAAACCGTCGTCTGCGTTCTGTTGGAGAACTATTACAAAATCAATTCCGTATCGGTCTTTCTCGTATGGAACGTGTTGTTCGTGAGAGAATGTCGATCCAAGATACAAATGCGATTACACCACAGGCACTAATTAATATTCGTCCTGTTATTGCATCTATTAAAGAGTTCTTCGGAAGTTCTCAGTTATCTCAGTTTATGGACCAAACAAACCCATTAGCAGAGTTAACTCACAAACGAAGACTATCTGCATTAGGACCTGGTGGTTTAACGCGTGAGCGCGCAGGCTTTGAAGTGCGTGACGTTCATTACTCTCACTACGGTCGTATGTGTCCGATTGAAACACCAGAGGGACCAAACATCGGTTTGATTAACTCATTATCTTCGTTCGCGAAAGTAAATGAGTTTGGTTTCATTGAAACACCATACCGTCGTGTTGACCCAGAAACTGGTCTTGTAACAGGGCATGTTGATTACTTAACAGCAGATGAAGAAGATAATTATGTTGTAGCCCAAGCGAATATGAAATTATCTGACGAAGGTGAATTCCTAAGTGAAGATATCGTAGCTCGTTTCCGTGGTGAAAACATTGTCACAAATAGAGAACGCATCGACTACATGGATGTATCTCCAAAACAAGTAGTGTCGGCAGCGACAGCTTGTATTCCGTTCTTAGAAAACGATGACTCTAACCGCGCACTTATGGGAGCGAACATGCAACGTCAGGCGGTTCCGTTAATGAATCCGGAATCTCCGATTGTAGGTACAGGTATGGAGTACGTATCAGCAAAAGACTCAGGTGCTGCAGTAATCTGTAAACATCCTGGTGTTGTTGAGCGCGTAGAAGCACGTGAAGTTTGGGTACGTCGCTATGTAGAAGTTGACGGTCAAACAGTAAAAGGCGACTTAGATCGCTACAAAATGCAAAAATTCATTCGTTCTAACCAAGGAACTTGTTACAACCAACGTCCAATCGTAAGTGTTGGAAATGAAGTTGTAAAAGGTGAAATCCTTGCGGATGGTCCTTCTATGGAATTAGGTGAACTAGCACTTGGACGTAACGTGCTTGTTGGCTTCATGACTTGGGACGGTTATAACTACGAGGATGCGATCATCATGAGTGAGCGCCTTGTAAAAGATGATGTGTACACTTCTATTCATATTGAAGAATATGAATCAGAAGCTCGTGATACGAAGCTTGGACCAGAAGAAATTACACGTGACATTCCAAACGTTGGGGAAGACGCATTACGTAACCTTGACGAGCGCGGTATCATTCGCGTTGGTGCTGAAGTAAAAGATGGAGATTTACTTGTTGGTAAAGTAACACCTAAAGGTGTAACAGAATTAACAGCTGAAGAACGTCTATTACATGCTATCTTTGGAGAAAAAGCGCGTGAAGTACGTGATACATCACTACGTGTACCACACGGTGGTGGCGGTATTATCTTAGACGTAAAAGTATTCAACCGTGAAGATGGCGATGAATTGCCACCAGGCGTGAATCAACTTGTACGTGCATATATCGTTCAAAAACGTAAAATTTCTGAAGGTGACAAGATGGCCGGACGTCACGGTAACAAAGGTGTTATTTCTCGTATTTTACCAGAAGAAGATATGCCTTACTTACCAGACGGTACGCCAATCGATATCATGTTAAACCCATTAGGGGTACCATCTCGTATGAATATCGGTCAGGTATTAGAGCTTCATCTTGGTATGGCAGCAAGATACCTTGGCATTCACATTGCAACACCAGTATTCGATGGTGCTCGTGAGGAAGATGTTTGGGGCACAATTGAAGAAGCTGGTATGGCAAATGACGCGAAAACAATCCTCTATGACGGACGTACTGGTGAACCATTCGATAACCGCGTATCTGTTGGTGTCATGTATATGATCAAACTTGCGCACATGGTTGACGATAAACTTCATGCTCGTTCTACTGGACCATACTCACTTGTAACGCAGCAACCTCTTGGAGGTAAAGCTCAGTTCGGTGGACAGCGTTTCGGTGAGATGGAGGTTTGGGCACTTGAAGCTTACGGTGCTGCTTATACTCTTCAAGAAATCTTAACAGTGAAGTCTGATGATGTTGTTGGACGTGTTAAGACTTATGAAGCAATTGTTAAAGGCGAAAATGTTCCAGAACCAGGCGTTCCTGAATCATTCAAAGTATTGATTAAAGAGCTGCAAAGTTTAGGTATGGACGTTAAAATGATGTCTAGCGACGATACAGAAATTGAAATGCGTGATACAGAAGATGACGATGATCATCAATCAGCAGATAAATTGAATGTCGAAGTTGAGACAACTAAGGAATAATTGGGATAACCTGTAGACTAAAAGGGAGGTAGGCCCCTTGATAGATGTAAATAACTTTGAATATATGAAGATTGGACTTGCTTCACCTGACAAGATTCGTTCTTGGTCATACGGTGAAGTTAAGAAACCAGAAACTATTAACTATCGTACGTTAAAGCCTGAAAAAGATGGCTTGTTCTGTGAGCGTATTTTCGGACCACAAAAGGACTGGGAATGTCATTGCGGAAAATACAAACGTGTACGTTATAAAGGTGTAGTTTGTGATCGATGTGGCGTTGAAGTAACGCGTGCAAAAGTACGTCGTGAACGTATGGGTCATATCGAATTAGCTGCTCCTGTATCTCATATTTGGTATTTCAAAGGTATCCCGAGCCGCATGGGACTTGTCTTAGACATGTCCCCTCGCGCGCTTGAAGAAGTAATTTATTTCGCTTCTTATGTTGTAACAGAAAGTGGAGATACACCACTTGATAAGAAGCAATTACTTTCTGAAAAAGAATACCGTGCATATCGTGATCGATATGGTAGCACATTCCAAGCTGCTATGGGTGCAGAAGCAATTAAAAAGCTACTACAAGACATCGATTTAGATAAAGAAGTAGACTTCTTAAAAGAAGAATTAAAAACAGCACAAGGACAACGCCGTACTCGTGCTATTAAACGTCTAGAAGTATTAGAAGCATTCCGTAACTCTGGAAATGAACCGTCTTGGATGATCTTAGATGTTCTACCAGTAATTCCACCAGAACTACGCCCAATGGTACAGCTAGACGGTGGACGTTTTGCTACTTCTGACTTAAACGACTTATACCGTCGTGTAATTAACCGTAACAATCGTTTAAAACGTCTATTGGACTTAGGTGCACCAAGCATCATCGTTCAAAACGAAAAACGTATGTTACAAGAAGCTGTAGACGCATTAATCGATAATGGTCGTCGTGGCCGTCCAGTTACTGGACCAGGTAACCGTCCATTAAAATCACTATCTCACATGCTTAAAGGTAAACAAGGACGTTTCCGTCAAAACTTATTAGGTAAACGTGTTGACTACTCTGGTCGTTCTGTAATCGTTGTAGGACCGAACTTAAAGATGTATCAATGTGGATTACCAAAAGAAATGGCGCTTGAACTGTTCAAACCTTTCGTAATGAAAGAGTTAGTTGAAAAAGGATTAGCACATAACATTAAGAGTGCGAAACGTAAAATCGAGCGTGTACAACCTGAAGTTTGGGACGTTTTAGAGTCTGTGATTAAAGAACATCCAGTACTTCTAAACCGCGCACCAACACTTCACCGTCTTGGTATCCAGGCGTTTGAACCTACATTAGTAGAAGGTCGCGCAATCCGTCTTCACCCACTTGTATGTACTGCATACAACGCGGACTTTGACGGTGACCAAATGGCCGTTCACGTACCTTTATCATCAGAAGCTCAAGCTGAAGCTCGTCTTCTTATGTTAGCGGCACAAAACATCTTGAACCCGAAAGACGGTAAACCAGTTGTTACTCCATCTCAGGATATGGTATTAGGTAACTATTACTTAACACTTGAGCGTGAAGGTGCAATCGGTGAAGGTATGGTCTTCAAAGATGCAAACGAAGCATTGCTTGCATATCAAAATGGATATGTTCATCTTCATACACGTGTTGCAGTAGCTGCAAGTGCAGTAAACAACGCAACATTTACTGAAGAGCAAAAGAGTATGCTTCTATTAACAACAGTTGGTAAATTAATATTTAACGAAATCTTACCAGAGTCGTTCCCTTATATTAATGAACCAACAAATTCAAACCTTGAAAAAGAAACACCAGCGAAATATTTCGTTGAAAAAGGTGCGAACATTAAAGAAATTATTGCTAGTCGCGAAGAAGTGGCGCCATTTAGCAAGAAAATCCTTGGTAACATCATTGCGGAAGTATTCAAACGTTTCCAAATTACAGAAACGTCTCGCATGCTTGACCGTATGAAAAACTTAGGATTCAAGTACTCTACAAAAGCTGGTATTACAGTTGGGGTATCTGACATTCTTGTATTAGGCGAAAAAGATGAAATTCTCCACGAAGCACAAGCAAAAGTAGATAATGTAATTAAACAATTCCGTCGCGGTTTAATCACGGAAGAAGAACGTTACGATCGCGTTATCTCTATTTGGAGTAATGCAAAAGATGTTATCCAAGGAAAACTGATGAAATCCTTGAATAAACGCAACCCAATCTTCATGATGAGTGACTCAGGTGCCCGTGGTAACGCATCTAACTTTACTCAGCTTGCTGGTATGCGTGGTCTTATGGCCAATCCATCTGGTCGTATCATCGAACTTCCAATCAAATCGAGTTTCCGTGAAGGTTTAACAGTACTTGAGTACTTCATCTCTACGCACGGTGCGCGTAAAGGTCTTGCTGATACAGCACTTAAAACTGCCGATTCTGGTTACTTAACACGTCGTCTTGTTGACGTTGCACAAGATGTAATCGTTCGTGAAGATGATTGTGGAACAGATCGCGGTTTATTAATCGGTGCGATTAAAGAGGGTAATGAAGTTATCGAGTCATTATATGATCGTCTTGTTGGACGTTTTGCAAGAAAAACTGTAAAACATCCTGAAACAGGTGAAGTATTAGTTGCTGAAAATCAATTAATTACTGAAGATATCGCTCATATCGTTGAAAATTCGGGTGTTGAAACTGTAAACATTCGTTCAGCGTTTACGTGTAACACTCGCCACGGTGTATGTAAGAAGTGTTACGGTCGTAACTTAGCAACTGGAACAGACGTAGAAGTAGGAGAAGCGGTAGGTATTATCGCAGCTCAATCTATCGGTGAGCCAGGTACACAGTTAACGATGCGTACATTCCATACAGGTGGGGTTGCCGGAGATGATATCACTCAAGGTTTACCTCGTATCCAAGAGATCTTCGAAGCTCGTAATCCGAAAGGTCAGGCAGTTATCAGTGAAATCGACGGTGTTATCGCAGCGATCAACGACGTTAAAGATCGCCAAGAAGTAGTTGTACAGGGTGAAGTTGAAGCTCGTACGTATGCTATTCCTTACGGTGCTCGTCTGAAAGTAACTCCAGGACAGCCAATTAGCCACGGTAAAGAGTTAACAGAAGGTTCTATTGATCCGAAAGAATT
This sequence comes from Bacillus sp. JAS24-2, assembly GCF_008274905.1. Taxonomy (NCBI): domain Bacteria; kingdom Bacillati; phylum Bacillota; class Bacilli; order Caryophanales; family Bacillaceae; genus Bacillus; species Bacillus sp. JAS24-2. The sequence goes on from NZ_CP031068.1 coordinate 120,301, forward strand.
ACTAAAAGTAACGGACATTACGGCGGTTCAAGAATACTTATTACGTGAAGTTCAAAAAGTATACCGTATGCAAGGGGTAGAAATTGGTGACAAACACGTAGAAGTAATGGTACGTCAAATGTTACGTAAAGTTCGTGTAAGTGATGCAGGTGAAACAGATGTATTACCAGGAACATTACTAGATATCCATCAGTTCACTGATGCGAATGCTAAGGTCTTACTGCAAGGTAAGCAACCAGCAACAGCTAGACCTGTTCTACTTGGTATTACAAAAGCTTCACTTGAAACAGATTCATTCTTATCTGCAGCATCGTTCCAAGAAACAACTCGTGTCTTAACTGATGCAGCAATTAAGGGTAAACGCGATGAACTTCTAGGATTAAAAGAAAATGTTATTATCGGTAAACTTGTTCCTGCTGGAACAGGTATGAATCGTTATCGCAAAGTGGATCTTGTAAAAACAACACAAGATGACATGAATGTAGAAAACGATGAGGTTTATGTGGAACAGTAAAATTTTCCGGCATAAATTTTGTATAAAAACAATTAATCTTAGTTGACATTGTATGAGTCAAAATGTTACTATAATCAAGGTTGCTCCTGAACGATGCTTTGGAGGATATTTATATGTCTTATCAAAAAGTATCAACTGCTGAAAATGTAGTCGTTGGTCATAAACGCACATTGGAGGCAATCAAAAATGGTACAGTTAAAGAAGTTGTCATCGCAGAGGATGCTGACATGCGGTTAACCCATGCTATCATTCGTGTTGCAATGCAATATAACGTGCCCATAACAAAAGTTGAATCAGTTCGTAAGCTTGGTAAAGCTTCGGGGATTCAAGTGGGAGCTTCAGCAATAGGAATAATAAGTTAAAACTGTTTTTGTGAGGAGAGAGCATTTGCTCTTCCTTGCAAAAACTTTGTTTTCAACTAATAATGAACCACCTGGATATGTGGTCATACAAACATGCGAAGGGAGGATAATCAAATGCCTACTATTAACCAATTAGTGAGAAATGGTCGTACTGATAAAGTATGGAAATCTAAATCACCTGCGTTAAACAAAGGTTTTAACTCTTTAAAGAAAAAATCAACTGATATCTCTGCACCTCAAAAACGTGGTGTATGTACTCGTGTTGGTACAATGACTCCAAAGAAACCTAACTCAGCGTTACGTAAATACGCTCGTGTACGTTTAACAAACGGTATCGAGGTTACAGCTTACATCCCAGGTATCGGTCATAACCTACAAGAGCATAGCGTAGTATTAATTCGCGGTGGTCGTGTAAAGGATTTACCGGGGGTACGTTACCACATCGTTCGTGGTGCGCTTGACACAGCTGGTGTTGACAAACGTATGCAAGGACGTTCTAAATATGGTACTAAGAGACCAAAACCTGCTAAAAAATAATAACTTTAAAATGAAAGGAGGAACTCAATATGCCTCGTAAAGGACCTGTTGCGAAACGTGACGTGTTACCAGATCCAATGTACAATTCGAAGCTAGTAACACGCCTTATCAACAAAATGATGGTTGACGGTAAAAAAGGTAAATCTCAAACAATTCTTTATAATGCGTTCGATATCGTAAACGAACGTACTGGTAAAGAGCCAATGGAAGTATTCGAGCAAGCTCTTAAGAACATCATGCCTGTTCTTGAAGTACGCGCTCGTCGTGTTGGTGGTGCTAACTACCAAGTTCCAGTTGAGGTTCGTCCAGAACGCCGTACAACTTTAGGTCTTCGTTGGTTAGTAAACTACGCTCGTCTTCGTGGTGAAAAAACTATGGAAGAGCGTCTTGCTAACGAAATCTTAGATGCAGCTAACAACGCTGGTGCATCTGTTAAGAAACGTGAAGACACTCATAAAATGGCAGAAGCTAACAAAGCATTTGCTCATTACCGTTGGTAGGATTCAACGTAAAATAAATGTAAGCATAAACCGCTTTATTTGTCGCTTATGGAAGTGTGGAGAGGGAGAATGCCTCTCCCTTTCATCGGGCGCTCGTTTTACATAATGAGAGTACTGGACATACTGACATGTGTAACAATATAAAGTGGCTTTTTTGCTACTTAAAATAAAAAAATCCAATCCATATATGGAAGGAGCAAGACACCAAATGGCAAGAGAGTTCTCTTTAGAAAACACTCGTAATATTGGTATCATGGCTCACATCGATGCTGGTAAAACAACAGCAACTGAGCGTATTCTGTACTACACAGGACGTATTCATAAAATCGGTGAAACTCACGAAGGTGCATCTCAGATGGACTGGATGGAGCAAGAGCAAGAGCGTGGTATCACAATTACTTCTGCTGCAACTACAGCACAATGGAAAGGTCATCGTGTAAACATCATTGATACTCCAGGACACGTAGATTTCACAGTAGAAGTAGAACGTTCTTTACGCGTACTTGATGGCGCTGTAGCAGTACTTGATGCGCAATCTGGTGTAGAACCACAAACAGAAACTGTTTGGCGTCAGGCTACTACTTACGGCGTACCTCGTATCGTATTCGTTAACAAAATGGATAAGATCGGTGCAGATTTCTTATACTCTGTAGGAACAATCCACGATCGTTTACAAGCAAACGCACATCCAATTCAGTTACCAATCGGTGCTGAAGATGAGTTCAATGGTATCATTGACCTTGTTGAAGAGTGTGCTTACATGTACGGTAACGATTTAGGAACAGACATTCAACGTGTTGAAATTCCTGAAGAGCACAAAGAATTAGCTGAAGAATACCGTGGAAAACTTATTGAAGCGGTAGCTGAGCTTGATGAAGAAATGATGATGAAGTACCTAGAAGGTGAAGAAATCACTGTAGAAGAGCTTAAAGCTGGTATCCGTAAGGCTACAACTTCTGTAGAATTCTTCCCAGTAATCTGTGGTTCTGCATTCAAAAACAAAGGTGTTCAAATTCTGTTAGACGCAGTTATCGACTACCTTCCATCTCCACTAGATGTACCTGCTATTAAAGGTACTCTACCGGATACAGATGAAGAAGTAGAACGTAAGTCTAGCGATGAAGAACCATTCGCAGCTTTAGCATTCAAAATCATGACTGACCCTTATGTTGGTAAGTTAACGTTCTTCCGTGTGTACTCTGGTGTGTTAAACTCTGGATCATACGTGAAAAACTCAACTAAAGGTAAGCGTGAGCGTGTAGGTCGTATCCTACAAATGCACGCTAACAGCCGTGAAGAGATTTCAACAGTTTACGCTGGTGATATCGCTGCTGCTGTAGGTTTAAAAGATACTACTACTGGTGATACTCTTTGTGACGAGAAGAGCCTTGTTATCCTTGAGTCTATGGAATTCCCAGAGCCAGTTATCTCTGTAGCTATCGAACCAAAATCTAAAGCTGACCAAGATAAAATGGGTACAGCATTATCTAAGCTTTCTGAAGAAGATCCAACATTCCGTGCTCACACTGACCAAGAAACTGGCCAAACTATCATCGCTGGTATGGGTGAACTTCACCTTGATATCATCGTTGACCGTATGCGTCGTGAATTCAAAGTGGAAGCAAACGTTGGTGCTCCTCAGGTAGCATACCGTGAGACTTTCCGCGCTGCTGCGAAAGTTGAAGGTAAGTTCGCTCGTCAATCTGGTGGTCGTGGACAATTCGGTCACGTTTGGATTGAGTTTGAACCTAACGAAGAAGGTAAAGGATTCGAATTCGAAAACAAGATCGTCGGTGGTGTAGTTCCTCGTGAATACATCCCAGCTGTTGGAGCAGGTCTTGAAGATGCACTTAAAAATGGTGTACTAGCTGGTTATCCACTAGTTGACATTAAAGCTGCATTAGTTGACGGATCTTACCATGATGTCGATTCATCTGAGATGGCGTTCAAAATCGCTGCATCTATGGCACTTAAAGCTGCGGTTTCTAAATGTAGCCCAGTAATTCTTGAGCCAATGATGAAAGTTGAAGTTGTAATTCCTGAAGAGTACATGGGTGACATTATGGGTGACGTAACATCTCGTCGTGGACGTGTAGAAGGTATGGAAGCTCGCGGTAACGCACAAGTTGTTCGCGCTATGGTTCCACTTTCTGAAATGTTCGGTTATGCAACGTCATTACGTTCTAACACTCAAGGACGCGGAACATTCTCTATGGTGTTTGACCACTATGAAGAAGTACCAAAGTCTGTTTCTGAAGAAATTATCAAAAAAAATAAAGGTGAATAATTGATTTTTATCGATTGTTCAAGTATAACTACTTATGTAAGCTTAGAAAGTGGGACGTAAGTTTCACTTTCTAGTCTAAATATAAAATAACCTATATAAACTAAGGAGGAATTTAGAATGGCTAAAGCTAAATTCGAACGTTCTAAACCCCATGTTAACATCGGTACAATCGGCCACGTTGACCATGGTAAAACTACATTAACTGCTGCGATCACTACAGTTCTTGCAAAAGCTGGTGGTGCTGAAGCACGCGGATACGATCAAATCGATGCTGCTCCAGAAGAAAGAGAGCGCGGTATCACAATCTCAACTGCACACGTTGAGTACGAAACTGAAACTCGTCACTATGCACACGTTGACTGCCCAGGTCACGCTGACTATGTTAAAAACATGATCACTGGTGCTGCTCAAATGGACGGCGGTATCTTAGTAGTATCTGCTGCTGATGGCCCAATGCCTCAAACACGTGAGCACATCCTTCTTTCTCGTCAAGTAGGTGTTCCTTACATCGTTGTATTCTTAAACAAATGCGACATGGTAGATGACGAAGAATTATTAGAATTAGTAGAAATGGAAGTTCGCGACCTATTATCTGAATACGGATTCCCAGGCGACGACATTCCTGTAATCAAAGGTTCTGCTCTTAAAGCTCTTCAAGGAGAAGCTGATTGGGAAGCAAAAATCATTGAATTAATGGCTGAAGTTGATGCTTACATCCCAACTCCAGAACGTGAAACTGACAAACCATTCTTAATGCCTGTAGAGGACGTATTCTCTATCACAGGTCGTGGTACAGTTGCTACTGGTCGTGTTGAGCGCGGTATCGTTAAAGTTGGTGACGTAGTAGAAATCATCGGTCTTGCTGAAGAAAATGCTTCTACAACTGTAACTGGTGTAGAGATGTTCCGTAAACTTCTTGACCAAGCTCAAGCTGGAGACAACATCGGTGCTTTACTTCGTGGGGTTGCTCGTGAAGACATCCAACGTGGACAAGTACTTGCAAAAAGCGGTTCTGTAAAAGCTCACGCTAAATTCAAAGCTGAAGTTTTCGTATTATCTAAAGAAGAAGGTGGACGTCACACTCCATTCTTCGCTAACTACCGTCCTCAGTTCTACTTCCGTACAACTGACGTAACTGGTATCATCCAATTACCAGAAGGTACTGAAATGGTAATGCCTGGTGACAACATCGAAATGACTATCGAACTTATCGCTCCAATCGCTATCGAAGAGGGAACTAAATTCTCTATTCGTGAAGGTGGACGTACAGTAGGTTACGGTGTAGTTGCTACTATCGTTGAGTAATCTTAACTGATATAAAAAAACCTAGGGGATTTTCCCTTAGGTTTTTTGTTTGCGTTTATATAAGGGAGAAGAGAGTGTTTTTTTGTTTTGACGAGTTTCTTCTATAGTAATATAAAAACAACAAAAGATAATCCAGAAACTGTAAAATGAATTCTGTTAGATGAAAACTTGAAATTCTTTAAAGTGCCATGTATAATAGCAAAAGTAGAGAAAAGCAGATGCAAACAAAAAGATGCTTGCATCTAGACGAATAACATTGTATAATAGACAATGTTGGTCTTTGACTGCGATGAAGTGGAAGGTTGCTGACACACCCGGCCGCTTTGCCATGGCATGGTGTGGGGAAATTTCCATGGAGAAGGTCTATTTTAGAAATAGGCGAACGAAGGAGGGAAAATAATGGCAAAAGAAAAAATTCGTATCCGTTTAAAAGCTTACGATCACCGTATTCTTGATCAGTCAGCTGAGAAAATTGTAGAAACAGCTAAGCGTTCTGGGGCAACAGTTTCTGGTCCGATCCCATTACCAACTGAAAAAACTGTTTACACAATTCTTCGTGCTGTTCATAAGTACAAAGATTCTCGTGAGCAATTCGAAATGCGCACGCACAAACGTCTAATCGACATCGTGAGTCCTACTCCACAAACAGTAGATTCATTAATGCGTTTAGATTTACCATCTGGTGTAGATATCGAAATCAAACTATAATTTATATAACTTAAAAATGTAGGAGGTGTAACTCATGACCAAAGGAATCTTAGGAAGAAAGATCGGTATGACTCAAGTATTTGCTGAGAACGGTGAGTTAATCCCAGTAACAGTTATCGCTGCTAATCCAAACGTTGTTCTTCAAAAGAAAACAACTGAAACTGATGGCTACAATGCAATCCAGTTAGGATTTGAAGATAAACGTGAAAAGTTAACTAACAAACCTGAACAAGGCCACACTGCTAAAGCATCTACAACTCCTAAGCGCTTCATTCGCGAAATCCGCGATGCAGACGTGGACGGATTAGAGGTTGGTCAAGAGGTAAAAGTTGACGTATTCGCTACAGGTGAAATCGTTGATGTAACAGGAATTTCTAAAGGTAAAGGTTTCCAAGGTGTTATCAAACGCCACGGACAATCTCGCGGACCTATGTCTCATGGTTCTCGCTATCACCGTCGTCCAGGTTCAATGGGCCCAGTTGCTCCGAACCGTGTATTCAAAGGCAAAAAACTTGCTGGACGTATGGGTGGAGACCAAGTTACTATCCAAAACTTAGAAATCGTTCAAGTTGACACTGAGCGCAACTTATTACTAGTAAAAGGTAACGTTCCAGGTGCTAAGAAATCTCTTGTAGTTGTTCAAGGCGCTGTGAAGGTTAGCAAATAATTCACAATAGGAAGGAGGAATTCCAATGCCAAAAGTTACTGTATATAACCAAACTGGTTCACAGGTTGGTGAAATCGAATTAGCTGAAGCTATTTTCGGTATCGAACCAAATGAAGCTGTACTTTTCGAAGCTGTAATGATGCAACGTGCATCTTTACGTCAAGGTACACACAAAGTAAAAACTCGCTCTGAAGTTCGCGGTGGTGGTCGTAAACCATGGCGTCAAAAAGGAACTGGACGTGCTCGTCAAGGGTCTATCCGCTCTCCTCAATGGCGTGGTGGTGGTACGGTATTCGGACCTACACCAAGAAGCTATGCGTACAAACTTCCTAAGAAAGTTCGTCGTTTAGCAATCAAATCTGCATTAGCTACTAAAGTAGTTGAGAACAACATTGTAGTTCTTGAAGACCTAGTGTTAAATGCACCAAAAACAAAAGATATGCTAGCAGTACTTAAAGGATTAACTGTTGAGAAGAAAGCTCTTATCGTAACTGCTGATGCAAACGAATCTGTAGAGTTATCTGCTCGCAATATCCCTGGAGTAACAGTAATCACTGCTGATGGCGTAAACGTTTTAGACGTGCTTCATCATGATAAGCTAATCATGACAAAAGCGGCAGTGGAAAAAGTAGAGGAGGTGCTTGCATAATGAGAGATCCTCGTGATATCATTAAGCGCCCAGTTATCACTGAACGTTCTATGGAAATGATGGCTGAAAAAAAATACACGTTCGATGTGGACGTTAAATCTAATAAAACAGAAGTTAAAGATGCTCTTGAAGCGATCTTTGGTGTTAAAGTAGAAAAAGTGAACATCATGAACTACAAGCCGAAAGCAAAACGCGTTGGTCGTCACGCTGGTTTTACTAGCCGTCGTCGTAAAGCAATCGTTAAGCTAACTGCTGACAGCAAAGAAATCGAAATCTTCCAAGGCGTTTAATTCTTACTAAAGAAGGAGGGAAATTGAGATGGGAATCAAAAAGTATAATCCAACTACTAACGGTCGTCGTAATATGACTACGAATGATTTCGCTGAAATCACGACTGATAGACCCGAAAAGTCATTACTTGCTCCTTTAAGCAAGAAGGCTGGTCGTAATAACCAAGGTAAAATCACTGTACGTCATCAAGGTGGCGGACATAAGCGTCAATACCGTATCATCGACTTTAAGCGTAACAAAGATGGAATTCCAGGACGCGTTGCTACGATCGAATACGATCCAAACCGCTCTGCGAATATCGCATTAATTAACTACGTTGACGGTGAAAAACGTTACATTCTTGCTCCTAAATCTTTAGAAGTAGGTATGGAAGTTATGTCTGGCCCAGAAGCTGACATTAAAATCGGTAACGCATTACCATTAATCAACATTCCAGTAGGTACTGTTGTTCATAACATCGAGCTTAAGCCTGGTCGTGGCGGACAATTAGTTCGTTCTGCTGGTACATCTGCTCAAGTACTTGGTAAAGAAGGTAAATACGTACTTGTACGTTTAACTTCTGGTGAAGTACGTCTTGTATTATCTGCTTGTCGCGCTTCAATCGGTCAAGTAGGTAACGAACAACACGAACTTATCAAAATCGGTAAAGCAGGTCGCTCTCGCTGGTTAGGTAAACGCCCAACAGTTCGTGGTTCTGTAATGAACCCGGTTGATCACCCACACGGTGGTGGTGAAGGACGTTCTCCAATCGGACGTAAGTCTCCAATGTCTCCATGGGGTAAACCAACTCTTGGATTCAAGACTCGTAAGAAAAACAAAGCGTCTGACAAATTCATCGTTCGTCGTCGTAAAAAATAATGGGATTGTAGTACGGTTCATTTCTAGAACCGTACGCCAATCACGAAGGGAGGCACCAAAATGGCTCGTAGCTTAAAAAAAGGACCATTTGTCGATGATCACTTAATGAGCAAAATGGAAAAATTAGTTGCATCTGAGCAAAAACAAGTTGTTAAAACTTGGTCTCGCCGTTCAACAATCTTCCCTCAGTTCATCGGACACACAATCGCTGTATATGATGGTCGTAAACACGTACCTGTGTACATCACTGAGGATATGGTTGGCCATAAGTTAGGTGAATTCGCACCAACTCGTACGTACAAAGGTCACCTTGCTGACGATAAGAAAACTAGAAGATAATGAGAGGAGGCACTTCAATGCAAGCTAAAGCAGTAGCGAGAACAGTTCGTATTGCTCCTCGTAAAGTTCGTTTAGTAGTAGACTTAATCCGAGGTAAGCAAGTGGGTGAAGCGATTGCTATCCTTAACCACACACCAAAAACTGCTTCTCCAGTTGTAGAAAAAGTTTTAAAATCTGCAATCGCAAATGCAGAGCACAATTATGAGATGGACATTAACAACCTAGTTGTTGAAAAAGTTTTCGTTGACGAAGGTCCAACGTTAAAACGTTTCCGTCCACGTGCAATGGGTCGTGCAAGCCAAATTAACAAACGCACAAGCCACATCACAGTTGTGGTATCAGAAAAGAAGGAGGGATAATCGATGGGTCAAAAGGTTAATCCAATTGGTCTTCGTGTCGGCGTTATCCGTGACTGGGAATCTCGTTGGTTCGCTGAGAAAGATTACGCTACATTATTACATGAAGACATCAAAATCCGTGAGTACATTAATGTACGCTTAAAAGATTCTGCTGTTGCTAAAGTAGAAATCGAACGTGCAGCAAATCGTGTAAATGTTACAATTCACACTGCAAAACCTGGTATGGTAATTGGTAAAGGTGGTACTGAAGTTGAAGCACTTCGTAAAGCTCTTAACCAATTAACAGGCAAGCGTGTACACATCAACATTTTAGAAGTTAAGAGAGCTGATCTTAACGCTAAATTAGTAGGCGAAAACATCGCTCGTCAATTAGAAAACCGTGTATCATTCCGTCGTGCACAAAAGCAAGTTATTCAACGTGCTATGCGTGCAGGTGCTAAAGGTATTAAAACACAGGTTTCTGGTCGTCTTGGCGGAGCTGATATCGCTCGTGCAGAATCTTACAGTGAAGGAACTGTTCCACTTCATACACTTCGCGCTGATATTGACTATGCAGCAGTTGAAGCTGATACAACATACGGTAAATTAGGCGTAAAAGTATGGATCTACCGTGGAGAAGTCCTTCCTACAAAAAAGAAAGCTTCTGAGGAAGGAGGAAAATAATATGTTAATGCCAAAACGCGTAAAATATCGTAGAGAGCATCGTGGTAAAATGCGTGGTCGTGCTAAAGGTGGAACTGAAATTGCTTTCGGTGAATTCGGTTTACAAGCACAAGCTGCTTCATGGATTACAAACCGTCAAATCGAAGCTGCTCGTCGTGCAATGACTCGTTACATGAAACGTGGCGGTAAAGTATGGATTAAAATTTTCCCTTCTAAACCTTACACTGCAAAACCTCTAGAAGTACGTATGGGTTCCGGTAAAGGGGCACCAGAAGGCTGGGTAGCAGTAGTAAAACCTGGGAAAATTATGTTCGAAATCGCGGGTGTATCTGAAGAGGTAGCACGCGAAGCATTACGTCTTGCAGCTCACAAGTTACCTGTGAAATGTAAATTCGTAAAACGTGAAGAAAATGGTGGTGAATCTAATGAAAACTAATGATATTCGTGAATTAACCACTGCCGAAATCGAAACAAAAGTTAAAGCTTTAAAGGAAGAGTTGTTTAATCTTCGCTTCCAACTTGCTACAGGACAATTAGAGAATCCAACTCGCATTCGTGAAGTGCGTAAAGCAATTGCTCGTATGAAAACTGTAGTTCGTGAAAGAGAGATCGGAATTAATCGATAAATTGAGGGGAGGTTTGCATAGTGAGCGAACGTAACCAACGCAAAGTTTATACTGGTCGTGTAGTGTCTGACAAAATGGACAAAACGATTACAGTTTTAGTTGAAACTTACAAAACTCATTCCTTGTACGGAAAACGTGTTAAGTATTCTAAGAAGTACAAAGCCCATGATGAGCAAAACCAAGCGAAACTTGGCGATATCGTTAAAATCATGGAAACTCGCCCGCTTTCTGCTACTAAGCGTTTCCGTTTAGTTGAAATCGTTGAAGAAGCGGTTATTATCTAAATAGACGAATCGGAATTTTTAGTCCGAAGGGAGGTTTCATAACATGATCCAACAAGAATCTCGTTTGAAAGTTGCTGACAACTCTGGTGCACGTGAACTTTTAACAATTAAAGTATTAGGCGGCTCTGGTCGTAAATATGCTAACATTGGTGACATTATCGTTGCTACGGTAAAACAAGCAACACCAGGTGGCGTTGTTAAAAAAGGTGACGTTGTTAAAGCAGTAGTGGTACGTACGAAGAGCGGAGCTCGTCGTCCGGACGGTTCTTACATCAAATTTGATGAAAACGCAGCGGTTATCATTAAAGACGATAAGAGCCCACGTGGTACTCGTATCTTCGGACCAGTAGCTCGTGAATTACGTGATAGCAACTTCATGAAGATCGTTTCTTTAGCTCCAGAAGTTCTATAATTTAAGGTATTGCCTTGCTAAGGAGGTGCAGAATTAAGATGCATGTAAAAAAAGGTGATAAAGTACAGGTAATCACTGGTAAAGACAAAGGAAAACAAGGCGTTATCCTTGTGGCTTTCCCAAAGCAAAACCGTGTTATCGTTGAGGGTGTCAATATCGTTAAGAAGCACTCTAAGCCATCTCAATTAAATCCACAAGGTGGAATTATTACTAAAGAAGCACCTATTCACGTTTCTAACGTTATGATTTTAGATCCGAAAACAGGTGAACCTACTCGTGTAGGCTTCAAAGTAGAAGATGATAAAAAAGTTCGTATTGCAAAAAAATCTGGTGAATTATTAGATAAATAATTTTCTTAAGAAAGGAGGTCACTTCATTGAATCGCCTTAAAGAGAAGTTCCAAAAGGAAATTACTCCTGCTCTAGTGAGCAAGTTTAACTATAAATCTGTAATGCAGGTACCAAAAATCGAAAAGATCGTAATCAACACTGGTGTTGGTGACGCGGTATCTAACTCAAAAGCGTTAGACAACGCAGTAGAAGAATTAACACAAATCACAGGTCAAAAACCTGTTGTAACTCGTGCTAAAAAATCAATCGCTGGTTTCCGTCTTCGTGAAGGTATGCCAATCGGTGCGAAAGTAACTTTACGCGGCGAGCAAATGTATGAGTTCTTCGACAAATTAGTATCAGTTTCTTTACCACGTGTACGTGATTTCCGTGGTGTTTCTAAGAAATCATTCGATGGTCGTGGAAACTATACATTAGGTGTTAAAGAGCAACTTATTTTCCCTGAGATTGATTATGATAAAGTAAGCAAAGTCCGCGGTATGGACATCGTAATCGTTACTACAGCGAAAACTGATGAAGAAGCTCGTGAACTTTTAACACAATTCGGTATGCCATTCCAAAAATAATGGAAGCCAACGCTAAGTAGAGGAGGCGAAAACGTGGCTAAAAAATCTATGATAGCGAAACAAAAGCGTACTCCTAAGTTTAAAGTACAAGAGTATACACGTTGCGAACGCTGCGGTCGTCCGCATTCTGTATACCGCAAATTTAAACTTTGCCGTATTTGTTTCCGTGAACTTGCATATAAAGGTCAAATTCCTGGTGTTAAAAAAGCTAGTTGGTAAAACCCACAAATGGGAAGGAGGTAAAACACATGGTGATGACAGATCCAATTGCAGACATGCTTACTCGCATCCGTAATGCGAACATGGTACGTCATGAGAAATTAGAGGTTCCTGCTTCTAAAATCAAAAAAGAGATCGCTGAACTTTTAAAACGTGAAGGTTTCATTCGTGATGTAGAATACATCGAGGATAACAAACAAGGTATCCTTCGTATTTTCCTGAAATATGGTGCAAACAATGAACGTGTAATCACTGGATTAAAACGTATCAGTAAACCTGGCTTACGCGTTTACGCTAAAGCTGACGAAGTACCACGTGTACTTAACGGATTAGGTATCGCTCTTGTTTCTACATCTAAGGGAGTAATGACAGACAAAGACGCTCGTCAATTACAAACTGGTGGAGAAGTAGTAGCATACGTTTGGTAATATATATTTAAAACGAACGGAGGTGTGACCACATGTCTCGTATTGGTAAAAAGATTCTTGAAATCCCTGCAGGTGTTACTATTACAGTTGCAGAAGACAATACTGTAACAGTAAAAGGCCCTAAAGGTGAATTAACTCGTACTTTCAATGCTGATATGCTTATCAAAATTGAAGAGAATACATTAACAGTTGAGCGTCCATCTGAACAGAAGGAACACCGTGCATTACACGGTACAACTCGTGCTTTAATCGGAAACATGGTTGAAGGTGTAACTGAAGGTTTCGCACGCGGACTTGAATTAGTCGGTGTTGGTTACCGTGCTCAAAAACAAGGTGATAAACTTGTATTAAGCGTAGGTTATTCTCATCCAGTAGAAATGACTCCGGAAGCAGGTCTTGAAGTTGAAGTACCTGCACCAACTAAGATCGTAATTAAAGGTATCGACAAGCAACGTGTTGGCGAATTCGCTGCTAACATCCGTGCTGTACGTGCTCCTGAGCCTTACAAAGGTAAAGGTATTCGTTACGAAGGCGAAGTTGTTCGTCGTAAAGAAGGTAAAACTGCTAAGTAAACCCGTTAGGTGAGAGAAAGGAGTGACAAGAATGATCACTAAAGCTGATAAAAATGCGACTCGTAAGAAAAGACATGCACGTGTACGTGCTAAACTTACTGGTACTGCAGAGCGTCCACGTTTAAACGTGTTCCGTTCTAACCAACATATTTACGCTCAAGTTATTGATGATGTGAATGGTGTAACGTTAGTAAGTGCATCTACTCTTGATAAAGACCTTGCTCTTAACGGTACTAGCAATATTGAAGCTGCTACGAAAGTTGGAGAATCAGTTGCTAAGCGTGCTGTAGAGAAAGGCGTTAAAGAAGTAGTATTTGATCGCGGTGGTTACTTATACCATGGCCGTGTTAAAGCTCTAGCTGAAGCTGCTCGTGAGGCTGGATTACAATTTTAATGGTCAAAGGAGGGAAAATTGATGCATCGCATTGACCCAAGTAAATTAGAACTTGAAGAACGTGTAGTTACGATAAATCGTGTCGCGAAAGTTGTTAAGGGTGGTCGTCGTTTCCGCTTTGCTGCACTAGTTGTAGTTGGCGATAAAAACGGTCATGTTGGATTCGGTACTGGTAAAGCACAAGAGGTACCAGACGCAATCCGTAAAGCTATCGAAGACGCTAAGAAAAACTTAATCGCTGTACCATTAGTTGGTACAACAATTCCACACACAATCAACGGTCATTTTGGCGCTGGTGAAGTATTCTTAAAACCTGCTGCTGAGGGTACTGGTGTTATTGCTGGTGGACCTGTTCGTGCGGTCCTTGAATTAGCTGGTGTACAAGATATTCTTTCGAAATCTCTTGGTTCTAACACACCAATCAACATGATTCGCGCTACTGTGAACGGATTAAGCGAACTTAAGCGCGCTGAAGATGTTGCAAAATTACGCGGTAAATCTGTAGAAGAGCTACTAGGTTAAGGAGGGAAAACAAATGGCGAAAAAGTTAGAAATTACCCTCACTCGTAGTGTAATTGGTCGTCCACAAGATCAACGTGCGACGGTAGAAGCTTTAGGTCTTAAAAAGTTGAATTCAACTGTAGTTAAGGAAGAAACTCCTGCTATTCTTGGTATGATCAACAAAGTTTCTCACCTTGTAACTGTAAAAGAAGCTTAAGGATAACTCATTAATATAAGGAGGTGCCTGGGAATGAAACTTCATGAATTAAAACCTGCAGAAGGTTCTCGTAAAGTACGTAACCGTGTCGGTCGTGGTATCGGTTCTGGTAACGGTAAAACTGCTGGTAAAGGTCATAAAGGACAAAACGCACGTTCTGGCGGCGGTGTTCGTCTTGGCTTCGAAGGTGGTCAAACTCCATTATTCCGTCGTTTACCAAAACGCGGCTTCACAAACATTAACCGTAAAGAGTTTGCTATTGTAAACTTATCAACGTTAAATCGTTTTGAAGATGGTACAGAAGTAACACCTGAATTATTGCTGGAAACTGGCGTTATCAGCAAGTTAAACGACGGTGTTAAAGTTCTTGCAAGCGGAGCAGTAGAGAAAAAACTAACTGTTAAAGCGCACAAGTTCTCTTCAAGTGCTAAAGAAGCAATTGAAGCAGCTGGCGGATCAGTTGAGGTGATCTAATGTTTCGTACAATCTCCAACTTTATGCGCGTTGCTGAGATAAGACGTAAAATATTATTCACTTTAGCGATGTTAATCGTATTCAGGATTGGCACGTTTATCCCCGTGCCATTTACAAATGGAGACGTACTGAAGGCACAAGATCAATTAAATGCTTTAGGTATTCTAAATACATTTGGCGGTGGAGCCTTGAAAAACTTCTCCATCTTTGCGATGGGAATCATGCCGTATATTACAGCATCCATCATCGTGCAATTATTGCAGATGGATGTTGTTCCTAAATTTTCGGAATGGTCGAAGCAAGGTGAAATGGGCCGTCGTAAATTAACGCAATTCACGCGTTACTTTACAATTGTTCTTGCGTTTATTCAGGGGTTTGGTATGTCAATCGGTTTTAACGGTATGGTAGGTGGACAATTAATTTTGAATCCAGGTTGGAGCACTTATTTATACATTGCTACGGTACTGACTGCTGGTACTGCATTTTTAATGTGGTTAGGTGAACAGATTACAGCTAAAGGTGTAGGTAATGGTATTTCCATCCTTATCTTTGGCGGTATTGCCGCAGCGATCCCAAGTGTTATATCTCAAGTGTATCAGCAACAGTTTCAAAATATCGGAGATCAATTGTTCATGAGTATCGTTAAAGTTGCATTGATTTTACTAGCTGTGCTAGCAGTTATTGTGGGTGTTATTTTCATTCAACAGGCTGTTAGAAAGATCCCAATTCAATATGCGAAGCGTGTAACAGGAGGAAATGGTGGTTATGCTGGAGCACAAAACACACATTTACCGCTTAAGGTAAATAGTGCTGGTGTTATTCCAGTAATTTTTGCTGTTTCATTCTTAATTACGCCTCCGACTATTGCACAGTTCTTCCCGAAACATGATGTATCGCAGTGGATTATTGCAAACTTTAACTATTCTCACCCAGTGGGAATGATCATATATGTTGCGCTCATTGTAGCCTTCACATATTTCTATGCATTTGTTCAGGTTAATCCAGAGCAAATGTCAGAGAATCTAAACAAGCAAGGTGGATATGTTCCAGGTATTCGTCCGGGTAAGAATACGGAACAATATCTAACAAAAATCTTGTATCGTTTGACCTTTGTAGGATCAATTTTCCTAGCAGCGATTGCAATCTTACCAGTTATCTTTACGAAATTGGGAAATCTTCCTCCATCTGCACAGATCGGTGGAACGAGTATGTTAATCGTTGTCGGCGTTGCTTTAGAAACAATGAAGCAGCTAGAAAGCCAACTGGTAAAACGCCATTACAAAGGGTTTATCAAGCAGTGAGTAAGTGGGAAGAATTGTCTTCCCTACATGCTCATGTACTCTGAGGGGGAACAAGGATGAACTTAATTTTAATGGGGCTTCCTGGTGCTGGTAAAGGTACACAAGCCGAACAGATTGTTGCCAAGTATAACATCCCTCACATTTCAACAGGAGACATGTTCCGTGCAGCTATGAAGGCTGAAACTGAAATGGGTCTACAAGCAAAATCTTTTATTGATAAAGGTGCACTTGTTCCAGATGAAGTTACAATTGGAATCGTTCGTGAACGTTTAAGTCAAGACGACTGCGTAAGAGGTTTCTTACTAGACGGTTTCCCACGAACTGTTGCACAAGCATCAGCTCTTGAAGAAATTATGAAAGATCTTGGCAAAAAAATCGACTATGTTTTAAACATTAATGTGGATTCAGGGTTGTTATTAAAACGCCTTACAGGCCGTCGCATTTGTAAAGAGTGCGGTGCGACTTACCATTTAGAATTCAATCCACCAGCAAAAGCTGATGTGTGCGATAAATGTGGTGGCGAATTATATCAACGCTCTGATGACAATGAAGAAACTGTAGCAAATCGTTTAGATGTAAATATTAAGCAAACAAAACCTTTGCTTGATTTCTACGAAGAGCTTGGTTACTTACAAAGCATTAATGGTGAGCAAGATATCAATAAAGTATTTGCTGATATCGATGTTCTCATCGGAGGCTTAGCGTAATGATAATCTGCAAAACTCCTCGCGAGATAGAAATCATGCGAGAAGCTGGCAGGATCGTTGCTTTGACTCATCAAGAGTTGAAACAGCACATTACTCCAGGAATTACAACGAAAGAGCTCGATCAAATAGCGGAAAAGACGATTCAAAAATATGGTGCTACGCCATCTTTTAAAGGATACAACGGATTTCCGGGGAGCATATGTGCTTCTGTAAATGAAGAGCTTGTACACGGAATTCCAGGGAAGCGCAAGCTCAAAGAGGGCGATATCATCAGTATCGATATTGGTGCGAAATACAATGGGTACCATGGAGATTCTGCATGGACGTATCCAGTTGGAAACATTTCTGAATCTGTTCAAAAGCTACTTGATGTCACAGAAAAATCGTTGTATCTTGGTCTAGAACAAGTAAAACCAGGCGAGAGATTATCAAATATCTCACATGCGGTTCAAACCCATGCTGAAGAGAATGGATTCTCGATCGTTAGGGAGTATGTTGGTCACGGAATCGGGCAAGACTTACATGAGGACCCTCAAATCCCGCACTATGGTCCACCAAATAGAGGCCCTAGATTAAAGCCGGGAATGGTCATCTGTGTTGAGCCGATGGTGAATCAAGGAAGACGATATGTAAAAACACTATCTGATGACTGGACAGTGGTAACGGTAGATGGTAAATGGTGTGCCCATTTTGAGCACACGATTGCTCTTACAGAAGCAGGATACGAAATCCTTACCACTTTATAAGTAGCTGGCTCTCCGGGATTTCAGAGCAGTGTAAAATGTTACTGATTTGAAGAAGGGAGAACTATTGAATGGCTAAAGATGATGTAATTGAAGTCGAAGGTACCGTTCTTGAAACGTTGCCAAATGCTATGTTCAAAGTAGAATTAGAGAATGGGCATGTCGTATTGGCTCACGTTTCTGGTAAAATCCGTATGAACTTCATTCGTATTTTACCAGGAGACAAAGTTACGGTAGAATTATCTCCGTACGATTTAAATCGTGGTCGTATTACGTACCGTTTTAAATAATATAGCACTCCGTAATCTTTAAGGAGGTTCGAGACATGAAAGTAAGACCGTCAGTTAAACCAATCTGCGAAAAATGTAAAGTTATTCGTAGACGTGGAAAAGTAATGGTTATTTGTGAAAACCCTAAACATAAACAAAAACAAGGTTAATCAGAAGGAGGTGCATTCGTAATGGCACGTATCGCAGGTGTAGATATTCCTCGAGACAAACGCGTTGTTATTTCTTTAACTTACGTATTCGGCATTGGTCGCACAACTGCTGAAAAAATTCTTGCTGAAGCAGGTATTTCTGAAGAAACACGAGTTCGTGATTTAACGGAAGACGAATTAGGACGTATCCGTGATATCATCGATCGTATTAAAGTTGAGGGAGACCTTCGTCGTGAAGTATCTCTTAACATCAAACGTCTAATGGAGATCGGTTCTTACCGTGGTCTTCGTCACCGTCGTGGTTTACCAGTTCGTGGTCAAAACTCTAAAAACAATGCTCGTACACGTAAAGGTCCACGTCGTACAGTAGCAAATAAAAAGAAATAATAAGTAAAGGAGGTTGAACTAACAATGGCACGTAAAACAAACACTCGTAAAAAACGTGTGAAAAAGAATATTGAAGCTGGTATAGCTCATATTCGTTCTACTTTCAACAACACAATCGTAACACTTACAGATACTCACGGTAACGCACTTTCTTGGTCTAGTGCTGGTGCACTTGGTTTCCGTGGATCTCGTAAATCTACTCCATTCGCTGCGCAAATGGCTGCTGAAACTGCTGCTAAAGCTGCAATGGAACACGGTTTAAAAACTTTAGAGGTTACTGTTAAAGGTCCTGGTGCTGGTCGTGAAGCTGCAATTCGTGCTCTTCAAGCTGCAGGTCTAGAAGTAACAGCAATTAGAGATGTTACTCCAGTTCCTCATAATGGATGTCGTCCACCAAAACGTCGTCGTGTGTAATTTTTCTGTATAGAATTTTCCCTTTTGTCTATAATGGATATGATGCATTATCGAGAAATTTCGTACAGAAACATCGCTTGTTGTGCACAATCGGGAACTGCCTAAGGGGGACTTTCGGTTAGACAGGGGTTATACCTTTGTTTAACCGGGGTTTCGACGTTTTGAAGGAGGGTTTAGTTAATGATTGAAATCGAAAAGCCGAAAATCGAAACGGTTGAACTTAACGAAGATGCTAAATATGGTAAATTCGTAATTGAACCGCTTGAGCGTGGATATGGTACTACTTTGGGTAACTCCTTACGTCGTATTCTTTTATCCTCACTCCCTGGTGCCGCTGTTACTGCTATCCAAATCGATGGCGTATTACATGAATTTTCAACAGTTGAGGGCGTAGTAGAAGACGTTACGACGATCATCTTAAACTTGAAAAAGTTAGCTCTTAAAATCTACTCTGAAGAAGAGAAGACGTTGGAAATTGATGTACAGGGCGAAGGTATTGTCACAGCTGCTGATATTACTCACGATAGTGATGTAGAAATCTTAAATCCAGATTTACACATTGCAACGTTAGCAAAAGATGCGCATTTCCGCGTGCGTTTAACTGCAAAGCGTGGCCGTGGGTATACGCCAGCTGATGCAAATAAAAGCGAAGATCAACCAATAGGAGTAATTCCTATTGATTCTATTTATACTCCAGTATCACGTGTGACTTACCAAGTGGAAAAGACACGTGTCGGACAAGTGGCTAATTATGATAAGCTTACGCTTGATGTATGGACGGATGGAAGCATCGGGCCAAAAGAAGCTATCTCTTTAGGTGCCAAAATCTTAACTGAGCATTTAAATATCTTTGTTGGTTTAACTGATGAAGCACAAAATGCTGAGATTATGGTCGAGAAGGAAGAAGATCAAAAAGAGAAAGTTCTTGAGATGACTATCGAAGAACTAGACCTTTCTGTTCGTTCTTATAATTGCCTAAAACGTGCAGGAATTAATACTGTACAAGAGCTTGCGAACAAAACAGAAGAAGATATGATGAAAGTTCGTAACTTAGGACGTAAATCCTTAGAAGAAGTTAAACATAAACTTGAGGAATTAGGTTTAGGTTTACGTAAAGACGACTGAGGATTTAAACCCATCAACAAAGGAGGGAACTACGAATGGCATACAGAAAATTAGGCCGTACAAGTGCGCAACGTAAAGCTATGTTACGTGATTTAGCTACTGATTTAATTATCAACGAGCGCATCCAAACGACAGAAACTCGTGCAAAAGAACTTCGTTCTGTAGTGGAAAAAATGATCACTTTAGGTAAACGCGGAGATCTTCATGCTCGTCGTCAAGCAGCAGCTTTCATTCGCAATGAAGTAGCTAACGCTGAGACTGGTCAAGATGCACTTCAAAAACTATTCGCTGATGTAGCTCCACGCTATGCTGAGCGCCAAGGCGGATACACTCGTATTGCAAAAATTGGTCCACGTCGCGGAGACGCAGCACCAATGGTAATTATCGAGTTAGTATAATGATAATTAAAAGGGCAGGACAGTTCTTTTCAAGAAACTGGTCATGGCCCTTTTTTTTAAATATAAAAATAGGCTAACTGTGCGAAGGAAAGGGTGCCTTCTATTGAAAAAAGAGAAACTTCGGATAGAAAATATATCATTTCAATATCCTGGGGCAGCCACTTATGCATTAAAAGATGTTTCATTTTCCTTATATGAGGGAGAATGGGTATCTATTATTGGACAAAACGGTTCAGGAAAGTCTACACTTGCAAAATTATTGAATGGTTTGTTTTTACCAGAAGCAGGGACTATTACAGTAAATGATACAATGGTTTTATCAGAGGAAACGGTATGGGATGTTCGAAAACAAATTGGAATGGTATTTCAAAATCCAGATAATCAATTTGTTGGAACAACAGTGCAAGATGATGTTGTATTTGGCTTAGAGAATATCGGAATGCCAAGAGAACAAATGATTGAAAGATTAGAACAGGCCTTGCGACTTGTCCGTATGGAAGATTTTCTTAATGATGAGCCTCATTCCTTATCTGGTGGGCAAAAGCAGCGAGTGGCAATAGCAGGCGTTTTAGCACTTCAACCATCTATTTTAATATTAGATGAAGCAACGTCAATGTTAGACCCTCAAGGGAGACGTGAAGTAGTAGAAACGGTTAGACAACTTGTTACTCAAAAAGGTATTACCGTGTTATCGATTACGCACGATTTAGAAGAAGCGGCACAGTCAGATCGTGTCATTATTTTAAATAAGGGAGAAATATTAGAGGAAGGGACTCCAGAAAAAATTTTCAAATCCTCTCATATGCTCCAAGAAATTGGCTTAGATGTACCGTTTTCAGTGAAAATAGCAGAATTATTAAAAAGAAATGAAATTCTCTTGCAAAATACGCATCTTACAATGGAAAGCTTGGTGAACGAACTTTGGAGATTACATTCCAAAAAGTAGAGCATCGTTATCAATATAAAACTCCATTTGAAAGACGCGCACTTTATGATGTAGATGTGTCGTTTCCAAGTGGGGGCTATTATGCCATTATTGGTCATACTGGTTCAGGTAAGTCAACGATGATTCAACATTTAAATGGTTTATTGCAGCCGACAAATGGTACAGTTCAAATTGGTGAACATTTGATTTCGGCAGGAAAGAAAGAAAAAAAGTTAAAGCCACTACGTAAAAAAGTAGGGGTTGTCTTTCAATTCCCAGAACATCAGTTGTTTGAAGAGACTGTGGAGAAAGATATTTGTTTCGGCCCTACTAATTTTGGAGTATCTGTAGACGAAGCAAGGCAAAAGGCTAGAAAGGCAATTGAACTTGTAGGGCTAGAACCGGAACTGTTAACACGTTCTCCGTTCGAATTAAGTGGTGGACAAATGAGACGTGTTGCTATAGCGGGTGTACTGGCGATGGAACCTGAAGTGCTTGTATTAGATGAACCTACAGCAGGACTAGATCCAAAAGGGCAGAACGAACTTATGGAGATGTTTTATAAGCTGCACAAGGAAAAGGGGCTTACAGTTATCCTTGTAACGCATAATATGGAGGATGCTGCTCAGTATGCGGAGCAGATTGTAGTTATGCATAAAGGAACGGTCTTTTTGCAAGGAAGTGCAGAGGAAGTATTTTCACATGCCGATGAACTAGAGAAAATTGGTGTGGATCTTCCTATGTCATTAAAGTATAAACGTGCAATTGAAGAGAAGTTTGGTATTTCAATTCCAAAGGCTACCTTATCTTTAGAGGATCTTACTCATGAAGTTGTGCAGGTGTTACGAAAAGGTGGTCATGAATCATGCAGCAGTTGATTATTGGGAGATATATCCCGGGGAATTCACTTATTCATCAACTTGATCCACGTACGAAGCTGCTGATTGTCTTTTTATATGTATTTGTTGTTTTCTTAGCAAATAATGCGATTTCATATGGATTTTTATTTTTATATGCACTCATTGCTTTATTTTTTGCAAAAGTGCCGATTCGTTATGTACTTTCGGGCTTAAAACCAATTTTATGGATTTTTCTTTTTACATTTTTCCTGCATATTTTTACAAATAAGGAGGGGGATGTACTATTCCAGCTTGGTTGGTTTTCGATATATGAAAAAGGATTAGAGCAAGGGATATACATTTCTGTACGATTCTTCGTTATTATTTTAATGACGACATTATTAACGTTAACGACGACACCTATTGAAATTACAGATGGTTTGGAGACGTTATTAAAGCCATTGAAGCGTATAAAGGTTCCTGTTCATGAAATCGCATTAATGATGTCAATTTCTCTTCGTTTTATCCCGACATTAATGGATGAAACGAGTAAAATAATGAAAGCACAAGCGTCACGTGGTATTGATTTTGCCGGGGGACCGATAAAAGATAGAATGAAAGCTATTATTTCACTGCTCGTTCCTCTGTTTATCAGTGCTTTTAAGCGTGCAGAGGACTTAGCCATTGCGATGGAAGCTCGTGGATATCAAAGTGGTGAAGGACGTACTAAATTTAGGCAACTACGCTGGAAAACAAGCGATACAGTAACGATTGTCAGCTTATTTTGTTTAGCTTGTATTTTGGCATGGGTGCGATCGTAATGGAGAATAGAGAAATGGATAGAATAAAATGTACGGTTGCATATGATGGCATGCATTTTTGTGGTTATCAAATTCAGCCGAACCATCGTACTGTTCAACAGGAGATAGAAAAAGCATTGCAGAAATTGCATAAGGGAGAACTTGTTCGTGTTCAGGCATCTGGTAGAACAGATTCTACAGTTCATGCAAAAGGACAAGTAATACACTTTGATACTCCTTTGTCTCTTGAAGAGTGGCAATGGATTAATGCTTTAAACACAATGTTGCCAGATGATATTGTTATTAGGCAAGTAGAGAAAAAAACAGAAGAATTTCATGCACGTTACGGTGTTGAGAAAAAAGAATATCGTTATCGTGTATTATTATCAAAGACTGCGGATGTATTCCGTAGAAATTACGTATATCAATATCCATACCCGCTCGAAATCAACTCTATAAGAAAAGCAATTCCTTATTTTATTGGAACACATGATTTCACTTCTTTTTGTTCGGCAAAAACTGACAAAAAAGATAAAGTGCGAACAATTTATGAAATCGAGTTAATTGAACAAAATGATGAAATAATTTTTCGTTTTGTAGGTAATGGATTTTTATATAATATGGTCAGAATTATTGTTGGTACGTTACTTAGCGTAGGGCAAGGAAAGCTTGATCCTGATAGCATTCCAGAGATTTTAGCGAAACAAAATCGTCAGTTTGCTGGAAAGATGGCTCCAGGTCATGGGCTTTACTTATGGGAGGTAAACTATAACAACTAATCCTGGTGTAACATTTGCTTGACATTAGAAACTCAAAAGTATATCATAACATATGGTATTGTTTCTAAAACCACGATTAGCCCCGGAAGGAAATCGTGTTTAAGATAAACAATAGATTTTTTCTATGGAAAAGATAACGAGGAGGGAAACACATGCGTACGACTTTTATGGCAAAAGCTAACGAAGTTGAGCGTAAATGGTATGTGGTTGATGCTGAAGGTCAAACTTTAGGTCGCCTTGCTAGTGAAGTAGCATCCATTTTACGTGGTAAAAACAAACCTACATTTACACCACACGTTGACACGGGTGATCATGTAATTATTATTAACGCTGAGAAAATTCATTTAACAGGTAATAAATTAAACGATAAAATTTACTACCGTCACACTAACCACCCAGGTGGACTTAAGCAAAGAACAGCTCTTGAAATGCGTACAAACTACCCTGTACAAATGTTAGAGCTTGCAATTAAAGGCATGCTTCCAAAAGGACGCTTAGGCCGTCAAGTTTCTAAGAAACTTAACGTGTATGCTGGAGCAGAGCATCCACACCAAGCACAAAAACCAGAAGTTTACGAACTTCGCGGATAATTAATTAAAGGAGGGCTTACTTTGGCACAGGTTCAATACTATGGCACTGGACGTCGTAAGAGTTCAGTAGCGCGCGTACGCCTAGTTCCAGGCGAAGGACGCGTTATCATTAACGGTCGTGATTTTGAAAACTATATCCCATTTGCTGCATTACGTGAAGTAGTGAAACAACCTCTAGTTGCAACAGAAACTTTAGGTAACTACGATGTACTTGTAAACGTAAATGGTGGTGGATACACTGGTCAAGCTGGTGCTATTCGTCACGGTATTTCTCGCGCTTTATTAAAAGCTGATCCAGAATACCGTCTAACACTAAAACGTGCAGGTCTATTAACTCGTGACGCACGTATGAAAGAGCGTAAAAAATACGGTCTTAAAGGCGCACGTCGTGCACCTCAGTTCTCAAAACGTTAATTTTTGCGAACTACAAACCCCAACCATTTTGGTTGGGGTTTTTTATGTTTCATTCCTCTTTTGCAATTTTTATAGCTTGGAATATTTTAGTGCTACCGCCACGCGTATGCTTCTTCTTTAGAAGTTTAGACTAATACGTATTAGGGAGGTTTATAAGTACTATGAATGTCATTGTCAGCTTACAAGAAAAACAAAAAGAAAAGCAGTTAAAATACGAGCGGAAGATGTTGCGGGAATTATCATTAAAAACATTGCGTTCAAATATTCGTGATGCCTTTCAAATGCAAGAGCTTCATCGTCAGTATGAAGATTACTGTATTGAATTAGGGATAGAATCTTATTTATTAGGAGCGAGATACAGTAAATTTGGTTATTATGGTGAATCGTTTTTTGATGTGAAATATAGAGCTTTAGAAGAAGAACAACAATTAACTGAAACGCTATTTCAATTTTTAACGAGTATGACTATGCGAGAAATAAAGTTGAAAGATGAGGAATTACTTTTTGAATCTTGTCAGCAGTTTATAGGATTGTGGTGGCAAGAAGGGTATGAAAAAGGTGAAAGAAGATATCGATTAAAGCTTCATTAAGACAAGCATAAACTTTCCTCTTGTCCCATATAAGTAATTAGAGGGACTAGCTGGAGGAGGAAAGGTATGAAGAGAATTCGAATTATCTCTTTTGCACTCGCTGCGGTTGTATTGTTTTTTTTAGTTAAACAAGAATTTCAAATTACAAAATCGTGGCGAGCTTGGAATTTACCCTTATCAGGGAAAGTAATTGTATTAGATGCTGGGCATGGTGGACCAGATGGAGGGGCTGTTGGTGGAAAGGATATTATAGAAAAGGATATTACGCTTGAAATTACAAAAAAGGTACAAGACTATTTACAAGAACAAGGTGCACTAGTTATTTTAACGCGTGAGGGAGATTATGATTTAGCTAACAAAGATACAAAGTCATATAGTAGACGTAAAGCAGAGGATTTAAAAAAACGTGTAGAAATCATCAATAAACCTGATATAGACTTTTTTGCAAGTATTCATTTAAATGCTTTAACTAGTAGTGGATCGAAAGGCGCACAAACGTTCTATTACCGCTCTTCGATTGAAAATGAACGTGCTGCAAAATTTATACAGGCTGAATTGAGAACAAGTTTAGAAAACACGAATCGTTCTGCTAAGACAATTTCGCATGTATATTTATTAAAGTATTCTAAAACACCAGGTGCTTTAATTGAAGCTGGCTTTTTATCGAATGTGAACGAAAGGTATATGTTAAATTCGGAGAAATATCAGCAAAAGGTAGCAGCTGCAATATACCGTGGTATATTACGTTATTTCACGGAAAAAGGAAATCCTCCAGAATAAGGAGGATTTTTTTGAGCTTCTCTCGTTAACGAAGTTTTCGGAAAATATGTTATACTGGAAATGTAAACGCATTTATTTCAAGGATAAGCAGAGATAAATTAAATTAACATTACGTTATTTTTCATACAGGGGGCTGGGCTAATTATGATAACGAAAGAGCAAGTGGTTGAAGCGTTAGAAGGGATTGTAGATCCGTTTTTACATAAAACATTAAAAGAAACAAGTGCAATTAAAGAGGTAACAGTCAAGCCAGAGAAGGAACATGTGAGTGTCAAAATTGCAATCGTAAAAACCGGTACAGCGGAACAAATGCAGTTGCAGTCTGGAATTGTAAAGTTAGTAAAAGAACTTGGGGCAGCAACAGTTGGACTTCGTTTTGCAGAATTTACAGAAGAGGAATTAGCTCAGTTTGCACCGGAACAAGAAGAAGAGCAAAGTGAATCTTTATTGTCACCTAATTCAAAAACAACATTCTTAGCAGTAGCGAGTGGAAAAGGTGGCGTGGGAAAATCAACTGTTTCCGTTAACCTTGCAGTTGCTTTAGCTCGTTTAGGAAAAAAAGTTGGTATTATTGATGCGGACATTTACGGTTTTAGTGTGCCAGACATGATGGGGATAGAAAAACGTCCTATCGTAAGAGGTGACAAGATAATTCCGGTGGAACGTTTAGGTGTAAAGGTAATCTCAATGGGCTTCTTTGTAGAGGATAATGCACCAGTTATTTGGAGAGGACCTATGCTTGGGAAAATGTTAAACCACTTCTTCACAGAAGTAGAATGGGGCGATTTAGATTATTTAGTACTAGATTTGCCACCAGGCACAGGTGATGTTGCGTTAGATGTGCACTCAATGTTGCCATCTTGCAAAGAGATTATTGTAACGACGCCTCATCCAACAGCTGCGTTTGTAGCAGCGCGTGCTGGAGCGATGGCATTGCGCACTGAACATAGTATTCTTGGTGTTGTTGAGAATATGGCATATTTTGAAAGTAAGGTAACTGGTGAGAAAGAATATGTATTTGGAAAAGGCGGGGGAGATAAGTTAGCTACCGAATTGCAAACGAATGTTCTTGGTCGCATTCCGCTACAACAACCCGATTGGAATAAAGAAGAATTTGCTCCTTCAGTATATGAAGATACACATACAACGGGCATTATTTATAGTAAAATAGCTGAAACAGTAATTGATAGAACAGCTGTTACACAAAAATAAAGTGAAACTTTAATCAGTGGGGTTCACCTGTTACTGACAACAATAAGGCTTTTGTTGCTAGTAAACCTTTCGCTTAACTAGAGGGGGCCATTTCGTCTGTTAATAGCAAGATAAAGTAATAACGAGTGAACAATGTATAAATTGTCCACTCGTTATTATAGTTATTATTTTTTACTATTCTTCCTTCTTCCCGCCTTGAGAACCACCGTCACCGCCTGCTTCTTTCTTACCAGATCCGCCTTTTTCAGCTTTTTGCACACCTTTACTAATGATATCAATCATCTTGGCTTGGAAGAGTGGACTTTCAGCAGTTTCTGTTAGTACTTGTTGTAGATATTGACGGTATTCTTTACTCTTCATTGTTTGTAACATCATTTTTTCTACTTCAGGATTTTTCATAATTTCTATAACGCCTGCTTGGTATTCAGGGTCTTTTAATAAGGTTTTCATTAATTGGGTTTGTTCTTTCCCCATACTTTTAGCGAACTTCGATGAGAACTCAGGATCTTTAAAGAGCTTTTCCCAGAATTGTTGCCCTTTATCGGATACCATGGCATCTTCAATCGTTTTCTTTACTACTGTTTCATCTAGTATGAGTGCTTGTTTCATTTTTTCATCAGTTAATACATCTTGAATAGCTTTCTTACCTTGATCTGTTTTTAAAATATCAACAATCATTTTCTTTGTTTGATCGTAATCTAGTTCGGATTTCGTTTCTTTTCCTTGTGCGCATGCTGCAAGTGCGATAAGTAGAAAAGAAGAAACGAAAATGAATAGCATCCGTTTCATAAGTTGGAACTCCTTTCAGCACAGTTCTCTCTTTTTAATATAAATATCTTTAAGGAATTTATACATGAACATGGCTAGCTTTTTGAAATTGTCATTGATACAATTTAATTAGAAATATAAGGATAATGGGGGATGTGTTGTGAATAGCCGCAAGTGGGTACGACTATTTTTAACGACGTTGTTTCTTGGTGGAATTAGCACAGTTATTATTGGTTTTGTTTTGGAGTGGGACAAGTACAATAAATTTTTTCAAAATTTCGACGGTAAGGAGATTTTAGCAGTATCTTTCTGGCTGATGGGTGTAGGATTTATTTTTAGTGTTATAAGTCAAATGGGATTCTTTGCATATTTAACAATCCACCGTTTTGGACTAGGGATGTTCCGCTCATCTTCTTTATGGAATGCAGTCCAGCTCTTCTTTATTGCATTCGTATTATTTGATTTTGTGTATTTAAGATCTGTACTTATTGCAAATGGGGAAGTCTCGTTAGGGAATAACATACTTGTTGCTGGAATATTATTTGTGTTTGGAGCAATTGTTGCTTATGTAAAAAGCAAAGAAACAAATAAAAAAGCATTTGTGCCAGCTCTGTTCTTTATGGTTGTTGTAACGATCCTTGAATGGGTACCGGCGCTTCGGATTAATGATACAGATTGGTTATATTTAATGGTTATACCGCTATTGTTATGTAACGCATATCAATTACTTGTATTACATCGTTTAATCGGAAAAACAAGTAAATCAGCTTAATAGAGAGATTTTATACACCAGCAGTTATAATGCTGGAAATGGTATGATTAAAAAAGCTCTACCACCTTCTTGAAAGGTAGTAGAGCTTTTTATGCGTGAAGAGTGGTAGGGAAGAAGCTACTTCACATCTTCACTTTTCGTACTTGTGTTGGAAATAAGTTGTGATACGGATATTTGCTCATATCCATCACTTTTTATTTTTTGCAGGAGCAGCGGTAAAGCTCTATTTGTTTGAAGGGCAGAATCGGATGCGTGTAATAAGACGATATCTCCACCTTTCAAATTATTAGAGACAGTGGAAACGATGTTATTTACACCTGGGTTTTTCCAATCGTTTGAATTATTACTCCAATGCACGACGGTGTATCCAAGTGATTCTGCGATTTTAAGGGTTGCTTTGTTAAATTCGCCACTAGGTGGACGTAACAGCTTGACTTGTTTTACACCAAGTTTCGTAAAAACATCTTGTGCTCGTAAAAGGTCTCGTCTTATTTCATTTGTCTCTAGAGAAGTGTAGGATGTGTAATTGTACCCCATACTACCGATTTCGTGTCCGTCTTTCATGATTCGCTCTACAATATCGGGGTGTCTTTCGGCCCATGCAGCAGAAAGGAAGAATGTTGCATTCTTAATTT
>NZ_CP031068.1:155000-242500 GCF_008274905.1 Bacillus sp. JAS24-2
CTCAACGGATAAAAGCTACCCCGGGGATAACAGGCTTATCTCCCCCAAGAGTCCACATCGACGGGGAGGTTTGGCACCTCGATGTCGGCTCATCGCATCCTGGGGCTGTAGTCGGTCCCAAGGGTTGGGCTGTTCGCCCATTAAAGCGGTACGCGAGCTGGGTTCAGAACGTCGTGAGACAGTTCGGTCCCTATCCGTCGTGGGCGTAGGAAATTTGAGAGGAGCTGTCCTTAGTACGAGAGGACCGGGATGGACGCACCGCTGGTGTACCAGTTGTTCTGCCAAGGGCATAGCTGGGTAGCTATGTGCGGAAGGGATAAGTGCTGAAAGCATCTAAGCATGAAGCCCCCCTCAAGATGAGATTTCCCATAGCGTAAGCTAGTAAGATCCCTGAAAGATGATCAGGTTGATAGGTTCGAGGTGGAAGCATGGTGACATGTGGAGCTGACGAATACTAATAGATCGAGGACTTAACCATATAATATGTAGCAATGTTATCTAGTTTTGAAGGAATATGCATTAAAATTTCTTCTTGACATTTCGAAAGAAATGTTTATAATGATAAAAGTCTGGTAATGATGGCAGAGAGGTCACACCCGTTCCCATACCGAACACGGAAGTTAAGCTCTCTAGCGCCGATGGTAGTTGGGACCTTGTCCCTGTGAGAGTAGGACGTTGCCAGGCTAATATTATTCCGCAGTAGCTCAGTGGTAGAGCTATCGGCTGTTAACCGATCGGTCGTAGGTTCGAGTCCTACCTGCGGAGCCATTATGCTTCCATAGCTCAGCTGGTAGAGCACTTCCATGGTAAGGAAGAGGTCACCGGTTCAAGCCCGGTTGGAAGCTTGGGAATAGGTTTAAAACTTTTTTGGCCCGTTGGTCAAGTGGTTAAGACACCGCCCTTTCACGGCGGTAACACGGGTTCGAATCCCGTACGGGTCACCACTTTTGGAGGATTAGCTCAGCTGGGAGAGCACCTGCCTTACAAGCAGGGGGTCGGCGGTTCGATCCCGTCATCCTCCACCATATATATTTAAAATGTCGGAGGGGTAGCGAAGTGGCTAAACGCGGCGGACTGTAAATCCGCTCCTTCGGGTTCGGCAGTTCGAATCTGCCCCCCTCCACCATTTTCTTTAAAATAACCTGAGAGGGTTTATTTTTTTGAAAAGATAACCATACTAGTAAATATTAATGGGCTATAGCCAAGCGGTAAGGCAACGGACTTTGACTCCGTCATGCGCTGGTTCGAATCCAGCTAGCCCAGCCATTTACGAGCCATTAGCTCAGTTGGTAGAGCATCTGACTTTTAATCAGAGGGTCGAAGGTTCGAGTCCTTCATGGCTCATCATTTTTGCGGAAGTAGTTCAGTGGTAGAATACAACCTTGCCAAGGTTGGGGTCGCGGGTTCGAATCCCGTCTTCCGCTTAATTAATAAGGGGCCTTAGCTCAGCTGGGAGAGCGCCTGCCTTGCACGCAGGAGGTCAGCGGTTCGATCCCGCTAGGCTCCATCTAAATAAAAAAGCTTACATCATATGATGTAAGCTTTTTTTGTGTTTAAAAAGACAACTTTTATACTTGTCGTTTAAAATGAAGAAAACGTAAAAATAAGGGATGGGGAGATAATTGTGAAAGTTGTTATTGCATCTGATTCATATAAAGAAAGCCTAAAAGCTATAGAAGTATGTGGAGCTATTGAAAGAGGTTTTAGAGCAATTTTTCCTAATGCAGAGTATGTGAAAATACCAATTGGAGATGGAGGAGAAGGGACGGTTGAATCACTTGTTGATGCTACAGGGGGGAGAATTATATCAATTAGTGTGACAGGACCGCTTAGAGAAGGTATACAAGCTTTTTATGGCATTTCTAAAGATAAAAAGACAGCGTTTATTGAAATGGCAGCAGCATCAGGATTACAGCACGTTCCAGTTGAAAAGCGCAACCCACTTATTACAACGACAAAAGGAACAGGAGAACTTATATTACATGCGCTAGATCAAGGAGTGGAGTACATAATTTTAGGACTTGGAGGAAGTGCTACAAATGATGGTGGGGCAGGTATGTTAGCAGCTTTAGGAGTAAGATTTATAAATGACAAGGGTGAAGTAATAGATCCATCTGGAGGCACATTACATTCGATTGTTGCTATTGATTTTTCACGAATGGACCCCCGCTTAAAGGGGGTAAAGATAGAAGCGGCATGTGATGTGGATAATCCATTAGTCGGAATGCAGGGAGCATCTTTCATATTTGGGAGACAAAAGGGTGCAAATGTAGAGATGATGAAAGAGCTAGATGAGAATTTACAACATTATGCGAATATGCTTAAACGATATGTATCTTTTGATGTATCTGAAATACCTGGTGCAGGGGCAGCGGGAGGAATGGGAGCGGCTGTTATTTCAGTGTTAAAGGGAGACTTGCGGAGGGGCATTGAAATTGTATTAGATTATACAAATTTCGATAAACATATAGAAGATGCAAATCTCATTATAACTGGTGAAGGTAGAATAGATAAACAAACTGCATATGGAAAGGCTCCTGTGGGTGTTGCGGGGCGTGCAAAACGTTTTTCTGTGCCTGTAATTGCTATTGGAGGGTCTGTATCATCTGATTATTCAGCTGTGTACGAGAAAGGAATAGATGCGGTATTTAGTATTACAACGAGACCGATGACACTAGAAAAAGCATATAAAGTAGCAGAAGAAAATATTGAAATGACAACAAAAAATATTGCAATAGTATGGAAAATAGCATCAGAAAAACACTTCTAAATGTAGGAGTGTTTTATTATTATTATTTAATAATAGTGATTGCGATTGTTTCATTAAGTTAACTTTATACATAGAATAGTCTTGAAATTTGGTTTTCAGTATGAATATAAGTGAATAAATTGTATATCCATACAGAAAAATGTCGAGTTGAGTCAGACTATATAAAAGATTTAAAATATTTAGTGAAGGCATAAAAGGGGGATACTATCTATGAAAAAAGAAATCTCAGTTATTGGAGTTCCAATGGATTTAGGACAGATGCGTCGTGGAGTTGATATGGGACCGAGCGCGATCCGTTATGCAGGGGTAATTGAAAGAATTGAAGAAATTGGATATGACGTTAAAGATATGGGAGATATATGTATAGAGAGAGAAAAAGAGATAGATGAAAATACAAAATTAAGAAACCTTACACAAGTTGCAACTGTATGTAATGAATTAGCAAGTAAGGTGGATCATATTATAGAAGAAGGTCGTTTTCCACTTGTATTAGGTGGTGACCATAGTATTGCTATCGGTACATTAGCTGGTGTAGCAAAACATTATAAAAACTTAGGCGTTATTTGGTATGATGCACACGGTGATTTAAATACAGAGGAAACTTCACCATCTGGAAATATTCATGGTATGTCACTTGCAGCAAGTTTAGGTTATGGACATTCTTCACTTGTAGATTTATACGGAGCATATCCAAAGGTGAAAAAAGAGAATGTCGTAATTATCGGTGCGCGTGCATTGGATGAAGGAGAAAAAGATTTCATTCGCAATGAAGGTATTAAAGTGTTCTCAATGCATGAAATTGATCGTATGGGGATGACGGCTGTTATGGAAGAAACAATCGCATATTTATCTCATACTGATGGTGTACACTTATCATTAGATTTAGACGGTCTTGATCCTCATGATGCACCAGGTGTTGGAACGCCTGTAATTGGCGGTCTATCTTATCGTGAAAGTCATTTGGCGATGGAAATGTTAGCAGAAGCTGATATTATCACATCTGCTGAATTTGTTGAGGTAAATACGATTTTAGATGAGAGAAATAGAACGGCAACAACAGCAGTTGCTTTAATGGGTTCTTTATTCGGTGAAAAACTAAAATAAATGTAAGAAAAGCAACTGAGAAGTTGCTTTTTTTATTTGAAAATAGGCGTATAATAATGATTTATATTATACTGTACAATAAAAATGTTTGACATCTTACCAATTTGAGCTAAAGGGGGTTGTTTGTAATTGTCGTTTGTTTCATGTATGGTATAATTAACTAGTTGTTGGAAATACATACAGATAGAGCATAAAACAATATTTCAATATATGGATAGAATTGCTCGTAAGTAGGAGGAAGGGATAGCATGCCTTTTGAAGATACGACCATTTTGAAATATCTTAGTACGGCATTAGATATTGCCATTGTATGGTTTATTATATATAAGCTAATTCTTATAATCCGAGGGACAAAAGCTGTTCAACTTTTAAAAGGGATTACAGTTATTATCGTCGTTAAGATGATCAGTATTTTCCTTGAATTGCGTACGCTATCTTGGCTAACTGAACAAGTATTAACGTGGGGATTTTTAGCCGTTATTATTATCTTTCAGCCAGAATTGCGAAGAGCACTTGAGCAGCTAGGGCGCGGAAGTTTATTTTCGCGTGTTGGAACGCATGAGGATGATGAACCTGAAATGGTTGCAACAGCGATAGCAAAAGCAACCGAATATATGGGGAAACGTAGAATTGGTGCATTAATTACTTTGTCAAAAGAGACCGGTATGGGTGATTATGTGGAAACGGGTATTCCGCTGAATGCAAACGTATCATCGGAATTACTTATTAATATTTTTATTCCAAATACACCTCTTCATGACGGAGCGGTAATTATGCAAGGAAGTACAATTAAAGCAGCAGCATGCTATCTTCCATTATCAGAAAGTCCGTTTATTTCTAAAGAATTAGGAACTAGACATCGTGCTGCAATGGGAGTTAGTGAAGTTACTGATAGTATTACAGTAGTTGTGTCTGAAGAAACTGGTCAAATTTCTTTAACGAAAAATGGTAAGTTGCATCGTGATTTGAAGACAGAACAGCTGAAGGATATGTTATTAGCTGAATTTAGTGGAAACGAAAAAACGACTTCTTCGTCTTTATGGAATTGGAGGAGAAAGCGTCATGGATAAGTTAATGGAGAATCATTGGTTTTTAAAAGGGATCTCATTACTATTGGCGTGTATGCTTTTTATGTCAGCGACGTTAACTGAAAAAAATACGACATCAGGTATATTACCTTTTGCAAATGATACGAAAGAAACATTAACTAATTATGCTATTAATCTTAAGTATGATGAGGAGAAATATATTGTAAGTGGTATTCCGGCAGAGGGCGTTAAAGTAAAATTAGAAGGCCCAAAAGCATCAGTTGCTACAGCAAAAGCAAAAAAACAATTTGACATACCAGTTGATTTGCGAGATAGTCCAAAAGGAACTTATGAGATTTCTTTAAAAACGAACGGGCTTCCAGATGATGTGAAAGGAACAGTTCAGCCATCAACAATTAAAGTTACTCTTCATGAAAAGGCGAGAAAATATGTTCATGTAGATCTGAAATTATCAAATGAGGATCAGATGCCAGCGGGGGCTACTCTAGAAAAATCAAGCCTTAAACCGGATACTGTTGAGGTAGTTGGGACGAAAGAAGAAATTGAAAGCATTTCATCTGCCAAAGCGTATGTTGATTTAAAAGGTGTTAATAAAACTGTTACAAAAACGCCCGAAGTTACATTATACAATAAAGAAGGAAAACGTTTAAATGTAAGAACAAGTCCATCTAAGATTAGTGTAACGTTGAATGTGGCAACGCAAAATACAGCCAATAATACTGAAAAAACTGTTCCTGTAACGTATACGAAGAAGGGGAGTTTAGCAGAAGGATTGGCGGTTACAAATATCAGTGTTGAACCGAGAGAAGTAACGATAGCTGGTCCAAAAGATATTTTGGATAATATACAATCGCTAGAGGGGGTCGAAGTAGATCTTAGTCAATTGACAGAGTCTACAACATTCGATGCCTCTGTTTTATTACCCAAGGGTGTAACAAGTGCCAAACCGAATCAAGTGAAGGTTTCGGTGGGAGTGCAAAAAACAAAACAAACGAAAACAAAAACGATTGATGGTATCCCAATCCAGAAAAATGGACTTTCTAAAGATGTTACTGCTCAGCTACTTTCGCCGCAAGATGGAAAGATAAGTGTTGATATTTCAGGAGAAGCAAGTATAGTAGATAAAATAACAGCTGCTCAAATAACAGCGGTAATTAATCTGCAAAATGTATCTCCAGGAACGAAAGATATTTCAATTCAAGTGAGTGGTCCTGGTAATATTTCAATAGAGCCAAAACAAAAAAGTGCTAAAGTTACTATTGTGAAGAAAGAAAAACCAGATAAAGAAGTACAGGGTAACGGTCAACAACCGGATTCAAACACCGATCAAGAAAATCAAAATGAGAAACCAAAAAATCCTGAACCTGATTCAGAAAAAGAACAGGAAAAGAATCAAAACCAAAATCAAAATCAAGATAAAGATAAAGAAACGAGTCAAGAACCAACAGTAGATAATCACAATCAAAAAGAGCAAGAAAAAGGAGCGAATCATAATGGGTAAATATTTTGGTACAGATGGAGTACGCGGAGTTGCAAATAAGGAGTTAACACCTGAATTAGCTTTCAAAATTGGACGTTTTGGTGGTTATGTATTAACAAAAGATACAGATCGTCCAAAAGTAATTATTGGTCGTGATACACGTGTATCTGGCCATATGTTAGAAGGAGCTTTAGTAGCAGGGCTATTATCAACTGGAGCAGAAGTAATGCGCCTTGGCGTTATTTCTACACCGGGCGTTGCTTATTTAACAAAAGCACTAGACGCACAAGCGGGTGTTATGATTTCTGCATCTCATAATCCAGTACAAGATAACGGTATTAAATTCTTTGGTTCAGACGGCTTTAAATTAACAGATGAGCAAGAAGCTGAGATTGAAGCTTTATTAGACAAAGAAGTTGATGAACTACCACGTCCGACAGGTACTAATCTTGGACAAGTGAGTGATTACTTTGAAGGTGGACAAAAATATTTACAGTACATTAAACAAACTGTTGAAGAAGATTTCTCTGGCCTACATATCGCTTTAGATTGTGCACATGGTGCAACTTCTTCTCTTGCTCCATACTTATTTGCAGACCTAGAAGCTGATATTTCAACGATGGGAACTTCTCCAAATGGTATGAATATTAATGAGGGTGTAGGATCTACACATCCAGAAGGCTTAGCTGAATTGGTAAAAGAAAAAGGTGCGGATATTGGACTTGCTTTTGATGGCGATGGCGACCGTTTAATTGCTGTAGACGAAAAAGGAAACATCGTTGACGGTGATCAAATTATGTTCATTTGTGCGAAGTACATGAAAGAAACTGGTCAATTAAAACATAATACAGTTGTTTCAACTGTTATGAGTAACTTAGGTTTCTACAAAGCACTTGAAGCAAATAATATTACAAGTGATAAAACAGCAGTTGGTGACCGCTACGTAATGGAAGAAATGAAGCGCGGAGGTTACAACCTAGGTGGAGAACAATCAGGCCATATTATCTTACTTGATTACATTACAACTGGTGATGGAATGTTAAGTGCACTTCAACTTGTAAACATCATGAAAATGACGAAAAAGCCATTATCTGAGCTTGCAGGGGAAATGACGAAATTCCCACAATTGCTAGTAAACGTTCGTGTAACAGATAAAAAATTAGCATTAGAAAATGAAAAAATTAAAGAAATTATTCGTGTTGTAGAGGAAGAAATGAACGGTGATGGCCGTATTCTTGTTCGCCCATCTGGAACAGAGCCACTTATTCGTGTAATGGCAGAAGCACCAACACAAGAAGTTTGTGATGCATATGTACATCGCATTGTAGAAGTTGTGAAAGCCGAAGTTGGCGCTGAATAATTAGCTGAATTCATATGAAAAAGGAGCACAAAAAGTGCTCCTTTTTCATATGTTTTATAGACGATGAAAAAAATTTCATTGACGGTTTATCCATGTTTGTTATAAGATGGTCTTGTTCTTTTTCTCAAAGGAAATATTGTAAATTATAAAAGCGCCAGAACTACAAATAGTGTAGTTGACGAGGTGGGGTTTATCGAGATTTCGGCGGATGACTCCCGGTTGTTCATCACAACCGCAAGCTTTTACTTAAATCATTAAGGTGACTTAGTGGACAAAGGTGAAAGTGTGATGAGAGAAGAGGAACGGATGAAAACTAGCTGTATAAGTATA
The DNA here is from genome assembly GCF_008274905.1 of Bacillus sp. JAS24-2. NCBI lineage: Bacteria > Bacillati > Bacillota > Bacilli > Caryophanales > Bacillaceae > Bacillus > Bacillus sp. JAS24-2. Next base: position 163,094 of record NZ_CP031068.1, read on the forward strand.
TACGGACTTAAACCCAATCGAGAGGAAGGTGAAAGCCGTTACAAGCTTACAGGGCTAGCAATATGTAATCCGTTTTTTAGTATAAATAAAAATGGTATCGGACTATGTCGTTACATGTTCGCAGAGCAGTGTAAGCATTTGTAACGGCGACTAAACATGTGTGGAATCGTAGGATTTATTGGAGAGCAAGATGCAAAGGAAATTTTATTAAAAGGTTTAGAAAAGCTAGAATATCGTGGATATGATTCAGCAGGTATTGCAGTACAAGCAGAGAACGGTGTTGTTGTATACAAAGAAAAAGGCCGTATCGCAAAACTTCGTGAAATCGTAGATGAGAACGTAGCAGCAAGCGTAGGTATCGGACACACACGCTGGGCTACACACGGTGTTCCAAGTAAAGTAAACGCGCATCCGCATCAAAGTACATCAAAACGCTTTACATTAGTTCATAACGGTGTAATTGAAAACTATGAATTAGTGAAAAAGGAATATTTACAAGATGTAACGTTCGTAAGTGAAACAGATACAGAGGTTATCGTACAGCTTATGGAACAACAAGTGAGCACAGGATTAAGTGTAGAAGAAGCGTTCCGTAATACGCTATCTCTTTTACATGGCTCTTATGCAATCGGATTACTTGATGCTGAAAATCCAAACATGATTTATGTTGCTAAAAACAAAAGCCCGCTATTAGTAGGTGTTGGTGACAACTTTAATGTTGTGGCAAGCGACGCTATGGCGATGTTACAAGTTACAGATCAATTCATTGAGCTAATGGATAAAGAAATCGTAATCGTAACGAAAGAAAGTATTACAATTAAAAACTTACAAGGTGAAACGATTGAACGTGCACCGTTTACAGCGGAATTAGACGCAAGTGATATTGAAAAGGGAACATATCCTCATTTCATGCTTAAAGAAATCGATGAGCAACCACTTGTAATCCGTAATATAATTCAAAAGTATCAAGATGAAAATGGCGAAATTGAATTAAATCAAGACATCCGCAATGCGATTTTAGATAGCGATCGCATTTACATCATTGCATGTGGAACGAGTTATCATGCAGGTCTTGTTGGAAAACAATTTATCGAGAAGTTTGCAAAAATGCCAGTTGAAGTACACGTGGCAAGTGAATTCTCTTACAACATGCCATTATTAACAGAAAGACCATTCTTCATTTACATTTCACAAAGTGGTGAAACAGCTGATAGCCGTGCAGTACTTGTACAAACAAATGAAATGGGGCATAAAGCATTAACAATTACAAACGTGCCTGGTTCTACGCTTTCTCGTGAAGCTGATTATACACTTCCGTTATACGCTGGACCAGAAATTGCAGTTGCATCAACGAAAGCTTACACAGCACAGCTTGCAGTACTTTCAATTTTAGCGGCTGATATTGCTAAAGCAAAAGGTGAAGTTCTTGATTTCGATTTAACACACGAACTAGGACTTGTAGCAAATGCAATGATAGAACTTTGTGATCAAAAAGAAGAAATGGACGCATTAGCAAAACAATTTTTAGCAACAACGCGTAACTGTTTCTTCATCGGCCGTAGCGTAGACTTCTACGTAGGATTAGAAGGTGCGTTAAAACTAAAAGAAATCTCTTACATCCAAGCAGAAGGATTCGCTGGAGGAGAGTTAAAACACGGTACAATCGCTTTAATTGAAAATGGTACACCAGTTATCGCACTTGCTACACAAGAGCACGTAAACCTTGGAATTCGTGGTAACGTGAAAGAAGTAGTAGCACGCGGGGCTAACCCATGTATCATCTCAATGAAAGGCTTAGAAATGGAAGGTGACAGCTTCGTATTACCAGCTGTACACGAAGCGCTAGCACCGCTAGTAGCAGTTATTCCATTACAACTTATCTCATACTACGCAGCACTTCACCGCGAGTGTGACGTTGATAAGCCACGTAACTTAGCTAAGTCTGTTACTGTTGAGTAGGAGATTGGTAGGTTAATAAATATAGTTATAGCTTTAAAATAAATTTACAAATTTGCACCCCTTTAGATATTTTATCTAAAGGGGTATTTTTGTGTCGAAAAAGAACATCTAAAATTGATAAGCGGAAAGAGCCCTATAGATTAAAGTTTTACTTTATCGGATTCACTTTTATTTATCTGAATTTTCCGTTACTATTTTAAGTATCCGTGAACAATTTCCTTTATTACGACAAGAAGAGACGGTAGATTCATGGACATTACAAGGGGCTTATTATATGAAAGTGAAAGCAAAAACATATTTAAGTATAGAAGAGATTATTTCATTACCAACCGTATCAAGTACAAACATAAGTGATGATGGTAAAAACGTAGCATTTGTTAAGAAGACGGCTGATTGGAAAGACAATATATATAGGAATCATGTATGGATATATGAAAAAGATAAGAAGCAGAGTTACCCATTATCAAATGGTGATATAGATAGTACACACCCATTATGGTCTCCAGATGCTAGGTGTATCGCATATCTTAGTCCAGTTGGTGATGGGGAAAATCAGATATTTGTTAAGTCACTAGATGATTATAGAGAGGTTCAAATTACTGATGAGAAAGAAGGAGTCAGTACATTCAAATGGGGTCCTACTGGCAAGGGTCTTTATTATGTTACGCAGTCAAAAGAATGTGAAGAGATAAAGAAACGTAAGGACCTATATGGAGATTTTCAACATATAGGTAAGGAACACCAGAATAATTGTTTATATTACATTGAAATAGAAAAGGTGATACAAAGTGATACAGATGAATACGAGAACAGAGTTGTTTATCAATTAACGGATGGTAAGGACTTTCATATCCATGAATTTGATATTTCAAATGATGGTAAAAAGGTTGTATTTATAACGACACCAAGCTCAAATATGGCAGATTATATAAATGGAGATCTATACATACTCCATATTAAAGCTGGAGAGCTACAAAAGCTGAATGTGGATAAGTTGTTGGGAGGGAGTGTTTGCTTTTCTCCTGACGGCAGTAAAATATGTTACACAGCAAGCATAAGAGAGAAGGATTACTATAGAAACCATATACAAGATAGTACGTTAGAGATATATGATATGAATACTGGAGAGGTAATTCAGCCTCTAACAAACTTTGATAGTACAGTTATGCCATTACAGTGGACAGCTAAAGGAATTTTAATTAGATGGCAGGATAAAACGAATTATCGTATTGGATTACTAGCTGAAGATGGCACTGTGGAAGCATTAAGCGACAAGATAGATGGCTTTATAATGGATGCCTCTATAACAAAGGATGGAAATCATATAACCTATAATAAGGCTATAACAAATGAAACCTTTGAAATCTATTTAGACGATAAAAAAATAACGGATGAAAATAGCTTTTTCAAAGGGAAACTTAAAAGTAACAGGGAAATCATCTCATGGAAAAGTAGTGATGGTCTTGAAATAGAAGGTGTTTTATCAACGCCAGTAGAGTTTGACACTAATAAAAAATATCCTTTATTAGTAGTAATTCACGGTGGTCCGGCTTGGGCATCTTTTCCGATATTTTCAGACTGCTTCAATGAGAAATATCCGATTGAACAGTTTGTTGAAAAAGGCTTTATCGTTTTAGAGCCAAATTACAGAGGAAGTTCAGGTTATGGTAATGAATTTTTAAAAGCTAACTATAGAAAACAGGGGATTGCTGACTACGACGATGTTATATCAGGAGTTGATAAACTAGTTGATCAAGGGATAGTAGATAAAGATAGAGTAGGAGTTATGGGATGGAGCAACGGTGGATATGTATCAGCTTTTTGTTCTACATTTAGTAGCAGGTTTAAAGCTATTTCAGTTGGCGGTGGAATAACTAACTGGAGTACCCATTATGTAAATACAGATATACCTTACTTTATTAGAATGTATTTAGGAAATACTCCATGGAATGATCCAGATATATATACGAAGACATCACCTATGACGTATATTAAATCAGCTTGTACGCCTACCTTAATTCAACATGGGGAAAAGGATGCAAGAATTCCGATTACAAATGCATATGATCTATATCAAGGATTAATGGATATGGAAGTTGATACAGAATTAATTATATTTAAAGGAATGGCATATAGTTCTGACCAACCAGGAGTTCATGTGGCTATTATGAAGCGGAACTTGATGTGGTTTTCACACTATATGCTTGAAGAGAGTATGGAGGGTTTTAGGACTTTGTAATAGATGTTTGTACAAGACATATGATTGAAACGGTCTTCATATTGAGATGATTTATTATAAAATATATACTTAAACTACTATCAGTACATACATCAGGGAGGACTAATATGACAGGAAATAAAAATGACTTACTAGTAGAAAAACGTGAAGAGTTATTGAAAGTATTGCAAGCTCGTTTTGAGAAAAACATGAACCGCCATGAAGGTCTTGAATGGGCTAAAGTTGAAGCGAAGCTGACTACTAATAATGAAAAATTGTGGTCACTTAACGAAATGGAAGTAACTGGTGGTGAGCCGGATGTTATTGGTTATGATGAAGAAAAGGACGAATATACTTTCTATGATTGTTCAAAGGAGAGTCCTAAAGGCCGCAGAAGTCTTTGTTATGATCTTGAAGCGTTAGAATCAAGAAAAAAGCATAAACCAGAAAATAACGCTATTGATGTGGCGGCCGCTATGGGTATTGAGTTATTAACGGAAGAACAATATCGAGAGTTACAACAACTTGGAGATTTTGATATGAAATCATCGAGTTGGGTACAAACACCTTCAGATATTAGAGAGCTTGGTGGTGCTCTATTTTGCGATTATCGCTTTGGACATGTTTTCGTGTACCACAATGGAGCAGACTCTTACTATGCTGCCAGAGGTTTTCGTGGTTCATTAAAAGTTTAAATTAGGATAAATAAGAAAAAGAGCCTATATTCAGGCTCTTTTTCTTATTTATATTTTAAAAGTAAATTGTTACTACGCAGTTTTACTTAATTTATATGTTCTGTGGTTGTTTTTACGGAAAAGTTTAGGGGAAACATAGCCATCTAATCCAATACGTCCAGCGTTCTGCCCTGCAACTAAAATGAACATAGTCAAAATAAGCAGGTTTGGGTTTACACTAACAGTTCTGCTTAATAAAAATGAAAGATTCATTATGATTCCGAAAAATGCAGCTGTTTTTGTTAATCCGCCTAAAATCAAACCTAGACCTACTAAAATTTCTCCCCATTGAACTAAAAAGCTAAATAGGTCTGCGTTTGGAAGGACAAAATGTTGAAGGAAATCTGCCCACCAACTTTGTACTGCAGGGTGGTCCCCTGATGCTTGAGCAATAGCACCCTTTAGAAAGCCACTTGCGTCAAAAGATTGTCCGAAGACTTTGCCTATCCCAGCAGCGAACCATGTATATCCTATGTAAAGTCGTAAAAGTAATAATATGAAAGTAGCACGTTTATCAGTTCTTAAAAAATTGATAACCATTGAAATCCCTCCAATATTGTATTTACACGTTTATTATATATCCAATGTGAAAAGATTCACAATGGAGAGAATGTGAACAAGGATAGGTTGTGAATAATTGTTTTATTTTTTGTAACATTTTATCTGCTTTGATAAACTAAGAATAGAGATATATGTAAAGGAGACAAAGACTCAATATGTGGATGAACTTGTAATGATTAGAAACTACTAGATAGATAAATTTTGCTCTCATAAGCGAGGGTTTATTTAGTTATCTGTAAATCATTCAAGGAATGCATATTTGGCTTGTACATCCCTTTTATAAGGATAGGTGCCTATTTTATGTATCTGTCTTTTTTGTGGGAAAGTTTATATCTCTTATATAAAATATGCGTCCTTTAAACTTGGAGGAGTATATGATGAACCAATTAAAAAATAAAGTAGCAGTTATTACAGGGGTAAGTCGTCTAGATGGTATAGGGGCAGCGATTTGTAAAGAATTAGCAGAATCAGGATACGATATATTTTTTACGTATTGGACAGCTTACGATAAAGAGATGCCTTGGGGCGTTGATAAAAATGAACAAATACAATTAAAAGAAGAGTTACTAAAAAACGGTGTTAAAGTATCAAGTATGGAGTTAGATTTAACTCAGAATGATGCACCAAAAGAGCTTATAAATAAAGTTACTGAACAATTAGGGTACCCTCATATATTAATTAATAATGCAGCATATTCTACGAATAATGATTTCTCTACGTTGACTGCTGAAGAATTAGATAAGCATTATATGGTAAATGTTCGTGCGACTACATTGCTCAGTAGTCAATTTTCCCGGGGATTTGATAAGAAATCTGGTGGTAGAATTGTTAATATTACTTCGGGGCAATTTCAAGGTCCTATGGCAGGAGAACTAGCTTATGCGACAACGAAGGGAGCTATTGATGCTCTTACTAGTACGTTGTCAGCAGAGGTAGCTCATTTAGGAATAACAGTGAATGCAATTAATCCAGGACCAACCGATACAGGATGGATGACTGAAGAGATAAAACAAGGGTTAAAGCCGATGTTTCCTTTTGGCAGAATTGGTGAGCCAAGGGATGCAGCTAGACTCATTAAATTTTTAGTAAGTGAAGAGGCCGAGTGGATTACTGGGCAAGTTATTCATTCAGAAGGTGGATTTAAAAGATAAAAAAGAAGGCATCTCACCAGGGTGAGATGCCTTCTTTTTTAATCTTTCTTCAATCTTCGTGCAACACCATTCCCTAAAGACTGTAGCCCTTGAACGAGGATAATTAAAATAAAGACGGTTGCATACATTACTTCCGGTTCGTAGCGTAAATGGCCGAATCGATATGCTAAATCACCAAGACCGCCAGCACCTACAAGTCCAGCCATTGCTGTTGCGCCGATTAAGCCGATCGTTGCGATTGTTAATCCGAGTACAAGGGAGGGACGTGCTTCTTTCACCATAACGTGCCAAATGATTTTTATAGTAGAAACGCCCATCGCTTGGTAGGCTTCAATGACACCGCGATCGACTTCTAGTAAAGCTGTCTCCATTAAACGTGCGATATAAGGGGCTGTGAAGACGACAAGCGGTACGATAACACCTTGCACGCCAATGGACGTTCCCATTAGAAACTTTGTAAAAGGTAAAATAAAGAATAATAGAATGATAAATGGAAGAGAGCGAATGATATTAATAATTGTATTAAGAATAGGATAGATGATTTTATTTTCACGCTGTCCACCAGGTCTCGTTAAAACAAGTGTGACGCCAAGTGGTAATGCAATAAGGATCGAGATGAGTAATGAGATAGATGTCATTTGAAAGGTTTGGATTGTGGCTTCCCATATGACTTTACCCCATTCATCCAAAAAGGACTTGTTTCCCATAATCTGTTCTACCTCCTTCTACGATGATTCCTTGCTCTTGTAAAAATGATAAAGCACGGTGGATTTCATTTTGTTCCCCTTGCATATGAACGACTAGTTTCCCATATGCTTCATGTTTTAACTGCGTAATATTACCGGATAAAATATTCGGATACACTTGGAAACGTTTTGTGGCAACGGCTAAGGCAGGTTCCCCTGAAGTAGTGCCAATAAATGAAAGTGTTACAATTTCTCCAGTACTTTGTAGTTCTTTCTGTACCTCTTTTGGAATTTTCGCTGCAAATGCGCTATTTACAAATTTCTTCGTGGTTACATGTTGTGGGTTTGTGAAAATATCTTTTACAGTCCCACTTTCGACTACAGATCCATGTTCCATAACAGCAACGCGGTCACATATACGCTGGATGACATTCATTTCATGTGTAATGAGTAAAATCGTAATTCCGATTTCTTCGTTAATCTTTAATAACAAATCAAGGATAGAATCGGTTGTTTCGGGATCTAATGCGCTCGTTGCTTCATCACTTAATAACACTTCAGGTTCATGTGATAGCGCACGAGCAATTGCAACACGCTGTTTTTGACCACCAGAAAGTTCGCTTGGATACGCATCTTTTCTATTAAAAAGATCGACAATGCGTAAATACTTTTCTACTCTTTTTTCAATTTCTGCTTTTGGAATGCCAGCAAGCCGTAACGGTAATGCGATATTTTCATAAACGGTAACAGTTTTAAGTAAATTGAATCCTTGGAAGATCATTCCGATTTTTTGTCTCGATTTTGCTAGTTCTTTTGTCGATAACGTTGTTAAGTCTTGTTCGTTTACAATGATATTTCCTGTCGTTGGTTTTTCTAATAAATTTACACATCGAATCAATGTACTTTTACCAGCGCCACTATACCCAATGATTCCAAATACCTCGCCTTTTTCTACTTTAAGGGAAGTAGACTTAAGAGCCTCAACATTCCCTTTTTTTGTTGTAAATACTTTGGATATGTTTTTTAATTCAATCATTATCGTAAGCTCCTACCAAGATGGTAAAACTGAACCATCAAATTTTTTCTCGATAAACTCTTTTACTTCTTTAGATTGATAAGCTTTCTTTAATTTGTTTACAACGGCATCATCTTTATTTTCAGTACGAACAACGACCCAGTTCACATATGGTGAATCTTTTCCTTCGCGGAAGATAGAATCTTTCGCTGGACTTAATTTTGCACCTAATGCAAAGTTTGTGTTAATTGCAGCTGCTTTCACTTCACTTAGTTGTGTTGGTAATTGAGATGCCTCTAATTCGACAATCTTTAATTTTTTTGGATTTTCAATTACATCTTTTGCAGTCGCTTTTTCTGTAGCCTTTGGATCAACTTTTAAAACCCCTGCTTTTTCAAATAATTTTAAAGCTCGAAGTTCATTCGTTGGGTCATTTGGTACAGCAATTGCGTCGCCCTCTTTTAAGTCTTTTACATCTTTTATATCTTTAGAATATACGCCCATAGGGAATGTTACTGTTGAAAATACTTCAGCTAATTTCATATTGCGTTCAGCTTTAAATACATCTAAATACGATTTCGTTTGGTAGCTATTTACATCAAGGCTTTTTTCATCTAAAGATACGTTTGGCGCTACATAATCATTAAATACTTTTATATCAATTTCGAGACCATCTTTTGCTGCAACTTCTTTTACCTTTTCAAAAATTTGTTCATGTGGTCCACCTGTTACACCGACAGTAATCTTTTTCTCGTCTAATGCTTTTACCTCTTTATCTGAACTCACGCTACATGCGCCTAATAATAATACTGCTCCGCTTACAATGCTTAATAATACCTTTTTCATCTATAAATCCCCCCTTCATATACGTTCCAAAATAAAAAGCACCTCCCAAAAATAAGAGAGGTGCCGAATAGACGAAATAGATTCCTCTCTTATCTTCCAAAACGAAAACTCGTTTTGCAGGAATTAGCACCTTAGCTTATACGTCATAAGCTCGGTTGCCGGGCATCATCGGGCCAGTCCCTCCGCCACTCTTGATAAGAGTATGTGTATGTAGTTTTGAATATGGTACTAATAGTAAATCGTACAAAAAGAATTGTCAATGATATTTTCTGAATATATTTTATTTTAAGATAATCGAAACGTTCCCCTTTTTATGTCCTTTTTCTACATATATATGAGCTTCAGCAATTTCTTCTAATCGGTAAGTTCTATCAATAACAGGTTTTAGCTTTTCTGTTTCAGCTAGTTGTTTTAGTAGGTTCATATCTTCTTTACTGACCTTTGCCATCATTCCGTTCACAGATACATATTTTCCATTAGGCATTAATGCATCTGTACAAAGAGACTTTTTATATTTTCCAACTGCATCAAATATAATATCGTAGTGCTCGCCCTGCTTAGTAAAATCTTCTTTCATATAATCAATTATGTTGTCTGCCCCTAAAGTTGTTACTAGATCGAAATTCGAACTACTACAAATGGCTGTGACAGTCGCCCCGAAGTATTTAGCAAGTTGTATGGCAGCTGTCCCTACTGACCCAGAGGCGCCGTATATAAGTACTCGTTGCCCTTTTTTTATCTGTCCTTTTCTAAGGAAGTGCAATGCTGAAGTTCCGCCAAAAGGAATAACGGCAGCTTCTTCATATGTCACATTGGTAGGTTTTAATGCTATTAATCCACTTTCATGCACGCATGTGTATTCCGCATAACCACCAAGGTTTAGTTCTGTTAATGCAAAAACTTGATCTCCTTTTTTAAATTGTGTTACATCTGTTCCAATGTCTTCGATTTCACCGGATAACTCTACGCCAAGTATAGGTTTTCTTGGTTTTCTGAAACCTAATATGATCCGCATAGGAATCCAAAATAAGAGGGGGCTATTAAAGCCACGTATTCTACAATCTCCAGTCGATACACTTGTTGCGTGAATTTTAACTAATACTTCATTTTTTTTAGGTTTAGGCTTTTCTACATTTTGAAGCTGGAGAACATTAGGTGGTCCGTACTTTGTACAAATAATCGCTTTCATAATGACCTCCTGAAATGAGTTGTTATTATTTACATCATATTTAAACTTTTTCTCAAACATGTTGTTATATAGGAAATAAATTTAAAGATAAATATTACGAATTATATAGATTTCATAGGAAAAGAGATGATATTATTTTTGGGAAGGAGGGGACGTTATGAAAAAACTTATTTTAATTTCAAGTTTAGTACTTGCAGTCGGTCTAGGAGTAGGGTGTAGTAATGAGAAAACAAAAAAGACTGACGAACCGAAAAAAGAAGCTGTGCAGAAAGAAAAGGAATTAACAGCGAAGGATGTTTTTAATAAAGCGAATGAAGTTTTTAAAAACGAAGAAAATGTAACGATGACATATGATGTGGGAATAAAGGCTGAAGGAACAGAGATGAATGTAATAAAGGCTAAAATGCAACTAGAGCCGAAGAAAAAAAATTCTCGTTCTGAAATGAATGTTTCTGGTACAGAGGTTGTTGTTTATGATGTGGGTGGCAAAATTGCTGGTCAGTTGAAAAATCCTAATACGGGTGAAATTATGTCTGTACCAGAGGAACAATTGAATGCTAACGGAATGAACGCGACTCAAGGAATGGTAGATAATTTAGAGATTCCATCGGAAATTTTAAATAAAGTGAAGATGGAGAAAAGTGGAGATAATTATAAGCTGAAGTTTGCATTAAAAGGGCAAGAGACAGAGAGTATGCTAGCTAGTATGGATGAAAAGCAGAAACAAATGCTACAAGGCCAAAATGCAAAGATAGAAGAAATAGATGGGGAATATATTATTACAAAAGATTTTAAATATGAATCAGCAAAGATAGATATGGTTATGAGTAGCAATGGTGAGGATAAAGCGCACATTATTACGGATGCAAAGTTTACATCGTATGATAAATTTGATCCAATACAATTGCCAGCAGCAAAGTAATCACTGTCAAGAGAGGTACCTGAAAGAAAGGGTATCTCTTTTTGTTGCTAATAAGGAGAGTGTCCTTTGAAAAAAAGAAAGATAGCAGCGGTCATTGTCGCATATACGGTTTTGCTTGCAACGTCTGTACATACGTATAAAAAACAAATTGATCATCCTATTATGAGTGATGTAGGTAAATTGCTTCCGACAAAAATAAAACGTGTTGAAAGTGCTACGGAAGAGCACTCGTTAATAAAATTAGTGCGAGATGCAAAAGTTTCAGGAGAGAAAATTTCCATTGCAGGCATGCAACATAGCCAAGGAGGACAGACATATTATCCGAATGGCACGATGCTCGATATGAAAGGATATAATAAAATATTAGAATTTGATCCAGAGAAGAAGCGGATTACAGTTCAAAGTGGTGTCACCTGGAATGATATTCAGAAGAAAATAAATCCTTATGGCCTTGCGGTACAGGTCATGCAGTCTCAAAATATTTTTACTGTTGGCGGTTCATTAAGTGTAAATGTACACGGGCGTGATATTCGTCATGAGGCACTGATTGATACAGTAGATTCATTTAGATTGTTAATGGCAGATGGCACGGTACGTAATGTAAGTAGAGAAGAGAATGCAGAGTTATTTCCATATGTCATTGGGGGTTACGGTTTATTTGGAGTTATTTTAGATGTGACGCTGAAGTTAACAGATGATGAATTATATGAAATGCACACGAGAATGATAGATTATAAAGAATACGCATCTTATTTCAAAGAGAAAGTGAAAAGAGATGAGAATGTTCGTATGCACTTAGCGCGTATTTCTGTTGCTCCAAATTCATTTTTAAAAGAGATGTATGTGACAGATTATACTTTGGCACAAAATCAAAATATGAGAGAAGAGTACAGTGAATTAAAGGAAGAAAATATTATAGCTGCACCGAAATTTTTGCTTGGGTTATCACGTTATAGTGATTGGGGAAAGAATACATTTTGGGATATACAAAGAGGTTATTTTGAACGTACAGATGGAAAGTATGAGACGCGTAATAACGTTATGAGATCAGATAGTGCTTTTATGAAATATGAAAATCCAAATAGGACCGAAGTGTTACAAGAATACTTTGTGCCTATAGATGCTTTCACAGAGTATATAGATGATTTACGTAACGTATTAAATGAAGAAGAGTTTAATTTACTCAACATTACGATTCGTTACGTGGAAAAGAATGAAGATGCAGTTTTGTCCTATGCAAAAGATGATATGTTTGCGCTGGTTCTTTTGATTAACCAGGGACGCTCAGAGAGTGAGATAAAGAAAACAGAGGATGTCATTCGAAAGATGATTGATATTACTTTAAAGCATAATGGTAGTTACTATTTGCCGTATTATTCTTATCCAACGAAAGAGCAGTTAAAGAGGGCATATCCTCGCATTGAAGAATTTCTCAAGAAAAAGAAGGAAATAGATTCAGAAGAGAGATTTGTGAATTTATTTTATAGGGAGTATACGAAATGACATATAGAAGATTTGTGGCTTCGCAAAGTATCATCATGATGGCAGGAAGTATGGTATTTCCTTTTTATATATTATTGCTTCGAAACGTTGGAAATAGCTTCTCGCAATTTGGCTGGGCGTATGGCTTATTTGCTTTAACATCAGCACTTGTATATCCACTAGTGGGAAAGGTATCTGATCAAGTAGGGGATAAAAAATTATTAATCATATACGCTTGGTCCATGGCAATCTTAATGCTTTGCTTTCCAATTGCCACGGAAGTTTGGCATGTGTATATTCTTCAAATTGTAATGGGCGTTTTAGGTGCTGTGCAGCGTAATACTGAGAAGACTTCGTTAGCACGAAAGGTTGCGCAGGAAAAGGCTGGTTATGAGATTGGAAAATACCATGTGTGGACATCCATTGGCGGAGCAGTAGCGGTTATTGCCACGGGATATTTAGTAGATTTCTTTACCATTGGTACAATTTTTTATATTGCATCTATTCTATATGTAGTGAGCGGGATTGTATTAAGTAGTAAAAAAATATAACTATTCCTATTTTCACCTTAATACCCTTTATTTGTTATACTAAAAGGGAATACAAAAGAAAAGGGGACAGTGCCTTTGATGAAATTTGTAGTTTTAGCTATTCTTACTTTGTTTTTGATTCCATGGACAAGAAGTAGTAGTAAGCTTCGAGCAGTGGATAAGAAGGGAGATAAGAATGTTGTAAAGGGTAAGAAATCATCTATTTTAGTTATTCCTGTTTTATTTTGGATAGGTATTGCAATCTATGAATACTTTTGGCTAATTGATGATCGAGTAGATTCGATTCTTACTCATTATTCTGTTGCAGTAGCAATTTTAATTGGGCTTGTTTTATTTTCACAAGATCAAATAGGGAAATTAGAAGGTACATTAAAAGGACTTCTAATGTTTATTTTACTCGCAAGTTACGGCTACTTTGGTTATTTGCACGATATAGTAATCTCGCAAAAGAAATATGATTCTGTTGTTAAGGTAGAGAAAGATATTTCAGAGCCATTTACTGAAAATGACCAGCCGTTTACAGTGCCGCCAAAGACAGCGGAGAATAAGATGAAAAAAGTATTTGGTGATATTCCAAAAGTAGCTTATTTTGAGCTAGGAGAATTAACGCCACAAATGGTAAACGGCGAAGCTTTATATGTAGCGCCGATTGAAGTTTCAGGGTTTTTTAAAGCACGTAAAGCTGAGACAATTCCAGGGTATGTAACGATGTCAGGTACGAATCCTGATGCGGAAGCGAAACTGCACCTCGGTTATAAAATGAAATATGTGCCAAGCATGTTTTTTGGTAATAATTTAGAGCGTGTGGTAAGGCAAGCAGAACCAAATTTAATCTTTAAAGGAAAACCTAAATTTGAGGTTGATGATAAAGGAAAACCATATTATACAATGACGTACGGTGAATTTATTTCAGGAAGATCTGGATTTGAGGTAGAAGGTGTTGTCGTAGTAGATGCACAAACAGGTGAAGTGAAAAGATATGATAAAGGAAAGGCACCTAAATTTGTTGATGGTGTATTAAATCATGAGACTGCATCTACGTTAAATACGTACTTTGGTAAATATATTCACGGATTTTGGAATACGAAATTCTCACAAACAGATATGAAAATTCCGACTGAGTGGGGAACGAAAGAAGGCGTGACCCCGATTTTTGGTAAAGATGGAACACTGTATTATTTTACAGACTTTACTTCTCCAAAAGAAGGAGTAGATTCAGCTCTAGGCTATTCATTAGTAGATGCACGCACAGGCAAGCTATATTATTATAATGGAAAAGAAGTAAAGGGGATTATGGATGGTTCAGCAGCTACAGAAGTAGTGGATAATTCCTTTAAGAGAGAGAAATGGCATGGGACAATGCCTGTCATTTATAACGTATACGGAAAACCAGCTTGGATTATTCCGGTTGTTGATGACGGAGGCCTAGTACGTGCGCATACAGTTGTATATGCTGCTAATGCAAAAATATTTGCGACAGGTTCTTCGCAGAAAGAAGCGCTTGAGAATTATAAAAACGTAATGAGCGGTAATGGTGATACATTTAGACCAACCTCAACAGGAAAAGAAGCGCAAAAAGAAGGTATTGTACAACGTGTATATAAAGAAAAATCAGGTGAAAATACAATCGTGTACGTACTTTTAGAGAATGAACAAAAGGTATTTATGATACCAGTGAAGAAATTCCCATATGCTATGTTTACAGAAGTAGGAGACCCAATTCAAATTACATATTTAGATACGGGAGAGACGATGGCCTCGGTATCTAAATTTACGAATAGCAATGTGAAAAAGTAAAGCGGTAGAATTTCTATCGCTTTTTTTACATTATGAAAGAGGAAAATGCACTGTACTTGACGTATGTTTATGATGTAACTATAATTGTTACGATTCAGTTTGTATAGGAAAGGGTGAATTGAAAAAGTGAATGAAGTTAATCACGAAATATATAAACCTGTAAAGGCAAACAGGTTATGGATGATTCTTGTATTAGGAACACTTACGGCGATTGGGCCATTATCTATTGATATGTATTTGCCTTCATTACCGAAGTTAACGGATGACTTGCAAACAGGTGCATCGCTAGCGCAGCTTACATTAACAGCTTGTTTGCTTGGGCTGTCAGTAGGACAATTATTTGTTGGCTCAATTAGTGATATTTACGGAAGACGCAAACCACTTATTATTGCTCTTATTATTTATGTTGCTTCTTCTTTACTTTGTGCTGTTGCGCCATCTATTTGGAGTTTAGTGTTATTACGCTTCTTACAAGGAGCTTCAGGATCAGCTGGGATTGTTATATCACGTGCAATGGTAAGAGATATGTACTCAGGTTCTGAAATGACGAAGTTTTTCTCACTGCTTATGTTAGTAAACGGAGCAGCACCTATTTTGGCACCGATTATTGGGGGTCAATTGTTACAGTTTACAACGTGGCGCGGTGTTTTCATCGTTCTTGGAGCAATTAGCGTATTCATGTTAATCTCAGCTACTTTTGTATTGCGTGAAACATTACCTCCTGAAGAAAGAGAAACGGGTGGTTTGTCAGGGACTTTGGCGACGTACGGAAAATTGTTAAAGGACCGTCTGTTTATGGGATATGCATTGTCACAAGGATTAGTAACAGCGGCAATGTTTGCATACATTTCGGGCTCACCATTTGTGTTGCAGAACATATACGGAGCATCACCACAGCAATTTAGTTTATTCTTTGCGATTAACGGCATCGGTATTATTATTGCTAGTCAGGTAACGGGTCGTTTAGCGGGGAAAGTGAATGAGAAGACATTATTTGTTGCGGGTATTATTATCGCAGCTGTTGGTGGCCTATCTTTACTACTGACAATCGTACTAGGAATAGGTTTAATTGGTGTTTTATGTTCGTTATTCCTTGTCGTATCAAGTGTCGGGGTTGTATCAACAACTGGGTTCTCATTAGCGATGAGAAATCAGAAACAAGCTGCAGGAACAGCATCAGCTTTATTAGGTTTATTACAGTTTATTTCAGGAGCTCTTGTTGCTCCGCTAGTAGGTATCGGTGGAAGTAATACAGCATTACCGATGGGTATTGTTATTGCGCTTTGTGAAGTAGGAGCAGTGTTATGTTATCTATTTATGGCCAGAAGAAGTGAGAAACAGTTTGAACTGCAGCAAAAACAAAATCTAGAGGCTTAACAAAAAAGAACTGATTCAAAGGGAATGTTTGAATCAGTTCTTTTTTCATTTCTTTGAAATACCTCATACAGTTTTGTAAGGTGATGTAGTAAAGCATTGCAAAAGTTATTTGTATAAAGTGACGATACTGTGACAAACATGTTGGTATATATATTACGGTGTCGTCTTAAGTGTAAAAAGTAGGATGTTCTCGGTATAATAACAAGTGGAGATAAAAGAAACTATAATGAGTAATAGTTGTAGATAAAAGGAGAAGAAGAGATGAAGAAGGTTTTGGGTATTGCCGTAATGGGAGGAATGCTCCTTCTAGCAGGATGTAATGGAAATAAAGATACGAAAGAACCGAAAGAAAAGGTAGAGCAATCTACAGAACAAACAGAAGAGATGAAAGAATACCGTGCAGTACATGAAAAATACGATATGAAAATGAATAAAGAAATTAATAAAGCACTGCAGTTATTTGAAGTAGCAAAAGAAAAGGGCGGTAAGGAAATAACGACTGCTACATATAAAGAAGATGTGCAAAAGGTAACAACGAGCATGTTAGAAGATATTGATCATATACGTAAAGAAATTCGTGTTCCGAAGTCGAAAGAGCAAGAACATGAAGTATATGTTGGTTTCTTGAATGAATCGGAACAAGCGATGAAAAAATTACAGAAGTTAGCTAAAGAAGAAGATTCATCGTTGATTCGTGATATAGAAATTAATTTTGCAACAGCATCGACATACTATAAACGTTTTCAAGCAGAAACGAAAAAATAACCTTGCCTGTGCAAGGTTATTTTTTCTTATTACCATCTCCGTCTTCATCTTCATCCTCGGATACTAATACCTTCTGCTCTTCGTGAAATTCGGAAATAGTTTGCCCGGTAATATTATCGAAAGGAGTATAAAAAAAGTAATACGTTTCTTTTTAATAAAGAGTTTATAGAAGCCGATGATGACAAGTATAACGATTGTTAAGGGTAATCCTATAGTAGCAAGAAGTAAGGGGTCCATCTTATAACTCCTTTAACATCATTTCTTTTTATTATAAGCTGAAAAATGTAATTTCGATAAATGGATTAAAAACTGATTTTTCTAAATATACCCAATTTGATTGACTTTTCATTTTTTCAGAATTATAATTCGAAATATACAATTTGAACCAAATAATAATATAGCAATTTACTTATCCAGAGAGGTAGAGGGACTGGCCCTATGACACCTCAGCAGCGGGTTCTGTAGTAGGAACACCGTGCTAATTCCAGCAAGCAAGTCTTGAAAGATAAGTGATGGGCCTTTGTTTATTAAGCCTTGATCTTATTTTTTAAGATCAAGGCTTTTTGTATTCTAAAAAGAGAAAAGGGAGTAATGGAAAAAGTACGTTCATAAAACTAAGTAAATATATGTGTTTAGGGGGTTATTGAAGTGTATGTAATTAAAAAATTATCAGTTATGGTGTTCACGCTATGGGTTATTACGACGGTGACATTTCTAATTATGCATATTATTCCGGGGGATCCATTTTCATCAGATGCAAAAATCTTTCCTGAAGAAGTGATCCAAAACATGAGAGCGAAGTATCACCTTGATGAACCGTTGTGGAATCAATATGTGGCTTATTTAGACGGTGTAGTTCATTTTGATTTTGGTGAATCTGTTCAATCAACCGGGCAAGGTGTATCAGAAATTATAACAACTGGCTTTGGTCCATCAGCAATTATTGGTCTACAAGCACTTGTTATTTCGTTGTTAGTCGGAATTGCTGCAGGTACATTTGCTGCTCTATATCATGGGAAAGTAATTGACTATAGTGTGAGTTTGCTCGCAATTCTAGGTATTTCTATTCCAAGTTTTATTTTAGCACCACTATTTATACAAGTATTCGCTATTCAATTCGAGCTTTTACCAGTAGCCTCTTGGGGAACATTCGAACATACAGTATTGCCATCCTTTGCGTTAGCGTTAGGGCCAATCGCAGTGATTACAAGGTTTGTTCGTTCTAATATGATCGAAGTACTGCAGAGTGATTATATTAAGTTAGCAAGAGCAAAAGGCATACCAATTAAGAAGATTATTATAAGACACGCTCTTCGAAATGCGATTGTTCCAGTACTTACATTTGTTGGACCGTTAATGGCTGGACTCTTAACGGGGACTTTCGTTATTGAAAAAATCTTTTCAATTCCTGGCCTAGGAAAATATTTTGTAGATAGTATTTTTAACCGAGACTATCCGGTGATTATGGGAACAACAATTTTCTATAGTGCATTATTAATTACTTGTATTTTCATTACAGATATTATTCACCGTATTGTTGATCCACGTATTCGTTCTATTACGTAAGGAGGGGGATGTTTAGATGGGGGCTTATGAAATTAATGACCAGTTATTAACAAATGAAGAGAAAAAAGAATTAACGATAAATAAAAATCAGCAAACGATTAGCAGAAAGAAAGAAGTGTTTCGTAAGTTTATATCGAATCCAATCGCAGTTTTAGGAACAGTGACGTTATTGCTAATTATTGTTTTCTCGCTTATTGGCGAAAGTTTAACTTCATTTACTGCGAGTGAACAAGTAAAAGAGGCAACAAATTTACCGCCGAGTAGTGAACATTGGTTTGGAACAGATGATCTAGGGAGAGATATTTGGGCACGTACTTGGGCTGGTGGGAAGATTTCACTAACAGTTGGATTAGTAGCAGCTGCCCTCGATATAGGGCTCGGTGTACTGATTGGTGGATTTAGTGGATATGTGAGAGGGCGTAATCGCCTTGGAACGTTAATTGATGAGTGGATTATAAGAGGAATTGAAGTATTATACGGCATCCCATATTTATTAATTGTTATTTTACTATTAATTGTTATGAAACCAGGTCTTTTCACCATTATTATCGCCCTTGCATTAACGGGATGGATTGGAATGGCCCGTCTCATTCGAGCACAAGTATTGTCTTTAAAACAACGAGAGTTTGTTATTGCAGCAGAGCGATTAGGTACATCACATATGAAAATTATATATGGGCATTTAATTCCGAATTTAACAGGGATTATTATCGTCAATTTATCATTTACAATTCCAGCAGCTATTTTTTCAGAATCATTTTTAAGCTTTATAGGACTTGGGGTACAATCACCAGCGGCAAGTTGGGGGACGATGACGAATGATGCACTCGGGACATTATTGAGCGGAGAATGGTGGCAGCTATTTTTCCCAGCAATCATGATTGCACTCATTATGTTCGCATTTAATGCAATTGGTGATGGTTTGCAAGATGCAATTGATCCAAAAATCGTCAAACGGAATCGAAAGGAGAAAAAACATGGGACAAATCTTATCTTTAGAAAACGTAACGTTAGCCGTTGAAAAAGAGAATAGTAAGCAAGCAATTGTGAAACATGTTTCCTTTTCTATTAACGAAGGTGAAATAGTTGCACTTGTAGGAGAAAGTGGTTCAGGAAAAAGTGTTACAGCACAATCCATTATCGGCTTGAATCAAGAATTAATTCATATCGATGATGGAAATGTATCTTTCCAATCAAAGGAATTAACGAATTTACAAGAATCAGAATGGAATCAAATTCGCGGAAAAGATATTTCCTTTATATTTCAAGATCCGCTTTCATCTTTAAACCCAACGATGAAGGTAGGCAAACAAATTACAGAAGTAATTTTGCAACATGGGGAAAAGTCGAAAAGAGAGGCAAAGGGAATTGCGATTAACTTGTTAACAGATTTAGGGATACATGAAGCAGAGAAACGCTTTGAACAGTACCCACATCAATTAAGCGGGGGGATGAGGCAGCGTATTTGTTTAGCAATTGCGTTTGCTTGTCATCCAAAGCTTGTAATTGCAGACGAGCCGACAACAGCGTTAGATGTAACGATTCAGAAACAAATTATGGGGCTATTAAAAGAAAGAAAAGAAAAACAAAATACGAGTATTTTATTAATTACACATGATTTGGCACTTGTACGTGAGGTAGCTGATCGAGTAGTTGTTATGTACGGGGGACGTGTTGTTGAAAAAGGAACGATACAGGAGGTAATAGGTTCTCCTAAACATCCATATACGAAAAGCTTATTACAAGCAATTCCGAATATGGATGTTTCCGAAAAGGTATTACGTGCTATAGAAGGAACGACACCTTCCATTGAAACATTAAATAGCTTTGGTTGTCCTTTTGTAAATCGTTGTCCAGTAGCCATAAAAGAATGTATTCATCGTTTCCCAGAGAGAACAACATATTCTAAGGAGCATAGTTCACATTGCTGGCAGCATGTTCTGGAGCATAATAAAGCGAAATCAAAAGAGAAGGTGAATGCCTCATGACGACAGATTTAATTACTGTAAAGCAAGTAACGAAAACATATGGAAGTAAAAGTAAAGAAATCACAGCGTTAAAAGATATATCACTTTCTATCCCGAAAGGAACAACACTTGGCATTATTGGTGAAAGTGGTTCAGGAAAAACAACACTTGGAAAGCTCATAGCAGGGATTGAGAGTCCAACGTTTGGTGAAATTGATTATAACGGTCAAGTTGTTCACATGCTGAAGTCAGCTCATAAGCGAGATTTTTTACAGAAAGTACAGTTCATTTTTCAAGATTCTACAGCTGCATTAAATCCGCGCTGGAAAATACGCGATAGCGTAACGGAGGGTTATATTTCATTCGGTTTAGGTGATAAAGGATTGAAGGATAAAGTAGCGGGTGATGCCCTGGAGCGTGTTGGATTAGATAGAAGATATATTGATCGATATCCGCATGAATTTAGCGGAGGACAACGTCAACGTATCGCTATTGCAAGAGCGTTATTGTGTGAGCCAGAAGTATTGATTCTTGATGAACCAATTTCAGCATTAGACGTTTCATTGCAAATTCAAATTGTACATCTGCTGCAAAAAATCCAAAAAGAACAAGGTTATACATATTTATTCATCGCTCACGATTTACCGATGGTTCACTATTTATGTGAAAAAGTAGCTGTCTTATACAAAGGAGAACTTGTTGAATTTGGAAATACGGACGAAGTATTCCGTAATCCACAACATTCTTATACAAAAACATTATTAGCATCAACACCAAAAATTTCAGGTTAAAGGAGAATGTAGGATGAAGAAGTTTTTACTGTTTGTCATTATGACTGTTTTAGCAATTACTTCTGTTGCTTGCGGTAAGAAAGAAACGCCAAAGGCGAGTGCTGGTAAGGGAGAAGGCGATCGATTAGTAACGAATATTAGTAGTGATCCATATACACTTGATTCTGCTATTGCAACAGATAGCACGTCAGGTTATATAATTGGGCAGTTGTTTTCAAGTTTATATACGCAAGATAGTGATGGGAAATATCAAAATGAATTAGCGGAGAAAGAAGAAGTAAATGCTGATGGAACTGAATATACAATTCATTTGAAGAAAGATATTAAATGGTCAGATGGTTCGCCTATTACAGCAAATGATTTTGAATTTGCATGGAAGCGATTATTAAATCCAAAAACGGGTTCTATGAATGCGACAGAAATGTATTTTATTAAAGGGGCAGAGGCGTATAATACTGGGAAAGGTGAAGAGGGGCAAGTTGGTATTCAAGTTGTTGATCCTCAAACATTAAAGGTAACCCTTGAACACCCAGTTGCTTCTATTAAACAAAAACTAGCAAGCTCACTATTTATTCCATTAGCTAAAAAGTCGATTGATGATAATAATAAATTAAAAACAGATCCAAAAGAGTTAATTACGAATGGGCCATTCACGTTAAAAGAGTGGAAGCATAACCAGGCTATTACAGTACAAAAAAATAAAGAATTCTATGATAAAAAGGTAACTCTAAAAGAAATTGAGTTTCGTATTATTCCAGACTCTAAAACAGCGTATCAATTATTTAAATCCAAAGAATTAGATTTACTAAGTGGTTTACCACAAGAGATGATCGAAAAAGAAAAAGGAAATAAAGAATATAAGCGTGTTGCAGGTTTCTCTTCGTATATTTATTCGTTTAACGTAGAAAAAGAGCCGTTTACAAATGCGAAGGTACGTAAAGCATTTTCATTAGCGGTTGATCGTAAATTTATCGTTGAAAAATTGTATAAAAATAATGCGCAAGAAGCATATGCATTCGTTCCAGAAGGAGCAAAAACACAAAGTGGCCGTGATTTCCGTAAAGAAAAAGGTGATTACGTTAAATTTGATCCAGCAGAAGCGAAAAAGTTATTAGAAGAAGGCATGAAAGAACAAGGCTGGTCTACATTACCTGAAGTAACATTAAAATCCACTACAGATACACAACATAAAAAAGTAGCAGAAGCAATGCAAGAAATGTTTAAGAAAAATCTTGGCGTAGATATTAAATTAGAAAATAAAGAGTGGAAGAGTTACATCGACACATACAAGCAAAGTGATTTCCAATTAGCTTATATGGGATGGGGCGGCTCTTTATTAGATCCAATTACTAAACTAGATTTATATGCAGGTGATGGTCCGAATAACTATGCAAAGTGGCATAATAAAGAATTTGACGCTTTAATAAAAGAAGCAAAAGTTGAACAAAACGAGGATAAGCGCTTTGAATTATTACATAAAGCGGAAGATATTATGTTTACAGATTCACCATTAATCCCAATTATTTTCCCAAGTGCCTCATATTTACAAAAATCATCAGTATCTGGTGTCCAATTCATTATTGGTTCTAGTCCAGAATTAAGATACGCAAAAATTAAAAAATAAAGAAGTAGGCAACCGCCTACTTCTTTATTTTATTTCTCTTTTGTATTCTTTTTTCGTTCCATCAGAGAAGACAACTTCTAAATCAAATTTTTGATAGTCTTTATCAAGTTTGAACACATTCACTACTTGATCGATTACTTCTTGGTCAGCAGTATTTTTATCAAATTTTAATTCTTGTAAGAGTGGGCTTAATTTTGTGATAGCCTCGTCTCCTGTTAATTTTACATCTGCTTTATGATCTTCAATTTTTGCTTCCATTTTCTTATCAGCTGCTACATTTTTATAGTCTGCTTCGTAGTCTTTCTTTGTATCTTGGTAGTCTGCCTTTAAATCGAATTCATTGAAGTTTAGTTTTAAATCTGCAGGAGCCTCATTTTTTGCTTCTTCAGTCGTCTTTTTATTAGAAGTTGTGTCTTCTTTTGCAGGAGCTTTACATCCTGTTAATGCAGGTACTAGCATAAGAGCTAATAAAACTGATAGTAGAATTCTCATTATAAATTCCTCCTTATGTAAATTCGTTCTATACAAGTTTTTCCCAAAAACATGTAATTATGTATGTGTTGAAAATAAATTATTATTCTGTAGTTGCAAGGGCTAATTCGCAATTTAAATCAAAAAAGATTTGTATGTATATGGTAAATTGAAGTTGTGAGGAGGGGCTAAAATGCATGAAGAATATAAAGAGATAATAAAAAAATCAATTGAATATATAGAGAATCACTTACATGAGGAGCTTACAACAGAAAGAGTGGCATCTCACAGTGCAGTATCGATGTACTATTTTCATCGCATCTTTCAAAGATATGTTGGGATGAGTGTAACAGATTATATTCGAAAGAGAAGGTTAACTCATGCTGCGCAAGTTTTAGTGTCAACGGAGAGAGCTGTTATTGATATTGCAGTGCAATACGGTTTTTCCTCACAAGAGGCATTTACGAGAGCTTTTAAAAGAATGTTTCAATTGCCACCAAAGAAATATCGAAAGTACTTTCAGTCATTTTATATAGAAAGAGAGGGTGTTTCAATGCAAAAAGGTATACCGAAAGGATGGATCTTAAGTGGAAGTCATCCTGCTGAATATGAGATGGGTTTAGATTATGAAGTTGTCCATCAGGGGAAAGTATCTGCATACATAAAAGCAAAAGAGAATGTTACGCACGGAGGATTTTCAACATTAATGCAAATGTTCCGAGCGGATAAATATGTAGGAAAGAGATTACGTTTTACAGCATTTATTAAGAGTGAAAATGTAAGAGATTGGGCAGGATTGTGGATGCGAGTAGATGGAAAAGATACAGAACCGCTCGCTATGGATAATATGCAAAATCGCCCCATTAAAAATACGAATAACTGGCAATCGTACTCGGTTGTATTAGATATAAAAGAAGAAGCACTTGGTATTGCATTTGGTGTTTTATTATCAGGAGAAGGTTGTGTGTGGCTAGATAGTATTCGATTTGATGAAGTAGATGAAAAAATTCCTTCAACAGATTTGGCAGAGAACTTTTATGAAACACTTTTAGAAGAGCCGGTGAATCTACAATTTGAAGAAGTAGAAAAATAAAAAACAAGGAGAAAAGATATGCTCAAATATGTAAAACTAATAAGTATTAGTTTAGTAATATCGTCTTGTATTATGGGAGTTAATTATTTAGTTAGCTATCTTTGGTCAGGGCATATACCTTCTTTGACGTGGAGAACATATTTGATGTTTGTGTTTATATGTATGATGAGTTTTGGTTCAATGCAAAAAGAAGGAAAAGAGGATTATTGACAATAGTCTTCTTCGCCTTTCTTTCATTAACACAAATGGTTGTAACTGTTTTTGGAGATGCAGGTATGATTTTCAATATCATCTCACTATCGTTACAACTTGTAAGTTTGGGTGTAATTGTACCACATGAAATGCTTTCTAAAACATACCAAACAATCAGTGAATTATTTCCTGCAATATATGCAGGAAATGGCTATTATACAATAATATTTGGAGGAGTTAGTTTAGAAAGAAATATTATTTCATTATTAGTTATTGTATTGGTTATACAATTAGTAGCAGGTATGATTTTAGCTATAAAAGGAATGGCAAAGGGAAGAGGAAGCTCTGTAGTTAAAGTTGTATAAAAGTAAAAAGGTATCCTTCGTGGGATACCTTTTACTTTTGTTACTTTGCAACTTCTGTCCACTTGTAGTTAAATTCACCACCGAAGTCAGTTGTTACAAGTCCTTTAATGAAAGAGCGTTGTAAGTAAGAACGACCTTGTTGGTATAAAGGAGCGACAGCGCCGTCTTGTAATAGAATTTTTTCAGCTTGCTTCATTGCTTCAAAGCGTGCTTTTTCATCGCCAGCTAAATCTGTTTTCACTTTATGAATTAGCTCATCGTACTCTTTGTTAGAGTATTTATCGAAGTTATAAGCACTATCTGTTGTAAATAGATCTAAGAATGTAATTGGATCAGCGAAGTCAGGGCCCCAGCCGTCAATACCAATTTCATAGTCACCACTTAATAGTAGTTTTAGCTGTTGTTTACGTGGTTGTGGTTTTAAGTTCACTGTTAATCCGTCTAAGTTCTTTTCTAATTCACCTTTTAAATATTCACCAGTCTTTTTAGCTAAAGCATTGTCACTTGTTAATAGTTCGATTGTTACTTTGTCAGTACCAAGTTCTTGTTTTGCTTTTTTCCAGTTTTCTTTCGCTGTTTTCACATCATCCTTGACTAGATTTCCATTTTCTTTACGGAAGTCGTTGCCTTCTGGGCTCTTTGCGAATTTCGCAGGAACCATTCCTTCAGCTGGAACCGCGCCGTTATTTAAGATTGTTTCTACGTAAGCTTTTTTATTCATTGCGCCGTTAATAGCAAGGCGTGCATGTTGATTTTTTAATGTTTCATTTTTCTGATTTAGTCGTAAGAATTGAATGCCGACTTCAGCGCGTTCTTTGAAGTTTGGATCGCTCTTATATTTATCAACAAACTCTGCAGTTAAAGCAACACGATCAATTTGTCCTGAATCATATAAGTTCACTTCTGTAGACTTATCTTTAACGACATTGAAGTTGATTTCTTCTAGTTTTACAGTTTTAGCATCCCAATAGTTAAGGTTTTTCTTCAATTGGAAGCTTTGTTCATGTTTCCAGTTCTCTAATGTGAAAGCACCGTTGTAAATTAAATGAGTTGTTTCTAAACCATATTTATCGCCTTGAGACTTTAAGTACTCTTCATTAATTGGTAAGAATGTTGAGAATGTCGTTAAGCTTAAGAAGTAGGGAACAGGACGGTCTAGTTGTACTTCTAACGTTTTGTCATCAACAGCTTTGACCCCTAGTTGATCAATTGGCAATTGTTTTTGGTTTATTTGTTTCGCATTCTTTATATCGAAGAATAAGAATGCGTATTCAGCTGCTGTATCAGGATTTACGGCACGTTGCCAAGCGAAGGCAAAGTCCTTTGCTGTAACAGGAGTACCGTTTGACCATTTTGAATCACGCAGATGGAATGTATATTTTGTTTTATCGGGACTAATGTCAACCGACTCAGCGACACCAGGAACCGGTTTATTATCTTCTCCCATTGCATATAACCCTTCAAAAACATTGCGCATTACGTTCATGGATTCCCCATCCGTTGCTTTTGCAACATCCATTGTTGGAATTTCTGAAGCGAATGATAAGTTAATTGCCTGTTTATCAGGTGCTTTATCGTTTGCTTTCGCTCCGCTTGCATTATCTTTATTTCCCCCGCAAGCAGTTAGTAATAGACTTGCCCCTAAAACAGATGCAACAACAGGTATAACTTTTTTCTTCATTGTTCGTTCCTCCCTAAATGTGTTGTTCGTAACGTCATAATGTCCATGTCTTGAAGTAGTTATAGAAGGAGATAAAACCTATTATAAATATTTGTTTATAGGTAATCAGGTGTTCTATATGTATATACATGTTGATCTATAATCTATCGTTATATGTTTCAACGTAGTAGACATTATATTTTGATGGTGAAATATTTCGTTTCTTTGATTATTTAGAATATTAACACTAGAAAGAACTATATGTCAATAATAAAAATAGATTGTTAATTTCTTAGAATAATATATTGAAAAAGCGGATTCTCATGTGTGAGAGAACCTATTTTTAATATATTTTGCTAAAAAAACAATTGGTGTGGGCTAATAATAAGTGGGGATGAAGAAACCCCCACTTATTAAAGTTTCACTTTATTTTTCAATTTTTGCCCACTTGAAGTTTAATTGCCCTGCAAAGTCTACTTGCACAATTCCTTTCACATAAGAACGTTCTAAATAAGATTCGCCTTTTTGGTAAAGAGGAGCGATAACAGAGTCTTTAAATAATATTTTCTCGGATGCTAGTAATGCTTCCCAGCGAGCTTTTTCATCACCAGCTAAAGTTGTTTTCACTTTTGCTATTGTTTCATCGAATTCCTTATTAGAGTAATGATCTAAGTTATAAGGGTTATTCGTTGTAAATAGCTCAAGGAATGTAATTGGATCCGCAAAGTCAGGGCTCCAGCCATCAATTCCGATTTCGTAGTCACCTTTTAATAAAAGTGAAACTTGTTGCTTACGCGGTTGCGGTTTTATATTTACTGTTAATCCATCTAGATTCTTTTCTAGTTGTCCTTTTAAGAATTCACCAGTTTTCTTATCAAGGTCAGCATCACTCGTTAATAATTCTAATGTTATCTTTTCAGAACCAAGCTCTTGTTTAGCTTTTTTCCATAACTCTTGTGCAGATTTTGTATCAACTTTTGTTAAATCGCCATTTGCAGTACGGAAGTCTTTTCCTTCAGGTCCTTTTGCAAAGTTTTTTGGAACGAGACCAAATGTTGGTTTAGATCCATCATTTAATAACGTATTTACAAAGGATTTTCTATCAATTGTTTGATCAATTGCTTGGCGTGCAGAAACGTTTTGAAGCACTTTGTTTTGTTGATTCATACGTAAAAATTGTACGCCTACGTTTGGACGTTCTTTAAAGTTAGCATCCTTTTTATATTTATCGACGAAGTCAGATGTTAGTTTTATACGATCTAATTGTTTTGACTCGAATAAATTTACTTCTGTTGATTTTTCTTTTACGACGTTAAAATTGATTTCTTCTAGTTTGACAGTATCTTTATCCCAATAGGTAGGGTTTTTCTTGAATTTAAAGCTTTGTTCGTGCTTCCAATCGCTTAGTGTAAAAGCTCCGTTGTACAAGATTGTATTATCTTCTAAAGCGTACTTATCACCTTGTGCTTTAAAGAATTCCTCGTTAATTGGTAGAAATGTTGGGAACGCTGTTAAGCTAATAAAATACGGAATAGGACGCTCCAATTCTACCTCAAACGTATGGTCATCAACTGCTTTTACACCAAGTTGGTCGGCTGGAAGTTCTTTGTTGTTAATTTTTGTTGCGTTTTTAATATCAAAGAATAGAAATGCATATTCAGAGGCTGTTGCTGGATCTACGGCTCTTTGCCAAGCGAACACAAAATCTTTAGCTGTAACAGGAGTGCCGTTTGACCATTTTGAATCTCGCAAATGGAATGTGTATTTCGTTTTATCGCCACTTACTTCATGAGATTTTGCAACACCAGGAACAGGTTTGTTACCTTCACCAAGATTATACAAACCTTCAAATACGTTTCTCATTACTTGACCAGAATCAGTATCTGTAGCACGAGCCGTATCCATTGTTCGTATTTCAGTAGGTGAAGATAAGTTTAAAACCTGTTTACTAGGTGCCTCGTCTTTTGCATTTGCTCCGCTTGCTTCGTTTTTATAACTACCGCAACCAGTTAATAAAATACTTACTCCTACAACTGATGCAATACCGGGTACAAACTTCTTTTTCATTTGATTTTCCTCCTAAATAATTAAGTTTGGATGATGATGAGGGAAATGAAAAATAAAAAATCCCTCTTTTCATATTGAGAAAGAGGGATTTTTACGTACAAGTTATGCACCCGTATATAAACGAAGTCCCTCATTCTATCTTTCAAGCATAAAGCTTGCAGGAAGTGGCACAGTATTCAAAATGAACCTGTTGCCGAGGTTTCAAAGGGCCAGTCCCTCCACCTCTCTTGATACAATGAGTAAACGAATAAATTTTATTAATTTTTGTGTTTCTTTGATAATTCAAAATCTTACACCTTGAATAATGAAGTGTCAACTAAATGAAATATAGTTTAAATTTTCAGTTTTATTAAACGAAAAAACCACTGCATAGGGCAGTGGTTTTTCTACTAGAAGTTAAAGTTATCTGGATCTGGACCAACGCGACGATCTTCATTTAAAGCTTGAATTGCTTTCATATCATCAGCACTTAATTCAAAGTCGAAGATGTTTGCATTTTCAATAATGCGATGTTCTTTAATTGATTTGGGAATTGTTACAACTTCGTTTTGTAAATCCCAGCGTAAAATAATTTGCGCAGTTGATTTATTATATTTTGTCGCAATTTCTTGTAACGTTGGATTATCTAGTAGTTGTCCTTGCATTAATGGTGACCAAGCTTCAAGCTGAATATTATGTTCTTTACAGAATGCATGTAACTCTTCTTGTGCTAAACGTGGGTGGTATTCCACTTGGTTGACCATTGGCTTAATTTCAGCAATTTCAAATACGTCTTGTAAGTGGTGAATGTGGAAATTACTCACACCGATAGCGCGAACACGGCCATCTTTATAAAGTTTTTCTAATGCTTTCCATGATTCGGTATATTTCCCTTTTACAGGCCAATGTACTAAATATAAATCTAAATATTCTAGACCTAATTTCTCTAATGTAGTTCCAAATGCTTGAAGTGTTGTTTCATATCCTTGATCGCTATTCCATACTTTTGAGGTAATAAATAATTCTTCGCGTGAAACACCGGATTCACGAATCGCTTGTCCAACGCCTTCTTCATTTTGATAGATTGCTGCAGTATCGATGCTGAGGTAGCCATTTTTAATTGCTGCTTTTACAGAATCAATTACTTCTGAACCATCTTCTACTTTAAAAACACCTAAACCAAACCAAGGCATTTTTACACCGTTATGTAATGTTGTATAGTCTTTTAAACTTGTTAAAATCATATTATTTCCCCCTAGCTTTTTTGTTTGTTGCTTCTACTGCTTTTTGAATTGCCTCTGAAAAATTATATTCGTATAAAGTTTTGAGACCCTCAGCTGTGGAACCACCTGGCGTTGTTACTTGTTCGCGGAGGTTAGCTGGATTTTGCGTTTGTTCGAGCATAGAAGCAGAGCCAGAAATCATTTGAATGACAAGATGTTTTGCGGTTTCTTCATCGACTCCATAACTTTTTGTTGTTTCAATTAAGCTTTCAGCAAAGTAATAAAGGAAGGCTGGTGCACTTCCAGTAACTGCAGTAAGCTGATGAACTTCTTCCTCAGTACAAAGTTGCGAAGTACCAATACCTTTTAAAAGCAGTTGCAGGGTTTCTTGATGCATCTCATTTACTGATTGTCCCATTGTATATAAGGAGATAGATTTTCCAATTTCAGCAGCTGTATTAGGCATAATCCAAGCAACAGGCGTGCCCTTTGGGAGTCTAGCTTCTAAATAAGATGGTCCAATGCCAGCTGCGACTGTTACGACTAGTTGATTTGATATTAACGGAGATAGCTCAGCTAATAACTCTTCATGAGCAGAAGGTGGCATTGCTAAAACAACCGTATCAACAGATGTAACATGCTGTTTCCAATCTGTTGCAGTAGACACATTATATCGATGTTGTAACTGTTTTAGCTTTTCTACGTTGCTTCGATTAGAGACGATAATTTCTTCGATGTACTCTTTGCTTGTTTTAAGTAATCCGGAAAATATAGCTTCTGCCATACGACCGGCACCAATAAATAAAATTCGATGTTTAGTTAGCATATTCTTTATTCCTTTCTAGTAGAGATATGTTATAAAAACGATATCATCTTTAAGAGAATGTTGTAAAAAGAAAAGACTTACCGTAGATGGAATGGATAATGAGAAGGCGGAAATTCATGCTAATATTAACTGTTATTAATCTCTTTATATGTGTAGCTGGTTTGCTAGAGTGGAAGAGCAATTATAAGGGGCAAGAACATACAAATAATTATATCTAGAAAATAATTAGAATTGAAAAACCCCTGAAGCATATATGCTTCAGGGGTTTACTAATAGAATATAAGATTATGCTTTTGTCATACCAAGTAATACAGCGCCGCCGATAATTAAAACACTACCTAGTGCAATAAAGATCAATTGACGTTTTGTTTTCTTTTCACCTAAGAATACAATCGCACCGAATGTTGAGATAACGATTCCAGTTTGAGATAATGGGAAGCTTGTTGCTACTCCAACACGTGGTAATGAAAGAAGTAAGAATAAGTTTCCAGTTCCCCATAGTAAACCAGACAAAGCATTACGGATTGCATATTTGTTAAACGGTTTATGTTTAGACGTCAGTACAACCGCACCAACAAACATACCAACTGCTTGTGGTAAAATAGCAGACCAACCATCAATATTATACCAACGAATAATAATTACATATACAAGATAGCCGAAAGTAGAAACAATTAAAGTAAGAAGTCCTTTTTTCAATTGTCCAGGTGGCTGAGCATTTTCTTTATCATCTAATGATGTGAATACAACACCAACTACAATTAATAGGATTGCAATCGTTCCCAGAATGATCGTTGTAGTAGTAGTCCACTCACGGAAAGCGATAACCCCAAAGATAGAAGTTGCAACAAGTTGCATACCAGTAGAAATCGTTACAGTAGTTGAAACACCTAGTTTTTCAACTGTTTTTAATTGGTTTACTTGTCCTAAAGCCCAGAATAAACCTGAAATAAAACCAACAATTAAGATTGTCATTGTTAAAGCTGGTTGAGTAAATACATACATAATTGTTGCGAAGAATAGAGCACCGATTGTCATACCTACCGTTTGGCTATATGCACCACCGCCCATTTTTACGCTTACTAATAAGATGTTTCCCCATGCAATTGCAGGAAGAAGCGCTAATAAAATGTCCATTACAAGACTCCCTTCGGTTTGCTATACCAATATAGTTACATATCGTTCTAACGATCGGTAATGCCCCACTAATAGAGTAGAAGATTACCGATCGCTAAAACAGGATGAAGAATTCACAATATAAATGCGTTTTCATTTCTTCATTTTTTGAAACACCTCCATATAATAACAGGAAATTGCCTATTTTAGAAAGTGAATTCAAATAAAATGTATATTTAAATAAGAGTTAAAATTCAGTTATTTCCCGTTGGTATATTTTATTTCCTAAGAAATAAAGAAGCAGCTTCGACAAAAGCTGCTTTAAGAGTTAGTGATTCTTTTATTAATAAGTTGAATACATAGTAGAAATACGAGTGACATACCGATAGTAATAACTACAAGTGTCCAGGCGAGTTGCATATTACTTGCATCAATAGCCATGTAAATTGCAGTTGGGATTGTCTGTGTTTTACCAGGAATGTTCCCGGCAAACATGAGTGTAGCACCAAACTCACCGAGCGCGCGGACAAAGCTCAAAATCATCCCGCTTAGTAAGGCAGGAAATGCGAGTGGAAGTGTAACGTGCAGAAAAACTTGATATTCACTTGCGCCAAGGTCACGAGCACTTTCTTCAATTTGTACATTTGCGATAGAAAATCCCGTTTTCGCTGATTGGTACATAAGCGGAAATGCAACAACTGTAGAAGCGATAATCGCAGCAGTAGATGTGAACATAATAGACTGCTGAAATAATGATTCAACCCACTTTCCGATCGGGCTGTTGTTTCCAAAGATGATAATGAGAAAGAAGCCGATAACAGTTGGTGGAAGTACCATTGGTAATAAAAATATGGTTTCTAATAGTACTTTATATCGCCATGAGGAGCGAGCTAGTGCTCGCCCGACAATTGTCCCTAAAATTGTAACGAGAATAGTGGCGCACGCAGCTACTCTTAAAGATAGAAAGACAGGCGATAAAATAGCATCAATGCTCATAGTAATTACGACAGAACTGTAAATCCATATTTCTTAAAGATAGATTGTGCATCTTTTGACTGCAAATACTCATAAAATGAAGTCGCCTCTTTCTTATGTTTAGATTCCTTTATAACACCTAAAGGATAGTGGATTGGCTCATGAGAAGTAGCTGCTGCTGTCTCACCAATCTTTACTTTATCCGAAATGAGAGCATCTGTTTTGTATACGATGCCAGCATCGACATTCCCTGTTTCTACATATGTTAACACTTGGCGAACATCTTTTGTAAATACGACTTTATTTTGAACATCATTCCAAAGGTTTTCGTGTGTTAGAGAAGCCTTTGCATATTTGCCAGCAGGTACAGATTCAGGTGTACCAAGTGCAATTTTTTTGATTTTCTCATCTTTTAAATCTTGAAATTTTGTAAGTGAACTATCTTTAGGGATGACTAGAACTAGTTCATTTCCAAGAAGATTTTTCCCTTCTTTTTCACTAATGAATCCTTTTTTTACAAGGGTTTGGAATTTATCTTCTGCTGCAGAGAAGAATAAATCAGCAGGTGCACCTTGTTCAATTTGTTGTTGAAGTGCTCCAGAAGCACCGAAGTTAAAAGAAAGTTTGATATTTGGCTCTTTTTCTTTATATTGTTTTTCGATTTCTTTTAATGCATCTTGTAAGCTTGCAGCAGCTGAGATAGTCAGTTCAACTGTTTTATCCTCTTTAGCAGCTGACTTTGTATGCTTTTCCCCACTTGTACAAGCAGCACTAAATATAAGAAGGAAAGAAAGTATAAGTGCCCCGATGGAACGTAATGTAAATTTATTCATAAAAAGATCCCCTT
This sequence comes from Bacillus sp. JAS24-2, assembly GCF_008274905.1. Taxonomy (NCBI): domain Bacteria; kingdom Bacillati; phylum Bacillota; class Bacilli; order Caryophanales; family Bacillaceae; genus Bacillus; species Bacillus sp. JAS24-2. The sequence goes on from NZ_CP031068.1 coordinate 197,109, forward strand.
TCGTTTTGATACATCTAATTATAACTAATTATATCTAAATATAACTAGTTATAATTGAATGTAATTTGAACATATATCTATTTTTAAAAAATAGGAGAAATATTCTTTTCTTTGTTACAATGAAAGGAGAAAGTGAGGAATCGTCTATGGATCATCATTCCTACACAACGGAAGAAGTAGCAAAGCGATTAAAAGTATCAAAATTAACTGTATACGACTTAATTAAAAAAGGAGAACTTCCTTCTTATAGAGTTGGTAGACAGATGCGCATTGATGCAACAGATTTAGATCAATATATAAAACAAATGAAAACAGGAAAGGTACAAGTTACTCCTGTAAAAAACGATGGTAGTAGTATCTTGAACACGTGTATTATTAGTGGTCAAGAACTAACGTTAGATATGTTAGCTAAACGTATAGAAAATCGTTTGCCAAGTTCTAATGTTTTAAGGGCGTATCAAGGTAGCTTAACGAGTTTGGTGAAAATGTATCAAGGAGAAGGAAGTATCGTTAGTTTGCATTTGTTTGATGGTGAAACTGGTACATATAATGTTCCTTACGTAAAACGCATTTTAGTAGGACAGCCATGCATTATGATTAATTTATTGTCCAGAAATGTAGGATTTTATGTCCAAAAAGGAAATCCGAAGAGAATAAAGGCATGGGCTGACATATCCGGGTCCACTATAAAGTTTGTGAATCGAGAAAAGGGTTCTGGTATTAGAGTGTTAGTCGATGAACAATTACGAATCCAAAAATTAAATAAAGCTGATATTAGTGGATATGAATGGGAAGAATCGAATCATCTTGGTGTTGCCACGCAAGTTGCAAATGGAAAAGCTGATGTAGGAGTAGGTTCAGAAAAGTTTTCGCAAATTGTAAATGTGGACTTTATTCCAATCATGAAAGAACAGTATGATTTAGTAATTTTGAAGAATAAAGAAAATGAAGAGTTGATTGAAGTTGTGAAAGACATTCTGCAATCGGAAGAATTTCATAATGAATTAAATGCGATTGGCGGATATGATATTACGAAAACAGGTCAAATTGTATATGAAACAAACTAAAAAGCTGCTTGTCTATAAGACGAGCAGCTTTTTCTATATATAAAGGGGGTTGGGGAAACAAAGTGTTAAACAAGACCTTGAGCAAGTGTATAAATGAAAGCCGTAAGAAGAGTGGCTCCACTTGCAAGTCCGATAAAGTCTGATTTGTTGAAAGTAATGTTGTTCATTATAAACTCTCCTTATTTGTTTAATGTAGTTGCAACAGCTTTTGCATTGACAAGTGCGGATAGCACCATGCCCATTGTATTTAAAAATTTATTTGATTTCATATTGTTCATCATGCGTATCCGCTCCTTTTCGAATTGTTGTTGCCCTGCTTATGTCTTAATTATAGGAAATATGGCTACTTGCAACTATCGAATTAGCTTACGAAAGACTTACACTTTTGTAAGAAAAAAAGACATTCATGTAAGAATGTCTTTCACAGCATATTGATATGATGATGGTCTTCAATTGTTTTTAAAAAACTACGCATTGAATTCGTCATATAGCTATCTTTACGGCGTATGAAAACCGTTGAAATACTGCCGTATTTTTCAGGGATTGCATGACAATGTACCTTACCTGCTTTAGAAAGATGATGGACAGCAGACTGTGGTACGAGTGTAATTCCGAGGCCGAGTGCAACGCTGTTTAATATTGTCTCTAATATATTGAATTCCATAATTCTTTTTGGTAGCAAACCTTCATCTTTAAGCCAACGTTCTAGTTTGGAGCGGTATCCACATCCTTGGTTAAAAACGAGTAGAGGCGTTGTTGTAAATTCTTCTATATGAAAGGCTTTATTTTGTGTTATAAGCATTAATTTCTCTGTACTAACATCGTATTGTTCGATTAGTGGATGTTTAATAGGACCTGATATAAAGGCGCCATCCAATTGATGATCAAGTACTTCTCTAATTAATTCTTCTGTTAGACCCGCTTGTAATGATAAATCGACATTTGGATAGCTTTTATAGTAAGAAGATAAAATGGTAGGCAGTGTACTTACTGTTTCGACTGTACCGATTTTCAATATACCGGAGGGTGTTTCGCTATCTAAAAATACTTGTTTTAGTTCGTCGACATCTTGCAAAATTTTACTAACATAAACGAGCATTTTTCTTCCTTCAGCTGTTAAAGTCATTCCTCGTTTATGGCGGTAAAAGAGTGGGGTTTTTAATTCGTTTTCTAGTTGTTTAATACGTGCAGTTACATTTGATTGTACATAATTTAATTCCTTTGCTGCGCTACTTACACTACCCTGATCGGCAACGCTTTTAAAGATTTGTAAGTCTCGTAATTCCATTTTGTAATCCCCCTTGATGTTAACTATCATTATAAATGATAGTTAACATCATTTTGAATCATTTTACGTGATATATTTTTTCTTTTACAATTCTCTTTGTGCAAATAGAAAGAAACGGGGGATTGCGGTGAGAAGAGGTCAAATGATAATAGGGGCTTTAGCGTGTTTAATTGCGAGTATGTCATGGGGAGCGATGTTTCCAGTTGCTGATCATGCGCTAGAATACATAGATCCATTTTATTTTTCGCTTATTCGCTATGGAGCAGTGGCGATAATGCTGATTGTATTGTTGTTAGTGAAAGAAGGAAAACAGGCATTTCGTTTAGAGGGAAGAGGAAAGTTACTCGTCTTTTTTGGAACGATGGCATTTACAGTATATAATGTCCTCATATTTTTAGGGCAAATGTTGATGGGTAAGTCGGGTGTAATGGTAGCTTCCATTATGGAAGCACTTATGCCGATGATTTCTATTTGTATTTTATGGGGATATAAGCATATAAAACCGAAGAAGTATATGATAACGAGTATGGTTATTGCTTTTGTAGGAGCTGTGTTTGTTATTACAAAAGGTGACATGAGTTTCTTTGTAACATTGAAAGATAATATGTTCCCATTAGCATTTATATTTATTGGTGTTATAGGCTGGGTTATTTATACGATGGGTGGTCAAACGTGTAGTGATTGGTCAACATTACGTTATTCTACGTTGACGTGTGTATTCGGTACGACTGTTACAGGAATTATAACGGTAATTATTACGTGGCTTGGATATGTTTCAGTTCCTAGTATGGGAACGATTTCTATTGTAAAATATGATTTGTTATTTATGATGACATTGCCAGGTATTGTAGCGCTACTTGCTTGGAACTACGGTGTGAAAATTTTATCATCCATTAATGGGATTTTATTTATTAATTTTGTACCAATTACGACTTTAGCTATTATGATGATGCAAGGGTATCAAATCACAATGTTTGATATTATAGGGACTGTACTTGTTATTGCAGCACTTATTCGCAATAACGTTTGCCAGAGAAAAGAAGAAAATATAAATAATAGAGTTTTACAAGAAGAACAATTACGTCAAGCTGTTTAATAGGCAAATGGAGGATTTCACATGTTAGAAAGTTTATTGTTTTTCTTCGCCGTCGGAGTTGCCTGTGAGCTTGCAGCAATTAATCGAAATGGTCGTAAAAAGATAAAACAACAAGCTGAGCTGATACAGCTTTTAAAAGAATTGAAAGAAAGAAAAAATTAAAAAGACGACCGGGCATAGACGGTCGTCTTTTTCTATATAAAGGGGAAAGGGGACACAAAGTTATACAAGCGTAGCAGCGTAAATAAAAGCAGTAAGAAGAAGAGAGCCGCTAGCTAATCCTAAAAAGTCTAATTTGTTAAAAGTGATGTTATTCATAATGAGTTCTCCTTACTTGTTTAATGTAGAAGCAACAGCTTTTGCATCGAAAAGAGCCGATAATACCATGCCCATTGTATGTAAGAAATTGTTCGTTTTCATATTGTTCATCATATCAATCGACTCCTTTTCGAATAGTTGTTGCCCTGTTTCTGACTTAATTGTATGAAATATAGTGAGAAGTAACTATCGAATTAGCTTACAAGAAAATTACACTTTTGTAAGAATTGAAATTTAACAATTCATACTTATTTTTATTACCAACTCCTAAAACTTAGTGTTATAATTGTTGTAAGAATATGATTATACTTCGGATGTTTAGAAAGGAACGAAATAAATGTATAAACCAATTACATTTTTGTTGAAATATATATTTAAAACAGCTGGGAAAGTAGAAGTGCAAGGAAGAGAAAAGCTACCAGAAGGTGGTCCGTATGTTGTTGCGTGTACACATACAAGTTTTATGGATGTATTAATGTTAGCTACAGGGATGTACCCAACTCAAATTCATTACATGGCAAAAAAAGAATTATTTGAAGGGAAATTCAAAAATTGGTTCTTTAAAAATGTAAATGCATTCCCTGTAGATCGCGCGAATCCGGGACCGAGTACACTTAAAATTCCATCACGTTTATTAAAAGAAGGAAAGGTAGTAGGGATTTTTCCAAGTGGAACGAGATCAGCGGAAGATGTTTCATTAAAAGCGGGTGCTGTGACAATTGCGATGCGTTCTAATGTTCCGTTAGTACCAGCAGCTTATGTTGGTCCATCAAGTGTAAAAGAATTAATAAAGGGGAAAAAGGCACAATTGATTTTTGGAGATCCAATTCAAATTGAGGGTGGAGAACAAATAGATCGAAAAACCGCTATGAAAATGATGACAGATCAATTAAATGAGAAGTTTGAGGAGTTAAAAGAAGCTTTGCAATCAAATCAAAAATAAGAAAAGACGACCGGGCATAGACGGTCGTCTTTTCTATTACTATTTATAATAAAGGGGAAAGGGGACACAAAGTTATACAAGCGTAGCGGTGTAAATAAAAGCAGTAAGAAGAAGCGAGCCACTAGCTAGTCCTAAAAAATCTAATTTGTTAAAAGTGATGTTATTCATAATATATTCTCCTTACTTGTTTAATGTAGAAGCAACAGCTTTTGCGTCGATAAGAGCGGAAAATACCATGCCCATTGTATGTAAGAAATTGTTCGTTTTCATTTTGTTCATCATATTAATCCGCTCCTTTTCGAATAGTTGTTACCTTGTCGCTGACTTAATTGTATGAAATGTTGCGGAAATTCACTATCGAATTAGCTTACAGAAAAATTACACTTTTGTAAGAGAAACGAATGAAGGTGTAATGATAAGAAGATTTGACATATGTTCATGAGATTCATTAACTTAAAGGTAGAGGTGAGTGTATGGCTAATATTAAAGATATTGCAAAGATGGCGGGAGTTTCAGTTACGACTGTTTCGAGAGTGTTGAATGATCACCCATATGTAAGTGAAGAAAAAAGGAAAGCGGTTATAGAGATAGTTGAGAAATTGAATTACTCGCAAAATGCAAATGCTGTTCATTTATCAAAAGGAAAAACGAATATTGTTGGTGTGATTTTACCGTATATTAATCATCCGTGTTTTGATGCGATGGTGAGCGGAATGATGGAGACTGCGTTAGCGCATAATTACAGGGTGCTACTTTGCCAAACGAATTATAATAAAAAAGAAGAAATGAAAAGTTTACATATGTTAAAAACAAAACAATTGGATGGTCTTATTATTTGTTCACGTGCAAATGATTGGGAAACGATAGAACCGTATGCTTCTTACGGCGCAATAATTGCTTGTGAAGACAATGATATTTCAAACATCTCAAGTGTATATACGAATCATTCAGCGGCCTTTCAATTAGGAATGGATTATTTGATTGAGAAAGGTTATAAAAAAATTGGTTATTGTACGGGAAGAAAATTAGGGCCGAGTAGTCAAAAGCGTTTTGATGTTTATAAACAGCAATTACAATCTATAGACGAAGAGGTTAATGAAGAATGGATTTTTACAGAATGTTTTACACTAGAAGATGGTGTAAAAGTGGCTCATAAGTTAAAAGAGATGCAGGATCTTCCTGAAGCATTAATAGTAGCAGGTGATGAAGTTGCGATTGGGGTTATGACAGAGGTTGAAAAATTAGGGATTCAAGTTCCTGAGGATTTAGCGATTATTGGCTTTGATAATCAACCTATCTCGCAAGTGTTACAATTGACAACTATTGATCAAAATTTAAAGGAGATAGGGAAAACTGCTTTTGAAATGTTGCATAGAAAAGTGAATGACGAGAGTTCTGAACAAGAAAAGCTGGAAATTCCATACGAACTTGTGGAACGCTCTACGGTTTAATTTTAATCCGTTATGTGTATAATCGCATAACGGATTATTTTTTTGAAATATCTTTGACAGGAAACGCGTTTCATACTTTATAAAGGAGTTAAACCGGTTTGTAATAATCCATGGATTCTTTTCAAGTGTTAATGCAATGAATAGAATTTGGAGGAATATGCATGAATGAACTTTTATCGAGTATGAAAAAGTATGTAGATGATGATGAAAAGATTCTGGCTTTTGTGGTAGGGATATTTGAGAAGGATAATTTTATATTATCGTATCAACATGGGGTTTTTGTTGCCACTACTAGACGTCTCCTTTTTTACGGGAAATTCCCGTACTATTCTTCAACATTTAAAGAGTATTCATATTTGCATATAGATAACATAGATTTTCATCCGTATTTTGAATTTACTTGTAGTCATGAAAGCATTCGCGCTAAGTATATTCAGAAAGGGAATGTGGAGCAATTTGTCCGTGCAGTTAGGGCAAATATGAATAATTAATCAACCCTCTGTTTAAACATAATATTTCAATTTTTAAGAGGGAAAATGCGGAATAAAAACCACTTCTAAACCTCTAGGAGATAGTGATACAATGTCAAATGGGGGGAGGGTATGAACTATGGTTAATCAACGTATAAAGGAAATAACACTAATTACAATTGGTTCATTATTATTCGCAATTGGTATTAATTACTTTGCAATTCCAAACCGTTTATCGGAAGGTGGAATTATTGGTTTAACGGTTGTTACGTACTACTTATTTGATTGGTCACCAGGGATTGTGAATTTTGCTATAAATGCAATTTTACTAGCTATTGGTTATAAATTTTTTGATAAGAAAACAATGATTTATACAATTTTAGGGATTGTAGAAACATCTTTGTTTTTATACGTTACAGAACATATTGAGTATCATGTAAATAGTGATACATTATTAGCGGCTTTATTTGCTGGTTTATTTGTGGGTATTGGATTAGGCTGTATGTTCAAAGCCGGAGGTACATCGGGAGGATCAGCAATCTTAGCTCGGTTAGCAAATCAATATTTAGGTTGGAGTGTAGGTAAAGGCGTACTAATTATTGATATTGTTGTAATTGCTGGTTCTGTATTTATAATAGGGCAAGAAAAGGCAATGTATACACTTGTAGCTGTGTTCATTGGAGCGAAGGTGATTGATTTCATTGTAGAAGGAATGGACACAAAAACGGCTGTTACGATTATTTCGAATCAACCAGACTTAATTCGTGAAGCTATTACGAAAAATATGACACGCGGTGTTACTGTATTAGAAGGGCGCGGCGGATATACTGGTAAAAATAAAGAAGTTTTATATGTTGTTATTAATAAACAAGAGCTTGTTAAGTTGAAACAAGTTATTAGCCGGGTAGATGAAGATGCTTTCGTTGTTATACATGATGTACGTGATGTACTTGGCGGTGGCTTTAAAGCAAGCTAAAAGGTGAACGAGTAAATTCGTTCACCTTTTTTAATTCTTACAAAAATGTAAGTGTAATGTAATGAGATTCAATAGTAGATTTTATTCCCCCTTTTTAAAATGGATGTATATATATCCTGCAGAGGAGGAATGTTTATTATGAAGAAAAAAATGATCACTACTATAATAGCGATGATAGTGATAGTAGTAATGTTACTGCCTACGAAACTTGGACCGGTTATCGATAAATATAATCCATTTTATAAGACGAAAGAATACTATACGGTTGTGAATACAATTGGTCAGCATATTGGTGATGAGTGGTATGAATATGAATTTATTGCATTCGATGAACGTGGTAGAGAGCAGAAAATAAAGAAAACGGTTAAGCATATGTTAAAGAGAGATGAAGCATTAAAGGTTTTTGCAAAAGGACGTTACGGTGAATCAATTGAAGAGATTGAGGTTGCAAATATTCCTATAAATGCGAAGAGTAAACTTTTAACGATGAGATAGTGAAATATACCCCCAGCTATTTTTTGTCGAAAATAAAAATACTAGGTAAGGGTATTTTGGGGTTAATAAAAAGCCTTAGTCTATATGGACTAAGGCTTTTTTGTTATATAAAGGGGAAGGGGGTACATTGTAGTAGCACGGGTGAAAGGTATAAGAAGAGTAGCTACTAGCAATGCAATTTGGTTATTTGAGTGTTCTTCTTATTTGGCTTACTTTCTAACTTTATTGTACGAAATATAAGTAAGGGAAACTATCGAATTACATTACACATAACTTACAAACATGTAAGTCTTCTGTAATGTAATTCGATAGTTAAAAGATAGTAATTTTCATATAGTGTAACTAGAAAGTCTTAATGTATTACTTTCTGTTTGTAATGAAGAATGAAAAACCAACTAATTTTTAATAATCCTCATCTGAATAAAGATGAGGATCCTTTTTTAAACCTTACAACATTGTAAGGTTTACGTAAGTTAATTCGATAGTAAATTTGTCATATTTTTTGCATAATAGATACAGATAGAAAAATAATTAGGGATCTAGTAAGAAGGGAGAAAAATGGGATGCGTAAAGAAGAAGTAGTGAAGTTACCAATTAAAGATTTCTGTAGCTACTTTACTGTTGCCGTAGTGTGTATTGGATTATTTGATATCATAACAAACTTAATTGTTAAATAATATAGATGCTAAAACAAGAAAGGAAGTCCTTTCTTGTTTTTTTTATGGGGGCATAAAGATGAAATGGATTGATAGTCATATACATGTTGATCAATATAAGGATGAAGAGAAGAACAGATTACTGAAAGAGGTGGAAAATAGTAATGAAATAAAGGGGCTTATTGCTGTATCTATGAATTATCAATCTTGTAAGGAAACGTTATCTTTAGCGAAGAAGTATCCCTTTATATATCCAGCGATAGGGTTTCATCCAGAGCAACAGATTCATAAAGAAGAGTGTGAACAGATTTATAAACTTATTGAACAGAACGCAGAGGAAATTGTTGCGATTGGTGAAGTAGGTTTGCCCTATTATTTGAGGAAAGAAGATGAAAGCATTGCTGTAGATCCATACATAGCTGTATTGAAAAAATTTATAGAACTAGCTAGTAAGTATAATTTGCCAATTATATTACACGCAGTTTATGAAGATGCTGACACTGTATGTGATTTGCTAGAGAAATATAAAGTTTCACGTGCACATTTCCATTGGTTTAAAGGAAGTGATGAAACAATGAAACGGATGATGAAGAATGGTTATTATATTTCGATTACACCGGATGTTTTACATAAGGAGAAGATTAGAAAAATTGTTTCGTATTATCCGCTTGAATATATGATGGTAGAAACAGATGGACCGTGGGAATTTCAAGACGATGTTATGACGCACCCGAGAATGATTCGAGATGTATTAAAGGAAATTAGTGTTATAAAAAACATATCTGTTGATCAGGTTGCAGAAACAATATATGAAAATACCATTCGATTTTACCCCGCTATTTGCCGGGGATTAAGACCCGGACTGATTAAGGTTTCGCTTTATTTGAAAGGATAGGAGAGGTACTCTTATTCTTTTTATTATGGATATTTTTTCTAATTTTTTCTATAATTTATGATATGTTTAATTTGATGAAGGAAGTAGGGGAGAAAATGGGGAAAGCACATAAAAAAATAGCTATTACAATGATGATCGGTGCACTTTCAGTTGCAGCGTTTGGTTGTGAAGCAGAAAAGAAGGCTATAAATCCCAACGCAACGCAAGAAAGTAAAGAAGAACAAATTGATCCAGTAGTTGAAAAACAGATGAAAGAAACTGAGAAAAACGGGAATTCGGTTGGAAACAGTTCTAATAAAGGGAAGATGGCAGAGAGTAATGGATGGGTTTACTATGCGGTAAATGGTGATAAAAATACAGGAGGCATTTATCGTACGAAAGATCAATTTCAGACTTCGGAACGTGTAGTGGAAGGTGTAAATGCTTCTTACATAAATATAAAAAACAAAGCTTTATATTTTATTCATACGGATGAAGAGAAGAATGTGGGATTATCTTCTTTAATGAAGTATGATATATCAAATAAAAAGTTAGATACGTTAAAAGCGGATACAAATTATGTTTATATAAAAGATCAAACTTTATTTTATCCGAAAAAATATTCTGAGCATGGTGGTTTTGATATTGTAGGGATCGCAAAAATCAATTTGAAGACGGGACAGGAAGAAGAAGCGGCATTTAAAAATTCTGGTTGGTCTCGAACGATAGATGATAGTATTCTACATTGGAATAAAAATCGTGGAACACAAATGACAAAAGATAATAAAACTTGGTCAAAAGAAAATTATGCAACAATATCTAGTGCTACGTATAATAATGAAAAATTATATGCTGTTGTCGACTTTTCGTTACCTTTTGAAACAAATGAAGCTGAGCATGGCATATATGAAATAGACGTTCAACAAAATAATGAAAAGTTATTGGTAAAGGATGCCTTGCAGATGAATGTGAAAGGGGATACTTTTTATTATTTAAAAAAGGATGGAGTATATAAGAAGAAAATAAATGGTGGAAATGAAAAGGTAATTTATAATAAAGCGGTTGAACCAACTAAATCCTATTTATATTTTGTAGCAGGAGATATGTATCTCTATACGGATAATGGAACTATCATGAATTTGGATACAAAGAAATCAAATGAAGTAAAAGATAAGAAGCTAGCAGATAACGTTATGTTACAGAAAGTATGGAATGCACAGAAGGAACTGACTAATGTTCAAATGGCTGCACTAACAGGAAACCCAAAACGAGTAGGGGATTTTTCATACGGGGAATTAGTGAACCCTATTTATAATAAGAAAGATAATTTAGAGACTACGCTATCTACGTACTTCTCAAAATCATTTATAGCACAGTATATGAAGAGTAAATATATTAAAGAGTTAAATGGAAAAATGCACTATGCTATTGGAGATCCAGGGTCAAAAGCAGCAACTAAATTTACAAAAATTATTTCTGCCGAGTTAAAGGATGGGAAAATAAAAGCGCAGGTAGAAACGTATAATGACTATGATAATGTAACGGAAAAAGTAGAAGTTGAATTTATTTATGAAAATAATCAATGGGTTATTAATAACATGCCACGTTTTGGTTTAAGTTAAAAAAACCACCAAGCAGAATGCTTGGTGGTTTTGTATTAGGATTCTAATTTCTTCGCACGTTTTAATAATAAAAGAAAGACAATGATAACGAACCCCAGTATAAGGAAGAAGCCATATTGCTTTATATAATCAATTATGTCATTCGCACTGGTTGGTTTTTCAACGTGAATGCCGTCTTTATTCGTCGTAATATGAATATCTTTCATTTTTACTTCATTCTTTTCCTTTTGTAAATCAATCCACTCTATATTTGGAATACTTTCTAGATCCTTTAATACTTCTTTTAATGGTTTCACACCTAAGTAAGGATGATAGAATGCACCAATAACTCCATCGGATAATTTAGAAACAGATAGAGCACGTTCTTTCATTTTAGCAATAGTTTGTGGCGTATCTTCTTCAATAAATCCGACTGTTTCAGGCAATAGTTTCATTCCATGTAAAAATGACGGAGTACTTGTATAATATGGTGAGTGCATGGATTTCCAAGTTGTATCATTTAACTGTAGTTGTCCTACATAAGTTGAAAAGTACCTTGATAATATTTCATATCCTTTTTGAGACATCGTGTAATGAGGTGCTTCAAAGGCAACAGGATATAGTTTAGCATCTACAAGTTCTTGAATTCCTTTTTCAATATGATCTTTCGTATATTTTCCCTCGAATTCTTCCCCTTTTTTTACATATTGGTTATATGCCTCTATATTTGGAAAGTCATCTTTTGTCTTCGGTTTTTCATGCTTCGGTTGGCGAATTGGTTGATCTGTTTTGACATCCCAAAATTCAAAGCCCTCACCTGTTTCACTGTCATAAAATTGGTGAGTATAACCATGCATAATAATTGCTGCACCATCATCTTGCATAGAGCGTAAAAGATCAACTAGTTCTGGTTTATCTTTTAAATGTATTATCTTTCCTGTATCTGGATCTTTATATACCGGAATAACAGTAATCATGTAAGGCATCTTTTTCTCTTTTAGTAATTCAGCAATTTCTTTTAATTGATTTATATCTGCTGCTGGGTGAACATCCTCAAGACGTAAATAAGCTTCAACTTTATTTTTCGTTGGTTTTTGGCTGAAATAAGAAAATAACATTTCACCGACGTAATGAGACATCCAGTCAAAGAGGTTAGGTGTTGCAACATAATAAGATATTTCATGCTGAACGATTAGTGGGTTAGTGTTATTTGAGCTTAAAGCGTTAGCAAGCACAGTTCCATTCGTATCAAATGATTGAATTAATCGTTCCTCTTCTAAGGCATTTTTTAGCTTCTTTTCTGGATATTCAATTTTATTAACTCGTATATCGTCACTCTTTAATGTAATGAAAGAAAAACGCTTAGATAATTGTTCAACATTTTGTCCTAATACTAATACAGGGCCGGAGAAGTTTTCTAGAAATTGTTTCGTTTCATCAGAAAACGCTTCTTTTGTTTCACCGATATAAACAATATGTGTATAGGAGGATACGTTATTAATTGAAGTTGCTTCTTTTAAGTTTTTTACGGTTATATCATTTGTAAAATGTCCTAATTGAGTATTAAGGATTTGGACATTATTTGAAACTTTATCGTCTTGTGTACTATACAAAACAAGTACTTTTGGTTTTGATGATGTTTGTGCAGAGGTGTAGGTAGGGATGAGTAGTAAAATGCTGAACAAGAGTGTTAGGCATTTTTTCATTTTGTACGCTCCTATTCTATATATAGAGTTCAGTTTACAATTATATACAATAAATGCGTTATAGTCTATGAAAGTTACATTTTTGCACGTATTTACCAGCTGTTTTTTCACAAAATCGGTCTAAAGCATGATGATAATACGTATAGTTATTTGCTATGATAAAAGAGTAATAGAATGTAGGTAATTGTAAAGGGAAGGCTGAAAGGGGACAAATTTCAGCGGAGAAAGAGGTAGAGGTAGTGAAGAAATTCTTTGTAGGATTTTTAGTTGTTCTTGGAGTATATTTATATTTCCAAGGAAAGTCTGAAGGAATGGATAAGCTAGTGAATGGAACAAGCTATGTTGATTCAGAAGAAGCAAAACAGATGAAACAAATCATTATAGAGGAAGCGAAGAAAGTAAATCTTCCGGAATGGATACCTCTTGCAATTGCCGAGCATGAAAGTCGATTAAATCCAAGAAGTGTTGGAGATAATGGAACTTCATTTGGATTGTTTCAACTACACCGCGGCGGCGGGCTTGCACCAGAACATTTAACTGATGATGAGCTGAAAGATCCACGTACAAATGCGCAAATTGCAATGCCGCATTTAATGAAAGGATATAAGCGTGGGGTGCAAAAAGGTTTGACTGATTTTGCATTACTGAAATATATAGCGAATACATCTGGATGGCCAGGGAATTTAGGGCCAGAGTGGACGGATAATAACATGAAGTATAACATCGGACTAGAAGATGTGTACTATCGAAATAAAGGTGTAATAAAGTGAAACTTTAATCAGTGGGGGAGTCTGTTCATCCCCCGCTGATTATTAGTCTTCACCAATCGGGCTTTTACGAGCAGTTAATCTTCCACCTAAATTCTAGCGTTTTCCGGATTTTGAGGTGGAAGTTTTACTGCTCGTTAATGCGGGGGCAAAGAGTAGGTTTTCTATACCTACTCTGTTTTTTTATGAATAATTTCATCCTTTTCTTTCGTGAAATACTGCGTGAGTTGTATTTTCACCTCTTCTAGTTTTGTAGAAACTTGCGGTATTTTATATCCTACATACAATGGTGAAACGACAAATCTAGGTACAACTTTACAAATGATTTTTCCATTTAAGTAATAAAAGAATAAGTTATAACTACTGCATCCTTTATGGAAATCTATCAGTATGTAACGTACAGTTTGCTGAATGTAATTTGCCATTTCATCTATATATGAAATATTATCAATGATTATATTGAATTCAGTGAAGCCAATAATGGGACGCTCTGAAATATTAAGCTCAATGCGTTCATTTTTTTGAACAATTACCCCTTGAAAATTTTCTTCTTCAATATTTTCAAGATAATCTACATATTTCATTCCGATAATTTGCATGTGTGCATGATGCAAACTTCCACCTGAAAATGGACCGTGATTTTTGTATAAAATTACAGATGCAAATTCTTCGTTCTTCTGTAAGTGTAACCAATGTTGAATAGAAAATTGCATTAATTTTCGCATATGTTCTTCTGTATATGTTGCGATATGATCTTCGCAATTATCCGTTTCAATCAGCACCGTTTGAAATGTATCTTGTAATGTAGGAAATTTATTTTTTAACCAAATAATAGAACCATCAGTTGCTAAAATATCCGTTAAATGTTCTTTATCGCAAAATGGACATGCAGCGCTTCTATTCCGAATACTTTCTGGTTTTTGTTTACCGATATCGTTTAAAAAATATAGTTGTTGTGTATCCATTTGTATATATGCCCCTTTAAAATATGTGTAAAAATCCCGCTTAATACATTCGGGAAAAGGAGAAGGAAATCCTCTAAAGACAATATGGAAAAAATAAAAGACAAGATATCCTCATTACGATAGGGTACCTTGTCTTTTATTTTTTCTCTAATAGTGTGTATGGATAATATAGAACATTTTCATTATTTTTCTTTTTTCTATTTTTTATTGTGTATAAAGTAATTGCTGTGCTTGCAATTATAATAATGGCTTTCTTCATATTCATATACCCCTTTTTATTGTTGGTTTAATTCTTGGCTAACTGCTTTTGCATCGACTAAAGCGTGTAAAATCATTTTTACCATGTTCATCATATTTCTTCACTCCTTTTTATAGTTCATTTAGTTCTTTTACAACTGCTTGTCCGTTCACTAATACCTCAAAGATTGCTTTTACGATTTCTTTCATCATGTTTGTTTCCTCCTTGTGTTTGTCTCTCTTGTTTTACATCTTTATTGTATAGGGAGGCATCTTTTCGTACTATCGCTTTCCATTACGTGAACATAACAGTTTTGTAAGATTTGATGTCACTTATTGAAATGTTTAGTCTATCTTCATTATTTTCAGAAAAATGACTATTCAAACATGAAATTGGAAAGTATAATAAAGAAGTAAGTATTAAATTCCGTACGAAAGGGGTGAATGAGATGAAACGTTCTTTAGCTGCGCGTGCCAAATTTTTAGATTTTATCTATTTTTGTCGTGCGATTTTTCATGATGTAGTTGTTAACGGGATACGTATGCCCTTTTTTAACAATTGCATAGTGACTATTGAACGATAGAAATCTCTTCATCCATTTTTAATAAACGTGTGAAAAGGGAGCTATTTGGCTTCCTTTTTCTATGCCGAAAACCATGGGGAATGTTTCTTTCTCATGGTTTTTTATATTGAAAGGAGTACGGAAAATGACTATTTGTAGTGTAAATAATGTAACGAAATCTTTTGGTGGAAACATCATATTTGAAAATATATCGCTTGAAATAAAGAATGGTGAACGTGTTGGGTTAGTTGGTCGTAACGGTAGTGGGAAGACAACAATCTTTGGGCTTCTAACGGGAATGGAGAGTTTGGATGCAGGAGCCATTCATATGAAGAAAGGTACACGTATTGGTCATGTCGCACAAATTCCGAAGTTTGATGAGGCCATGACTGTATATGATGTATTGAGTTCCGCTTTTAAAGTAGAAAAGGAATTAGAAAAAGAAATGCATGCTCTAGAAAAAAATATGGCGGAGGAGCAGGAACAATCTGCTTTGCAAAAGCTAATGGAGAGGTACGGAGTAATTCAAGAAAAATTTGCATTTCTCGGTGGTTATGAAATAGAGGCAAATATAATGAAGGTAGCAAATGGCTTACAAGTCACAAACTTATTTCCAAGAGTATTTACGGAATTAAGTGGAGGAGAACAGACGAAAATAAGCCTTGCATATATGCTATTGCAGAAACCAGATTTACTTCTATTAGATGAACCAACAAATCATTTAGATTTGTTTGCAGTTGAATGGTTAGAGAAATTTTTAAAAGAATATAATGGAACAGTTATGGTTATTTCACACGATCGCTATTTCCTTGATGAAGTTGTAACGAAAATTTTGGATTTGGAAGATGGAGAGATTCACGTGTACCATACGAATTATTCTCAGTTCGTTGAGGAGAAGGAAGAAAGGTTACTTCAAGAGTTTCAAGCTTATCAAGAGCAGCAAAAGAAAATAAAGAAAATGAAAGAAGCAATTAAGCGCCTACGTGAATGGGCAAATCAAGCGAATCCTCCGAATGAAGGATTGCATAAAAGAGCGAGGAATATGGAACGTGCGTTAGAGCGTATAGAGAAATTAAAGAGACCGATTTTAGAAAGAAAACAGATGGGTCTTCAGTTTGAAGGGCAAGAGAGAAGCGGAAAAGATGTTGTTGTAATGAAAGAAGTGAGTAAAGGTTTTGCTGGCCGATCTTTATTTGAACAAGCGAATTTACATGTTCGTTTTCAAGAGCGTGCTGCTATCGTTGGTCGTAATGGTACAGGGAAGACTACATTATTAAAACTACTATTAGAAGAAATAAATCCAGACGTTGGTGAAATTCGAATTGGTAGTAGTGTCAAAATTGGTTATTTATCACAACATGCATATGAAAATATGAAGAGTAATGTATTGGAAGCATTCAGAGAGAATGTGGCTGTAACAGAGGGAGAAGCAAGACATATATTAGCTAAGTTTTTGTTTTATGGTCCAGCAGTATTTAAGAAAGTAACGCAACTTAGTGGTGGAGAAAAAATGAGATTAAGACTTGCGCAACTTATGTATCAAGACATCAATTTTCTAATTTTAGATGAGCCGACAAACCATCTTGATATTGAATCAAGGGAAGTTTTAGAGGAAGCCCTTGAGCAATATAACGGGACGATTTTAGCTGTTTCACACGATCGATATTTTTTAAATAAGTTATTTGAAAAGACGTACTGGATTGATAGATGCAAATTATTTGAGTTTGCAGGAAACTATGCATGGGCTCGTCAAAAGTGGGAGGAAAAGCTTGAGGAGCAAGTAATAAAGCAGAAACGCCAAGGGAGAAAAAGTGTTGAAACGGTTCCTGTAAAAGAGAAAGAAGCTAGGAATCTTGAAGAGATTGAAAATGAGTTAATGCATGTAGAAGAAGATATATATGCAATAGAATGTGGAATGGAACATGTAGCTGATGTTGAAAAACTTGAAAAATTATATGAGGAAAAAACGAAGAAAGAGTTGTTACGAGCAGATTTATATAATGAATTAGAGAATATTGTGGAGTAATGAGTAGAAAGCCACTTCCTTTCAGTTTTGCTGGAGGAAGTGGCTTTCTTCATAATGATATTTTACTTTAAAGGTTAAATGAAGCGATGTGTTTCACGTGAAACAGTAACTTAGATAAATCCGTGTTCCTCAATTTGCATAGCTTGTGAAACATATGAAAATAATAAGGTGAAAAATAAATGTCATTAGTGGTTTTTGGATAGGAGTAATTACAAAAACAAAGGCTAATTATTTCCCGAGAGATAAAGTGAGGGCCTTTACGGGCACCCCGACCCAGACCTAATTTCTTTTGCTTTCGCTGAATTTTGAGGTGGGGGTCTTACTGCACGGCAAATAGCGGGATAAATATGTGTAACAGAGACTAGTGAATGGAAACGAAAAGAGAGCAAAGTTACAGCTTTACGCGCTGAACTCTGCTCTCTTTTTGCGTGGCATCTTCTCTCGTTGAAATTATAATAGCGATCCCGAGCATAATAAAAAAAGCTAAAAAGAGGACGAACTTTGGGAAGAACGGGAATAGTAATAGCGCTCCGACTATCATAATTGTTAATAATACGTAGTGCAGGACGTATTGGAATAGGTTGTCCATATTTTCGCCCCCTTTTTGGTAATTGGTTATTAGTATTCTATGTTTCATGCTGAAGGAATAGAAGTAGATTTTTAAGTTTTAATACGAATTATAGCTGAGTTTTCTTAAAGTATAAATGTAGAGTGGTAATTTTGGAAAAATTCTCAAAATATTTATTTAGAAAGAATTGACAAAACATAATGAACGATATAAGCTAATAACCATAAAGTCTACCGGAAAGGTCGGAATAAGATTGTTACCCCTCAAAAACATCTATTTTTTTCTGATTAAAACCGACTTTTCCGATTGGCTATAAATGTGCTGTGGGAGGCATACATAAGCTAATAAGTTCAAAGGGTATAACTATTAAACAGTTAGGGTGGGGACAATGAAGAAAAAGACAAAAAAATGGGCTGGTGTATTTTCAGTATTACTGAGTAGTTCGCTTGTGTTATCTGCTTGTGGGGGACAGGAGGATACGGCTTCTACAGAGCCGGTTAAGCAGCAGGATTTAAAAAATGTGAAAATTGAAAAGATTGCTGCGACAGATAAAACGAAAGTGCCAGACAAAGCGAAGAATAGAAAAGATACGTTAGTAGTTGGTATTAGTAAGCCAGGCGGCGTATTTTTACCATACTTTCAACAAAATGGTTGGGATGGAAACGTAACTTCAGTTATTTTTGCATCTCTCGTATCAACCGATAAACAAGGGAAACCAATTCCAGAATTAGCTGAGAAGTGGGACGTTTCTTCTGATCAGTTAACATATACATTCCATTTACGTAAAAATTTGAAATTTAGTGATGGATCGCCATTAACGGCGGATGATGTAGCTTTCACATTGACGCTTTTACATGATAAGGCATATGAAGGTGAAGTAGATATCTCTCAATATGCAGTTAAAGGTGGTAAAGAATATAAAGAAGGAAAAGCAACTTCAATTGAAGGTATTCAAGTTGTTGATCCACAAACAATTAAAATTACAACTGAAAAAGTGAATTCACAAGCTATATTTGTTTTAGGAGGTACAGTACTATCAAAAGCTTATTATGGAAAAGATTATAAGCAAAATACAAGCTTAGATTACTTAAAAGATTTATATGGAAAGCCATTAGCTGCGGGTCCATATAAATTTGAAAAGTATATTCCAGGTCAAGAAGTTCGTTTTGTTGCTAACGAAAATTATTATGCGGGTAAACCAAAAATTCAAAACTTTATTTATAAAATTACTTCTGGTGATACGAAGCTTCAGTTATTCCAAACAGGAGAAGTTGACCATACTGGCTTAGGTACCGGTGATGAGGTTCTTGAACAGGCTAAGGCTTTAGAATTCGCAAATATCCAAATCGAAACAGCGCCGTCATTTAGTTATATTTATATGAATAATAATAAGCCTTACTTAAAGGATAAAAAGGTTCGCCAAGCACTTATTTACGGATTAGACCGCAAAAAATATGTTGATACAGCGTTAAAAGGATACGGTACAGTAGCCAATGTACCAATTCATCCAACTTCTTGGGCTTATACGGAAGAAGGAGTTAATAAATACGAATACGATAAAGAAAAAGCGAAAAAATTATTAGATGAAGCAGGGTGGAAAGTTGGTTCGGATGGAATTCGTGAAAAAGATGGTCAAAAATTAAAACTTTCTTATTTCGGTCCAAGTTCGGCTAAAGATAGTGATTTATTAATTCCGATTGCGAAAGAGAATTATAAAGAAATAGGTGTAGAGTTTAATCCTGAATTTATGGACTTTAATACGATGCTTTCTAAGGTAAACAAAGGAGATTATGATTTAGCTTCCGTTTCGACACCGATTACAAGTGACCCGAGTGAAACAGCTGGTGAATATTTGTCTACTGCAAATGAAACTAGTCTTGGTTATAAGAATGCAAAAGTAGATGAGCTAATTCAAAAAGGTATTGAAACTGTAGATATCGAAAAGCGTAAACCTATTTATAAAGAATTGTATAAAGAATTAAGTGATGATCCACCAGTAATTCTATTAAACTACCGTAGAACAATTACTGGTTATAACGGGAATATAAAAGGAATTGATCCTGAAAAGTACAACAGTATTAGTGCAAACTTACCAGTATTATCATTTGAAAAATAACGATAAGAATGTATAAGTAGAAGACATTTTTTCATTCGGTTAGTAATGTGCCGCTTTGAAAAAATGTTCTTCTATTTTAAGCATAAGATTGGAGAGAAAAAGGGTGAAAACATATATTGTTCGTAGGTTGTTACAAATGATTCCTACACTGCTTGGTACATCAATTATTATCTTCGTCCTGTTCGCACTTCTTCCTGGGGATTATATTGATTCAAACCCGAAAATTACACCGGAAAGAGCAGCTGAACTGAGGGAATTATATGGGTTGAACAAACCGATTGTTGAGCGTTATTTTCATTGGTTAGATAATGCATTGCAAGGGGACTTTGGCTTCTCGCTTCAATATCAAGAGCCTGTAACGTCATTATTAAATAAATTTATTTGGAATTCTTTTAGTGTAGCAATTATTGCATTGTTTTTTATTTGGCTAATTGCACTTATTATCGGTGTATTCTCGGCGACGAAGCAACATTCTTTATTCGATAAACTTGTAACAATCGGTGTTTTTGCAGCAATGTCATTCCCTTCATTCTTTATCGGCTTGTTTTTAATTAAGGTGTTTGCGGTTGACTTTAAGTTATTACCGATAGGTGGAATGATTGATGTTGGCAGTAATTCAACAGGATTTGCTTACGTGATAGAAGTTGCAAAACATATGATTTTACCAGTATTTATTTTGACGCTTCTCGGGGTTGGCTCGCTAACTCGGTATTTTAGAACAAGTATGTTAGAGGTTGTAAGACAAGATTACATACGAACAGCAAGAGCGAAAGGTTTGAAGGAGAAGACGGTTATTTATAAGCATGCATTAAAAAATGCAATATTACCAGCAATTACGTTATTAGCATTTGAATTACCGGGATTGTTTTCTGGGGCAATTATTATTGAACAAATTTTTAACTGGCCAGGGATTGGTAATATTCAATTAGAAGCATTAAATTTCCGTGACTATACAGTATTGATGGCATTTACGATGTTTCTTTCTTGTTTAACAATCGTTTCAAACTTTTTAGCAGATATCGTATATGCAGTTGTTGATCCAAGAATTCGGTTGAAGTAAGGGGGGAAAGAAATGGAGACTGTTACAGTAATTACAGAAAAAAAAGAAAAAAAGAGCAGAAGCGAATCATCACCATGGCGACAAGCTTTTAAAAAGATAAAGAAAAATAAGATGGCACTTGTAGGGTTTTATGCATTAATTTTTATGTTTTTATTTTGTTTTATCGGTCCGTTCTTTTCTCCATATGCATCAGGGAAAATACAAGTTGCGCTCATTAACAAACCACCTAGTGTTTCTCATTGGCTTGGTACAGATCAATTAGGAAGAGATATTTTAACAAGGCTTATGCAAGCGGGACGTATTTCATTAACCATTGGTTTAGCTTCAATGGTTTTATCGGTTATACTTGGAGCTTTATTAGGAGCGATTGCAGGTTTTTATCGTGGTATTGTGGACAATATTATTATGCGGCTTGCAGATATTTTAATGTCAATGCCAGGATTACCGCTACTTATTATAATGGGTGCGATTTTATCAGAGTGGAAAGTACCGTCTGATTATCGTTTGTATGTCATTATGATTATTTTAAGTCTAGTAGGTTGGCCAGGGCTTGCACGCCTTGTAAGAGGGCAAATTTTATCACTTAGGGAGCAAGCATTTATGCAAGCTGCGGATGTGTTAGGAATAAAAGATTACCGGAAAATTATATATCACTTAATACCTAATGTTTTACCCATTTTAATTGTTGTATCCACATTAGGTGTTGCAGGTTCTATTTTGGGAGAATCCGCACTAAGTTACTTAGGTCTTGGAGTCGTTCCACCTACACCATCATGGGGGAACATGATTAGCGCAGCTAACTCATTAATCGATTTCCAAAAGCGTCCATGGTTATGGATTCCGCCCGGTTTTGCAATCTTTATAACAGTTGTATCAATTAATTTACTTGGTGATGCACTTCGTGATGCGTTAGATCCAAAGATGAGACGGTAGGTGAGAAGATATGAGTAAAGCGGTAGTAGAGCTGAAAGACTTACAAACACATTTTCAAACTGACGAGGGGACAGTAAAGGCTGTGAACCATGTTAGCTTTGCGGTTCGAGAAGGGGAAACAGTTTGTGTAGTAGGAGAATCAGGTTGCGGAAAGAGTGTAACAGCTTTATCTATTATGGGGCTTATTGCTGAATCTGGTAGTGTAGTGGGTGGAGACATTTTATATGAAGGAAAAAGTCTTTTAGGAATGAAAGAGAAAGAACTTCGTAGTTTACGAGGCAATGATATTGCAATGATTTTCCAAGAACCGATGACATCGCTAAACCCCGTCTTCACTGTAGGGGAGCAAATTGTAGAAACGTTAAGAGAGCATGAATTACTTAGTAAAAATGAAGCATATAAGAAGGCAATTGAGTTAATTCGTAAAGTTGGCATAGCCCGCGCTGATGAAATCGTCCATTCTTATCCGCATGAACTGAGCGGTGGGATGTTACAACGTATTATGATTGCTGTTGCGCTTAGTTGTAATCCTAAGTTATTAATTGCAGATGAACCAACAACAGCTCTTGATGTTACCATTCAGGCTCAAATATTGGATCTACTAAGACAAGTGAAAGAAGAATTTAAAACGTCGATTTTATTAATTACACATGACTTAGGTGTCGTAGCGGAAATGGCTGATTATGTTGTCGTTATGTATGGCGGGAAAGTTATTGAAGAAGCCCCAGTACTAGAGATATTCCAAAATCCAAAACATCCTTTTACGAAAGGATTATTGAAATCAAAACCAGTAATGGGAAAACGAATAGATAAACTATATTCTATTCCAGGGCAAGTTCCGAATTTAGTTGGTTTAGGTGAGTTTTGTTACTTTAGTGGGCGTTGTGAGCATTGTATGGAAATATGTGAAAAAGAAGCCCCAAATCTAAATGTAAATGATGAAAATCATAAAGTAGCTTGTTGGTTATATGAGGAGCGTGCGGAACAATGAGTGAACCATTATTAGAGGTGAAAAACCTAAAGGCATATTTTCCAATTAAGGGTGGCGTATTTAGTAGAACAATTGGGCATGTAAAAGCAGTTGATGGAGTAAGTTTTACTATTAATAAAGGTGAAGTGTTTGGTCTCGTTGGTGAATCAGGGAGCGGGAAAACAACAATAGGAAAAACAATTTTACGCCTCGTTCAAAAAACGGAGGGAGAAGTGAAGTTTAAAGGAAAAGATGTTCATTCTTTATCCAAGGATGAATTAAGAAAACATCGCCCTAATATGCAGCTCGTTTTCCAAGATCCATTTAGCTCATTAAATCCGAGAATGAGAATTGGAGAAGCGCTTGGAGAGCCAATGTTGGCCCACGGATTAGCAACGAAAGAAAATGTGCGTGAAAAGGTAATTGAAGTATTGGAGTTATGTGGATTAGCTCCTTATCATATTGACCGGTATCCCCATGAGTTTTCTGGTGGACAACGTCAGCGTATCGTAATCGCAAGAGCTATGGTATTAAATCCAGAATTCATTGTAGCTGATGAACCTGTAGCGGCACTAGATGTATCTATCCAAGCACAAATTATTAATTTATTTAGTGAGTTACAGGAGAAAAAGGGATTATCTTATTTATTCATTTCGCATGATTTAAGTGTAGTAGAACATTTATGTACGAAAATCGGAATTATGTATTTAGGTACGATTGTGGAGACAGCACCGCGTGATGAGTTATTTACCAATCCGCTACATCCTTATACGAATGCATTGTTATCAGCTGTTCCAATACCAGATCCAACAGTGAAGCGAGAACGAATTATACTAGAAGGGGATATTCCAAGTCCAGCAAATCCACCTTCGGGCTGTCGTTTTCATACACGTTGCCCATTTGCAACGGATGTTTGTAAAAAAACAGTACCAGAATTCCGTAATGTTGGTGTAGAGCATTTTGTTGCTTGTCATCACGTATAAAAAAGGACTCTTTCAAATTGAAAGAGTCCTTTTTTTATTTACTAGATGAAGTTTGTTTCAATACAAATTGCTCGATTGCGTGAGCAACACCATGTTCATTGTTTGTTAGTGTTACAACATCACATAGCTTTTTTACATCTTCTTCAGCGTTGCCCATTGCAACAGATAAGCCCGCTACTTCTAACATCGGTACATCATTAAAATTATCACCAATAGCAACTGTATCTTCAATAGGGATATTAAAATGAGCTGCCATCTGCTGTATCCCGTTTCCTTTATGTCCATTCTTATCCATAATTTCTAAGTTAGTAGGAGCCGATGCTGTAACTATAATATCAGCATCCTCTTGTAATATACTTAATAGCTGTGCGCGATGCGCTGCATTAAACGTTAAAATGAAGAATTTAGATATTTCTAGTTCTTGGTTATTTACAACATCTTCTATTTTTTTGAAATCAGTAATTAGGTTCGATTTCTTTTGCTTTTCTGTAATTCGTTCAAGTTCCTCTAATGTAACATCAAGCGCATGCTTATTTTCTTCGAATGCTTGCATCACTTGATCTTGCCATGTATATGGAGAATAAACTCCTTTATTTGTATATAGCTTATATGGGAAACCTTCAGATTCTAGTAATTTTGCAAGTTTGTACACTTTGTCGTTTTGTATACAACGCGAGTTAATTACTTTTCCATCCACATAAACAATAGCCCCATTGCTTGCTCCGACTGGAAGAGATAATTTATATTCTTCCAATAGCTTTAAAGCATCCTCTTTCGCACGACCAGAACAGATCATTACAATATGACCGGCTTCTTGTGCAGTTTGGATTGCTTGTAGGTTTTCTTTGGAGATTTCAAGATTAGATGATAGTAGTGTACCATCCATATCTAATGCGATTAATTTCAAAATGACCACCTCTTTGTTTTTATTATACATAGTTATATAGAGGAAACATATAAACTTATCTTGGAAAGACGGTATTTTATCTCATATTAAAAGTAAGTAAAGATTAGATAGGTTTAGTGGCACTAAATAAACAATTTGTAACAAAAATAGAGAGGAATATGACTACATTTCACTTTATGACTGTAATGTTACACGAATGTTACAAACGTGAACTTAGTGAAAAACGCATTAAATAAAGGTTTTTGAGGGTTATTATAAAAAAACGTAAAAAAAGTGTAATAAATTTTACGTAATTATATTGCAACGTAATAATAGTTATGTTACAGTAATGTTACAAACGTTACGTTATCAAATTTAATGTAACGTTAACATAAAAACTATGAAATAAACATTTCTTAGAAATTACATATAGATAACTTATAAAAAGGGAGGATAAAAGATATGAAAGAGCAAGTATTACAAGTAACAAAAGGTGACTTCGTAGGATCAGCAAGTGGAGCAGTAGTATTAACAGCATTAATCGTATTTTTATCAAGCGTATTAGTATAATAGAAGTTTTGTAATAAAAGAAAAAGAGAGGAGAATGAAAGATATGAAAGAGCAAGTATTACAAGTAACAAAAGGTGACTTCGTAGGATCAGCAAGTGGAGCGGTAGTATTAACAGCGTTAATCGTATTTCTATCAAGCGTATTAGTATAATAGAAGCTTTGTAACAAAAGAAAAAAAGGAGGATAAATGATATGAAAGAGCAAGTATTACAAGTAACAAAAGGTGACTTCGTAGGATCAGCAAGTGGAGCGGTAGTATTAACAGCGTTAATCGTATTTTTATCAAGTGTATTAGTATAATAGAAGTTTTAAATTAAACAAAAAAGGAAGGAGAATGAGGGATATGAACAGTGAACAAGTGTTTCAAGTAACAAAAACAGATTTATTAGGATCCTTAGGTGGAGCAGTAATATTAACATCATTTATTCTATTCCTTGCAAATGTATTAGTATGAGATATATAAATACAATCATTCAAAAAAAATAAAGACTCTAACGTATTAGTAAGTAGTTAATATGTTGGAGTCTTTTTTATATTCTTCTTATATACCCTCAAGTATTAAAGTTACCTCATTATCCAGCATTCATGGCTAATTAAACGCTGCGGTTGAAACTTGATTCAACGAATAATCAAAAATCCACTGAATAAAATCCCGCTTTATTTCAAAGAGAAAAAAGTCGAATTTTATATGTAAGAAAAAAAGAGGAATTTGACAGAAAAGATAGAAAATTTTAAAGGTC
This sequence comes from Bacillus sp. JAS24-2, assembly GCF_008274905.1. Taxonomy (NCBI): domain Bacteria; kingdom Bacillati; phylum Bacillota; class Bacilli; order Caryophanales; family Bacillaceae; genus Bacillus; species Bacillus sp. JAS24-2. Next base: position 223,434 of record NZ_CP031068.1, read on the forward strand.
AGAATTTGTTAGCTTGCTAACTAATTTCTATTAATTAATGTTGGAAGCGTTTTCGGTTGGTTTTAAGTATGGACCATTTAATCTATTTACAGGGGGATGAAGATATTATGAAACAAAAATCTATGGATACGCTAGCTGCACAAATGGAGGACTTTTTTCCAGTACGTGATGTAGATCATTTGGAATTTTACGTAGGGAATGCAAAGCAATCGAGTTATTATCTTGCGAGAGCGTTCGGATTCAAAATTGTGGCTTACTCTGGATTAGAAACTGGAAACCGTGAAAAGGTATCTTATGTTCTTGTGCAAAAAAATATGCGTTTCGTTGTGTCTGGAGCTTTAAGTAGTGAAAATCGTATTGCAGAGTTTGTAAAGACTCATGGTGATGGCGTGAAGGATGTGGCACTACTTGTTGATGATGTTGATAAAGCATACTCAGAAGCAGTGAAACGTGGTGCCGTCGCAATTGCTCCACCACAGGAATTAACAGATGAGGACGGTACATTGAAAAAAGCAGTTATTGGTACGTATGGTGATACAATTCATACGCTTGTAGAGCGTAAAAATTATAAAGGGGCATTTATGCCAGGATTCCAAAAGGTAGAATTTAATATTCCATTTGAGGAGTCTGGTTTAATTGCTGTTGATCATGTAGTTGGTAATGTTGAAAAAATGGAAGAGTGGGTTAGTTATTACGAGAATGTTATGGGCTTTAAACAAATGATTCATTTTGATGATGACGATATTAGTACAGAGTATTCGGCGTTAATGTCAAAAGTTATGACGAATGGAAGTCGTATTAAGTTTCCTATTAACGAACCAGCAGACGGAAAGAGAAAGTCACAAATCCAAGAGTATCTAGAATTCTATAATGGAGCTGGTGTACAACATCTTGCTTTATTAACAAGTGATATTGTTAAAACAGTTGAAGCGCTTCGTGCAAATGGGGTGGAGTTTTTAGATACACCTGATACTTATTACGATGAGCTAACTGCACGAGTTGGAAAAATCGATGAAGAAATTGATAAGTTAAAAGAATTAAAGATCTTAGTAGATCGTGATGATGAAGGTTACTTACTACAAATCTTTACGAAACCAATTGTAGATCGTCCGACTTTATTTATTGAAATCATTCAACGTAAAGGTTCTCGTGGATTTGGTGAAGGAAACTTTAAAGCGTTATTCGAATCAATTGAAAGAGAACAAGAGCGTCGCGGAAACTTATAAGATTTGTATCCACCAGCAAAAGTCCCTTTGCTGGTGGAAATTTCATTTTTATAAGGAGGAATCAGGATGAAATTTGTTACATTTCGTCTTCCTTCAAAAGAACTACGGGCTGGATGGCTTGAAGGTGACAAAGTAATAGATATGAATCTTGCTAGTGAAGGGAAAATCCCTTCTTCTATGATGGATTTTTTAGAGAAAGCGGATGAGTATGTAGAAGTAGTGCGGAATATTAAGAATCCAAATAAGGGTATATATGCTTTAGAAGAAGTACAATTGACAGCTGCTCTTCCTAATCCGAGTAGTATTCGAGATTTTTACGCATTTGAACAACATGTAAAAACAGCTCGTGGACGAAGAGGATTAGATGTTGTGCCTGAATGGTATGATATTCCGGTTTTTTATTTTACTAATCATCGTGCTGTAATTGGTTCCGGTGATTTTGTAATTGGTCCGAAAAAGTCTAAACAGCTTGATTATGAGTTGGAGATTGCTTGCGTAATAGGAAAAGAAGGGCGAAATATTTCTCGTGAGCAAGCAGAGGAATATATTTTTGGTTATTGTATTATGAACGACTGGAGTGCGAGAGACTTACAAGCAACAGAAATGAAAGTAGGTCTCGGTCCAGCGAAAGGAAAAGACTTTGCAACTTCTTTAGGAGCACATCTCGTTACGAAAGAGGAATTAGACGTTTATCGTAATGGTGATCGATATAATTTAGAAATGACTGCTCATGTAAATGGAAAACTATTATCAAAAGGAAACTTCCAAGATATTTACTATACATTTGCTGAAATGATTGAACGTGCTTCAGAGGACGTTACGTTATATCCAGGAGATGTGATTGGTTCTGGGACAGTAGGAACAGGATGTATTTTAGAACTGGGTACAGAAGAGTGGCTACAAGATGGAGATGTTGTAGAACTGTCGATTACTGGTTTAGGTACACTACGTAATACGATCAAAAAAGAAAAGGAAGCGGGTGATGGGCATGTTTTATCGTCACATGGGAGAACTACCTCATAAACGACATGTACAATTTCGTAAAAAAGATGGGTCGCTTTATCGTGAACAGGTAATGGGAACAAAAGGTTTTTCTGGTACGCAGTCTATTTTGTATCATCATTATATGCCAACAGAAGTAGGTCATTCTGCATTATCGCATTCTTGTCAGTTGCAGTATGAAGAGGATGTTGCTCTTTCTCATCGCCACTTTCGAACGAAAGAAAGTAAAAAAAGTGGTGATGCAATAAGTGGACGGAATTTCATACTTGGAAATGAAGATTTGTTAATTGGAGTAGTGAGTCCAACAGAAAAAATGGATTATTTCTATCGTAATGGTGATGGCGATGAAATGTTATTTGTTCATTATGGAACAGGGAAAATTGAAACGATGTTTGGAACGATTCACTATAGAAAAGGCGACTATGTAACGATTCCAATTGGAACGATTTATCGTGTTATTCCAGATGAAGGAGAGACTAAGTTTCTTGTTGTAGAGGCAAATAGCCAAATTACAACGCCGCGTCGTTATCGAAATGAATACGGACAATTGTTAGAGCATAGTCCGTTTTGTGAAAGAGATCTTCGTGGTCCAGAAAAATTAGAGACATATGATGAAAAAGGCGAGTTTGTCGTAATGACAAAATCAAGAGGCTATATGCATAAACATGTTTTAGGACACCACCCGTTAGATGTTGTTGGATGGGATGGCTATTTATATCCGTGGGTATTTAATGTAGAGGATTTTGAACCAATTACAGGGCGCATTCATCAGCCACCGCCAGTACATCAAACATTTGAAGGACATAATTTTGTTATTTGCTCTTTCGTACCACGTTTATACGATTATCATCCAGAGTCAATTCCAGCACCATATTATCATAGTAATGTTAATAGTGATGAAGTTCTTTACTATGTAGAAGGAAACTTTATGAGTCGCAAAGGTGTGGAAGAAGGTTCTATTACACTTCATCCGAGCGGGATTCCCCATGGACCGCATCCGGGGAAAACAGAGGCAAGTATAGGGAAGAAAGAGACGCTTGAATTAGCTGTTATGATAGACACATTCCGTCCGCTTCGTATTGTAAAACAAGCGCATGAAACAGAAGATGAAAAGTATATGTATAGCTGGATTGAACAAGGTTCATATACTGTGAAATAAGTAAAAAAGGCATGCTCTCAATAAGGGGGCATGCCTTTTTCACGGAATCGACATGTATAATAATACCAAAAAAATAATGGAAAGATATATAGAAAGAATAATAAGGATCGTGCATATTCAGAAGAATTTCTACTTGTTTCGACAAAAGTATTGACTAGGAAAAGCGTAATGAGTAAAATAAAAAAGCGAATTAAAAATTTTCAGAAAATTTAAAACTTGGAGGAGTGAAAGATGAAGCAAATTTTTCAAAAGAAGCCAATTGCAAAGTTAATGCATGAAAGTAAGCAAAAAACGTTAGCAAGAACATTGGGTGCGCTAGATTTAACTATGCTTGGAATCGGAGCAATTGTTGGAACTGGTATTTTTGTTCTAACGGGTGTTGTGGCAGCGAAACATTCTGGGCCAGCTATTATATTATCATTTGCGATTGCCGCGTTAGCTTGTGCCTTTGCTGCATTTTGTTATGCTGAATTTGCTTCTTCAGTTCCTGTCTCGGGCAGTGTGTATACGTATACATACGCGACGATGGGGGAAGTGTTCGCATTTTTAATTGGCTGGGACTTAATGCTTGAATATTTACTTGCTACATCTGCTGTAGCAAACGGTTGGTCTGCATATTTTCAATCTTTATTAAAGGGGTTTGGAATTCACATTCCGACTATTCTCTCCTCGGCCCCTGGTACAGGAAAGGGTGGAATAATTGATCTACCTGCAGTTCTAATTATTTTAGTGATGACAGTTCTTTTATCTAGGGGTGTTCGTGAAAGTGCACGAGTAAATAACATTATGGTATTTATTAAAATAGCAGTTGTTCTTATTTTTATCTTTGCTGGTTTTAATTATGTGAAACCTGAAAACTGGACGCCCTTTATGCCATTTGGTTTAGATGGTGTAATGGCTGGAGCGGCTACAGTATTCTTCGCATTTATAGGATTTGATGCAGTTTCAACAGCGGCAGAAGAAGTGAAACGTCCGCAACGTGATTTACCAATTGGTATTATTGCATCGTTATTAATTTGTACAGTTCTTTATATTGTTGTTTCGCTTATTTTGACAGGAATTGTTCCATACGGCCAGCTAAATATATCAGATCCAGTTGCTTTTGCACTTCAATTTATTGGACAAGATGGTTTAGCGGGGGTAATTTCAGTAGGAGCAATTACAGGAATTACAACAGTAATGCTAGTTATGATGTATGGGCAAGTTCGTGTTTCTTATGCGATGAGCCGAGATGGTTTACTGCCGAAGCGTCTTGCTAAAGTTCATCCGAAATTTAAAACGCCATTTTTAAATACATGGACAACGGGGATTATTGCGGCACTGATTTCAGGATTAATAGATTTAAATGTTTTAGCACATCTTGTAAATATGGGGACATTGTCAGCATTTGCACTTGTAGCTGTTGCGGTAATCGTAATGAGAAGAACTCATCCAGACTTACCAAGGGCATTTAAGGCTCCGCTTGTACCATTTTTACCAGCATTAACAGTGATTTTCTGTTTATACTTAATGCTTCAATTATCGGGGACAGCATGGATTAGTTTTGGGATATGGATGGTTATTGGTATAGCGGTTTACTTCTTATATAGCCGAAAACATAGTGCTTTAAATAATAGTAAAAAAGAAGAAGATGTTGCGAATTTATAAGCGAAAAAATCCATTCTAATTCTGTTAGAATGGATTTTTTTATTTGAAAATTTACATTTTTCTGAACTTGTTATAAGATAATTGTTGGCTAACTAAAGGGGTGAAATGATGAAAAATACGTGGCGTGAGTTAAGGGAGATGGACCGTAACGTATGGATTCGATTTATTGGAGAGACGTTAAATGGAATTGCAATGATGATGTTAATGCCTTTTTTTGCATTATATTTAAAAGATAAGGTAGATTCGTTGTTGGAAGTTGGGGTTATTATGGCGCTTTCTCCAATTGCTGCAAGCTTTGGATCACTTATAGGAGGGAGAATTGCTGACATATATGGAAGAAAGCCTATTATGATATTTTCTATGGCAAGTAATGCATTATTAATGCTCGGTTTTCTATTTATAGAAGGATTTATTCCATATGCAATTTTATCTATTTTTTTAGGGTTGAGTAATTCTTTATTTCATCCAGCTGCATCAGCTATGGTCGCAGATGTAACGGCACCAGAAAAAAGAACAGAGGCATATGGTTTATTACGAATGGGACACAATATAGGTGCTGCGATTGGTCCGATAATGGGAGCATCAGTAGTTGTGTTGTCAAAGAACCTTGTGTTTATTATTGCCTCTTCTACAATGCTATTTTATGCGTTACTTGTATTACTTCTTATTCAAGAGACGATGCCAAAAAGGACAGATAGGGAAGAACATAAAGAAAAGGAATCTGGGGCAGTTTGGAAAATTGTAATGCGAGATAAGGCATTAATGATTTACTTATTAGCAGGTATTATTATTTCGATGGGGTTTTCTCAAACGGAAGGCATGTTGCCACTACATTTTGATAATGAAATGAAGCGTATTTTTGGAACGAATAATCCATATCCATATTTAATGGCGTTAAACGGATTATTAGTTGTTTTATTCCAGTTTCAAATTTCAAAATGGGCTACGGATAAACCAGTCGGGAAGACGATGTTATATGGTGCATGTTTATTCGGGATTGGATTATTTTTTATAGGGTGGTTACCGAAGTGGTTTGGAGAATTTAATACAAATGCTACAATTATTTTAATAACACTACTGTTCGTTTATGCTATATATACGTTAGGTGAAATGATTATGTCGCCTGTACAGATGACATTTGTAGCAAATTTGGCCCCTGAGCATTTGAGAGGGACTTATATGGGAGCTGCAAGTTTGCAGTGGATTACAGGAAGCGCATTTGGCCCACTTTTGGGAGGTTTTTTATTAGATCGGTTACTTGGTCACTTTCTATTTACAATTTTAGCTGTAGGATGTGTAGTTGCAGGTATTGTATATGTTTCTTTAGATCGCCTTGTTGAGCAAAGGCAAAAAGACACACTAACCAAACAATCTTCTTAGTGAATAGGTGACATACACAAAAAAGGGGATTTCTACATATTTTAGGTACATAACTAGATTAGATTGCCATTTTATTTTGTGTACCTATATAGAAAATGAAATGAAAAACCAATAAGTGATGTTATTTAATTATTTATGGAAGTTACATTTTATTTCAAATAGGAACTACCTATTTTTATAAAAAGTGCTAAAATAGAAAAATGAAAACAATTGGTTAGGGTGATTTCATTGACGAAAATTAAATTAGGTTTATTATATGGTGGAAAATCAGCTGAGCATCAAGTTTCGCTACAGACGGCTCTTGCTGCTATTAAAGCGTTAAATCAAGATAAATTCGAGATTCATCCAATTTATATTACAGAACAAGGTCAATGGGTACGCGGTGAGCGTATTGAAGGCGAAGTAACAGATGTTGAAGCTTTAAAAATGAGCGGTGCAGAAAATGCGATTTCTCCGTTATCATTAAATACAGAAATTATCCCATCTGCAGCTTCTGAGGAGAACGCTATTGACGTTATTTTCCCATTACTACATGGACCAAACGGTGAAGATGGAACGGTTCAAGGACTATTAGAATTAATGAATATCCCTTATGTAGGAAATGGTGTTCTAGCATCATCTGCTGGTATGGATAAAGTTGTTATGAAAAACATCTTTGCAGAGGCTGGTTTAAAACAAGCAAAATATGCATCCTTCATTCGTAGTGCATGGGAGAAAAATCGTGAGGAAGCTTATTCTAAAGTAGAAGATAAGTTAGGATATCCTTGCTTCGTAAAACCAGCGAACCTTGGTTCAAGTGTTGGTATTAATAAGTGTAAAAATCGTGAAGAACTTGAGGATGCATTTGTAGAGGCATTCCAATTTGATCGCAAAATTATTGTAGAAGAAAATATTGTAGGTCGTGAAGTAGAAGTTGGGGTACTAGGTAATGATGAGCCGAAATGTTCAGTTGTAGGTGAAATCGTTCCGAAAAAGGACTTCTATGATTATAAGTCGAAATATATCGATGGTGATACGGCGCTAATTATTCCAGCTGAAATGACAGAAGAAGAATCTAATGTAATTAAGCGTGATGCGATTATTGCATTCCAATCATTAGACGGTGCAGGTTTAACGCGAGCTGATTTCTTCTTAACGAAAGATGGAGAAGTGTATATTAACGAAGTAAACACAATGCCAGGATTTACACCGTTCAGTATGTTCCCTCTATTATGGCAACATACTGGGTTACCGTATCCAGAATTAATCGAAGAGCTAATTCGTTTAGCGATTGAACGTCACGAAGAAAAACAAAAAATTAAATATACAATCTAACAAAAAAGGAGGAAGCACTATTCGTAGGAATAGTGCTTCCTCTATGTAAGGAGCGTTTCTATATGATAAAGCGAATGTTAAAGCAAGTGGAACAGATGGTAAATGGTACTGGATTAGCAGAGCAATATGAGGGAATTACTATTCAAGGCGTGTCTATTGATACAAGAAAAATTGAAAAAGGAAACTTGTATGTTCCGATTCAAGGGGAGCGCTTCGATGGACATGCTTTTGTAGATAAAGCTGTTGAAAATGGAGCTGTGGCTACATTATGGATGAAAGATGTAGCGAATCCACCTGAGAATCTTCCGGTTATTTTTGTGGAAGACACGCTATCCGCATTGCAAATGTTAGCGAAAAACTATCGCGATCAATTGGATGTTAAAGTTGTAGGTGTAACGGGTAGTAATGGTAAAACATCTACGAAAGATATTGTAACAAGTCTTCTTGCGACTAAATTCAAAGTGCAAAAAACAGAAGGGAACTTCAATAACCATATCGGATTACCTCTTACCATTTTAAACTTAGAAGAAAATACAGAAGTAGCAGTATTAGAGATGGGTATGTCAAGCCGAGGCGAAATTGAATTCTTATCTAAGTTAGCTCGTCCTAATGCAGCTATCATTACGAATATTGGTGAGGCACATTTAATGGATTTAGGGTCTCGTGAGGCAATTGCTGAAGCGAAATTAGAAATTGTTACAGGGTTACAAGAAGGTGGCGTGTTCGTATATAACGGAGATGAGCCTTTATTAACGAATCGTGTTCCTGAAATGAATTTAGCAGCAGAAACGGTTACGTTTGGTGATGCAAGAGCAAACGATTATTATCCAACGACTGTAACATTACAAGCAACTGGGACACATTTCAAAATGAATAGAGATGAAAATATTTCATTCTACTTACCTGTGTTAGGAAAACATAATGTGTATAATACACTTGCTTCAATGGCAATTGCGAAACATTTTGGTGTAACGTGGGAAGAGATGAAAGAAGGTTTAGTAACACTTCAAATGACGGGCATGCGTATGGAAATTGTGAAAACAAATAGTGGTTTAACAATTATCAACGATGCTTATAATGCAAGTCCGACGGCTATGGAAGCAGCATTCCATTTAATGAATGGTTTAGATGGTTTTGCTAAAAAAATCGTTGTGCTCGGTGATATGTTAGAACTTGGAGATCAAGAAGTACAGTTCCATTATGAGGTAGGAAAATTAATCGATCCAGCAAAAATCTCGCATGTATTCACATACGGTAGATTAGGGGCTCAAATTGCTGAAGGAGCGAAAATTAATTTCCCTAATGAACGTGTAAAGGCGTATGATAATAAAGAAGAGTTAGTAAAAGATTTACAAGCAGTAGTCGATGTGAAAGATGTTGTATTAATAAAAGCATCTCGCGGTATGAAATTAGAAGAAGTAATTACGATGTTGAAATAATTGGTGTATATAAATAGGGATGATAGTTACGAAAATAGAAGAAACTTATAATAAGCGCTTACAGTAAATATAAAAAAATAAAAGTGAAGAAAAAAACTCTGAATATGAAAATAAGGTAACAGTTGGGTTTGCTTTTTACACATACAAAACTTATAATTGATAAAGTGTAATAACGTTTAGAAGTATTTTCGTGAAGAATATACGCCCGTTTATATACGTGAGCATTCAGGAAAAGGGCTTTTCCGCAAATTCGGAAAACGCCTTTTTTTAAATGATAAGTATAGGATAGAAAAGGAGAAGTAACATTGACAACATTTCGAGAATTAGGATTAAGTGATTCTTTACTGCAATCTGTTGAAAGTATGGGCTTTGAAGAGGCTACACCAATTCAAGCTGAAACAATTCCACATGCATTGCAAGGTAAAGATATTATTGGGCAAGCGCAAACAGGTACAGGGAAAACAGCAGCATTCGGATTACCACTATTAGATAAAGTGGATACACATAAAGAATCGGTTCAAGGTATTGTTATCGCGCCAACGCGTGAATTAGCAATTCAAGTTGGAGAAGAATTATACAAAATTGGTAAGCATAAACGTGTTCGCATTTTACCAATTTATGGTGGTCAAGATATTAATCGCCAAATTCGTGCTCTAAAAAAACACCCACACATTATTGTTGGTACGCCGGGTCGTATTTTAGATCATATTAACCGTAAAACACTTCGTCTGCAAAACGTAGAGACAGTTGTTCTTGACGAAGCGGATGAAATGTTAAACATGGGCTTCATTGAAGACATTGAAGCAATTTTAACAGATGTGCCAGAAACACATCAAACATTACTATTCTCAGCGACAATGCCGGATCCAATCCGCCGTATTGCTGAGCGTTTCATGACTGAGCCTCAACACATTAAAGTAAAAGCAAAAGAAGTAACAATGCCAAACATTCAGCAGTTCTATTTAGAAGTGCAAGAAAAGAAAAAGTTTGACGTGTTAACACGCTTATTAGATATTCAATCTCCAGAGCTTGCAATCGTATTCGGTCGTACAAAGCGTCGTGTTGATGAATTATCAGAAGCATTAAACTTACGTGGTTATGCTGCAGAAGGTATTCACGGTGATTTAACTCAGGCGAAACGTATGTCTGTATTACGTAAATTTAAAGAAGGTTCTATTGAAGTTCTTGTTGCAACAGACGTTGCTGCACGTGGTCTTGATATTTCAGGCGTAACGCACGTATATAACTTCGATATTCCACAAGATCCAGAATCATACGTTCACCGTATCGGTCGTACTGGTCGTGCAGGTAAAAAAGGTATTGCAATGCTATTTGTAACACCACGTGAATCAGGACAATTAAAAAATATCGAGCGTACAACAAAACGTAAAATGGACCGTATGGATGCACCGACACTTGACGAGGCATTAGAAGGTCAACAACGTTTAATCGCTGAAAAGCTTCAAAGCACAATTGAAAATGAAAACTTAGCATACTACAAGCGTATTGCAGAAGAAATGTTAGAAGAAAATGACTCTGTAACAGTAGTAGCTGCTGCTTTAAAAATGATGACTAAAGAGCCGGATACAACTCCGATCGCTTTAACATCAGAACCACCTGTTGTTTCAAGAGGCGGCGGTTCTAAAAAACGCGGCGGTAACGGAGGCGGATACCGTGATGGTAACCGTAATCGTAGTCGTGATGCACGCGGCGGTGGCGATGGACGTAATCGTGACCGTAACCGTGATGGACGTAATCGTGACGGAAACCGTGATCGCAATCGTGATGGTGGTAGTCGTGGTCGTAGAGGTGAAGGCCAAGGTCGCCCTGGTTCTTCAAATGGACGCGGCGAAAGAAAACATCATAGCCGTCCACAAGCTTAATAAAAAAAAGAGAATGCCCTTTGCGGGCATTCTCTTTTTTTATTTCTATAATTGTGCATACTACATAATAGTTATGATAGAAAAGGGGCTGTTATATGCTTGTAAGGCTTGGTTACGTTGCGATGAGTGTACATTTGAAGAATGCATCTCCATCTCAAACGATGACGTATGCACAGTTTCAGAAATTAGATGATCGTGCTGCTGCAATTCGTAAACTTGAAAGAATTGCTAATTCCAATTTAGAAAATTGTTTACGTTTATTAAAGCATAATAAAGGGCATGACATATCTTTCTTTCGGCTCAGTTCAAAGCTCATTCCTTTAGCGAATCATGAGGAATTGCTAGAGTGGAACTATATTCGTCCTTTAAAAGAAAATTTAAAAAAACTAGGTGAATATGCAGTTCATATGAATATGAGAATTGATTTCCATCCAGATCATTTTGTTGTACTAAATTCACCTGAGGAGAGTGTTTTTAAACAATCTGTAAAAACATTGCAGATGCACAAAAAATTATTAAAAGGCATGGGGGTTGAACATAAGCAACGATGTGTACTGCATGTCGGAGGAGGATATAAAGATAAAGAACTTGCATTAGAGCGCTTTATAGAGAATTGGTCTAATGTCCCAAGGGGTATTCAAGAAATGATTATATTAGAAAATGATGATACAACCTTTACGTTAGAGGAAACATTATATTTAGGAGAAAAATTAGATATTCCCGTCGTATTTGACTTGCATCACCATATGATGAATAATGAGCAAGAAGATTGGCATGAAGATTGGGCACGTGTCGTTCATACGTGGGAAACGTCTTTGTTGCCGGTTAAAATGCATATCTCTAGCCCTAGAGAGGGAAAAGATCCAAGAGCTCATGCAGATTATATTAATGTAGAGGCATTTTTATCTTTTTTAAGAAGGATAAAGGGAAGTGTTCCGCAAATTGATTGTATGATTGAGGCGAAGATGAAGGATGAGTCTTTATTTCAATTAATGAGAGATTTAAGTGAACAAGTAGATGTAGAAATTATCGATGGTGCAAGCTTTTATATTAAATAAGCTTTGCACCATCGTTTTTTTGGGTTAAAAAAGGGGTTAAAATGCCACCGGTTATTAAACCTGTTAAATGACTGATCGGATTGGCAGAAGGGTTAAAGAAAGTAAATAGTAGTAATAGAAGAATCATAATTGAGAAAATGGCAATTTCTTTTGGTTTTGAAGAGCGGTATCGATTGTACAATAAAAATAACTGTGCACCTAATAGTCCGAAAATACCACCTGATGCACCTGCGTGAATATATTCAAGCGGCATAATAATATAAGAAGAAATATTTCCAGAAATTCCAGAGAGAAAAAATAGAATAAAAAAAGAAAAGTGTCCGAGTTGCTTTTCGATAGAAGAACCAAGAGCAAACAAAAAAATACTATTAGAAAGAAAATGTTGTAAGTCTACGTGTACGAGAAGAGAAGTTATGACACGCCACCATTCTCCTTTAGCGATATATTCATTAGAGGCTGCCAGTGGTAAGAGAAAAAAGTCGCCTAATATCATCATGACTAAATGAATAAGAAGTAAGGTAAGAATAGTCGGTTGTAAAGAAATATGAGTGGATCTTATTAGCATACGGTTACTTTCACCCCTTTTGCATCAGAAAGATTCTCTGTTATTCTTATCAATATGAAAGAAGAAAGTTAAATAGAAGAAGGGGATTTCGAAATGATTATAGGGATTGGTATCGATATTATTGAATTAAATCGTATTGAAAAAATGCTAGATGGAAAGCTTAAATTTATGGAACGTATTTTAACGGAAAATGAACGTAATGTTGCTATGGAGCTGAAAGGAAGTCGCCTTACAGAGTTTGTAGCTGGAAGGTTTGCAGCGAAAGAGGCGTATTCAAAAGCTGTAGGTACTGGTATCGGAAAAGAAGTGAGTTTTTTAGATATTGAAGTGAAAAATGATGAAAGAGGTAAGCCAATTCTGATTACAAGTACAGAGTATATTGTTCATTTATCAATTAGTCATAGTAAGGAATTTGCTGTTGCTCAAGTTGTTTTAGAAAGCTCGTCACGCTAGTCTGCATATTTTATATCTTTGTCTCATATATTTGAGGTAGCGATAAGGAAGGTACATCTTCCATTCATTTATAGGGGCAAAGGGGCTGAATTGATGAAAAGGCGTCTGTTTTTAGTTCTTGTCGGTTTGTTGACCGTTTTTGTGTTGGCGGGTTGTGTGGAAAAGAAGCAAGATGATGTCGTGAGAGATTTAGAATCAAAAGTAAAAGGGATGAAAAGTTATCAAGCTGAGGCAAAATTATCTATTAAAACAGGCAATGAGCCTCAAGAGTATAACGTAGAGATTTGGCATAAGGAACCGTCTTTTTATCGTGTGAATTTAAAGAATGCAAAAAAAGATCAGAGCCAAATTATTTTGAGAAATGAAGAAGGTGTATTTGTATTAACGCCAGCACTTAATAAGAGCTTCCGTTTTCAAAGTGATTGGCCGCAAAATAGTAGCCAGGCTTATTTATATGAATCACTTGTAAGAGATATTTTGCAGGACAAGAAAAACCTTACTTTTGAGAAAACAGATAAGTATTATATTTTTAAAACAAAAACAAACTATCAACATCAAAATATGTTGCCGAGACAAGAGATTACATTGAATAAGAGCGACTTGACTCCAGTTTCAGTGAAGTTAATGGATAATGATCAAAATGTTCTTGTGAAAGTAGATTTCTCTAAAGTGAAATTCGATGCGAAATTTGATAAAGGTGCATTTGATACGAAACAAAATATGTCTAGAGCACAGGTAGATGTTCAAACAACAGCGAAAGAAGACAAACCGTTTGCTATTTTGTATCCACTTGATACACCACAAGGTATGACTCTGCAAGATGAAAAAGAGTTGAAGACAGACAGTGGCAAGCGTGCGATACTCACATACACTGGAAATAAGAAATCCTTTACTTTAATACAAGAAAAGGCAAAAGTTGCAGAGGCATCATCAGCGGTAAGTGTAAGTGGAGAACCAGTTGATCTTGGGTTTACGATTGGTGCATTAACGAAAGACTCTGTAACGTGGTCGCATAACGGAGTAGAATATATGCTCGTGTCTAAAGGTTTAGAGCCGAAGGAGCTGTTAATGGTTGCTCGTTCAGTTACAGCGAAGCAGGTGAAGTAAACTTCTTAGACGTGGTGATATATGTGCACCACGTCTTTTCTTAGTTTGAAGGTGGATTTCATAAAAGAAGCATATAAAAGAATAAGCTTCGCATATCGTGTATAAGGAAGTGTATTTATGGAAGAAGCACCATTTTACCGTGACACTTGGGTGGAAGTGGATTTAGATGCCATTTATAACAACGTTACACATATTAAAGAGTTCATCCCAAGTAATGTAGAGATTTTTGCTGTAGTTAAAGCAAACGCATATGGGCACGATTATGTACCGGTGGCTAAAACGGCATTAGAAGCAGGTGCAACAAGGTTAGCTGTTGCTTTTTTAGATGAAGCTTTAGTGCTTCGGAGGGCTGGTATTACTGAACCGATTTTAGTGTTAGGTCCCTCGCCGCCGCGTGATGTAAATGTAGCTGCTGAAAATGATGTAGCGCTAACTGTTTTTCAAAAAGAATGGGTGGAAGAAGCAATTAAACTTTGGGATGGTTCATCTGTAATGAAATTCCATATTAACTTTGATAGTGGTATGGGGAGAATTGGAATACGTGAAAGAAAAGAGCTAAAAGAATTTTTAAAGAGTTTAGAGGGTGCACCGTTTTTAGAGTTAGAAGGAGTATACACGCATTTTGCAACGGCAGATGAGGTTGAGACTTCGTATTTTGATAAGCAATATAACACGTTCTTGGAGCAGTTAAGTTGGTTGAAAGAATTCGGAGTGGATCCTAAGTTTGTTCATACAGCTAATAGTGCTGCGACGTTACGTTTTCAAGGGATTACATTTAATGCAGTGCGAATTGGGATTGCAATGTATGGATTATCTCCTTCTGTAGAAATACGTCCTTTTTTACCATTTGAATTAGAACCGGCGCTATCACTTCATACGAAAGTCGCTCATATTAAACAGGTAATTAAAGGTGATGGAATTAGTTATAACGTCACCTATCGAACGAAAACTGAAGAATGGATTGCGACTGTAGCGATTGGCTATGCAGATGGGTGGCTTAGAAGGTTACAAGGATTTGAAGTGCTTATAAATGGTAAAAGGGTACCGATTGTAGGGCGAGTAACAATGGATCAGTTCATGATTCATCTTCCTTGTGAAGTGCCACTTGGTACGAAAGTTACGCTTATTGGAAGGCAAGGAGATGAGTATATTAGCGCTACAGAGGTTGCGGAATACTCAGGGACTATTAATTATGAAATTATTGCAACGATCAGTTTCCGTGTGCCAAGAATATTTATACGGAATGGTAAGGTTGTAGAGATAATTAATTACTTGAACAATATATAGAAGGTAGTATGATTGCTTCTTGTCATTGGAGTGACTGTTCATTGCTGGATAATAAGCTCTTTTTGATGAGAAGCTTTTTACTTATAATCATTTTTTATATAAGTTGCACGTAAGTTTTGAAGAGGAGTTCTATTGTTTTTAGTTAGTTATGAGATAAAAAATTTAAGAAGATGAATGTTTTGTTTGTGAATTGGAAAACATAAGCAAGGAATAAGGAAGTCTTTGCAACAGGCTCCATACAATGGTATTATTACAATAGGTGTCATATATATATTTGGGTGTGTAGTTGACGGTGGAGGTGTATTTTTGTGTCCGAATCAAGTGTAACTACTGAAATCGTGGTTCGGTTGCCAAAGCAAATGGTAACGGAATTGGACGGAATTGGAAAACAAGAGAATAAGAATCGCCATGAACTAATTTGCCAGGCAACACAATTGTTATTGCGTCAACATAAGACGAAGAAACGCTACCAACATGAATCAATGCGACGTGGGTACATTGAAATGGGAAAAATTAATCTTGGTATTGCATCTGAAGCTTTCTTAGCAGAGTATGAAGCAGCTCATACAGTAGAACGCTTAGTTAGCGGGGGGTAATATTTTGATTGTAAAACGCGGCGACGTGTATTTTGCAGACCTTTCCCCAGTTGTTGGTTCTGAGCAAGGAGGCGTTCGTCCGGTTCTTGTCATTCAAAATGACATCGGAAATCGTTTTAGTCCAACGGTGATTGTAGCGGCTATTACTGCACAGATTCAAAAAGCGAAATTACCCACTCATGTGGAAATTGATGCGAAAAAGTATGGTTTTGAGAGAGATTCTGTTATTTTACTTGAGCAGATTCGAACAATCGATAAGCAACGCTTAACGGACAAAATCACTCATTTGGATGAAGTGATGATGAGTCGTGTAGATGAAGCGTTACAAATTAGTTTAGGACTAATAGATTTTTAAATCGGCAGTTTAAGTTGCTCTCTTTGAAGGGCAACTTTTTTTATTATAGAGGAGGTTACGGTTGTATATGGAAATGGTAGATAATCGACAAGCGTTAATGAAAATGTTAGTGAAAGAATTAGGCTTTACCGAAAAGCAAGTTCGTCATGTTATTCAATTAACAGAAGAAGGTAACACAGTTCCATTTATTGCTCGTTACCGAAAAGAATGGACAGGCTCTTTAGATGAGGTGCAAATTCGTACGATTTTAGAGAGATGGCAATATATGATGCAACTTGAAGATAGGAAGGAAGAAGTTCTTCGTCTTATTGATGAGAAGGGGAAACTGACAGAAGAGCTGCGACAGCAAATTGTTAAAGCTACAAAGTTGCAAGAAGTAGAAGATCTATATCGTCCATATAAAGAGAAAAGAAGAACGAAAGCGACAATCGCTAAAGAAAAAGGATTAGAACCATTAGCTGAATGGTTATTGTTATATAAGAAAGAAGATCCGGCTAAAAAGGCAGTGGAATTTATTAATGTAGAGAAAGAAGTGCAATCTGCAGAAGAAGCTTTACAAGGTGCACAAGACATTATTGCAGAAATGGTTTCAGATGAAGCTGCGTATCGTAGTTGGATTCGAAATGTTACTTTTAGAAAAGGTGTTATGTCTTCGTCCGTGAAAGATGAAGAAAAAGATGAAAAGAATATATATGAAATGTATTACAGTTATGAAGAACCATTGCAAAAAGTAGTACCACATCGTGTATTAGCAATGAATCGTGGCGAGAAAGAAGATATATTGAGAGTTGCTGTTGTTCCGCCAGTAGATGAGATAGTAACTTTCTTAAATAAGAAAGTAATTCGTGATAACGATTCGAAAAGTGCACATTATGTACAATTAGCGATTGAAGATGGTTATAAACGATTAATTCAATCTTCAATCGAAAGAGAAATTCGTAAAGAATTAACAGAAACAGCTGAAGAACAAGCGATACATATTTTCTCTGAGAACTTACGTAACTTATTATTACAACCTCCGATGAAAGGGAAAGTCGTGCTAGCGGTAGATCCGGCATATAGAACTGGTTGTAAATTGTCTGTAGTAGATGATACGGGGAAAGTACTACATATCGATGTTATTTATCCGCATCCACCTGTTCGTAAATATGATGATGCAAAAACGAAAGTTCTTTCTATTATAGATAAATATCAAGTTGAAATGATTGCAATTGGTAATGGGACAGCATCTAGAGAAACAGAAGAGTTTATAGTAGATGTATTACAAAGTGTGAACCGAGATGTCTTTTATATTATTGTAAATGAAGCGGGTGCTAGTGTATATTCAGCCTCTGATTTAGCTCGTGAGGAATTCCCGAATTTACAAGTTGAAGAGAGAAGTGCCGTTTCTATTGGAAGACGTCTGCAAGATCCACTTGCTGAACTTGTGAAAATTGATCCTAAATCAGTTGGGGTTGGACAATACCAACATGATGTATCTCAAAAGAGACTGAATGAGTCATTAACATTTGTAGTAGAAACAGCTGTTAACCAAGTTGGGGTTAATGTAAATACGGCTTCGGTTGCATTGTTACAATATGTTTCAGGTTTATCGAAAACTGTTGCGAAAAATATTGTGGCAAAGAGAGAAGAAGATGGGAAATTCACGAAGCGCACGGAATTAAAGAAAATCCCGCGTTTAGGTGCAAAGACGTATGAACAATGTATAGGTTTCTTACGTATACTAGAAGGAGCGAATCCATTAGATCGAACAGGTATTCATCCAGAGCAATATAAAAATGTTGAATTGTTATTGAAGAGTCTAGGGTTATCGATAGATGACGTAGGACAACCGCAATTACAAAAGAGATTGGAAGAAGTAGAGATTTCTAAGTTATCTCAAGAAACAGGAGTTGGGGAGCCGACGTTAGTTGATATTATAGATGCGCTTATTAGTCCAGAAAGAGATATGAGGGATGAGTTGCCTAAACCACTTCTGAAAAAAGGGATTTTGAAATTAGAAGATTTAAAACGTGGTATGGAACTAGAAGGAACAGTTCGTAACGTTGTTGATTTTGGTGCTTTTGTTGATGTTGGCGTAAAGCAAGATGGTTTAGTACATATTTCTAAACTTAGCAAACAGTTTGTAAAGCATCCGTTAGATGTTGTATCAGTAGGGCAAATTGTAAAAGTATGGGTAGATGATATTGATACAAAAAAAGGACGCGTTGCACTATCTATGTTGCCGATTGAATAGTAAGAGAAGAGAGCAGACGAAACTGCTCTTTTTTTATGGAATAAAAAGTGTAATGGATTATGAGCTTTGATGTATTTTGCTATAATAAAACCAGCATTCATTTAATAATTTAATTTGATACCGGTTTTTTTCGAAATATGCACGTTGCATTTGTTTTTTTAGCCACGTAGGCATAGGAATCCCTCCTTGTTTAATCCTGCTCTCAAAAATCTAAAATGCTATTGATGAGAGGTTGGTGAGTGGATTTCTATTCATGTTTTGTTTTTAGAAACCACGCTTCTTACATGAGGATGGGTATATGTACTATTTAATATATGTATAAGAAGGGAGAAAAGTGTAAAAATATTTTTTTGTTTAGGG
>NZ_CP031068.1:247500-265000 GCF_008274905.1 Bacillus sp. JAS24-2
AATGGAGGGACGCAGAAGGATAGAAGAAGCGTGCGATTGGTTGTGCACGTCCAAGCAGTTAGGCTGATAAGTAGGCAAATCCGCTTATCATAAAGGCTGAGCTGTGATGGGGAAGCTCCTTATGGAGCGAAGTCTTTGATTCCCCGCTGCCAAGAAAAGCTTCTAGCGAGATAAAAGGTGCCTGTACCGCAAACCGACACAGGTAGGCGAGGAGAGAATCCTAAGGTGTGCGAGAGAACTCTGGTTAAGGAACTCGGCAAAATGACCCCGTAACTTCGGGAGAAGGGGTGCTTTCTTAACGGAAAGCCGCAGTGAATAGGCCCAAGCGACTGTTTAGCAAAAACACAGCTCTCTGCGAAGCCGTAAGGCGAAGTATAGGGGGTGACACCTGCCCGGTGCTGGAAGGTTAAGGAGAGGGGTTAGCGTAAGCGAAGCTCTGAACTGAAGCCCCAGTAAACGGCGGCCGTAACTATAACGGTCCTAAGGTAGCGAAATTCCTTGTCGGGTAAGTTCCGACCCGCACGAAAGGTGTAACGATTTGGGCACTGTCTCAACCAGAGACTCGGTGAAATTATAGTACCTGTGAAGATGCAGGTTACCCGCGACAGGACGGAAAGACCCCGTGGAGCTTTACTGTAGCCTGATATTGAATTTTGGTACAGTTTGTACAGGATAGGCGGGAGCCATTGAAACCGGAGCGCTAGCTTCGGTGGAGGCGCTGGTGGGATACCGCCCTGACTGTATTGAAATTCTAACCTACGGGTCTTATCGACCCGGGAGACAGTGTCAGGTGGGCAGTTTGACTGGGGCGGTCGCCTCCTAAAGTGTAACGGAGGCGCCCAAAGGTTCCCTCAGAATGGTTGGAAATCATTCGTAGAGTGCAAAGGCATAAGGGAGCTTGACTGCGAGACCTACAAGTCGAGCAGGGACGAAAGTCGGGCTTAGTGATCCGGTGGTTCCGCATGGAAGGGCCATCGCTCAACGGATAAAAGCTACCCCGGGGATAACAGGCTTATCTCCCCCAAGAGTCCACATCGACGGGGAGGTTTGGCACCTCGATGTCGGCTCATCGCATCCTGGGGCTGTAGTCGGTCCCAAGGGTTGGGCTGTTCGCCCATTAAAGCGGTACGCGAGCTGGGTTCAGAACGTCGTGAGACAGTTCGGTCCCTATCCGTCGTGGGCGTAGGAAATTTGAGAGGAGCTGTCCTTAGTACGAGAGGACCGGGATGGACGCACCGCTGGTGTACCAGTTGTTCTGCCAAGGGCATAGCTGGGTAGCTATGTGCGGAAGGGATAAGTGCTGAAAGCATCTAAGCATGAAGCCCCCCTCAAGATGAGATTTCCCATAGCGTAAGCTAGTAAGATCCCTGAAAGATGATCAGGTTGATAGGTTCGAGGTGGAAGCATGGTGACATGTGGAGCTGACGAATACTAATAGATCGAGGACTTAACCATATAATATGTAGCAATGTTATCTAGTTTTGAAGGAATATGCCTTCAATAGTTTGGTGATGATGGCAGAGAGGTCACACCCGTTCCCATACCGAACACGGAAGTTAAGCTCTCTAGCGCCGATGGTAGTTGGGACCTTGTCCCTGTGAGAGTAGGACGTCGCCAAGCTATTTATATTGTCGCGGGGTGGAGCAGCACGGTAGCTCGTCGGGCTCATAACCCGAAGGTCGCAGGTTCAAATCCTGTCCCCGCAACCAAATGGTCCCGTGGTGTAGTGGTTAACATGCCTGCCTGTCACGCAGGAGATCGCCGGTTCGACCCCGGTCGGGACCGCCATTTCATATAAAGAAAAGAACGAAACAAGTTGTTTCGTATTTTTTTATTTGTTTTAACAAAAAACTAATAAAGACAGTCAAACTATCCTTAGGACAACTCCTAAGGACTTTTTTATATATTCAAAACCTGTATAATAAAGAGCAGAGAATATTGTGAGTAAAGTAGGTGAAGTCTGTGAGTAAATATGAAGTAACAACAAAATCTTCTGAGGCAACACAAAGGTTATCAGAAAAACTAGGTGAGCTCGTAGAGGCACAAGATGTAATTATTTTAGAAGGAGATCTTGGAGCTGGTAAGACGACTTTTACAAAGGGACTAGCAAAAGGTCTTGGAGTGAAAAGAGTTGTAAATAGTCCTACCTTTAATATCATTAAAGAATATAAAGGTAGGTTACCGCTATATCATATGGACGTGTATCGCTTAGCAGAAAGTGAAGAGGACTTAGGCTTTGATGAGTATTTCTACGGTGAAGGAATTACGGTAGTAGAATGGGCTCATTTAATAGAGGCATATTTACCAAATGAAAAGTTACAAATTAGTTTATTCCATGCTGGAGATGACACAAGAAAAATTATACTCGAGCCAATTGGAGATCGCTATATTAGATTATGTGAGGAGCTATTACAAGATGAAAGTACTAGCAATTGATACTTCAAATTACGTAATGGGTGTATCCCTTATTGAGGAAGGAAACGTAATTGGGGAAATCATTACAAATTTAACAAAAAACCATTCTGTACGTCTTATGCCAGCTGTAGAGAAACTGTTAAAAGAGTGTGGCGTAAAACCGAAGGAATTAACTAAAATCGTTGTAGCTGCTGGACCTGGATCCTATACAGGTGTTCGCATAGGCGTGACAGCGGCGAAAACATTAGCTTGGTCACTTCAAATACCAATTGTAGGTGTATCAAGTTTAGAGGTAGTAGCTGCAAACGGTGCTAACTTTAACGGGTTAATTTGTCCTTTATTTGATGGAAGACGTGGGCAAATTTATACTGGGTTATATACATATGAAGGAGAGCAGTTAACTTCAATAGAAGAAGACCGAATTATTCTTATTGTGGACTGGTTGCAAATGTTAAAAGATAAAGGACAACCTGTTTTATTTATCGGTAACGATGTTAAATTGCATAAAGAAACAATTATAGAACATTTAGGTGATCAAGCTGTATTCGCTCCATTTACTAAAAATAACCCAAGACCAAGTGAGCTAGCATTCTTAGGATTACAAAAAGAAGAACAAGATGTGCATACGTTTGTTCCAAGCTATCTTCGTTTAGCTGAAGCTGAAACAAAGTGGTTAGAAAGTCAAAACAAGTAGGAGCTTGCAGAAGATGGATATGATATTTAGAAAGATGGAGCTTGATGATATTGCTCAAATTGTAGCTATTGAAGAAGCGTCTTTTTCAACTCCTTGGACTGCAGATGCCTTTCACCGTGAATTAACGATGAATGAACATGCACATTATATTGTGTTAGAAAAAGATGGTCGTGTAGTCGGGTATTGTGGATTGTGGATAATTATTGATGAATCACATATAACAAATATAGCTATTTTGCCAGAATACCGAGGTCAAAAGTTAGGAGATGCCCTATTGAAAGGAGTTATTTCTGAAGCGAAAGAACTAGGGGTAAAAACAATGACACTTGAAGTACGTGTATCAAATGAAGTAGCAAAGCAGTTATACAGAAAATACGGATTTCAAAATGGTGGGATTCGTAAACGATACTATGCAGACAATCAGGAAGATGGTCTCGTAATGTGGGTGAATATATAATGGAAAAAAATACGATTATACTTGGTATTGAAACAAGTTGTGATGAAACAGCAGTAGCAGTTGTTAAAAATGGAACGGAAATTATTGCGAATGTCGTTGCATCACAAATTGAAAGTCATAAACGTTTTGGCGGCGTTGTACCAGAGATTGCATCCCGTCATCATGTAGAAGAAATTACAGTTGTGTTAGAAGAAGCTTTAAAGGAAGCAAACATCACATTTGATGATATTGATGCAATTGCTGTAACAGAAGGTCCTGGTTTAGTAGGAGCACTTCTAATTGGAGTAAATGCAGCGAAGGCAGTAGCGTTTGCACATGATATTCCGTTAGTCGGTGTTCATCATATTGCTGGTCATATTTATGCGAACCGTTTAGTAAAAGAAGTTCAATTCCCGTTATTATCACTTGTTGTATCTGGTGGGCATACGGAACTTGTTTATATGAAAGAACATGGTTCATTCGAAGTAATTGGTGAAACACGAGACGATGCAGCTGGAGAAGCATATGATAAAGTAGCTCGTACGTTATCTATGCCATATCCAGGTGGTCCTCATATTGATCGCCTTGCACATGAAGGAGAACCGACAATTGATTTGCCTCGTGCATGGCTAGAACCGGATTCATATGATTTTAGCTTTAGTGGATTGAAATCAGCAGTTATCAACACTGTGCATAACGCAAAACAACGCGGTATAGAAATTGCGCCAGAAGATTTAGCGGCAAGTTTCCAAGAAAGTGTAATAGATGTACTTGTAACGAAAGCAGCTCGTGCAGCAGAAGCTTATAATGTAAAGCAATTACTTCTTGCTGGTGGAGTAGCTGCTAATAAAGGACTTCGTGCGCGATTAGAAGAGGAATTTGCACAAAAAGAAAACATTGAATTAATTATTCCGCCGCTATCTTTATGCACAGATAATGCAGCGATGATTGCAGCGGCAGGGACAATTGCTTATGAACAAGGTAAGCGTGCAACATTAGCCTTAAATGCAAATCCAGGATTAGATATTGAAGCATAGTTATACACATAATTAACCACAGGTTGTGGATAAAACCCATATTGTCTGTTGATAATGTGGGTTTTATTGTGTATATAAAATGTTGATAACTTTTTTATTGATTGTGGATAATGTGGAAAAGTTATTTTAAGGTTTATTTTATAAAGGTGGATATGTGTATAAACTTGTGGATAAATAGGATGATGTCAGACCTTTGAGTTTGTTCTTTTTCGGGAAATAAAAAGTAAGAAGATATCCCCGAAAAACATTTTGAAACATCCCCCTATTATAGAAGATGCTAATATTGTCAATCTTTGTCGTTAAATCGATATTTCGTGTCGAATTGTTAATATATATAGGGTTACAATAGATATATTTGAAAAATCGTTGGTATATTCTAAGTTACGATTGATATACTCAAAAAATTGTTTCTGTATTAAAAGAAAAAAAGATGTCGCATAGTCAAAAATCCTGACTTATGAGACATCTTCCTTATTTAAATATGCTTATACATGCAGCTCTTCCCATTCTGCCATACAAGTTTCAAGTTGTTCTTGTAGCGTTTGCTTTTTAGTTGTAATTTCACTAGCTTTTTCATAATCTGCATATATTTCTGGTAAGCAAAGTTGATCTTCTAACGTAGCAATTTCTTCTTCTAATTCTAATATACTTTGTTCTAGCTCTTCAATTTTTCTAGTGCGTTGACGCTCTAGTTTTTTACGCTCTTTTTCTTCTAAATAATTTAATTTCTCTTGTGCAACCACCTTTTGAACAGGAATGTCACTTTCTTGCTGTTCAAGTTCTGCACGTTCAATCATTTCATTTTTCTTTTCAACGTAGTAATCGTAATCCCCTAAATATTCCTGTGCACCTTCTGTTGATAACTCAACCACAGTCGTTGTTACACGGTTAATAAAGTAGCGGTCATGTGAGACGAATAGAAGAGTCCCTGGATAATCAATTAAAGCATTCTCCAAAATTTCTTTACTGTTTAAATCAAGGTGGTTCGTAGGTTCATCTAGAATTAATAAATTTGATTTTTGCATCATAAGTTTTGCAAGAGCTAATCGAGCTTTTTGTCCACCACTAAGGGAAGATACTGGTTTCAGTACATCATCTCCTGTGAATAAAAAATTCCCGAGTATAGTACGGATTTCTTTTTCAGGTTGCAGTGGATATTCATCCCATAGTTCATTTAAAACCCGTTTAGAAGATGTTAAGTTTGCTTGTTCTTGATCATAATAACCAACAGATACATTTGATCCGAAAGAAACATCACCATTTAATAGTGGTAACTTATTCACAATAGACTTTAACAATGTGGATTTCCCAATTCCGTTTGGACCAACTAAAGCAACACTATCTCCGCGAGTTAAGCGCATAGTTACATGTTCAATTATAGGGTTCTCATCATAGCCGATGGTTGCATCATTTACTTGTAAAACATCATTTCCACTTTGCTTTTCAATATCGAAGTGGAATGATGCTGACTTAGAATCCCCTAATGGTCTCGTTAATAATTCCATTCTGTCTAGTTGTTTACGACGACTTTGAGCACGTTTCGTTGTAGAAGCGCGAGCTATATTCTTTTGAACGAAGTCCTCAAGTTTTGCGATTTCATCTTGTTGTTTTTCGTAACGTTTCATTTCTTGCTCATATAATGCTGATTTTAAGTCTAAATATTTACTGTAGTTACCAACAAATCGTCTGCTTTCTTTATTCGAAATTTCATATACTTGTGTAACGAGTTTGTCTAAGAAATAACGGTCATGTGAAACGATTAATATTGCGCCAGGATAACCTTGTAAATATTGCTCAAGCCACGTTAATGTTTCGATGTCTAAATGGTTTGTAGGCTCATCCAAAATAAGTAAGTCTGGTTTTGTTAATAATAATTTCCCGAGAGCTAATCTTGTTTTTTGCCCGCCGCTTAAAGTAGAGATCGTCGTCTGGTGCGTTTCAACTGGGAAGCCAAGGCCGCTTAAAATGGAGCGAATATCCGCTTCATATTGATATCCACCTTGATCTTTATAATTGAGTTGCAATTGGTCATAATCAGCTAACAATCTTTCATATGTAGCTTCGTTTGAAAAGTTTTCTTCTTTTCCCATTTCTTGCTCAAGCCTTCGAAGTTTTGTCTCCATTTGCTGTAAGTGGGTAAAGACGGTTAGCATTTCATCCCAAATTGTTAAAGACGTTTCTAGTCCAGTATTTTGAGCTAAATATCCGATTGAGACATCTTTCGGTTTTATAATTTCGCCACCATCATGAGATAATTCACCAGCGATAATTTTTAATAATGTAGATTTGCCTGCTCCATTCCTTCCAACTAATGCGATACGATCTTTTGTTTGTACTTCCAATTTTATGTTTGCAAGAATCGTTTCTGCACCGTATAATTTCGAAAGCGCGTTTACTTGTAATAAAATCAATGTTTTCACCTCAAATAATTTCTTAACTTTGCCATGTTTATATTTCTCAATCATACTAAAAATAGTGTATAGTTTAAAATAAAGAGAGAATACTTCTTCTCTTTATTATACAAGGAATTTAATGAGTGCTAAACTTCTGTATTTGATTAAAGTATATGAATAAAGATAGGAAGAGAGGAGAGGTCATATGGATCAGCAAAAGATTCCACAAGCCACTGCTAAAAGATTGCCTCTATACTATCGATTTATCCAAAACTTATCTCTTTCTGGTAAGCAGCGTGTTTCATCGGCCGAATTGAGTGAGGCAGTAAAAGTAGATTCCGCAACAATACGAAGAGATTTTTCGTATTTTGGAGCGTTAGGGAAAAAGGGATATGGATATAACGTAAATTATTTATTATCATTTTTCCGCGAAACACTTGATCAAGATGATATAACACGTGTAGCACTTATTGGAGTAGGTAATTTAGGGACCGCTTTCTTACATTATAATTTCACGAAAAACAATAATACAAAAATTGAAATGGCATTTGATGTTAGTGAAGAGAAAGTTGGAACAGAAATCGGGGGCATTCCTGTATATCATTTAGATGAATTAGAAGAGAGATTATCAAATGATATACAAGTGGCAATATTAACAGTACCGGCTACAGTAGCACAAGCTGTAGCAGATAGATTAGCTGAAACGAGCGTGCATGGTATTTTGAATTTCACACCAGCGCGATTAAACGTATCAGAGAATATTAGAATTCATCATATTGACTTAGCTGTAGAGTTACAAACATTAGTTTACTTTTTGAAAAACTATCCACAATAAAACGCAGAGGAAGCGACCTCTGCGTTTTATTATTGTTTCTTCTTTGTGAATTTAATTAATATAAGGCGAAGTGCCAAATTAAAATCAATTGTTGCCATAACTGCAAATAGTATTGTCCACATATTCCAGATTGTATCTGTCACGTTCGTAATGGCGAAGCGTGTAAAGATACATCCAAGAAGGAAGTATAGTGCAGCCATGAACAATGGTGAGTTTCTCATACAAAAAATCCTCCGATAAAGCCTTGCATTTTTTCAGCTTCTTTAATCATTTCTTGAATTTGTTCATTGCTCATAAAAATTTGCCCAATAGCGACCAATGTATTCATCGCAACATGAGCTGCAATCGGAACGATAATCCGTTTCGTCTTCACATATAAGAAGGCGAATACGAGCCCCATAGCAGTGTATACCAATAAATGAGTAAAATCAAAATGAATTGCTGCGAATACAAGCGAACTAATGATAGCTGCGATAAAGAAGTTAAACTTCTTATAAAGTGCACCAAATAAAATTTTTCTAAATACGATTTCTTCTAAGATAGGTCCAATTATAGATACAACAATAAGGAACCAAGGGGTCGTTCTTGCAATCTCCATCAGTTTCATTGTATTTTCTGAACCTTGTTTAATTCCTAGCAGCTGCATCTCGATCATACCGGCAACTATTTGTGAAAAGAAAGCTAAGAAGAACCCGATGAAAATCCATCCAATAGTAGCTGGAGCAGAAGAGCGCTTTGGATCTAAATGCCTGTCACGAATATCTGTTCTAAGTAACCAAAGTACGATACATAATGCAACAAAGAAGCTAATAATTGCCCAGTGTCCCGTTATGATTTGTCCTTTTTCCTCAATGGTAAATCCTCTATTATCATAGAGTCCTGTTTTTAGGAGAAGTGGCAATCCAACAACGCCAGATAACTGCATTAAAATGTATGTAACGATAATCCACCAGTATTGTTTCTTCAAATGGTTTAACCATCCTTTCTAACTATAGTGTATGAGATAAGTTAGGATAACATGTAAATATGCTACCTACGATATAAACCTCACTTGAATTATGTTTTTTTCGTAAATCCTTATTTGAAATTATAATAGAAGACAGGAGAAAGTTGTGTGTGTAGCGAAAACAACTTAGGGTGTCCTTTCATATTGTAACATACGAGCAGTGGAAACAACGATTCATATAGTAAAGGCAGTATTCTATATAGAAAGTTTATATAGTGATTTGCGAAAAAATTATGATTTTTTTACTTGCAAAAGAAATTGAGATTATTTATTATTATAAGTGTGTTAGCACTCGGATGACTTGAGTGCTAATAAAAGAAATTTACATAACAAAATGAGGAGGTTATTGTTCATGCTAAAGCCATTAGGTGATCGCGTTGTAATTGAGCTTGTTCAAGCAGAAGAAAAAACAGCAAGTGGTATCGTATTACCAGATACTGCAAAAGAAAAACCACAAGAGGGTAAAGTTGTTGCAGTAGGTACTGGTCGAGTGCTTGAGAATGGTGAGCGTGTTGCTTTAGAGGTAGCAGCAGGTGATCTTATCATCTTCTCAAAATATGCAGGTACTGAAGTGAAATATGAAGGTACAGACTACTTGATTTTACGTGAAAGTGACATTTTAGCAGTTATCGGTTAATTATATAAATCTTAAAAAATCCAAGGGGGTCAATTATTATGGCAAAAGATATTAAATTTAGTGAAGAAGCACGTCGTTCGATGCTTCGCGGTGTCGACACTCTTGCAAATGCAGTAAAAGTAACGCTTGGACCAAAAGGTCGTAACGTTGTTCTTGAGAAAAAATTCGGTTCACCACTTATTACAAATGACGGTGTAACAATCGCAAAAGAAATCGAATTAGAAGATGCATTCGAAAACATGGGTGCGAAACTAGTAGCAGAAGTTGCTAGCAAAACAAATGACGTAGCTGGTGACGGAACAACAACTGCAACTGTATTAGCGCAAGCTATGATTCGTGAAGGTCTTAAAAACGTAACAGCTGGTGCTAACCCAATGGGTCTTCGTAAAGGTATCGAAAAAGCTGTTACTGCTGCAATCGAAGAATTAAAAACGATTTCTAAACCAATCGAAGGCAAATCTTCTATCGCACAAGTAGCTGCTATTTCTGCAGCTGACGAAGAAGTAGGTCAATTAATCGCTGAAGCAATGGAGCGCGTTGGTAACGACGGCGTTATTACTTTAGAAGAATCTAAAGGCTTCACAACAGAATTAGACGTAGTAGAAGGTATGCAATTTGATCGTGGATATGCATCTCCTTACATGATTACTGATTCTGACAAAATGGAAGCAGTTCTTGATAACCCATACATCTTAATCACTGACAAAAAGATTTCTAACATTCAAGAAATCTTACCAGTATTAGAGCAAGTGGTACAACAAGGTAAACCACTTCTTATCATTGCTGAAGATGTAGAAGGCGAAGCGTTAGCTACATTAGTAGTGAACAAACTTCGTGGTACATTCAACGTAGTAGCTGTTAAAGCTCCTGGATTTGGTGACCGTCGTAAAGCAATGCTAGAAGATATCGCAATCTTAACAGGTGGCGAAGTAATCACTGAAGAATTAGGTCGTGACTTAAAATCTGCTACAGTTGAATCTTTAGGACGCGCTGGTAAAGTTGTTGTTACAAAAGAAAACACAACTGTAGTTGAAGGTGTAGGAAGCACAGAACAAATCGAAGCTCGCATCGGTCAAATCCGTGCGCAATTAGAAGAAACAACTTCTGAATTCGATCGTGAAAAATTACAAGAGCGTCTTGCAAAACTTGCAGGTGGCGTAGCGGTAATTAAAGTAGGTGCAGCAACTGAAACTGAGTTGAAAGAACGCAAACTTCGTATTGAAGATGCACTTAACTCAACTCGTGCAGCAGTAGAAGAAGGTATCGTTGCAGGTGGTGGTACTTCACTTATGAACGTATACACAAAAGTAGCTTCTATCGTAGCTGAAGGCGACGAAGCAACAGGTATCAACATCGTACTTCGCGCACTAGAAGAGCCAGTTCGTCAAATCGCAATCAACGCTGGTCTAGAAGGATCTGTAGTTGTAGAGCGTCTAAAAGGCGAAAAAGTAGGCGTTGGTTTCAACGCAGCTACTGGCGAATGGGTTAACATGCTTGAGTCTGGTATCGTAGATCCAGCTAAAGTAACTCGTTCTGCACTTCAAAACGCAGCATCTGTTGCAGCTATGTTCTTAACAACTGAAGCTGTAGTAGCTGACAAGCCAGAACCAAATGCACCAGCAATGCCTGACATGGGCGGCATGGGCATGGGTGGTATGGGCGGAATGATGTAATTCCGTTTGCCCTAAAAAACATCCATTTCTATATAGAAATGGATGTTTTTTTATGTTTTTTAGAAAAGGAAATGAATTTCTGTAGAATTTTGTCGCTTTCTCTCTTGACCATATTGATATTTCATTGTTAGAATCTAGGAAGATAATATAAAACGATCCTTCATATATCCTCAATGATATGGTTTGAGAGTCTCTACCGGGTTACCGCAAACAACCTGACTATGAAGGCAGTGTGTCTTATATTTATAAAGAGCGGAGACTATCTTTCTTTATAAAGCCAGACCCCTGCCTTTTCTTTGTTATGAGACTAGAGGCGGAGGACTGGCTTTTTTTATTATATTGGTAATGCTTTTCGCCAAATTGGTGAAAATATTTATATACGAGAACTAACGTTGGGGTGATTATTTTGAAGAAACAACACGATACAATTATCGTTTTAGATTTTGGAAGTCAATACAATCAGTTAATAGCACGTCGAATTCGTGAGTTCGGTGTATACAGTGAACTTCATCCACATACAATTACTGCAGAAGAAATTAAAGCAATGAATCCAAAAGGGATTATTTTCTCTGGTGGACCAAATAGCGTATACGGTGAAGGTGCATTACATTGTGATGAAAAAATCTTTGAACTAGGTTTACCAATCTTCGGTATTTGTTACGGTATGCAGCTTATGACGCAACACTTCGGTGGTAAAGTAGAGCGTGCAAATCACCGTGAGTACGGAAAAGCTGTTCTTAAAGTAGAGAACGAATCAAAATTATATGCGAACCTTCCAGAAGAGCAAGTTGTATGGATGAGCCATGGTGACTTAGTAACTGGTTTACCTGAAGGATTCGTAGTAGACGCAACAAGTGAGTCTTGTCCAATTGCTGGTATGAGCAATGAAGACAAAAACTTATACGGTGTACAATTCCACCCAGAAGTACGTCACTCTGAGCACGGTAACGATTTAATTAAAAACTTCGTATTTGGCGTATGTGGTTGTTCTGAAGGATGGAACATGGAGAACTTTATCGAAGTAGAATTAGAAAAAATTCGTGAAACTGTTGGAGACAAAAAAGTCCTATGCGCACTTAGTGGCGGTGTAGACTCTTCTGTTGTAGCAGTATTAATTCATAAAGCAATCGGCGACCAGTTAACATGTATTTTCGTTGACCACGGTTTACTTCGTAAAGGCGAAGCAGAAGGCGTTATGAAAACATTTAGCGAAGGCTTCCATATGAACGTTATTAAAGTGGATGCAAAAGAACGCTTCATGGACAAGTTAAAAGGTGTAGAAGATCCAGAACAAAAACGTAAAATCATCGGTAACGAATTCATTTACGTTTTTGATGATGAAGCGTCAAAATTACAAGGTATGGACTTCTTAGCG
Organism: Bacillus sp. JAS24-2; assembly: GCF_008274905.1. Lineage (NCBI taxonomy): Bacteria > Bacillati > Bacillota > Bacilli > Caryophanales > Bacillaceae > Bacillus > Bacillus sp. JAS24-2. The sequence continues at coordinate 260,002 of NZ_CP031068.1, forward strand.
CAAGGTACACTTTACACAGATATCGTTGAGAGTGGTACAGCAACTGCGCAAACAATTAAATCTCACCATAACGTTGGTGGACTTCCAGAAGACATGCAGTTCAAATTAATTGAGCCTTTAAACACGTTATTTAAAGACGAAGTACGTGTATTAGGATCTGAATTAGGAATTCCTGATGAAATCGTATGGCGTCAACCATTCCCAGGACCTGGTCTTGGTATTCGTGTATTAGGTGAAATTACAGAAGAGAAATTAGAAATCGTTCGTGAATCTGATGCGATTTTACGCGAAGAAATTATTAAAGCGGGCTTAGACCGCGAAATCTGGCAATACTTCACTGCGCTTCCTGGTATGCGTAGCGTAGGTGTTATGGGTGACGAGCGTACTTACGATTACACAGTAGGTATCCGCGCGGTAACATCTATCGACGGTATGACAGCTGACTGGGCACGTATCCCTTGGGACGTATTAGAGAAAATCTCTGTACGTATCGTAAACGAAGTAAAACACGTTAACCGTATCGTGTATGATGTAACGAGTAAGCCACCAGCAACTATTGAGTGGGAATAGTATTTATAAAAAGGTCCATCTATTGCTTATGCATAGATGGATCTTTTTATTTTGGTATTAATACGAACGAAACTATAAAAGTTTATGAAAATGTTCGTTTTTAAATTGACAAAACTACTTCACCGAGTTAATATGATTATGTAATTCAAACGAAAAGTGAATATTATAGCCGTCGTATAATATCGGGGATATGGCCCGAAAGTTTCTACCTAGCTACCGTAAATGGCTTGACTACGAGGCGTTTGTATAAAGATGAGGGGAAACTTGTCTTTGTTTATAGAACGCTTCCATGTATATATGCAATGGAAGCGTTTTTTATTTCTCGGGATAAAAGAGGGCTAGGGTGAAATACGGCGAGTAATCATATAACGGGGGAAACATAGGATGAAACGCTATTTTCAGTTTGATGAGCTCGGTACGAATTATAAGACTGAGTTCATAGCAGGGTTAACGACATTTCTATCTATGGCTTACGTACTATTTGTCAATCCTGCTACGCTGTCGCTTGGAAATGTTAAAGGGTTACCAGCAGGTACAGGGATGGATCCAGGTGCAGTATTCGTTGCTACGGCATTAGCGGCAGCGATCGGTTCGTTAATTATGGGTATTTTCGCGAAGTATCCAATTGCTTTAGCGCCAGGTATGGGGATTAACGCGTTCTTTGCTTATACAGCAGTATTAACGATGGGTATTCCGTGGCAAACGGCCATTGCCGGAACATTAATGTCAGGTATTATCTTTATTATTCTTACTGCTTCAGGTATTCGTGAAAAAATCATTAATGCAATTCCATCGGAGTTAAAGTTTGCAGTAGCAGCAGGTATTGGATTATTCATTGCTTTCCTTGGATTCCAAAATGCCGGAATTATCGTGAAAAACGATGCGGTTCTTGTTGGGTTGGGGGACTTAACAAAGGGCACAACGTTACTAGCAATCTTCGGGGTTGTTACTACGATCATCTTCATGATTAAGAAAGTTAATGGTGCAGTATTCTACGGTATGATTCTTACAGCGATCTTAGGAGTTGCAACAGGATTAATTGATACTCCGAAAGCTGTAGTGGGAGCAATACCGAGTCTAGAACCAACGTTCGGTGTGGCGTTAACGCACTTCGGCGATATTTTCACAGTTCAAATGGGGATTGTTATTATAACGTTCTTCTTTATAGATTTCTTTGATACAGCAGGTACGCTTGTAGCGGTTGCGAATCAAGCAGGATTAATGAAGAACAATAAATTACCACGTGCAGGAAAAGCGTTATTTGCAGATGCGATTGCAACTGTAATTGGTGCGATCTTGGGTACATCAACAACAACGTCTTACATTGAATCGTCTGCAGGGGTAGCAGCGGGAGGACGTTCTGGATTTACAGCAGTTGTAACAGCAGGATTCTTCTTACTGGCACTATTCTTTTCGCCATTATTAAGTGTTGTAACGCCAGCTGTAACGGCACCGGCTTTAATTATTGTAGGAATCTTGATGGTTTCTTCCTTAGGGGAAATTGATTGGAAGAAATTCGAGATTGCAGTACCAGCATTCTTTACAATTATCTCTATGCCACTTACGTATAGTATCGCAACTGGGATTGCCATTGGATTTATCTTCTATCCAATTACAATGGTTGTGAGTGGTCGTCGTAAAGAGGTTCATCCGATTATGTATGTTATGGGAGTTTTATTCGTACTATATTTCATCTACGTTCGTAAATAAAAGGGGTTTTTTAAAGGTCTAGACTTAAGGGGAGTCTAGACCTTTTTGCGTCTTCAGAAAATCTTAAGGATTTCCGAGCGTTTTTCTTCAGAAGTTTTCCTATAATAGAAGTTAGGGATTAAAAAAGTGATGGGGGAGATATTGTGGCACACGAAACAATACTTGTCGTAGATGATGAAAAAGAAATTCGGAATTTAATTACAATCTATTTAAAGAATGAAGGATATAAAGTATTACAAGCAGGAGACGGAGAAGAAGGATTACGTCTATTGGAAGAAAATGAAATACATCTAGTCGTATTAGATATTATGATGCCGAAAGTGGATGGTATTCATATGTGTATGAAGGTAAGGGAAGCGAAAGAAATGCCTATTATTATGCTTTCTGCCAAAACGCAAGATATGGATAAGATTTTAGGATTAACAACAGGGGCAGATGATTACGTAACGAAGCCCTTTAATCCATTAGAGTTAATTGCACGAATTAAATCTCAGTTACGCCGTTATATGAAAATGAATGGTTTCGCTGTCCAAAATGAGGACGAGTTAGAAATTGGGGAGATGAAAATCAACATCTCGACCCATAAAGTTGTTGTAGAGGGAGAAGAAGTGAAACTAACTCCGAGGGAATTTTCAATTTTAGAATTGCTAGCTAGAAATCCAGGTATGGTGTTTAGTGCGGAGCAAATTTATGAAAAGGTGTGGAACGAACGATCTTTCCAGTCTGATAATACTGTAATGGTGCACATTCGGAAAGTGCGTGAAAAGATTGAGGAGAATCCAAGGAAACCTAGATATATAAAAACAGTATGGGGAGTGGGGTATAAGATTGAAAAAGATATTTAATCCGTTTACTTATATAAGGAAAATAAGAGAATTAATTGAGAAATTAGTAAAGAGCGTACGAAAGAGTATAAGGATTCAATTGATTACTACTTTTGCTGCTTGTGCGTTATTAGGAGTTTTGTCAGCGAAGGGAGCTGCGCCATTTTTTGAGAATGCGAATCGTCAAGCAACTATCGATTATCGGGCTGGTATGGAACAAATTAATCACCAAGCTCAAGGAGCGGCAAATAGTTCGGTTCATGAAAATAAATTAGAAGCTATATCAAATATGATCGAAATGGAGAACCAAAATTTAGAGCAAGGGTCTAGAGCTTTAAAGATATTGGTTACTGATGAAAGTGGTAAAGTTTTATATAAAACAAAGCAAGCGCAAGAAGAGCAAATCGATTTGCATAATACGATTCGTAATGCAGCATCATTTGCGATTAATTATACAGATGGTAGAAATGTATTTGAAAGTACAAGAAAAGAGTTTATATCTTTTTCACCTATTACTATTGAAGGAAAGAATTTGTACATGTTTGTTAGCGGAATTCCAGAGGGAGAGGTAATGTATGATACGAAAGAAGGGCCATTCCCGTTTTTAATTGGTGTTCTTGTATTCATTTTCTCTTTCTTCTATATAACAAAGAGAAAGATGAAGCAGATTGAAGCAATGGCACAAGGTGTAAAGGAAATAGAAAGAGGCAACTTAGCGTACCGCATTGAGAAAAAAGGTGAAGATGAGATTGCAGCTTTAACTGAGAATATTAATAATATGGCAGAAGAGCTTATGAATAATATAGAAAAGGAACGTAAATTAGAGAAGCAAAAGAATGAGCTTATTACGAATGTATCTCACGATTTACGCACACCGCTGACTTCTATTATGGGCTACTTACGATTACTTCGAGATTCTAAATATGAAAATAAAGAACAACACGATGAGTATACGAGAATTGCTTTTGCAAAGTCGGAGCAGTTAAAAAATTTAATAGAAGATTTATTTGAGTATACGAAGTTAACAAATGAACAAGTTGTATTAGAAAAACAGGAAGTTTGTATGAATGAGCTACTCGAGCAATTAATAGAAGAGTTAGTACCGCAGGCGGAAGAACATGGACTTACGTTTGTTAAGAAGTTTCCTGAGGAACGTGCTTATGCATCGATTGATTCGGAAAAGATGGTTCGTGTATTTGATAATTTACTAATGAATGCGATTAAGTATAGTAAAGATGATGCAGATATAAAAGTTTCTCTTCAAAGGCAGCGTAGGGATATACAAATTGTAATTGCGAATCATAGTGAAGAGTTTACGAGAGAAGAGTTAGCGAATTTGTTTGAACGTTTCTATAAGAAGGATCAATCTCGAAGTAGAGTAACGGAAGGGTCGGGACTCGGTTTAGCGATTGCGAAAAGTATTGTTGAGTTACAAGGTGGTAGTATTCGAGCGGAATATAGGGATGGTATTATTCAATTTATCGTTTCGTTACCAATTATAGAAAAATAATAAATGAATAGAATGATATGTGATAAAAAGGCTTATTTTAAAAGAAATAAGCCTTTTTATATTTTTTATAAAAACATATTGACGATTAGAGCTTAGAGGTGTAATATAGAACAAGTCGCCGATGACAATAACGTCGCAAGCGACAAATGAAATAAAAAAACTTAGTTGACATTAACTAACGAAGATGTTAACATAAGGAAGTCGCAAATGAGCGACCAAGTAGTTCTTTGAAAACTGAACGAAACAAACAACGTGAAACGTCAATTTTTATTTTAGATGCTAGACAAACTAACTTTATTGGAGAGTTTGATCCTGGCTCAGGATGAACGCTGGCGGCGTGCCTAATACATGCAAGTCGAGCGAATGGATTAAGAGCTTGCTCTTA
>NZ_CP031068.1:267500-275000 GCF_008274905.1 Bacillus sp. JAS24-2
GAGTCTTGGAGGTAGAGCACTGATTGGACTAGGGGTCCTCATCGGATTACCGAATTCAGTCAAACTCCGAATGCCAATGACTTATCCTTAGGAGTCAGACTGCGAGTGATAAGATCCGTAGTCAAAAGGGAAACAGCCCAGACCGCCAGCTAAGGTCCCAAAGTGTGTATTAAGTGGAAAAGGATGTGGAGTTGCTTAGACAACTAGGATGTTGGCTTAGAAGCAGCCACCATTTAAAGAGTGCGTAATAGCTCACTAGTCGAGTGACTCTGCGCCGAAAATGTACCGGGGCTAAATACACCACCGAAGCTGCGGATTGATACCAATGGTATCAGTGGTAGGGGAGCGTTCTAAGGACAGTGAAGTCAGACCGTAAGGACTGGTGGAGTGCTTAGAAGTGAGAATGCCGGTATGAGTAGCGAAAGACGGGTGAGAATCCCGTCCACCGAATGCCTAAGGTTTCCTGAGGAAGGCTCGTCCGCTCAGGGTTAGTCAGGACCTAAGCCGAGGCCGACAGGCGTAGGCGATGGACAACAGGTTGATATTCCTGTACCACCTCTTTATCGTTTGAGCAATGGAGGGACGCAGAAGGATAGAAGAAGCGTGCGATTGGTTGTGCACGTCCAAGCAGTTAGGCTGATAAGTAGGCAAATCCGCTTATCATAAAGGCTGAGCTGTGATGGGGAAGCTCCTTATGGAGCGAAGTCTTTGATTCCCCGCTGCCAAGAAAAGCTTCTAGCGAGATAAAAGGTGCCTGTACCGCAAACCGACACAGGTAGGCGAGGAGAGAATCCTAAGGTGTGCGAGAGAACTCTGGTTAAGGAACTCGGCAAAATGACCCCGTAACTTCGGGAGAAGGGGTGCTTTCTTAACGGAAAGCCGCAGTGAATAGGCCCAAGCGACTGTTTAGCAAAAACACAGCTCTCTGCGAAGCCGTAAGGCGAAGTATAGGGGGTGACACCTGCCCGGTGCTGGAAGGTTAAGGAGAGGGGTTAGCGTAAGCGAAGCTCTGAACTGAAGCCCCAGTAAACGGCGGCCGTAACTATAACGGTCCTAAGGTAGCGAAATTCCTTGTCGGGTAAGTTCCGACCCGCACGAAAGGTGTAACGATTTGGGCACTGTCTCAACCAGAGACTCGGTGAAATTATAGTACCTGTGAAGATGCAGGTTACCCGCGACAGGACGGAAAGACCCCGTGGAGCTTTACTGTAGCCTGATATTGAATTTTGGTACAGTTTGTACAGGATAGGCGGGAGCCATTGAAACCGGAGCGCTAGCTTCGGTGGAGGCGCTGGTGGGATACCGCCCTGACTGTATTGAAATTCTAACCTACGGGTCTTATCGACCCGGGAGACAGTGTCAGGTGGGCAGTTTGACTGGGGCGGTCGCCTCCTAAAGTGTAACGGAGGCGCCCAAAGGTTCCCTCAGAATGGTTGGAAATCATTCGTAGAGTGCAAAGGCATAAGGGAGCTTGACTGCGAGACCTACAAGTCGAGCAGGGACGAAAGTCGGGCTTAGTGATCCGGTGGTTCCGCATGGAAGGGCCATCGCTCAACGGATAAAAGCTACCCCGGGGATAACAGGCTTATCTCCCCCAAGAGTCCACATCGACGGGGAGGTTTGGCACCTCGATGTCGGCTCATCGCATCCTGGGGCTGTAGTCGGTCCCAAGGGTTGGGCTGTTCGCCCATTAAAGCGGTACGCGAGCTGGGTTCAGAACGTCGTGAGACAGTTCGGTCCCTATCCGTCGTGGGCGTAGGAAATTTGAGAGGAGCTGTCCTTAGTACGAGAGGACCGGGATGGACGCACCGCTGGTGTACCAGTTGTTCTGCCAAGGGCATAGCTGGGTAGCTATGTGCGGAAGGGATAAGTGCTGAAAGCATCTAAGCATGAAGCCCCCCTCAAGATGAGATTTCCCATAGCGTAAGCTAGTAAGATCCCTGAAAGATGATCAGGTTGATAGGTTCGAGGTGGAAGCATGGTGACATGTGGAGCTGACGAATACTAATAGATCGAGGACTTAACCATATAATATGTAGCAAATGTTATCTAGTTTTGAAGGAATATGCCTTCATAGTTTGGTGATGATGGCAGAGAGGTCACACCCGTTCCCATACCGAACACGGAAGTTAAGCTCTCTAGCGCCGATGGTAGTTGGGACCTTGTCCCTGTGAGAGTAGGACGTCGCCAAGCAACTTTAAGACGAGTCAGAATGACTCGTCTTTTTTGTGTTTTATAAAAATAAGAATGGCTGGTAAATCTCAGTTTATTAAAATTTCACTTTATTGTTCACATCAACAAGTTCAAAACGCTCACAGACGAGTAACATATCTTCAGAGAAATTAAGACCAAGCTCATTTAGTTCCTTTGTAAAAAAACGAACATGGGTGTCTCTCCAGTAATTATAAGTACGATCTCCTTCGCCTTCAGCGATAGCGAATTCTTCGCTTACTTCATTCATTGGTGTTACAGTTACTTCTATTGTCTTAATAATAGCTACAGGTTCATCATTACTATTGAGTATAATACTATAATCAATAGTAGTCGGTAGTGATTCATGTTCTAATTCATAAAAAATGTGACCGGAGCATGTAGCGGTTTTAATACCGTCAATTACTAGTTGTGCAAGATAATTAGGGGCATCCCCAAATTGCCAAGCTGTAACAGATTCTGGTTTTTTGTTGTTTCCCCAATAAGTATCCCAATATGTCTGTGCTAATTGATTCATTTTTATTGTTACCTCACTCTAATTCATATTTAGTCTCTTTATAATTCCTAGGAAATTTACTTACTTACTTATTTAGTATGTCTTTGTACTCATTTAAAAGTTGTAGCGGTGTGTTGCAAATTAAAAAGATACTATGTGGAGTGAATATAGTTTGTAAATATGTTCTGTACATATATGGGATCTTTAATTTTCCAATTGCATTTTATGATAAAGGATGTAGTTACTTAAAGAACGTTCAGATTATGAATGGTAGTTTATTATCACTATGCCATATTGAAGTGAGTAATACTAGAGTTAAAATAGATGAAAAAACTGATATTCTAAATTGAATATCAGTTTAATAATATGTGACTTATATGAATCTATAGCAATACGAAAAGCGTAAATAAGATAGCCAACAAAATACGATAGTACGCAAAAGGTTTTAAACCTATCTTCTCTAAAAGCTTTAGAAAAGTTACTACCGCTAGCATCGCTACTATAAAAGAGGTAATGAATCCTACCGCAAACATAGGGATGTCATCGACACTTAAATACTTCCAACTTTTTAGTAAGTCTAAGCCTGTAGCCCCAATCATTACAGGAAGAGCTATTAGAAAAGAGAATTCAGATGCAGTCTTATAATTTACTTTTGCTAATAGACCTCCAGAGATAGTAGAGCCAGCTCTAGAGAAGCCAGGGTATACTGCTAAGCACTGAAATAATCCGATTGTTAAAGCTTGGCGGTATGTTAAATCGTCCAGTGAATAGGCTGCTGCCTCTTTCTTTTTTACTTCTGCAAAGAGCATAAGAATTGCACCTGCTACAAGTCCAATCACAACAGTGTATGGCTGGAATAAGTATGTTTTAATAATATCATGTAGTAGCAAACCAGCAACCACTGCCGGAAATACGCCAAGAAATACATGGAACGCGTTGAATTTTTTTCTTTCTGTAGAAGTGGCTTAATATTACATAAAGAAACGAGACGTTTATGATATAAAATTGCAATGGCTAAAATTGCGCCTAGCTGAATAACAATTTCAAACGTTTTCGCTCTTTCTCCCTCAAAGCCTAATAAATGCCCGACTAATATAAGATGGCCAGTAGAGGATATAGGTAAAAATTCAGCTAATCCTTCTACAATACCGAGTATGAAGGCAATAATGATATCGCTCATAGTTTCACTCCTACAAATTAATGAATGTCTACTTTTTTAAAATAGAATAGTGTTGCAATAAATCCGGAAATTGTCGTTACTGCAATGATGATATAAGAATACTCTGGTGGATATGTCGGTTGTAATTCGTTATTTGCGATATCTAGAGTAGCGGTCCACGGAAATAAATCTTTATGCTTGGAGTTTACGAGCATAAGATTAGTCATTGTAATAATGACTGTTAATATAATGGGCGGTACATAGCTCTTCATTACAAGAGTTAGTAGCACAATAGGTGAAGACAATAGAAAGAGAAGTCCACCACATATTAAAAATTCTAGGAAAGAACCTAAAAGTAAAGAAATGTTAAAGCCAGGGAAGTTCCCCAATAGCCCTAATATTAAAGTAAGTGCCCAAGCGACTAAAGTTAGCATCATAATCCAAAGAAAGAGAATGATGAATTTACTTATAATAAAGCTAATGCGCGACACGGGGATAGTTAGTAAATTTTTCAGTGTATCTTCTGCATATTCGCGGGTAAGCAAATATGCAACCACTACTCCATATAAGGGGAATCCTATAACTAAAGTAGTATATAAGTTAACGTCAGTGAATAATTGATGGAACCAAATAGTTGGAGTAGGCTGTTTTGTTTTTATATGTATATAAGAGGCTACTACAACTAAGAAAGGTGCGACACCAGCACCAATAATGCTAATTAAAAACATATTAGAGCGTTTTAGTTTTAAGAGTTCTGTATAGAGTAGATTAACCAATTGTTCCACCTCCAACTAGTTTGGTGAAATAATCTTCTAGTCTATCTTCGCTTATCATCATTTTTAATACTTCAATACCATTAAGAACAAACGTTCTGTTTATGTATCCTTGTTGTCCAAAATGAGAGTAAATACGAATATTTCCTTCATCATGTACTTCATAATCAAAAATTTGAAGATGATTTTCTAATAACATCACAGCTTTATCGTCATTATTCACTTGAAACTCTATGTACTTACGGTTTGCTTTGCGCAGCGTATCAAGAGAAACTTCTTCTAGTAACTTTCCTTCATGAATAATTCCGATACGATCGACCAACTGTTCTATCTCGGCTAATATGTGACTAGAAATGAGTATTGTTATATTTCTTTCTTGAGCTAAAGAATGAATAAGTTTTCGCATTTCTTTAATACCAATAGGGTCTAGTCCGTTAGTTGGTTCATCTAATATGAGTAGCTCAGGATAATGGAGAAGAGCGCGTGCAATTCCTAAGCGTTGCTTCATTCCTAAAGAATACTTTCCTACTAACTTTTTTGTCTCATGCTGCAAGCCTACTATTTCTAATGCTTCTTCGATAGCATTCTTTTTGTGAACCCCAATTATCTTTGCATTAATTAGTAGGTTTTCTTTTGCAGTTAAGTTTTCATAAAATCCTGGAACTTCAACTATAGAACCAATTCTGCTTAAAATATCTTTTTGATTTTGGAATAAGTTCTCTCCGAATATTTCAATCGTTCCACTTGTAGGTTTTATAAGACTAAGCAGCATACGAATGGTTGTTGTTTTACCAGCACCGTTGCGGCCTATGAAGCCATAAATCTCTCCTTGTTGAACATTAATATTTAAATTATCTACTGATTTTTGATTGCCATATACTTTAGTAAGGTTAGTCGTTTTTATAATTGTATTTATAGGAGACACCTGCTTTCTATAAGTTCTTACTTACATCATAAAAAGGAAGGCTTAACTGCATATTAATCATTTCTTAACTATTTCTTAAAAGTATTGTGTTTTGGAATAGAAAAGCCAAAAGTAGTTCGTTTCCATGGAGTACTTTCAACCCATATATGCCCACCATTTTTTTCAACGAGTGCTTTAGAAATAGAGAGTCCGAGACCGCTACCACCAAATGAAGAGTTTCTTGATTGTTCGCTTCGGTACATTCGCTCAAATATGTTTTGTAAATCATGTTTTGGAATACCAGGGCCTTGATCCCAAATATGAAGTTTGTATTCTGCATCAGCTTCTAGCAGTTCGACTCCTATTGTTTTCCCATCCTTTCCGTAATAAATTGCATTTTTCATTAAATTACCGATAATCCGCATAATGCTTAGATGATCTGCGATGATAGGACAAGTAGAATCTGGTATGAGAATTTGCAGTTCGATGTTATGTTTTGAGAGCTCAGGTAAAAATTCAATCAAAACTTCTCTAGTAACTTCAGAAAAGTCGAGTTCTTCTTCTTTTAGTGGAAATTCATTAGCGTCTAGCTTCGCCATATTGAATATTTCATCAACTAGGTGCTTTAAGTTATTTGATTTCATATAGAGTATTTTAAGATATTCTTGTTTTTCTATTTCAGAAGCAGCAACTCCGTCTTTCAAAGCATCTATATATCCGATGATGGAGGTGAGTGGTGTTCGTATATCGTGGGAGATACTAGACAAAAGTTGTTTTCTGGATTCCTCGGATCTTTTGGCTTCAATCTGAACCTGCTCTAATTTAGCTATTAGCTCGTTTATTGAAAAAACGATATTATGTAATGAGTGGTCATTGCTTGTGAATAATCTCGTTTGTAAGTTTCCTTTTAGTACACGACTTAATTTAGTATCCATTGCTTTACGATGTTGAATGAATTGTATTCTTGAAAAGAAGAGATAAATTGTAATTAAGATAAGGATAATAAATAAAGACATTTTTAATCTTGGGCCCATTTGTATGTTTAAAATCCCGCAAATGATAAGTTGTAATGAAATAAGGAAGAGGGTTTTATCAGTCTTCAAGCTTTTCACCTACAAACTTATAACCAATTCCCCATATAGTCTGAATAAATTTTGGATTGGAAGGGTCAATTTCTATTTTCTTTCTAAGTTTTCGAATATGTACCATAACGGTATTGTCATCTTCTATATAATTATCGTCCCACACATTTCGGAAGAGCTGTGTTTTTGTAAATACTTGCCCTGGGTTTGAAGTAAAGAATTTTAACAGTTCCAATTCTTTTCCGGTTAAGCTAATTTCTTCTTTGTTTGTATGAACTGTGTATGTATTTAAATTGATAGTTAGTCCTTTAAAAGATAAAGTTGTTTTTTCTTGAGCAGTATTGTTACTTCCGAGAACTAAAAAACGCCGCATAAGAGCTTTTACTCGTGCAATTACTTCGTGAATGCTGAAAGGTTTCGTAATATAATCATCAGCACCAATGCTTAAACCTAAAATTTTATCAACTTCGTGATCTTTAGCTGTGAGCATTAATATAGGTACGTTAGTTTTATCTCTAAGTTTTTTACATACCTCGATTCCATCTATTTTGGGCATCATAAGATCTAATATAACGAGGTTATATTTATTTTGATTAAATAAATGCAAGGCTTCTTCGCCGTTGATTGCAGTGTCTACCATGTATAATTCTCGTTCTAAATATATTTTTAATAAATTTCGGATTTCTTTATCGTCGTCTGCTATAAGGATACGTATATCTTTCATATCTTCACCTGCTTCTAATAGAGTTTTATTGATAGTACAACAACTCTCTAATTATATACTAGTATTTGTTAAAATAAGGTTGCTAGTTTTGTTGGAGGAAAACGTCCACACAAGTTAAGTCTAGAGTTCAAATTAACTTGAATATATTTGG
>NZ_CP031068.1:277500-295000 GCF_008274905.1 Bacillus sp. JAS24-2
ATACTCCCTAGTGATCGATAGTGAACCAGTACCGTGAGGGAAAGGTGAAAAGCACCCCGGAAGGGGAGTGAAAGAGATCCTGAAACCGTGTGCCTACAAATAGTCAGAGCCCGTTAACGGGTGATGGCGTGCCTTTTGTAGAATGAACCGGCGAGTTACGATCCCGTGCGAGGTTAAGCTGAAGAGGCGGAGCCGCAGCGAAAGCGAGTCTGAATAGGGCGTTTAGTACGTGGTCGTAGACCCGAAACCAGGTGATCTACCCATGTCCAGGGTGAAGTTCAGGTAACACTGAATGGAGGCCCGAACCCACGCACGTTGAAAAGTGCGGGGATGAGGTGTGGGTAGCGGAGAAATTCCAATCGAACCTGGAGATAGCTGGTTCTCCCCGAAATAGCTTTAGGGCTAGCCTTAAGTGTAAGAGTCTTGGAGGTAGAGCACTGATTGGACTAGGGGTCCTCATCGGATTACCGAATTCAGTCAAACTCCGAATGCCAATGACTTATCCTTAGGAGTCAGACTGCGAGTGATAAGATCCGTAGTCAAAAGGGAAACAGCCCAGACCGCCAGCTAAGGTCCCAAAGTGTGTATTAAGTGGAAAAGGATGTGGAGTTGCTTAGACAACTAGGATGTTGGCTTAGAAGCAGCCACCATTTAAAGAGTGCGTAATAGCTCACTAGTCGAGTGACTCTGCGCCGAAAATGTACCGGGGCTAAATACACCACCGAAGCTGCGGATTGATACCAATGGTATCAGTGGTAGGGGAGCGTTCTAAGGACAGTGAAGTCAGACCGTAAGGACTGGTGGAGTGCTTAGAAGTGAGAATGCCGGTATGAGTAGCGAAAGACGGGTGAGAATCCCGTCCACCGAATGCCTAAGGTTTCCTGAGGAAGGCTCGTCCGCTCAGGGTTAGTCAGGACCTAAGCCGAGGCCGACAGGCGTAGGCGATGGACAACAGGTTGATATTCCTGTACCACCTCTTTATCGTTTGAGCAATGGAGGGACGCAGAAGGATAGAAGAAGCGTGCGATTGGTTGTGCACGTCCAAGCAGTTAGGCTGATAAGTAGGCAAATCCGCTTATCATAAAGGCTGAGCTGTGATGGGGAAGCTCCTTATGGAGCGAAGTCTTTGATTCCCCGCTGCCAAGAAAAGCTTCTAGCGAGATAAAAGGTGCCTGTACCGCAAACCGACACAGGTAGGCGAGGAGAGAATCCTAAGGTGTGCGAGAGAACTCTGGTTAAGGAACTCGGCAAAATGACCCCGTAACTTCGGGAGAAGGGGTGCTTTCTTAACGGAAAGCCGCAGTGAATAGGCCCAAGCGACTGTTTAGCAAAAACACAGCTCTCTGCGAAGCCGTAAGGCGAAGTATAGGGGGTGACACCTGCCCGGTGCTGGAAGGTTAAGGAGAGGGGTTAGCGTAAGCGAAGCTCTGAACTGAAGCCCCAGTAAACGGCGGCCGTAACTATAACGGTCCTAAGGTAGCGAAATTCCTTGTCGGGTAAGTTCCGACCCGCACGAAAGGTGTAACGATTTGGGCACTGTCTCAACCAGAGACTCGGTGAAATTATAGTACCTGTGAAGATGCAGGTTACCCGCGACAGGACGGAAAGACCCCGTGGAGCTTTACTGTAGCCTGATATTGAATTTTGGTACAGTTTGTACAGGATAGGCGGGAGCCATTGAAACCGGAGCGCTAGCTTCGGTGGAGGCGCTGGTGGGATACCGCCCTGACTGTATTGAAATTCTAACCTACGGGTCTTATCGACCCGGGAGACAGTGTCAGGTGGGCAGTTTGACTGGGGCGGTCGCCTCCTAAAGTGTAACGGAGGCGCCCAAAGGTTCCCTCAGAATGGTTGGAAATCATTCGTAGAGTGCAAAGGCATAAGGGAGCTTGACTGCGAGACCTACAAGTCGAGCAGGGACGAAAGTCGGGCTTAGTGATCCGGTGGTTCCGCATGGAAGGGCCATCGCTCAACGGATAAAAGCTACCCCGGGGATAACAGGCTTATCTCCCCCAAGAGTCCACATCGACGGGGAGGTTTGGCACCTCGATGTCGGCTCATCGCATCCTGGGGCTGTAGTCGGTCCCAAGGGTTGGGCTGTTCGCCCATTAAAGCGGTACGCGAGCTGGGTTCAGAACGTCGTGAGACAGTTCGGTCCCTATCCGTCGTGGGCGTAGGAAATTTGAGAGGAGCTGTCCTTAGTACGAGAGGACCGGGATGGACGCACCGCTGGTGTACCAGTTGTTCTGCCAAGGGCATAGCTGGGTAGCTATGTGCGGAAGGGATAAGTGCTGAAAGCATCTAAGCATGAAGCCCCCCTCAAGATGAGATTTCCCATAGCGTAAGCTAGTAAGATCCCTGAAAGATGATCAGGTTGATAGGTTCGAGGTGGAAGCATGGTGACATGTGGAGCTGACGAATACTAATAGATCGAGGACTTAACCATATAATATGTAGCAAATGTTATCTAGTTTTGAAGGAATATGCCTTCATAGTTTGGTGATGATGGCAGAGAGGTCACACCCGTTCCCATACCGAACACGGAAGTTAAGCTCTCTAGCGCCGATGGTAGTTGGGACCTTGTCCCTGTGAGAGTAGGACGTCGCCAAGCAACTTTAAGACGAGTCAGAATGACTCGTCTTTTTTGTATGCTTTCATACCTCTATCAATTGCATTTTTAACCCCTTCTAAATAAGAAAATCCATATTTTTTATCTGGCTCTAAGTAAGTTCCTTCCGCCCACTCGTTCCATGCGTTAATAAATAAAAACTCGCTGTTATAAAAAGAGTAAGTCCGATGAATTTGCTTGCTTAAATATATGGTGAACTTTTCAGGGGTAGAACCTACAAAGATGCTGCTATTCGCGTTTTTACGTCGTGCAGTATTATCCCAATCAACAAAAGCACCAGGAAATGTTTTTTTCTTTGGGAGCGATCGTTGTAATATATACATCCATACTTTATCGTAGTCCCAAACGTTTAATTGCATATCAGAATCATATATTACCTTATTTATGTCTGAAGAGCTATCATGGGCAATTGTATAGAAAGGTTCAAACTGAATGCTAGCATCGAATCCATTTATATTAGGTAGTGGAAAACTGTTTAATGTTTCAGCAAAGTATATACCTTTTAAACCATTTTCTCGCGCTAATGCATTCCAGTAATTAAGCATTTTTTCACAATCAGGAATATGTCCTGGACGATAAATAATGAATAGAGGTTTATCATCTATATAAATATATCTCTCATCTTGGAAAGCCTGTAATAAATAATCAAAGTGTTCCTTCCAATCAGATATATCTCCGTAGTCTTGAGGCATTAATATATGTTTATCGAGACCATCCCAAGATTTTGTCCATGGTTCATTTGCCCAAGAAAGACAAAAAGGGAAGTCAGGTTCTTTCATCTTTAGTACCTCATTAAAGGGTGTTTCTAATAGTCTTTTTCCCTTAAACCAGTAATGATAATAACAAAAACCATATATACCGTATGCTTTAGCGATTTTTGCTTGCCACTTTCTTACGGAGGGGGTAGTTAAGTCGTAATAAAAATCTTGATAAGGTTCCCTAGGTTGATAATGTCCTGAAAATAAAGGTCGTGCACTTTTAGTATTTGTCCATTCAGTAAATCCTTTCCCCCACCATCGGTCATTTTCTTTAATTTGATGGAATTGTGGTAAGTAAAAAGCGATTATTTTCAAGTTATATCCCCCTCGTGTTTTTCGTAGTTCAAGTGTTGGGAAGTTATTCTTGATTTGGTGAAGCAATTTTAAAATAAGAGATATGTTATCTGTTTACTGTTTTTTTTATGGTATGTATTGGATTTTTTAAGCTTACTTAATAAGAGAGTATTAGGTAATTTGATATATATATGAAATAGAAAGTACTTTTCGTCATGAAATTTATTATGTTGAATGAAAGGAATTAAATTTTTTGAAGGACAAAGAGGGCCTGTGGTAATCGATTTACATCATCAAAAAAGTCTTGTAGCTTTAAATATTTCTCATAATGATTTTCAATATAAGTCCTAGGTATAACGGTTTCTCCGTAAAAACTACTATTTCTAACATCCCCTGCACCAGTAGGACTATGAACAAATTTGCCGTTTTCATAATCCGAGATGGCGCGATGTATATCTGGAAAAGCTTGAGATAAAGTTTTATGCCATCCTGTTTGAATTAATTCAGGATGTTCTTGGAATTGTTGACAAAAATCAAGAAAATAGCGCGCTTGTGTTGTTGCGATGAAGATTCCACCAGGGCGAAGAACTCTTGAAAATTCTTTTACCCAATTTTCGGCAGTTGCTTCGGATAAATGTGAGAATACAGAATAAGCGAATATGATATCTAATGAATTGTCGCTAATAAAATCTACAGGGGGATGTGGGCTTGCTGTTTTATATATCCCTCTTCCTAGTGTTTCATTACAAAGTGTGATCATCGCAGGATCGACATCAATGCCAAGTAAATTTTGATCAGAGGCATCTTTAAATAAGAAGCGTATAATTCTTCCCCATCCGCATCCGAAGTCTAAAACTTTACTTTCTTTATTCAAGGGAACTCCTAAATTTTGGGCGTATTCTTTTATATGGCTATAAAACAAATATGCTTCGTAAAGAGCATGTTCATAGGAAGCACCTACAAATTGTTTTTGAATTTCTTCAGGAGGAAATCTAGGTACGGGAACCCCATTTATCGTTGTTTGTGAACAACTTTGTATAAATAAATTTAGAAGTTCGGCATCAGATACTGAATTAACAAGATGATCAAAATCACTTCCTAACTTAAAGTTATTCATTTGTTAAACCTCCGAATTATATAGTGATTAAACTTTATTTTCTTGCTTTTTACTAATGAAAACATGTAAAAATTCAGCATCTAACCCTAGTGATCTATCCTTTTGTAAAAAAACAATTGTATACATGTTTGCATGTGTATAAATATATTCAATCATATCCTGCCCCCAATCGAACGTTACTAAAGATCCATTCTCATCAATAGGGTTTCCATGATAAATGGGCTCTTCAATATATTCAATCACCTCTTTATTCATTCTTGCTCTTTGCACAGTTTTTGTGAGTGTATGATACCAAGGGACAGTAAATACATGAGCACCGCCAGGTTTTAATACTCGTTCTATTTCTTTAAAGGCTTTGTTTGGCGTCATTACATGCTCAAAAACGTCTTGAGTAATGAATAAATCAAAAGATTCATTTTCAAAAGTCATGTCTTCTAAGTTCTCACATCTAATACCTTGAAAGTATTGGCCAAGAGGATAATTTCTAAAGTATTGAGAATAAGTATAGTTTTTACAGTTTTTTAATAGTAGCTGAGTCGTAATTCCTCCAGGAGAGGATTCGTGAATATTATAGGAATCCCATTTTGGAAAAAATGTATGTAAAGCATGGATTAAAGCTCGCTGCCTTGGTATAGAGTTACATGTAGAACATAAATAATGATCTCTAAGCCAATCATTATGCTCTATAAATGTAGCTTTCTTTTCGCAAATAACGCAGTACCCATTATTGTGTTTCAAATTGATTTCCACACGATATCCCTCCTATGTTAATAAATGCAATCTATGTATGGAAAGTATGATACACGTCAACAATCGGCGAAATTAAAGGAAATGGGTGAAAGTTAGGTATCTCTTAAAATTACGATTAGGAGAAGGGAATAATTAGTTGGAGAGAACTCCCACTCGAATTAAAGTTTCACTTTATGCTATGCGATGTATCAGCTTTTATTCGTGGAAAAATGTATAGACTTAAAATATCCCTTTCGTGTATGGGTACATTTCAAAATCCTGTGCGTATATTTCTGTAACTAAATCCATAGTTTCTTTATCATAAAAGCTTTCGTATGTTGGAAATCGGGGAAAGCCTGGATCTGTAATGCTAAGTTCTGCATAGCTTCCTGCATAAATCATCTTGTGAGCACGATGATGATCTGAATTTGTAAAAAGTGCTAAAGGGGATTTCATCAAATCGTACATGTGTTCCATCTTGGTGATTTGTGTATTAAAATCTTCTAAAGGGATATAGCATTGAATGAAATTTTCTTCACCAGGGACGTATTGTTGACTAAAATGTATATCTAATGCTAGGGAATTGGAATCGAATGCCTGAACGTAATATAAAAATTGTTTAAATGATATTCCTTGATTACTATATTTATCATTATAAAAATAATGACGGATGCTTTCCCATTGTGGGCTAGCATATGGATTGTCAGCAAGTAATAAAAATGAGCTGACAGCTCTTGTATAAGGATTTCGTACAAGTTTACAAACATTTTTTTTAGCCTCTAGAAGACTATTTTGTAATTGTTGAATGTAATTTGTACTGTTTTTATACACCCAGAACTCATAGTAATGAATAAAGTCATTGTATTTCTTTGCTTCAGTAAATAATCCAATTTGAAAAAAGAACCAATTAGCTAATGAGGTGCATCCGCTTCTATGACTCCAAAATAGTATAAGGGGAAAGTCTTTATGGTAATGCGGAATTCGATCTTTATGTAGGATTACATGATTTAAAAGTTCTTGATTTATATTTTTCATGAGTTTAGCGCTCCTTTTTTGAGAACTTTGTGTATGTAGAAGCTTTTTTATGGGGTAAACAAGTGAGGATTGTTTATTAAATATATTCATGGGGATGAGTAAATATTATGAGTGTTTTTGCAGTCAACCTGAATAAGGAAGCTATTATAAAATGAAAATAGAAAATAAAGATAATGAAAATTTATAACAAACATACAATGATAAGAGGATGAATAATCAAAATGATCCAGTTTATTTGTGTATATTTTTAAGTTTGACGATAGGAAAAATTTATTACTAGAGAGATGATATTATGAGGAAGAATAATTATTTAATAGTAGGTGGAAATAGTTTCATTGGTATCAACCTCGCATTGGGTTTATTGAAACAGGGGCAAAATGTAAAAGTATTTTCCAGACATATAAATAATTTTCCTCAAAATATTATAAGTGAAGTTGAATTTATTAAAGGTGATTTAGAAAATGTTGAGGATATATATAAGGCTTTAGTGAATATAGATATTATTATTTATTTAGCTGCGACGTCTAACGTAGCAACTTCAATTGAAGATGTTTTCGGTGATATTAATAGCAGTCTATTTTTTCTTAATTTCATGGAAAGTGTTAAAGATTTTCGTATTAAAAAAATTATATTGGCTTCTTCGGGAGGCACAGTTTATGGTGAACCTGAATATTTGCCTATTGATGAGAAACATCCATTAAGACCACTTTCCCCGTATGGAATAACAAAAGTTTCGCTGGAGAATTATTTGTATTTTTATAAGAGAAAATATGGAATAGATTATGTTGTATGTAGATATTCTAATCCGTATGGAAAATACCAAAACCCCTTAAAAAAAGTAGGGGCGATAAATTGTTTTTTGTACCAGCATCTCAGTAATGAAAGGATTCATATATATGGGAATCCGGAGGAAATTATTAGAGATTATATTTATATCGATGATTTAGTTGAAATTACTATACAACTAGCACAATTAAATCAATTGAAATCTTGCGTATACAACATAGGGAGTGGCAAAGGTCTTTCTTTAAAACGAATTATAGTGGAATTAGAGAAAATAACAGAAAGAAAAGTGGATTTTATCTGTTACAAACAAAAACAAGAGAACGTTCAAAAAATCATTTTAAATATTGATAAGGTAAAACAAGAATTGAATTGGGAACCTAAAATAGATTTTAAACATGGGATTAGATTAAATAAGCTATGGATTGAAGAGTTCTTATATAGTAAAAAATAATAACCCACACTCTACTTGTATATAAGCAGAGCGTGGGTTATTAATTTACTTCTTTTTCTATAACCCAAAGGTCTTGATGTTCCCACCAAAATCCTTCAGTATACTTTTTGATAATTGGGTTATGGGGTAATAATTTAATTTTGTCACACACGTAAGAGGGACTAACTATCGTTTGTCCGTATTGATTCACATCTAAATCGAATTGTTCACTAGAAGAGAGAAACCAATAGCCCTTTTCATTTAAATTTGGAAACCCGAAGTATTTTTTGCTTTGATAGCCATGGGTTGTGAAAATGAATAAACCACCAGGTGAAACAGCGTTATACAATGTTTGCAGCCAACGAAACCAAGTTGTATCAGGCATATGAGAGAAAAAGGATAGACAAAAAACGATATCGTACGTAGAGGAGTCCAATTTTAACTGTTCAGGCTCAGGATGAGATAATATAGAAGAATTATTTAATTTGTTTTCAATAAAGGAAATAGCCTCTTCGTGTATATCGCAAGCGGTTATACTCAAATTCGCTTGTAGATTTAATAAATGACGTGTTACGCAGCCGTATCCGGATGCAAATTCTAACAATTTAATTGGATTGACTGTAGGAGGATAAAGGGAAGTAATTAAGTTTAAGAGCATTTGTGCTGAGTTTTGCCCATCTTTAAAGTAATAATCTATCGCTTCTTTTTTTGATGGGAAGACGGGATTAGTGACAATGAACTGAAAGATATGATCCTCAGGATGGATACTTGCATTTACATTATAGCTGTGTGCGATTTGAGAAATTAAATCTTTATGTTCCTCTATAAAGTCTTTCAAAGAGTATTCCCCCTTAAATAATAGTAGCGCCTTACAAGAGATATTGATGGCATAGAAAGCACACGTTTAAATTTTTAAGTATGTTTTAAGATACTTTCTATATGTATACATTTTCATTTTAGAAATGTCGTCGATAGTAAATTTTTCTTTAATGAAATTTTGCATTTGCACAACTTCATTGTAATGGGAGTATGAATCTTCTGTTCTCGTTACGCTATTTAAATGTCGTCTATGATAGTTTAAGGGGGCTGGATTGAAGTAAATATCTCCCTCTGTAAGAAGAGAAACATAGAAGAACCAGTCGCCAGCTATTTTGAACTTCTCTAACTGTTTTTCCGTTTTCTTCATATCTATATTTTTAAAAACTACACTTGAAACATTAGGTATAGTGTTTTTGATAAGTAACGTATCTTGTATTTCTTCGACGCCTTTTCGAAAATAGGGGGCTTTCCATTTTTCTTTATCGATATCATTTGTGTAATTTAAATAATGATTAGCCAATACATTTCCTTGTTCATCTATTTGTTTTGATTGTGTGTAACTTAAGGTAATATTGTTATTTATATAAAACCCCTGTATCACCTCTTGTAAAAATGTCTTATCGCATAAGTCATCGGCCTCTGCGATCCAAATATAATCACCAGTTGCTGCAGAGACTCCTTTTATCCATTGTTTAAATACAGAACCAGAGTTTTTATCATTAATAATCTGTTGAACCTTCAGGTGGGTCTTATTTTCTTTTGAAAGCAGCTTTTTAAAAGTTGATACGCTATGATCAGTGGAGGCATCGTCTAAGAAAATTAGTTCGTAAAGAGGGTAGGTTTGGTTTAATATTGATTCGATTCGATCAGGTAAGTATTTTTCATAATTATAGTTCGGTATGATTACACTTATCTTTTTGTAATTATGTTCGAGAAGATCTAGTAATTGATAAATGTAATTAAGAAAATTGAAGTTTTTTTCGATAAGTTCTTGGCCAAAGCTTCCCTTTTGTAATCGTAATCCCTCATCATGAATAAATTCATATATTTTTTCTAGCATTTTGGGTAAATTTAAAAAGTCTACTAAGGCACCAGTTTTTTCTGTAACAACATCTTCAAAACCTCCAGCATTTTTAAACCCTATAACAGGAAGTTTTGCATCTAATGCTTCTAAAACAACATTTGGAAAAGGATCTTCCCTTGAAGTTAATAAGTATAAGTCAGCCCCAGCGTTATATAATCCGATATCGGGAGTAGGATCGACTAATGTGAAATGTGCTTTATATTTAGGGGGCAGTGTATTCAGGAATTGAACGTCTGTTCTCCCTACCCAAATGAAATAAATATCCTTGTGAGTCTTTCTTACTGAGTAAGAGATAAGTGAGAATAAATCTATCCCTTTCCGATAATCTGCGAAGCCTACACCCAAGATGATTTTGCTATCTAGAGGCAGGTTAAGCTTCTTACGTAACTCATTTCTAGCTTTTGCAATATTGTTCTTATAAGGATTGTGGTTAAACAAACCTTGAGGGAGAATGTGACATTTTTGAGGATCCAATTCAGTGATTGTACGAAATTTTTCATATACGTATTGTGAAGGGAAGACAACTTTGTAAGCAAATTCAGCGATGTTTTTAGCTTTCCCTTCAGCAGAGTACTGTTGTATTAAATGCGGTAATTCATGTATTAATGAAACAACTTTTATATTTTGTCTAGCTAGTAATGCGACGATATCGCCACTTATGACAGTGCTACATATGGCGAGGGTAAAATTCTGTGATAATAAATCCTTTATTAATAATTCGACCTTTTCTTCTGTTTGATAACCTTGCTCGAGACAATAAACAGGACCGTACTTTTGAAAATCGGGAATTAAAATACCGGATCCAATAGAAATAATTGCAACAGAGTAATCAAAGTTTTCTTTAAGAGCCTTAATAGTATGTAAAGAAAGTAGCTGTGCTCCGTGGAAATGGGCATCATGGGATACATAAATTATCTTTTTATTAACATGCATTTCATAACGCCTCCTAAGGGTATTAGATTTCTTTCCCTTTTTTAAAGGTAAAGAAGAGAAGTGTTTTATTTATAATCCCCCTAGAGATGAGCAGGAGGGAGAACGTACTAAAAGAAAAAATACTATCCTTAATATATATTTACTTGGTCTCACATTCATTCTTTAGAAAAGTATTAGTATTAAGTTAGAGAGTGTAGGCTGCAGATTGTTAATTTGAATACATAAGTTTAAGAAGTTCTAAGGATGTATTAGAAATTAAGAGAGGGCAAAGCTTTTATGATTTATAAAATAAAAAAGATAAAAGGTATTGACGATTGATCTACAGGGGTGTAATATAGAACAAGTCGCCGATGACAATAACGTCGCAAGCGACAAATGAAATGAAAAACTTAGTTGACATCAAATAACGAAAGTGTTAACATAAGGAAGTCGCAAATGAGCGGCTAAGTAGTTCTTTGAAAACTGAACGAAACAAACAACGTGAAACGTCAATTTTTATTTTAGATGCTAGACAAACTAACTTTATTGGAGAGTTTGATCCTGGCTCAGGATGAACGCTGGCGGCGTGCCTAATACATGCAAGTCGAGCGAATGGATTAAGAGCTTGCTCTTATGAAGTTAGCGGCGGACGGGTGAGTAACACGTGGGTAACCTGCCCATAAGACTGGGATAACTCCGGGAAACCGGGGCTAATACCGGATAACATTTTGAACCGCATGGTTCGGAATTGAAAGGCGGCTTCGGCTGTCACTTATGGATGGACCCGCGTCGCATTAGCTAGTTGGTGAGGTAACGGCTCACCAAGGCAACGATGCGTAGCCGACCTGAGAGGGTGATCGGCCACACTGGGACTGAGACACGGCCCAGACTCCTACGGGAGGCAGCAGTAGGGAATCTTCCGCAATGGACGAAAGTCTGACGGAGCAACGCCGCGTGAGTGATGAAGGCTTTCGGGTCGTAAAACTCTGTTGTTAGGGAAGAACAAGTGCTAGTTGAATAAGCTGGCACCTTGACGGTACCTAACCAGAAAGCCACGGCTAACTACGTGCCAGCAGCCGCGGTAATACGTAGGTGGCAAGCGTTATCCGGAATTATTGGGCGTAAAGCGCGCGCAGGTGGTTTCTTAAGTCTGATGTGAAAGCCCACGGCTCAACCGTGGAGGGTCATTGGAAACTGGGAGACTTGAGTGCAGAAGAGGAAAGTGGAATTCCATGTGTAGCGGTGAAATGCGTAGAGATATGGAGGAACACCAGTGGCGAAGGCGACTTTCTGGTCTGTAACTGACACTGAGGCGCGAAAGCGTGGGGAGCAAACAGGATTAGATACCCTGGTAGTCCACGCCGTAAACGATGAGTGCTAAGTGTTAGAGGGTTTCCGCCCTTTAGTGCTGAAGTTAACGCATTAAGCACTCCGCCTGGGGAGTACGGCCGCAAGGCTGAAACTCAAAGGAATTGACGGGGGCCCGCACAAGCGGTGGAGCATGTGGTTTAATTCGAAGCAACGCGAAGAACCTTACCAGGTCTTGACATCCTCTGAAAACCCTAGAGATAGGGCTTCTCCTTCGGGAGCAGAGTGACAGGTGGTGCATGGTTGTCGTCAGCTCGTGTCGTGAGATGTTGGGTTAAGTCCCGCAACGAGCGCAACCCTTGATCTTAGTTGCCATCATTAAGTTGGGCACTCTAAGGTGACTGCCGGTGACAAACCGGAGGAAGGTGGGGATGACGTCAAATCATCATGCCCCTTATGACCTGGGCTACACACGTGCTACAATGGACGGTACAAAGAGCTGCAAGACCGCGAGGTGGAGCTAATCTCATAAAACCGTTCTCAGTTCGGATTGTAGGCTGCAACTCGCCTACATGAAGCTGGAATCGCTAGTAATCGCGGATCAGCATGCCGCGGTGAATACGTTCCCGGGCCTTGTACACACCGCCCGTCACACCACGAGAGTTTGTAACACCCGAAGTCGGTGGGGTAACCTTTTTGGAGCCAGCCGCCTAAGGTGGGACAGATGATTGGGGTGAAGTCGTAACAAGGTAGCCGTATCGGAAGGTGCGGCTGGATCACCTCCTTTCTATGGAGAATTGATGAACGCTGTTCATCAATATAAGTTTCCGTGTTTCGTTTTGTTCAGTTTTGAGAGAACTATCTCTCATATATAAATGTATGTTCTTTGAAAACTAGATAACAGTGTAGCTCATATTTTTTAATTTTAGTTTGGTTAAGTTAGAAAGGGCGCACGGTGGATGCCTTGACACTAGGAGTCGATGAAGGACGGGACTAACGCCGATATGCTTCGGGGAGCTGTAAGTAAGCTTTGATCCGAAGATTTCCGAATGGGGAAACCCACCATACGTAATGGTATGGTATCCTTATCTGAATACATAGGGTAAGGAAGACAGACCCAGGGAACTGAAACATCTAAGTACCTGGAGGAAGAGAAAGCAAATGCGATTTCCTGAGTAGCGGCGAGCGAAACGGAACATAGCCCAAACCAAGAGGCTTGCCTCTTGGGGTTGTAGGACATTCTATACGGAGTTACAAAGGAACGAGGTAGACGAAGCGACCTGGAAAGGTCCGTCGTAGAGGGTAACAACCCCGTAGTCGAAACTTCGTTCTCTCTTGAATGTATCCTGAGTACGGCGGAACACGTGAAATTCCGTCGGAATCTGGGAGGACCATCTCCCAAGGCTAAATACTCCCTAGTGATCGATAGTGAACCAGTACCGTGAGGGAAAGGTGAAAAGCACCCCGGAAGGGGAGTGAAAGAGATCCTGAAACCGTGTGCCTACAAATAGTCAGAGCCCGTTAACGGGTGATGGCGTGCCTTTTGTAGAATGAACCGGCGAGTTACGATCCCGTGCGAGGTTAAGCTGAAGAGGCGGAGCCGCAGCGAAAGCGAGTCTGAATAGGGCGTTTAGTACGTGGTCGTAGACCCGAAACCAGGTGATCTACCCATGTCCAGGGTGAAGTTCAGGTAACACTGAATGGAGGCCCGAACCCACGCACGTTGAAAAGTGCGGGGATGAGGTGTGGGTAGCGGAGAAATTCCAATCGAACCTGGAGATAGCTGGTTCTCCCCGAAATAGCTTTAGGGCTAGCCTTAAGTGTAAGAGTCTTGGAGGTAGAGCACTGATTGGACTAGGGGTCCTCATCGGATTACCGAATTCAGTCAAACTCCGAATGCCAATGACTTATCCTTAGGAGTCAGACTGCGAGTGATAAGATCCGTAGTCAAAAGGGAAACAGCCCAGACCGCCAGCTAAGGTCCCAAAGTGTGTATTAAGTGGAAAAGGATGTGGAGTTGCTTAGACAACTAGGATGTTGGCTTAGAAGCAGCCACCATTTAAAGAGTGCGTAATAGCTCACTAGTCGAGTGACTCTGCGCCGAAAATGTACCGGGGCTAAATACACCACCGAAGCTGCGGATTGATACCAATGGTATCAGTGGTAGGGGAGCGTTCTAAGGACAGTGAAGTCAGACCGTAAGGACTGGTGGAGTGCTTAGAAGTGAGAATGCCGGTATGAGTAGCGAAAGACGGGTGAGAATCCCGTCCACCGAATGCCTAAGGTTTCCTGAGGAAGGCTCGTCCGCTCAGGGTTAGTCAGGACCTAAGCCGAGGCCGACAGGCGTAGGCGATGGACAACAGGTTGATATTCCTGTACCACCTCTTTATCGTTTGAGCAATGGAGGGACGCAGAAGGATAGAAGAAGCGTGCGATTGGTTGTGCACGTCCAAGCAGTTAGGCTGATAAGTAGGCAAATCCGCTTATCATAAAGGCTGAGCTGTGATGGGGAAGCTCCTTATGGAGCGAAGTCTTTGATTCCCCGCTGCCAAGAAAAGCTTCTAGCGAGATAAAAGGTGCCTGTACCGCAAACCGACACAGGTAGGCGAGGAGAGAATCCTAAGGTGTGCGAGAGAACTCTGGTTAAGGAACTCGGCAAAATGACCCCGTAACTTCGGGAGAAGGGGTGCTTTCTTAACGGAAAGCCGCAGTGAATAGGCCCAAGCGACTGTTTAGCAAAAACACAGCTCTCTGCGAAGCCGTAAGGCGAAGTATAGGGGGTGACACCTGCCCGGTGCTGGAAGGTTAAGGAGAGGGGTTAGCGTAAGCGAAGCTCTGAACTGAAGCCCCAGTAAACGGCGGCCGTAACTATAACGGTCCTAAGGTAGCGAAATTCCTTGTCGGGTAAGTTCCGACCCGCACGAAAGGTGTAACGATTTGGGCACTGTCTCAACCAGAGACTCGGTGAAATTATAGTACCTGTGAAGATGCAGGTTACCCGCGACAGGACGGAAAGACCCCGTGGAGCTTTACTGTAGCCTGATATTGAATTTTGGTACAGTTTGTACAGGATAGGCGGGAGCCATTGAAACCGGAGCGCTAGCTTCGGTGGAGGCGCTGGTGGGATACCGCCCTGACTGTATTGAAATTCTAACCTACGGGTCTTATCGACCCGGGAGACAGTGTCAGGTGGGCAGTTTGACTGGGGCGGTCGCCTCCTAAAGTGTAACGGAGGCGCCCAAAGGTTCCCTCAGAATGGTTGGAAATCATTCGTAGAGTGCAAAGGCATAAGGGAGCTTGACTGCGAGACCTACAAGTCGAGCAGGGACGAAAGTCGGGCTTAGTGATCCGGTGGTTCCGCATGGAAGGGCCATCGCTCAACGGATAAAAGCTACCCCGGGGATAACAGGCTTATCTCCCCCAAGAGTCCACATCGACGGGGAGGTTTGGCACCTCGATGTCGGCTCATCGCATCCTGGGGCTGTAGTCGGTCCCAAGGGTTGGGCTGTTCGCCCATTAAAGCGGTACGCGAGCTGGGTTCAGAACGTCGTGAGACAGTTCGGTCCCTATCCGTCGTGGGCGTAGGAAATTTGAGAGGAGCTGTCCTTAGTACGAGAGGACCGGGATGGACGCACCGCTGGTGTACCAGTTGTTCTGCCAAGGGCATAGCTGGGTAGCTATGTGCGGAAGGGATAAGTGCTGAAAGCATCTAAGCATGAAGCCCCCCTCAAGATGAGATTTCCCATAGCGTAAGCTAGTAAGATCCCTGAAAGATGATCAGGTTGATAGGTTCGAGGTGGAAGCATGGTGACATGTGGAGCTGACGAATACTAATAGATCGAGGACTTAACCATATAATATGTAGCAAATGTTATCTAGTTTTGAAGGAATATGCCTTCATAGTTTGGTGATGATGGCAGAGAGGTCACACCCGTTCCCATACCGAACACGGAAGTTAAGCTCTCTAGCGCCGATGGTAGTTGGGACCTTGTCCCTGTGAGAGTAGGACGTCGCCAAGCAAAAACCTAAGTCATTTTGACTTAGGTTTTTTTGTGTTTATTTTTATTATTTAAAATATAAAGGTAAGAATTACCTTTATAAGAATATAGTCCAGATGTAACAAGAATGTTTGTGATCTTATATAAAAAGGTTATGTCAAAAGTAGCAATCTAGCTCTTTTAACATAACCTTTTGTGTTTTTAAAGGATTTTACATTAGAAAAAATCTATAATTAAGGTAGTTAACATATATTTTTGATGGGTGTGGGGGATTATGAAAGAAATATGCATGTTATTAGTGGCTGTTATATTATGGGGCACAGCCATTGCGCCAACAAAATGGGCGTTAGAATCTATTCAGCCGTTTACTTTGTTGTTTATTCGTCTTTTCTTTGCAGGTGGAATTTGTATGCTATTCTCATTTAAGCAACTGCAAAAATCAGTTGTACATAAAAAAGTTCCATGGAAAAGAATGAGTTTGTTAGCTTTTACCGGTGTAGCTGGTTATTTTATGTTTACATCCTACGGTATTTCTTTAACAAGTGGATTACATGTGAGTATTATAGATGCTGCATTACCATTAGTTACAATTCTTTTTTCAGCACTCTTTTTGAAAGAGAAAATTCGATTGAATTATTGGATAGGAATTATATTGGGTGCTATAGGAGTACTCTTTATTACGATTCCATCTAAAAGTGCTAATCAAGAAGTGTCTTTAATAGGAGATATACTGATATTATTAAGTACTTTTCTATTTGCTTTCTACACAGTTTTGCTAAAACGGCCAAAACAAGAACAGTATTTATCAAACGAGGTTTTTACAACATTAACTTTAATTATTGGAGCTGTTATTCTCTTACCGTTTGCACTGGTAGAAATTTTTTATTACGGTCTCCCAAAGGTTGAAACTTGGAAAACGGGACTTAGTGTAATATACCTTGTTATTGGAGCAACAATTTTAGCATATTGGTTTTGGAATAAAGCGCTAGAGAGAGTTTCAGCATCAGTAAGTGGATTATATTTAAATGCATTACCATTAATAAGTATTGTTACTTCAATTATTCTATTAAATGAATCTCTGACATGGAGAGTAATAATGGGAGCGAGTTTAGTTTTAATCGGAGTAGGATGGGCGGATAAGCAAAAGTTATGTAATCTATTAAAAGGTAACAAGGTGGAGAATAGAGACTGTTAAACAGTATGATTTATATAATTGAAATGTTAAAAAGATACCTTATATATGAGGTATCTTTTTTATTTAGCAAAGATAATAGACTAAAGTTAGTATGGATATTCTTTGCTGTATTTATATGTGTCGAAATCATTTTGAAATATTGTTTGGACAAGTTGTATACATTCAGTATCATAAAAGCTTTCAAAAGTCGGATGACGGGGAAATAAAGGATCAGTAATATCGCCTTCGCTAAAATCCCCTTTATAAATCATGGCGGGAGTTTGATGATGCCATGATGTTGAGAACTCATTTATTGGTGCGGTTTTTAATTCGAAACGCTTTTCTAATTCTTTCATTTCCTGATCGAAGTTTTCTAAGTATATATAATTGGTCACATATTCTTCTTCACCAGCTATATATTGTTGTG
>NZ_CP031068.1:300000-510000 GCF_008274905.1 Bacillus sp. JAS24-2
GCACCTCGATGTCGGCTCATCGCATCCTGGGGCTGTAGTCGGTCCCAAGGGTTGGGCTGTTCGCCCATTAAAGCGGTACGCGAGCTGGGTTCAGAACGTCGTGAGACAGTTCGGTCCCTATCCGTCGTGGGCGTAGGAAATTTGAGAGGAGCTGTCCTTAGTACGAGAGGACCGGGATGGACGCACCGCTGGTGTACCAGTTGTTCTGCCAAGGGCATAGCTGGGTAGCTATGTGCGGAAGGGATAAGTGCTGAAAGCATCTAAGCATGAAGCCCCCCTCAAGATGAGATTTCCCATAGCGTAAGCTAGTAAGATCCCTGAAAGATGATCAGGTTGATAGGTTCGAGGTGGAAGCATGGTGACATGTGGAGCTGACGAATACTAATAGATCGAGGACTTAACCATATAATATGTAGCAAATGTTATCTAGTTTTGAAGGAATATGCCTTCATAGTTTGGTGATGATGGCAGAGAGGTCACACCCGTTCCCATACCGAACACGGAAGTTAAGCTCTCTAGCGCCGATGGTAGTTGGGACCTTGTCCCTGTGAGAGTAGGACGTCGCCAAGCAAAAACCTAAGTCGTTTCGACTTAGGTTTTTTTGTGTTTATTTTTATTTACCGAAGGCTATAATCCATAAATTTAATAAAGCTAAAGACGAAAAAAGAATGAAATAGAGACTGTTTAAAATAATAGCAATGATTTTTTGTGTTCCTGATTTTCCTAATGTCGCTAAAGTAATACTTAAAATAGGACAAATTATTACTATCATAAGTATATATTTTAAATAATGAGATGCTATAAATAAGTATTTAATAATTACAGAAATTACTGCAATAGAGAAAAATAAATAGGATAATAGCATAGTTCTTTCTTTAACAGTTATCCTCCTTAGAAATTAAATCGTTATAATAATACAAGAGTGCATATATATTGATTTAAAACATACTGAAGTGCCATTTAAACGATTATACGTAAAATAGATCTCTAGAAATATATATTCTAATTCCCTTTTCTTCTTGCATATAGTTGCAATTCTTCTTTTGAATATAACTAAAACACGAACGTTATTGACTACTAATAAAAAAACATTCGATTATTTATTGACATTGTTTATGAAATATTGTTAATATAACCATAGAAACAATAATATAAGACCTCATATAATCGCGGGGATATGGCCTGCAAGTCTCTACCTAACGACCGTTATTCGTTAGACTATGAGGGAAAGTCACTCGGTATTTTTCTATTCACAAGGGATACGTATGCCTGAGTAGAGCGCTTTCTCTCATAGTAAAAGAGAAACTGTTCTATTTCAGGCTTTTTTTATTTGAATCGGGGGGATTCTAATATGAAATCACTAGTTGGAGTCATAATGGGAAGCACGTCAGACTGGGAAACAATGAAATATGCTTGTGACATTTTAGATGAATTAAATATACCGTATGAGAAAAAAGTTGTATCCGCTCATCGGACTCCGGATTATATGTTTGAATATGCAGAGACGGCTCGTGAACGTGGATTGAAAGTTATTATTGCTGGAGCTGGTGGAGCAGCACATTTACCAGGAATGGTTGCAGCGAAGACAAATCTTCCTGTAATTGGAGTTCCAGTTCAATCAAAAGCATTAAACGGCTTAGATTCATTATTATCCATCGTCCAAATGCCAGGAGGTGTTCCAGTTGCAACTGTTGCAATTGGTAAAGCCGGTTCAACGAATGCTGGATTACTTGCCGCACAAATACTTGGATCATTCCATGATGATATACATGATGCATTAGAATTGAGACGAGAAGCGATTGAAAAAGATGTGCGTGAAGGTAGTGAGCTAGTATGACGAGGATCATTTTACCTGGAAAAACAATCGGTATTATTGGAGGCGGCCAGCTAGGAAGAATGATGGCATTGGCAGCTAAGGAAATGGGATATAAAATTGCTGTTTTAGATCCTACAAAGCATTCACCATGTGCACAAGTTGCTGATATTGAAATTGTTGCACTATATGATGATTTAAAAGCAATTCAGCATTTAGCAGAGATAAGTGATGTTGTCACATATGAATTTGAGAATATTGATTATAGATGTTTACAATGGCTTGAAAAACATGCGTACTTACCACAAGGTAGTCAGTTGTTAAATACAACGCAAAATCGTTTTACAGAAAAGAATGCGATTGAGAAGGCTGGGTTACCAGTAGCAACGTATAGATTAGTTCAAAATCAAGATCAGCTTACAGAAGCAATTGCTGAGTTATCATTCCCTTCCGTCTTAAAAACGACGACAGGTGGATATGATGGGAAAGGACAAGTTGTTTTAAGAAGTGAAGCTGATGTTGAGACAGCAAGAAATCTTGTGGATAAAGCAGAATGTATTTTAGAGAAATGGGTGCCTTTTGAAAAAGAAGTATCAGTTATTGTGATTCGTAGTGTAAGTGGTGAAACAAAAGTGTTTCCAGTAGCAGAAAATATTCATGTAAATAACATTTTACATGAATCTATCGTTCCAGCTCGCATTACAGAAGAGCTTTCTCAAAAAGCAATTGCTTATGCAAAGGTACTTGCGGATGAATTAGAACTTGTGGGAACACTAGCTGTAGAGATGTTTGCTACAGATAATGGTGAGATTTATATTAATGAATTAGCGCCAAGACCTCACAATTCAGGACACTATACACAGGATGCATGTGAGACGAGTCAATTTGGTCAACATATTCGAGCAATCTGTAATTTACCTCTAGGAGAAACAAATTTGTTAAAACCAGTTGTCATGGTAAACATTTTAGGCGAACATATAGAAGGGGTCCTAAGACAAGTGAATAGATTAACCGGGTGCTATTTACACTTGTATGGAAAAGAAGAAGCAAAAGCACAGCGAAAAATGGGGCATGTTAATATTTTAAATGATAATATTGAAGTCGCTCTAGAAAAAGCGAAGAGTTTGCATATTTGGGACCATCAAGAACAACTGTTGGAGGGAAAAAGATGATTAGTCGTTATACACGCCCAGAAATGGGTGCAATTTGGACGGAAGAGAACAAATTTAAAGCATGGTTAGAAGTTGAGATTTTAGCTTGTGAAGCATGGGCTGAGCTTGGCGATATTCCAAAAGAAGATGTTAAGAAAATTCGTGAGCATGCATCATTTGATATTGATCGTATTTATGAAATTGAAAAAGAAACACGTCATGACGTAGTTGCATTCACTCGTGCTGTATCCGAAACGCCAGCATTAGGTGAGGAACGTAAATGGGTTCATTACGGTTTAACATCTACAGACGTAGTAGATACAGCGTTATCTTACATTTTAAAACAAGCGAATGAAATCATATTAAAAGACTTAGAAAACTTTGTAAGCATTTTAGCTAACAAAGCGAAAGAGCATAAATACACAATCATGATGGGAAGAACACATGGTGTTCATGCAGAACCAACAACATTTGGTTTAAAACTTGGTCTTTGGTATGAAGAAATGAAACGTAACGTAGAGCGTTTCAAACAAGCTGCTGATACAGTTCGTGTTGGTAAACTATCTGGTGCGGTTGGTACATATGCAAATATCGATCCATTCGTAGAAAAATATGTTTGTGAAAACTTAGGATTAGAAGCAGCACCAATTTCAACACAAACATTGCAACGTGATCGTCACGCACACTACATGTCAACACTTGCACTAATTGCAACATCTATCGAAAAGATGGCAGTTGAGATTCGTGGTTTACAAAAGAGTGAAACACGTGAAGTTGAAGAAGCTTTCGCAAAAGGTCAAAAAGGTTCTTCTGCAATGCCACATAAACGTAATCCAATTGGTTCTGAAAATATGACTGGTTTAGCTCGTGTTATCCGCGGTTATATGATGACAGCTTACGAAAATGTTCCATTATGGCATGAGCGTGACATTTCTCACTCTTCGGCAGAACGTGTAATTTTACCAGATGCTACAATCGCATTAAATTACATGTTAAATCGCTTTGGTAATATCGTTAAAAACTTAACTGTATACCCAGAGAATATGAAACGCAATATGACAAGAACATACGGCTTAATTTATTCTCAGCGCGTAATGCTTACACTAATCGACAAAGGTATGGTACGTGAAGAAGCTTATGATATCGTACAGCCTAAAGCGATGGAAGCTTGGGAAACACAAGTACAATTTAAAGAGCTTGTAGAAGCTGATGAGCGTATTACAAGCAAGTTAACACAAGAAGAAATTAATGAATGCTTCAACTATGAGCATCATATGCAACACGTTGATACAATCTTTGAACGCCTTGGATTAAACGAAGCGTAAAATTTCATATGGCACAGAATAGAGTCATTCTGTGCCATTCTTTATAAAAACATTATTCACATTTTTCAAACTACAGGGGGCTTGCGAAATGCAAAAGCTAGAATTGCTGTATGAAGGTAAGGCAAAAAGAATTTATCGTACAGAATCAGCAGATATGGTTTGGGTAGAGTACAAAGATAGTGCGACTGCTTTCAATGGGGAGAAAAAAGAGACGATTACAGGAAAAGGTCGTTTGAACAATGAAATTACAACTTTATTGTTCAGAAAGTTACAAGAAGTGGGAATTAAAACACATTTTGTTGAGAAGTTATCTGAAACAGAACAACTTGTTAAAAAAGTGAGTATTATTCCTTTAGAAGTTGTCACAAGAAATGTAATTGCAGGAAGTCTTTCAAAACGATTAGGAATGGAAGAGGGAACTGTACTTGCAGAACCAATCGTAGAATTTTACTTCAAAGATGATGATTTAGGAGATCCGCTTGTAACGGAAGATCATATTCGTGTATTAAACGTTGCATCACCAGAGCAAGTAAGTGTATTACGAGATATGGCTCTACAAATCAATCAAGTGTTGATTGATCATTTCGCAAGCTGTCGTGTAAGATTAGTAGATTTCAAATTAGAGTTTGGTGTAACGGAAGAAGGAGAAATCATTTTAGCGGATGAAATTTCACCGGATACTTGCCGTTTATGGGATGAAACGAGCAATGAAAAGTTTGATAAAGACGTATTCCGTCGCGATCTTGGAAATTTAACAGATGCTTATGAAGAGATTTTAAAACGTTTAGGGGGAATTTCACATGTATAAAGTTAAGGTATATGTAACATTAAGAGAAAGCGTATTAGATCCACAAGGAACAGCAGTAAAAGGAGCACTTCATAGTCTTTCATTCACAGAAGTACAAGATGTTCGAATCGGAAAGTACATGGAACTAACAATTGATAAATCTGTATCTGATTTAGATAGCAAGGTAAAGGAAATGTGTGAAAAACTATTAGCGAACGTTGTAATGGAAGACTTCCGTTATGAAGTTGAGGAGGTTGTCGCACAGTGAAATTTGCCGTAATAGTATTTCCGGGTTCGAACTGTGATGTCGATATGTTCCATGCAATTAAAGATGAGCTTGGCGAAGAAGTAGATTACGTTTGGCACGATACAGAGAATCTAGATGAATATGATGCAATTCTACTACCAGGTGGATTTTCTTATGGTGACTACTTACGCTGCGGTGCTATCTCTCGCTTTGCTAATGCAATGAAAGCAGTGCAAAAAGCTGCTGAGCAAGGAAAGCCGATTTTAGGTGTATGTAATGGATTCCAGATTCTTGTTGAATCAGGATTACTACCAGGAGCGTTAATGAGAAACGAAAACTTAAAATTTATGTGTCGCACTGTTCAGTTGCGTGTTGAAAATAATGAAACGATGTTTACATCACAATATGGAAAAGATGAAGTAATTAATATTCCAATCGCGCATGGTGAGGGGAATTACTATTGTGATGAAGCGACGCTTAAACAATTAGAAGAGAACAATCAAATCGCATTCCGTTACGTAGAAAACCCTAACGGTAGCGTTTCAGATATTGCTGGTATTGTAAATGAAAAAGGAAATGTACTTGGTATGATGCCACATCCAGAGCGTGCTGTAGATGAATTACTTGGCGGTGCTGAAGGGTTAAAAGTCTTTCAATCTATCTTAAAACAGTGGAGGGAAACATATGTCGTTAATGCTTGAACCAAATCCAACACAAATTAAAGAAGAGCGTATATATGCGGAAATGGGGCTAACAGACGAAGAGTTTGCCATGGTTGAAAAGATTTTAGGTCGTCTGCCAAATTATACAGAAACAGGGTTATTCTCTGTAATGTGGTCTGAACATTGTAGTTATAAAAATTCGAAACCAGTTCTTCGTAAGTTTCCAACTACAGGTGAGCGCGTTCTGCAAGGACCTGGAGAAGGTGCTGGAATTGTAGATATCGGTGATAATCAAGCAGTTGTATTTAAAATGGAAAGTCATAACCATCCTTCAGCTATTGAACCATATCAAGGAGCTGCAACAGGTGTTGGTGGTATTATTCGTGACGTATTCTCTATGGGAGCACGCCCGGTAGCTCTATTAAACTCACTTCGTTTCGGTGAATTACAGTCACCACGTGTGAAATATTTATTCGAAGAAGTAGTAGCAGGAATTGCAGGATACGGTAACTGCATCGGTATTCCGACTGTTGGCGGCGAAGTACAATTTGATCCATGTTATGAAGGAAATCCACTTGTAAATGCAATGTGCGTAGGTTTGATTAACCACGAAGACATTAAAAAAGGGCAAGCGCACGGTGCTGGTAACACAGTAATGTACGTAGGAGCATCAACTGGTCGTGACGGTATTCACGGTGCAACATTCGCGTCGGAAGAACTATCTGAAAGCTCAGAAGCGAAACGTCCAGCGGTTCAAGTAGGGGATCCATTTATGGAAAAGCTTCTTATTGAAGCGTGTTTAGAATTAATTCAATCCGATGCACTTGTTGGAATTCAAGATATGGGTGCGGCTGGTTTAACATCATCATCTGCAGAAATGGCAAGTAAAGCAGGAATGGGTATTGAAATGTACTTAGATGATGTACCACAGCGTGAAACAGGAATGACACCATATGAAATGATGCTATCTGAATCACAAGAGCGTATGTTAATTGTCGTGAAAAAAGGTAGAGAACAAGAAATAGTAGATTTATTTGAGAAGTATGGTCTTGCAGCGGTTACGATGGGGAAAGTAACAGAAGATAAAATGCTTCGTTTATTCCATAAAGGTGAAAAGGTAGCTGAAGTTCCAGCAGATGCTTTAGCAGAAGAAGCACCAATTTATCATAAGCCATCAAAAGAAGCAGCATACTTTGCTGAATTCCAAGCAATGAAAATGGAAACGCCAAAAGTAGAAAATTATAAAGAAACGTTATTCGCTTTATTACAGCAACCAACAATTGCAAGTAAAGAGTGGGTATACGATCAATACGATTACCAAGTTCGCACAAGCACAGTTGTTACGCCAGGTTCAGATGCTGCAGTTGTACGTGTACGCGGTACAGAAAAAGGATTAGCAATGACGACAGATTGTAACTCTCGCTACATTTATCTAGACCCAGAGATGGGCGGTAAAATTGCAGTAGCAGAGGCAGCGCGTAATATCGTATGTTCTGGCGGAGAGCCACTTGCAATTACAGATTGCTTAAACTTCGGGAACCCAGAAAAACCAGAAATCTTCTGGCAGATTGAGAAATCAGTAGACGGTATGAGTGAAGCTTGTCGCACATTACAAACACCAGTTATCGGCGGAAACGTATCGATGTATAACGAGCGTAGTGGTGAAGCTGTATATCCAACACCAACTGTTGGGATGGTCGGACTTGTGCATGACTTAAAACATGTAACAACACAAGAGTTTAAGCAAGCTGGTGATTTAGTGTATGTAATTGGTGAGACGAAAGCTGAGTTTGGCGGAAGTGAATTACAGAAAATGATTCACGGCAAAATTTTCGGTCAATCACCAAGTATCGATTTAGATGTAGAATTAAAACGCCAAAAACAAGTATTAGAAGCAATTCAAGCTGGTCTTGTTCAATCTGCACATGATGTTGCTGAAGGTGGTTTAGCAGTTGCGATTTCAGAAAGTGCAATTGGTGCTAAAGGCTTAGGTGCTACTGTGAAATTAGATGGAGAAGCAACAGCAGCATTATTCGCTGAATCACAGTCTCGTTTCGTGATAACTGTAAAACGTGAAAATAAAGAGGCGTTTGAGAAAGTGGTAGAAGCAATCCAAGTTGGAGAAGTAACAAGTACAAATGAAGTAACAATTCATAATGAAGAAAATGAAGTATTACTTACAGCAAATGTAGATGAAATGAGAAAGGCTTGGAAAGGGGCAATCCCATGCTTGCTGAAATAAAGGGGTTAAACGAAGAATGTGGCGTTTTCGGAATTTGGGGGCATGAAAATGCAGCACAAGTTTCATACTACGGATTGCACAGTTTACAGCACCGTGGGCAAGAAGGCGCAGGCATTGTCGTAAATAATGGGGAAAAAATCGTCGGTCACAAGGGGTTAGGTTTAATATCAGAAGTGTTTTCAAGAGGTGAGCTAGAAGGATTAAATGGAAAATCAGCAATCGGACATGTACGATATGCAACAGCTGGTGGAAGTGAAGTTGCTAACGTTCAACCATTGTTGTTCCGTTTTTCCGATCATAGTATGGCGTTAGCTCATAACGGAAATTTAATTAATGCAAAAATGCTTCGTCGTGAATTAGAAGCAGAGGGCAGTATTTTTCAAACTAGTTCAGATACAGAAGTACTTTTACATCTTATTAAACGTAGCACGAAAGATTCTTTAATTGAAAGTGTAAAAGAGGCTTTAAATAAAGTGAAAGGTGCGTTTGCGTATCTTTTACTAACTGGAAATGAAATGATCGTTGCATTAGATCCGAATGGGTTCCGTCCGCTTTCAATTGGAAAGATGGGGGATGCTTACGTTGTAGCGTCAGAAACATGTGCTTTTGATGTAGTAGGTGCAACATACATTCGCGATGTAGAACCGGGTGAATTACTTGTCATTAATGATGAAGGAATTCACGTGGATCGTTTCACAAATGATGTAGAACATGCAATTTGCAGTATGGAATACATTTACTTTGCACGCCCAGATTCAAATATTGCTGGTGTTAACGTCCATGCAGCACGTAAGAATATGGGGAAACGTTTAGCGGCAGAAGCTCCTATTGAAGCAGATGTTGTTACTGGTGTACCAGACTCTAGTATTTCAGCTGCGATTGGCTATGCGGAGGCGACAGGTATTCCATATGAGTTAGGATTAATTAAAAATCGTTACGTTGGACGTACGTTTATTCAACCTTCTCAAGAACTGCGCGAGCAAGGGGTTAAGATGAAGCTTTCCGCAGTAAGAGGTGTAGTTGAAGGGAAACGAGTTGTTATGATTGATGACTCTATCGTAAGAGGAACGACAAGTAAACGAATTGTTCGTATGCTTCGTGAGGCTGGAGCGACAGAAGTTCACGTAAGAATTGCTTCACCACCTCTGAAATATCCATGTTTCTATGGTATTGATATTCAAACGAGAAAAGAATTAATTGCAGCAAATCATACAGTAGAAGAAATCCGTGAAATGATCGGAGCAGATTCTTTAACATTTTTAAGTGAAGATGGATTAGTAGATGCAATTGGACGTCCATATGAAGGGAAATATGGCGGCCTATGCATGGCTTACTTTAATGGGGACTATCCAACAGCTCTTTATGATTATGAGCAAGAGCTTTTAGAAAGTATGAAATAAGAAAAGTGAGAAAAGCTTCTACTTCTTTTGATGTAGGAGCTAGATCCTTTCTTAAAATAGCCCGCCCTGGATGGGGAGAAATTAAAAGACGAGGTGTAAATAACGA
Organism: Bacillus sp. JAS24-2; assembly: GCF_008274905.1. Classification (NCBI taxonomy): domain Bacteria; kingdom Bacillati; phylum Bacillota; class Bacilli; order Caryophanales; family Bacillaceae; genus Bacillus; species Bacillus sp. JAS24-2. The sequence goes on from NZ_CP031068.1 coordinate 309,734, forward strand.
TGGCGAATGCATATAAGCAAGCAGGAGTAGATATTGAAGCTGGATATGAAGCGGTATCTCGCATGAAAAAACACGTACAAACAACTATGAGAAAAGAAGTACTAGGCGGTTTAGGCGGTTTTGGAGGTATGTTTGATCTATCAAAATTTGCATTAGAAGAACCTGTATTAGTATCTGGAACAGATGGCGTGGGAACGAAATTGATGCTCGCTTTTATGGCAGATAAACATGACACAATTGGTATTGATGCAGTAGCAATGTGTGTAAATGATATTGTTGTCCAAGGAGCAGAGCCGCTTTTCTTCCTTGATTATATTGCTTGTGGTAAAGCTGAACCTAGTAAAATTGAAAACATCGTCAAAGGTATATCAGAGGGCTGTCGCCAAGCTGGTTGTGCATTAATCGGTGGAGAAACAGCTGAAATGCCAGGAATGTATTCTACGGAAGAATATGATTTAGCTGGTTTTACAGTTGGGATTGTTGATAAAAAGAAAATTGTAACAGGTGAAAAGATTGAAGCTGGTCACGTGCTAATTGGCTTAGCATCTAGCGGTATTCATAGCAATGGTTACTCTTTAGTACGAAAAGTGTTATTAGAAGATGGGGAACTATCTTTAGAGCGTATTTATGGCCGCTTAGAACTACCTCTTGGTGAAGAATTATTAAAACCAACGAAAATTTATGTCAAACCTATTTTAGAACTATTGAAGAAACATGAAGTATACGGTATGGCGCATATTACAGGTGGTGGATTTATTGAAAATATTCCACGCATGTTGCCAGAAGGAATCGGTGCTGAGATTGAACTAGGATCTTGGGAAATTCAGCCGATCTTTAGTTTGCTTCAAGAAGTTGGAAAACTGGAAGAGAAAGAAATGTTCAATATTTTTAACATGGGTATTGGTATGGTAGTAGCAGTGAAGGAAGAAGATGCAAAAGATGTTGTTCGTCTTCTTGAAGAGCAAGGAGAAATGGCTCGTATTATTGGACGTACTATACAAGGAGCTGGCGTTACTTTTAATGGGGGCACAGCACTATGAGTAGATTAGCAGTTTTTGCTTCTGGAAGCGGATCTAACTTTCAATCTCTCGTTAATGCGGTAGAAGAAAAAAGATTGGATGCAGAAATTAGTTTATTAGTATGTGATAAACCAGAAGCACGCGCTGTTGGACGGGCAAATTATCATCATATTCCGTGTTTTGCTTTTTCAGCGAAAGCATATGAGTCAAAAGAAGCGTTTGAAAAAGAGATATTAAAGAAGCTAGAAGAATATGAAATTGATTATGTTATTTTAGCTGGATATATGCGTTTAATCGGGCCGACGTTACTAGAAGCATACGGCGGGAAGATTATTAATATTCATCCATCATTACTACCGAGCTTTCCGGGTAAAGATGCTGTCGGTCAAGCGTTAGAAGCAGGTGTGAAAGTAACTGGAGTAACAATTCATTATGTAGATGCAGGTATGGATACAGGGCCAATTATTGCACAAGAAGCAGTGGTTGTTTCTGAAGGGGATACGAGAGAAAGCTTACAAAAGAAAATTCAACAAGTTGAACATAAATTATACGTAAATACAGTGAATCAAATTGTTCAGTCTGTGAAAGAATCAACTGTTAACTAACATACAACCAGGGGTGAAGGATAAATGAAAAAGCGTGCATTAGTAAGTGTTTCAGATAAAACAGGAGTAGTAGAATTTGTTAAAGGGTTACTAGAACAAGGGATTGAAGTTATTTCAACAGGTGGTACGAAAAAGTTACTAGAAGAAAATGGCTTACAAGTAATCGGCATTTCTGAAGTAACTGGTTTCCCTGAAATTATGGATGGCCGTGTGAAAACATTACATCCAAATATTCATGGTGGTCTATTAGCAGTTCGTGATAATGAAACACATGTAACACAAATGAATGAGTTAGGTATAGAGCCAATTGACTTTGTTGTTGTTAACTTATACCCATTTAAAGAAACAATCGCTAAGCCTGATGTAACATTTGCTGATGCAATTGAAAATATTGATATCGGTGGCCCAACAATGATTCGCTCTGCTGCGAAAAATCATAAATTCGTATCGGTAATTGTAGATCCAGTAGATTATGATATTGTGTTAGCAGAACTGAAAGAGAACGGTGAAGTAGCAGAGGAAACAAAACGTAAACTAGCAGCGAAAGTATTCCGTCATACAGCAGCGTATGATGCGTTAATTTCTAACTACTTAACAGAGCAAATGGGTGAAGAAAGTCCAGAAACATTAACTGTGACATTTGAGAAAAAGCAAGACTTACGCTATGGCGAGAACCCACATCAAAAAGCAACTTTCTATAAAGCGCCATTCGCAGCAACGTCTTCTGTTGCATACGCAGAACAATTACACGGTAAGGAATTATCGTATAACAATATTAATGATGCAGACGCAGCGCTTAGCATCGTAAAAGAATTTACAGAACCAGCAGTAGTAGCAGTAAAGCATATGAATCCATGTGGTGTTGGAGTAGGAACTAATATTCACGAAGCATATACTCGTGCTTATGAAGCAGATCCAGTATCAATCTTCGGCGGTATTATTGCAGCAAATCGTGAAATTGATAAAGCTACAGCAGAAAAGTTACATGAAATTTTCTTAGAAATTGTTATCGCACCTTCGTTCTCGCAAGAAGCTTTAGAAGTGTTGCAAAGTAAGAAGAACTTACGTTTATTAACTATAAATATTGAAAAAGCGACAAGTGCAAGCAAAAAACTAACTTCTGTACAAGGTGGACTTCTTGTTCAAGAGGAAGATACGTTATCATTAGATGAAAGTACAATTTCAATTCCAACGAAACGTGAACCTTCAGAGCAAGAATGGAAAGATTTAAAACTCGCTTGGAAAGTTGTAAAACATGTGAAATCAAACGCAATTGTTTTAGCGAAAGATGATATGACAATTGGTGTCGGTGCGGGACAGATGAACCGTGTAGGTTCTGCAAAAATCGCAATTGCACAAGCTGGTGAAAAAGCACAAGGTAGCGCGCTTGCATCTGATGCTTTCTTCCCAATGCCAGATACATTAGAAGAAGCAGCAAAAGCAGGAATTACAGCAATCATTCAACCGGGCGGATCGATCCGTGATGAAGATTCTATTAAAGTGGCAGATACTTATGGGATTGCTATGGTGTTCACTGGCGTACGTCATTTCAAACACTAATAGAGGATGTTTAAAAAGTCCGGTTAAGATAACCTTCGCATGTCGTCGTTGCATCGCCAGTGCGGTACTCATGTAGGAAAGCTACACTCCGTGTCCTCCTGGCAAATGCGCCTCGACCTGCTCGGTTCTCTTAATCCTCCTTTTTAAACCTTTATTGATATGGATGTTTAAAAAGTCTGGTCGAGATAACCTTTTATTGATATGAAAAAGCAAACTAGGAGCATAGCTTCTAGTTTGTACTTATTTAATTATTGGGGGATGAAATATGAATGTTTTAGTAATTGGCCGCGGTGGGCGTGAGCATGCTTTAGCTTGGAAGTTTGCACAATCTGAAAAAGTAGAAAAGGTATATGTAGCACCAGGTAATGAAGGTATGAGAGATGTTGCAACACCAGTTGATATTGATGAAAATGATTTTGATGCATTAGTTTTATTTGCAAAAGAGAATAATGTTGAGTTAACTTTCGTTGGACCAGAAATTCCGCTTATGAATGGAATTGTTGATCGTTTTAAAGAAGAGGGACTTCGCGTATTTGGTCCGAATAAAGCGGCTGCTGTTATTGAAGGTAGTAAAGCTTTTACAAAAGAGCTTATGAAAAAGTATGATATTCCAACTGCGGCGTACGAAACTTTTACAGATTATGAAGAAGCAGTACAGTACATTCAAAAAGTTGGTGCACCAATCGTTATTAAAGCTGACGGCCTAGCTGCTGGTAAAGGTGTAACGGTAGCGATGACGCTTGAAGAGGCATTACAAGCTGTGAAAGAAATGCTGCAAGATGTGAAATTCGGCGCGGCAAGTAAGAAGGTCGTTATTGAAGAGTTTTTAGATGGACAAGAATTTTCATTAATGGCATTCGTGAATGGAACAACTGTACATCCAATGATAATCGCCCAAGATCATAAAAGAGCTTTTGATGGTGATAAAGGTCCAAATACGGGCGGAATGGGTGCATATTCTCCAGTACCACAAATTCCAGAATCAGCAGTTCAAGAAGCGATTCAAACCGTATTGCATCCAACTGCTAAGGCGATGATTGAAGAAAACCGTTCGTTTACAGGTATTTTATACGCAGGTCTTATTTTAACAAATGATGGTCCGAAGGTAATTGAATTTAATGCACGCTTCGGTGATCCTGAAACAGAAGTTGTATTACCTCGATTAGAAAACGATTTAGTTGATGTATGTAACGCTGTATTAGATGAAAGTGAACTAACGTTACAATGGTCAGAAGAAGCGGTAATCGGTGTTGTACTTGCTTCTAAAGGATATCCAGAAGCATATAAAAAAGGTAATATTATTAGCGGACTAGATGCACTGCAAGATGTGATTGTTTTCCATGCAGGTACAGCAATGAAACATGGGGACTTTGTAACGAACGGTGGCCGTGTATTATTTGTTGCTTGTAAGGCAAATAGTTTACAAGAAGCAAAAGATAAAGTATATAAAGAAATCGGTAAAATTGAGAGTGATGGTCTATTTTATCGAAGTGATATAGGATATCGTGCAATTGGGCATGAGATGACGAAAAGTTAATATGTAAAAATCCCGCTGAGGAATCAGCGGGATTTTTTATGCATCTTTATCTTTTTTTAATTTCCCTTTTTGCTTTGCCATTTCTCGAAGTAAATACTCGATGTGTGCATTGACGCTACGAAATTCATCATTTGCCCATTTTTCGATGACTGCGTGTAATTCAGGATCAATACGTAATGGAAAGCTTTTCTTTTTAGCCATAATTACTTATAGCCCTTAGTATAGGCTTCCTGTATTAATAACTGGCTGCGCACCTTTATCTGAAACGATGGCAACTAATAAGTTGTTTACCATATTTGCTTTACGCTCGTCATCGAGTTCTAGTACGCCTTCTTCATCTAACATATGGATGGAATCTTTCGCCATCTTCACAGCACCTTCAACAATTTCTTTTCTAGCAGCTAATACTGCTTTTGCTTGCTGGCGTTGTAGCATTGCATGGGCAATTTCTGTTGCGTAAGCTAAGTGCGTTAAACGAGTTTCTAATACTTCTACACCAGCAATTTCAAGACGCGCCTCTAACTCACGTTTTAATTCTTCAGAGATTTCTTCAGTATTTCCGCGTAACGTAACGCAGGTTTCATCTTGGAAATTGTCATAAGGATATTTTGTTGCAACATGGCGGATTGCCGTTTCGCTTTGAATTTCTACAAATCGATCATAATGTTCAACACCAAACATTGCTTTTGCAGAATCAACAACTTTATATACGATAACAGCTGCAATTTCAATTGGATTTCCATCAACGTCATTTACTTTTAATTTTTTACTGTTAAAGTTTTCAACACGTAAAGATACAGTTTGACGGAATGCGAACGGAATCGTTAAAAATAAACCGTTTTGACGAATTGTTCCTAAATAATTACCGAAGAACGTAATAACCTTTGCTTGATTCGGTTGAACAATACCGATACCTGTAGCGAGAACTGCGGCTAATATAATAGTTAGTGCCGCTCCTATGAAAATTTCTTGTGCAAGGAAAAATACACCGATAGCAGCTAAAATCAAAATTCCAATAATACCGAGAAAACCATTTACATAAAATACTTGTTTTTCTTTCATATGATCGCCTCCTGATATAAAAATGATATCACTTTTATATCATTTTAAGCAAGAGGTATGCATCTAATTTTCTGAATTTTATTGGTTGATATCTTTTATATACATTTTAAGGTTCAAAAAGAGAATATACGTTCTGTTTTATGGTAAAATAAAGAAGACTTAACCGCCCACTGCAGCAGCTAAGTCCCTTTGAGAGCATCTTACATCGTGACAAATGATTCAAAGCGGTTTTGCCAGGATTATATCTTCAATCGCTGACTCAATCTCTTTGTCAGAAGCGTCATAACTTCCTTTTGACTCTGGCTTGTCATGAGTGGAAGTTTGATTCACTTCTTCTTTAGCATGTCCTTTTTCAGCAAAATTCATGCTAGGCATTTTAAATGCCCCCATGTTCATGTATTTTCCGAATTTCCACATTTCAACAACAGGGCAGAAACGAACAATTCCTTCTGCAACTTTCATTGCACCAATCCATAGAAAAATGTTAGACCAAGTGCACCACGGCTTGCGTACAAGTTTAGTTGCACTACATCCGAAGAGGACGAGCCCAAGTGTAATTCGAATTAGAGCGTTTATTGTCCCGATATTTTGCTTCATTAGAAAAACACTCCTTTTTATGAAAGTTGAAATAGATAATACTATTTCTTTTATTAGTATCCCGTTTGATTTTTGGGATATGTAATCCAACATTTGACGTGGAAAAAGATGTTGGAATGTGCGTGTGTGTAAGTAACTTTTTTTGTTATAATGAAAGAATGCATAAAAGGAACTTCAAAATTAAATCCTCTAGTTTAAAAAATATGGAAGAGGTAATTCCAAACTTAATTCTCCGTTTTAAACAAATATTTAAGATGAAGTTAAAACAATAATGATGAAAATAAACTGTTATTTTGAACAGAAATATATATAACTAGAGAAAAGGAAGGGTGTTTTCATGTACGATATTTCCGGATGGAAACATGTATTTAAGCTTGATCCAAATAAGGAGTTAAGCGATGAACATTTAGAAATGATTTGTGAGTCTGGAACTGATGCGGTTATTGTAGGCGGAAGTGATGGAGTTACAATTGATAACGTATTACACATGCTAGTTAGCATTCGTAGATATGCAGTTCCTTGTGTATTAGAGGTTTCTGATGTAGAAGCAATTACACCAGGATTTGATTTTTATTACATCCCAAGTGTTTTAAATAGCCGAAAAGTAGAATGGGTAACAGGTGTTCATCATGAGGCATTGAAAGAATTTGGGGATATTATGGACTGGGACGAAATTTTTATGGAAGGGTATTGTGTTTTAAATCCAGAAGCGAAAGTAGCCCAGCTTACAGAAGCGAAATGTGATTTAACAGAAGATGACGTTATTGCATATGCTCGTTTAGCAGACAAGCTATTACGTTTACCGATATTTTATTTAGAATATAGCGGTACGTATGGAGATGTTGAACTTGTTAAAAATGTAAAAGCAGAATTGAAACAAGCTAAGTTATATTATGGCGGTGGTATTTCTAATGCAGAACAGGCGAAAGAAATGGCACAATATGCTGATACAGTAGTTGTTGGAAATATTATTTATGATGATATAAAATCGGCGTTAAAAACAGTTAAAGCAGTAAAAGGAGAGTAGGTGCAGGCGTATATGAGTATGACAGATAAGTTATTAAACGGTTTAAATCCACAGCAACAAAAAGCAGTACAAACAACGAATGGACCACTTCTATTAATGGCAGGTGCAGGTAGTGGTAAGACACGTGTGTTAACACATCGTATTGCGTATTTACTTGGTGAAAAAGGTGTAGCACCATGGAATGTACTAGCTATTACCTTCACAAATAAAGCAGCTCGTGAAATGCGTGAGCGTATTGATACACTTGTGGGACCAGAAGCAGAAGATATTTGGATTTCGACGTTCCACTCTATGTGTGTACGTATTTTACGACGCGATATCGATCGTATTGGTATTAATCGTAACTTTACAATCTTAGATTCAGGTGATCAGCTAACTGTAGTCAAAAAAATTATGAAAGAGCGCAATGTTGATCCGAAGAAATTTGAGCCGCGCTCTATTTTAGCGGGTATTAGTAATGCGAAAAATGAACTGTTATCTGCGGATAAATATGCAAAAAAAATTACAATGGCTGATCCATATGAAAAATTAACGAGCGATGTATACACAGAGTATCAAAAACGTCTTTTGAAAAATAATTCATTAGACTTTGATGATTTAATTATGACGACGATTCAGCTATTTGAACGTGTTCCAGAAGTATTAGAGTTTTATCAGCGTAAGTTCCAATATATTCATGTTGATGAGTATCAAGATACGAACAAAGCGCAATATCTTCTTGTTAAACATTTGGCAGCGCGTTTTAAAAATCTTTGTGTTGTGGGTGACTCTGACCAGTCTATTTATCGCTGGCGTGGTGCAGATATTTCTAACATTTTGTCATTCGAAAAAGACTATGAGAATGCACAAGTAATTCTGTTAGAACAAAACTATCGTTCGTCACAAAATATTTTAAATGCAGCGAATGCTGTTATTGAAAAAAATACGAATCGTAAGCCGAAGAAATTATGGACAGACAATCAAGTTGGAAGTAAAATCTCGTATTATCGTGCTGCAACTGAAAAGGACGAAGCGTATTTTGTTGCAAAAAAAATTCGTGACGATATTCAAATGGGGAAACGAAAATATACTGATTTTGCAGTGCTATATCGTACGAATGCTCAGTCTCGTATGGTCGAGGAGATTTTCCTTAAATCTAACATTCCGTATAAAATTGTCGGGGGTACGAAGTTCTACGATCGTAAAGAGATTAAAGATATTTTGGCGTACTTACGTTTAATCGGTAATCCAGATGATGAAATTAGTTTTGCACGTATTATAAATGTGCCAAAGCGTGGCATTGGTGCGACTTCTATCGATAAAATTATTAATTACGGTGTGCAAAATGGAATTTCATTAACTGCTGTATTTGATGAGATTGAGCATGTTGGAGTAAGTGCAAAAATTACAAAGGCAGTAAAAGAATTCGCGAATTTATTAAATAACTGGGTAAATATGCAAGAGTATTTATCTGTTACAGAATTAGTAGAAGAAGTTATTGAAAAAACAGGCTATCGCGATATGTTGAAAAATGAACGTTCTTTAGAAGCGGAAGGTCGTTTAGAAAACTTAGACGAGTTCTTATCTGTTACGCAAACATTTGAATCTCAAAGCGAAGATAAGAGCCTTGTTGCATTCTTAACAGATTTAGCACTTGTTGCTGATATTGATCGTGTAGATGAAGACCCAACTGCTGGTGAAGAAGTTATTTTAATGACGATGCACTCGGCGAAAGGATTAGAGTTCCCGGTTGTCTTTATTGTTGGCTTAGAGGAAGGGATATTCCCTCATACTCGTTCTCTTATGGAAGAGGATGAAATGCAAGAAGAACGTCGTCTTGCTTATGTAGGTATTACTCGTGCAGAAGAAGAGCTATATTTATCTAACGCGCAAATGCGTACATTATTTGGTAGAACAAGTATGAACGCTGCGTCTCGATTTATTACAGAAATCCCGACAGAACTAGTGGAATCATTAAATGAAACAGCGCCGAAGCGTGAAACATCGTTTGGTACAAAAGGCAGAACGGCAAGTAGCGGCAAAACGACAATCACAACAGCAACACGCTCTCGTTCAGCTTTCGCGCGCCCTGCAGCTAAGACGACAGGCGGCGAACAAATTGGCTGGGCAGTAGGAGATAAAGCTTCCCACCAAAAATGGGGAGTCGGTACAGTTGTAAGTGTAAAAGGTGAAGGTGATGCAAAAGAATTAGATATTGCGTTCCCAAGCCCAATTGGTGTTAAACGTTTGTTAGCAAAATTTGCGCCTGTGACGAAACAATAGGAAAGGAATGAGGATATGTCAAAAGAGATAGTAAAAAAACGTATAGAAGAATTACGTGACTTGTTAAATACATTTAACTATCAATATCACGTATTAGACAATCCTTCTGTTTCTGATGCGGAATATGACCGTAATATGCAGGAGCTTATAAAATTAGAAGCAGAGAACCCAGAGTTTATGAGTGAAGATTCTCCCTCCGTTCGCGTTGGGGGGACTGTTCTTGATATATTTGAAAAAGTAACACATAAGTCACCAATGTTAAGTTTAGGAAATGCATTTAACGAAGGAGATTTACGTGATTTCGACAGAAGAGTACGTCAAGGAATTGATGGTGCGAATGTAAGATATATATGTGAATTAAAAATTGACGGGCTTGCCGTTTCGCTTCATTATGAAAAAGGACGCTTCATTCAAGGGGCGACACGTGGTGATGGTGTAACGGGTGAAGATATTACTCAAAATTTAAAAACGATTAAAGCTATCCCACTTCGTTTAAATGAAGAAGTAACGTTAGAAGCAAGAGGCGAAGCTTATATGCCGAAGCGTTCATTCGTTAAACTAAATGAAGAAAAAGAGCAAAATGGAGAAGATGTATTTGCGAATCCGCGTAATGCAGCAGCAGGTTCAATACGTCAACTTGATCCGAAAATTGCAGCGAAGCGTAACTTATCTATGTTTGTGTATGGTCTTGCGAATGTAGAAGAAAAAACAATTTCATCACATAGTGAATCGCTGGATTTCTTAGGTGAACTTGGATTTAAGACAAATCCAAATCGCCGTACATGTGAAACAATTGAAGAAGTTATAGCTTATGTAGAAGAATGGCAAGAAAAACGTCCGCATCTTGATTATGAGATTGATGGAATCGTTATAAAAGTAGATGATGTTGCTCTTCAAGAAAGTCTAGGAACTACAGCGAAGAGTCCAAGGTGGGCGATTGCTTATAAATTTCCGGCTGAAGAAGTTGTAACGAGATTAACAGGCATTGAATTAAGTGTTGGCCGAACAGGGGTTGTAACACCGACTGCAGAACTAGAGCCAGTGAGAGTTGCTGGTACGATTGTTCGTCGTGCTTCTTTACATAACGAAGATTTAATTCGTGAAAAAGACATTCGAATTGGTGACTACGTTGTTGTGAAGAAGGCTGGAGATATTATTCCTGAAGTTGTGAACGTTATTTTTGATAAGCGTACTGGTGAGGAAGAAGAATACCGCATGCCAACTCATTGTCCAGCATGTGAGAGTGAACTTGTTCGTTTAGAAGAAGAAGTAGCACTTCGATGTATAAATCCGACTTGTCCGGCTCAAATTCGAGAAGGGTTAATCCATTTCGTTTCAAGAAATGCAATGAATATTGATGGACTTGGAGAACGTGTCATTACACAACTCTTTGATGCAGATTACATTCGTACATTTGCTGATTTATATGCATTGACGAAAGAGCAATTATTACAGTTGGAACGTTTTGGTGAAAAATCAGCAACAAACTTAATACAAGCAATTGAAAATTCTAAAGAAAACTCGTTAGAGCGATTATTATTTGGTCTTGGAATTCGCCACGTTGGAGCGAAAGCAGCACGTACATTTGCAGAGCACTTTGAAACGATGGATGAGCTTGTAAAAGCAACGGAAGAAGAACTAAAAGCAATTAATGAAATTGGCGAAAAAATGGCTCAATCTGTTGTGACATATTTTGATAATGAAGATGTATTAGAGTTATTACAGCAGTTTAAAGAGTATGGCGTGAATATGACATACAAAGGTATAAAAATTGCAGATTTACAAAATGTTGAATCTTACTTCGCAGGAAAAACGGTTGTTTTAACAGGTAAGCTAGAAGTTATGGGACGAAGTGAAGCGAAGAAGAAGATTGAGGCATTAGGTGGAAAAGTAACAGGAAGTGTTAGTAAGAGTACGGATTTAGTTGTTGCAGGTGAAGCAGCTGGTTCGAAATTAGCACAAGCGGAGAAACATAATGTTGAGGTTTGGAATGAAGAGAGGTTCTTACAAGAGCTAAATAAGTAAGAGGTGCAAACTTACCATGAAAAAAATAGCATTAGCGGTATTAAGCCTTGGCCTACTTGTAAGTGGGTGTAGTGCAGGTGCCGACAAAGATGAAAAAGTGGCTGGGAAATCGGGGAAAGCAAAAGAACAATCAGTTGTTCCAAAATACGCTATTTCGGATGAATATTATAAGACGACTATTCCATTTGATGGTGGAAAGGCACGTGGTTTAGTGGTGCAAGGGTTAAATAGTCGCCTTGATATAGATGAATTTGAAACAGGATTAATGCGAATTGCAAAAGAATCATTTAGTACGAAAGATAATTTTTTAAAAGGCGGAAAAGCTCTAGATACTCAAACTATACAGATGCTTGTTAAAAGAAAACGTACAGATGCTGAACAAAAGGAACTAGAGGAAAAATTAAAAAAAGATGCAGTTAAATTTCCAAATATAGGATTAAATCCTGCATTAGGAACAGGATCCGAATCACTAGAAGTGAAAAATAAAAAAAATCCAATATATATTTCAAATATTTTAGAGCATGATTATTATGTGAAAAAAGGCGATAACGGCGAGGAACGTGTTGGTATGGTAGTTGGATTAGCGATGAATTCTGTTCAATATTTTAACGAAGAGCATGGTTACCCACGTGAATCTGCAATCCCAGATGAAAAGATGTTAGCTGAAGGGAAAAAAATGGCGCAAGAAATTTTGAAAGTCATACATCAAAAAGAACCTGAAACAAAAAATATTCCGATAACATTTGCGATTTATCGCCAAGCTCCAAAGTCTTCGCTCGTGCCAGGTAATTTTGTTTCTTATGCAAATGTCGAAAAAGGTAGTGAAACGGTTGAAGATTGGAAACAAATTAATGAAAAATATTATTTGTTCCCATCAGAGCAAGCGAAAACAGATAATAAACGTGAAGATCTTGCAAGAGTATCCAACTTTAAGGCAAAACTAAGCGATTATTTCCAAGGCGACTATACAGCTGTTATTGGTACTGGTATGTATAGAGATGATGAATTAAGAGAAATGAAGCTTGATATTCCTGTCCAGTTTAATGGAAAAGCGGAAATAGTTGGTTTTACACAATATGTGGCAGGGCTTGTTATGGAATACTTCCCGAATTATATGAAAGTACAAGTAACGATTAAATCTGTAGAACGCCCAGAAGCTATTATTATACGTGAAGCAAAACAAGATGAACCACTTGTGAAAATTTTAGATTAAATATGAAGGCTGTTCCTCTATGGAACAGCTTTTTTTCTTATGTAATTTTGTTATAATTTAAAATGTTGTAAAAAATAGGGGTGAGGGGTAAAGCTCATGGAAGAATTAAGTTTTCAAGTCATTATTTTATTAATTGCATTCGGTTTTTTAGCAGCTTTTATTGATTCCGTTGTTGGAGGGGGAGGGTTAATTTCGCTTCCTGCACTTATGTTTGTTGGCCTATCGCCAGCTTCGGCAATTGCAACGAATAAATTAGCGGCAACAATGGGGACGTTTACGAGTGCGATGTATTTCATTCGATCAGGAAAAGTTGATTTTAAAATTGTAGGAAAGTTAATCCCGTTAACTATTGTTGGAGCTGTTGCAGGTGCTTTAGTAGTAAAATTTATTCCATCGGATATTTTACGCCCATTAGTACTTGTAATGTTGGTATTTATTGCTATTTATATTATTGCAAAAAAGAATTGGGGAAGTGTGTCTACCTATAAGAAGATGACGCAAAGAAAAACATTAATATTTTTCTTTGCTATTTTAATGATAGGATTTTATGATGGGTTTTTTGGACCAGGGACAGGGTCGTTTTTAATTTTTGCATTTTTATTAATTGGCTTGGATTTTATTCAAGCGGCAGCATCTGGAAAACTTTTGAACTTTGTTAGTAATATTGTATCTTTAATTACTTTTTTATTCTTAGACATAATTCATTTTGAATACGGTATTATCATGGGATTATCAATGATCTTAGGTGCTTATTTTGGATCGAAGTTTGCGGTTCAAAAAGGTGTTGGATATGTAAGGACTTTATTTTTATTAGTTACTATATTATTGATCGGGAAAAATGTTTTGGAATATACTCATATTTTGTAGATTCATACGCATGTATGAATCTCTTTTTTTTATTATATTTTAAAAATTTATTAATTTTAAAAATATAAGTCTAGGAATATTTGAATAAATCTAAATTATCGTGTAGAATAATGTTGTAAAATGTAAACGTTTTTCTAAGGGGAGGCTAAAAAAAATGGTAGTAGCATACAAACATGAGCCATTTACAGATTTTTCAGTGGAGGCTAACAAATTAGCGTTTGAAGAAGGTTTAAAGAAAGTAGAATCTTATCTTGGACAAGACTATCCATTAATTATTGGGGGAGAAAAAATCACTACAGAAGACAAAATTGTTTCTGTAAACCCTGCAAATAAAGAGGAACTTGTTGGTCGTGTTTCAAAAGCAAGCCGTGAGTTAGCTGAAAAAGCAATGCAAGTAGCGGATGAAACATTCCAAACTTGGAGAAAATCAAAGCCAGAAATGCGTGCAGACATTTTATTCCGTGCTGCAGCAATCGTTCGTCGCAGAAAACATGAATTCTCTGCTATTCTTGTAAAAGAAGCAGGTAAGCCATGGAATGAGGCAGATGCTGATACAGCAGAAGCAATCGACTTTATGGAATATTATGGTCGTCAAATGTTAAAATTAAAAGACGGTATTCCAGTAGAAAGCCGTCCAATTGAATATAATCGTTTCTCTTACATTCCATTAGGAGTAGGTGTTATCATTTCTCCTTGGAACTTCCCATTCGCAATTATGGCAGGTATGACAACAGCTGCTTTAGTTTCTGGTAACACAGTATTACTAAAACCAGCTAGTACAACTCCTGTAGTAGCAGCGAAATTTATGGAAGTATTAGAAGAAGCTGGCTTACCAGCTGGCGTAGTAAACTTCGTTCCAGGTAACGGTTCTGAAGTTGGTGACTACTTAGTAGATCATCCTCGTACACGTTTCGTAAGCTTCACGGGATCTCGTGATGTAGGTATCCGCATCTATGAGCGTGCAGCGAAAGTAAACCCAGGACAAATTTGGTTAAAACGCGTTATCGCTGAAATGGGCGGTAAAGACACAATCGTTGTTGATAAAGAAGCAGATCTTGAATTAGCAGCTAAGTCTATCGTTGCATCAGCATTCGGATTCTCAGGACAAAAATGTTCTGCATGTTCTCGTGCAGTAATCCATGAAGATGTATACGATCACGTATTAAATCGTGCTGTTGAATTAACAAAAGAATTAACAGTTGCTAACCCAGCAGTATTAGGTACAAACATGGGTCCTGTTAATGACCAAGCTGCATTTGATAAAGTAATGAGCTATGTTGCAATTGGTAAAGAAGAAGGTAGAATCTTAGCAGGTGGCGAAGGAGACGATTCTAAAGGCTGGTTCATCCAACCAACAATCGTTGCTGACGTTGCAGAAGATGCTCGCTTAATGAAAGAAGAAATCTTCGGACCAGTAGTAGCATTCTGTAAAGCGAAAGACTTCGATCATGCACTTGCAATTGCAAACAATACGGAATACGGTTTAACAGGTGCTGTTATTACTAACAACCGTGACCATATTGAAAAAGCACGCGAAGACTTCCACGTTGGTAACTTATACTTCAACCGTGGATGTACTGGTGCAATCGTAGGTTACCAGCCATTCGGTGGCTTTAACATGTCTGGTACAGACTCTAAAGCTGGTGGACCTGATTATTTAGCACTTCACATGCAAGCAAAAACTACTTCTGAAACTTTATAAGAAATAGTAGAGGAGCTCTTCACAGAATGTGAAGAGCTCCTTTTAAAATTGAAACCCCATATATTACCGTCGTTCGAAGAGAATGAGCTAAAACCTATTAATAGCGGGATAAACATGTAAACAGAAATAAAATAATGAGAAAAGTTGACTTATTAGTCATATTTTTTAGTATTCATTTTGAGAATTTCCTGTATAATACAATTTGAAAGAAAATCTATGGTTCGACAAGGAACACTCCTTTTGGTTTTGCTCACTGAAAGGAGTGTTTTTTTATGTAGCTAAAAATTCTTGCGTGCTTATTACATTTGCATATACGCCATTTAAACTAGCTAAAATTGTATTGTGAATATAAACAGCTGGTATAGTAGCGTTCTTAAAAGAAAGGTCTTTTGTAGCACAAGCGTCATGTATAACGGTACATTGAAAGCCAAAATCGAATGCAGCCCTTACTGTTGCATCGATACACATATGAGTCATCATCCCGCATACAACGACATGTTCAATATTAAAACGTTTTAATTGCTCTAGAAGATTAGTTTCTCGGAAGCTATTTGGATAATGTTTGACTATAACTGTTTCTTCTCTAAGTGGACGTACGCTTTCGTGAATATGTACACCTTCTGTATTAGGTAGGAAAAAAGTAGCGTCATCTTTTATAGCTACGTGTTGGATATGAAAAATAGGTTCGCTGTTTGTTCTAAATTGTTGTAATAACTGATTAGCATATTCGCTTGCTTCTACTGGATTACGCAATTCCATCTTTCCATTTGGAAAATAATCGTTTTGAATATCGACGAGTAAAAGAGCTGTTTTCATATATTTATCTTCCTCCGAGTTTCATATTCAAATAAATTTATTCAATTCGTAGAGAGGATTCTCCTGTTTAAAAATATGAGGAAGAAGAATTTTAAATAACCTTGAAAGTTACTATTTTTCAGATGAATATTCATCTGAAAATTTTAATAAAGAAATAATTAATATTTTTCTAAAAAATGTATTGACTCTTATTATTCTGAGTTCTATAATGAGAATTAATTAAACGACAATTAAATCGATACATTCTTATCCAGAGAGGTGGAGGGACTGGCCCTACGATACCTCAGCAACGGGTTTTTTAATACCGTGCTAACTCCAGCAAGCCATATAAAGGCTTGGAAGATGAGAAGATGTGAACGAGTACATATAAGTGCTCTCCTTCTTATCTTTATGGTTGATAAGAAGGAGGGCACTTTTTATTTTACCTCGAAAGCTCTGCTTCAAGTTTTTACAGCATATAGGAGGGGAAAAAATGATTTCTTTTACCAATGTAAGTAAAGTGTATGAATCAGCTGGCCAATCTGTTCACGCGGTGGAGGATGTAACATTATCAGTTGAGAAAGGCGAAATTTTTGGCATTATCGGTTTTAGTGGCGCTGGAAAGAGTACGTTATTACGCTTAGTAAATATGTTAGAGAGACCGACGGCAGGAACGATTTCAATAGATGATAAAGATATTACATCATTATCGACGAAAGAATTGCGTAAACTAAGACAAAGAATCGGAATGATTTTTCAAAGTTTTAATTTATTTAATTCAAGAACAGTATTTGGAAATATTGCTTATCCATTAAAGTTAGCGAAAGTACCAAAGAATGAGATAAAAGAAAGAGTAAATGAACTGCTGAAGTTTGTAGGGTTAGAAGATAAAGCAAACTATTATCCAGAGCAGCTATCAGGTGGGCAAAAGCAGCGTGTGGGCATTGCTAGAGCACTTGCGACATCGCCAGATATTCTTATATGTGATGAGGCAACATCAGCCTTAGATCCAGAAACGACGACAGAAATTCTAAACTTATTAAAGAAAGTAAATCGAGAATACAATTTAACAATTCTTCTTATTACACATGAAATGCATGTTGTGAAAGAAATTTGTCACCGTGTAGCTGTAATGGAGAAGGGGAAAGTTATTGAAGAAGGAAAACTGTTTGATGTTTTCACGCAACCAAAAACAAAGACGACTCAAAACTTTGTACGTTCTGTCATTAATGATCATTTACCGGAAAGTGTTCTAGCGAAAATTCAAAATGGTGGTCAAATTTATCGTCTAACATTTACTGGTGAGGAGACAGGACAGCCGGTACTATCATATATCGCAAAAAACTATAACGTCGATGTAAATGTACTGTACGGAAATATTATTGAACTTCAAAATGTGCTATTTGGAAATCTTCTTGTAGAGTTGCAAGGTGAGCAGAGGGAAATTCAAAAAGCATTACAACATCTAAGACTGCAAGTGCAGCTGAAGGAGGTAGAAGCTCATGCGAGTTGATTGGAGTATATTTTGGCCGCGCATACTAGATGCGACGGGGGATACCCTCTTAATGGTAATTGTAACCCTTATATTCGCTACAATTCTGGGTATACCTCTAGGTTTACTTTTATATGTAACGAGAAAAGGAAACTTTTTAGAAAATAAATGGGTCTTTTCTATTCTTAACATCATAATTAATACAATTCGTCCGGTACCATTCATTATCTTTTTAGTAGCCTTAAGTCCACTAACAAGAAGTGTTATCGGAACGACGATTGGAACAGCAGCGGCAATTTTCCCGATGACGTTAGTCGCATCAATTGGTATTGCTAGAATGGTTGAAACAAACCTTGTTTCCGTTCCGAAAGGAGTAATTGAAGCAGCGCAAGCAATGGGCGCCTCACCAATTAGAATTGTTTTTGAAATCCTTGTACCAGAAGCGTTAGCACCATTAATCTTAGGTGTCACATTTATGACAGTTGGTTTAATTGAATTCTCTGCAGTTGCTGGGCTTGTCGGTGGTGGCGGTCTTGGTGACTTGGCAATGACATATGGTTATCAACGTTTTGATACATCAGTTATGTTCGTAACGGTCGTGTTACTTATCATTCTCGTACAGATAGCTCAAAATTTAGGAAACTACTTTGCGAAAGTCTTGTTACGCAGATCATAAAAAGGAAGAGAGGAAAAGAAAATGAAGAAAATTTTAGCATTTGCATTATCAGCGATTGTAGGAGTCTCAGCATTAAGCGGCTGCTCAAGTGGAGAAACGGGTGCAGGAGCGAAAGAAAAAGTAGTTCGCGTCGGTGTAACTGGAACGGATGGAGACGCTTGGGAAATTTTGAAGAAAAAAGCTGAAAAAGAAGGGATTAAGATTAAACTGGTCGAGTTCTCTGATTACACAACGCCAAATAAAGCGTTAGCTGATGGAGATATTGAATTAAACTCATTCCAGCATATTGCTTTCTTAGAGCAATTTAAAAAAGAGCATAAGTTAGATATTACAGCTGTTGGTACAACGCAAATTGCGCCAATGGGTTTATACTCTGAAAAATATAAGAAAGCAAATGAAATCCCAGATGGTTCAGAAATTGCAATTCCAAACGATCCAACGAACCAAGCACGGGCATTAAAACTTCTTGATGCAGCTGGATTATTAAAGCTTAAAAAAGACTTTGGTCTATTTGGAGATCCAAGTGGTATTGCTGAAAATCCGAAGAAATTAAAAATTACACCGGTTATCGCACAGCAAACACCTCGTGTGTTAAAAGATGTAGCGGCATCAGTTATTAATAACGGTGTTGCTGGTCAAGCTGGATTAGATCCAGCGAAGGATCCTATTTTCTTAGAAGATCCAAAGAATGAAAATGCAAAGCCATATATTAATATTTTTGCAGCTCGTAAGAAAGATAAAGATGATCCAACATTGAAAAAAGTAATTGAACTATATCATTCAAAAGAAGTAACAGACGCAATTAAGAAAGAAACAAATGATGGTTCCATTTCAGTAGATCTTTCACTTGATGAGCTTGAAAAAATCGTAAAATAATCATTGGGTTTAATGGACTAACAGAAGGAACCCCTCCGCTGTTAGTTCGTTCAACATATAAACTTAACAAACAAACCCTAATTCTGTACCTTCCAATTTTGTATAACATAGAATCCAATGTTTGTTAAGTAGAGTGATAGACCAGGAATTTTCCTGGTCTTTTTTTATGAATGAAAGTAGCTAGCGAACAGTAAGGTGATCCAAATTATAATGGGATAAGAAAATAAGCTGAAAAGGAGTGTAATTACGAATTGCTTTGGATGAATTAAGTGTTTTTTTGATAAAAAAAAGAAAATAGAAAAGAGAGTAATGAAAAATGCTGATATTACGCCGGGGTTATAAGAGCGATAAATGAAAAACAAAATAATATGTTGAACAGAGTTGAAGAAGATGGCCCCTTGTATAAAAATAATCCAGCATATAGAAGACAAGAAGTTAAGTTGATATAGAAAGACGATAAGTAATACAAAGATTGTTAATACGGAAATGGCGATGAAAAATTGTTGGCTAGTTATAAGACGGATTGAAAATTGATTAGCAAGGTATTGTGGCATTTGGAAAGCTTCTTCAAGGTTATGAATGAAAAATAATAAGGGAATGATCCAGAATATAGTAGTGGAATGTTTTTTCATCAATTTACATCACTCCAATAAAGTATAGAAAGCCTAAAAAAAGGCCCTCTATACAGAGATGGTTATTCAATTATGATATTTTTTAAATTAACTTCATGATGCTCTCGTTCTTTCAGATAAGCAGCTAGTTCCTCTTGTAAAATATTTAATATTTGCTTAGCTGATTGTTGGATTGGATTAGGTAGCTCTTCTAATATATGCATCCCGACTTTTACTTTTGTACGAATTACCCTTCGTAGTAATTCCTCATGCATGTACTACACCTCCAAACCGAATATTTAGTACATCTTCTTCAAATTTTGCTCCTTGAATAGAAAGGTGTGTTAATGTTTTTGGTAACGTGATGTTCCGTTTAACAGAACCCGCTCGAATAATAAGTTCATCACCTTTTTGATTTAAGGAAAGTTCACTTTTGTTTGAGAAGGGAATGGACAGAACGAAAATATACTCATCGCCATCCTTTTTTACATATTGAGTGCGCCCGTTAAATTTTACTTCTGTAGGGGAATGATCAGTTTTAAATAAAGAATCTCCTACACGTTCTAACATAGACAAACCAACAACTTCTTGTTCAAACATTGGAGCTTCGTAAATAGGAAGGGGTTGAAAACTATCTTTAATTAATGTTTTATATTTCTTCTGTGTATCTTTCCATGCCTGAAAATAAGGATCGGTGACAGTGTTAGGGATGACGCGGTTAATCATAATGGCATCTACGTTATAATCGTATAAATTCAAATAAGTAAAGCTGCGCTGGGCTTCTTTAATGACCATTTTTTCAGGATTTACAACGATGCGGATACTTGTTACTTCTCGATTTGATAAAATATCTCTCATTTCTCCGAGCTGTTCAAGTGTACTTGTTAATTCGTCCATAATATCGTCGGTTGGAAGAGGGACACCAAGGAGTGGTTGAGCTACAGGACGAACGACTTTTAAAACTTTTCTTTTAATAGGAAATAATTTTTCCATCCACCAGCTGAGCATGTCTGGAAAGCTTAGCATTGCTAATGTTTCTCCTGTAGGGGCACAATCAATAATGATAACATCATATGTGTCTTGCTTATAATAATCGAGTACGCGAAGTAGGCTAATTAAATCTTCCATACCGGGAAACATCGTTAATTCTTCTGTTGTAATATCATCAGCTGCTTTAGAAGTGAAGAGTAGTGTAATATATTTCTGTAATTTTCCCCAGCCTTTTTCCATTTCATAAATCGTATTAATTTCTTGTGCCCACAAATTTTCACGAATTTCTAGTGGTTCAGAAGATAGCTTTATACCAAATGAATCTCCTAAACTATGAGCAGGATCTGTGCTCATTACTAATGTTTTTAATCCTTGTTTCGCACTTTGAATTGCTGTTGCTGCTGAAATGCTAGTTTTTCCTACGCCGCCTTTACCTGTATACAAGATAATTCTCATCATTCATATCCCCTTTGTTTCGAATGTCGAATATTACGAGTGTCGAAGTAAATGGTTGAATAAAAACCCAGATAGGGTTTTATTCAATCGGAATGTTTTTCATTTTAGGTGTAGAAATCTTTTCTTTTGTTTTTTGCTGTGACGTAGCGATGTGATTCATGATTTTTTGGAAGATTTGTAGTAAGAATGCTTTTTCTTCTTCTGATAATGCTTCTGTTACTAAGCTAAAGTAATGGGCCGCATTTTGTTTTACTTCTTGAACGAGCATTACGCCGTTTTCTGTTAACCGAATTAATACAATACGTCGGTCATTTTCATCATGGTAGCGTTCAATATATCCCTTTTTTACAAGGCGATTTACAACGCCCGTTGTTGTACTCATCGGTATATCAAGAAGATCAGCAATTTTCGTCATTGTAATATCTGTATTTCGTTCCATCCAAAGTAAACAAAATACTTCTGTTTTAGAAAGTGTTAAATCTAGGCTTACCCATTCTTCAGGATAGAAAAGTTTCTTGGCGTTATCTAGCAGTAAGTCTAAAAAATGTTCATATTGCAACAATTAATTCCACTCCCGTATATTTCGAGGTTCGTAATATTTATTTTTATTTTATGTAGAATAGAAATAATTGTCAATGATTTTAATTGTTTTTTCAGATTAGGCAGAAAACTTTCTTTAAAATAGTATTCTTTTATGATAGATTTATAAATATAAAACGAGAATTTACATAAAAATCCATCATGGTAAATATACTTATCTATAATGGGTATGCAGCTAACGAGGGGGAGAACGATGAGAAGACGTAATACGCAAGCGTTCACGTTTTTAGCATGGACTTCATTTGTTTGTGCGCTTTCAGGTATGCTAATTGGGATTTATACGTTAGATGAAACGCTTAGTGTAAAAGGATACTATTTAATTGGAACATTATTTTTAACGATGTCTTGTTTTGTATTACAAAAAACAATTCGTGATAATGAAGAAGATAACGAGAGATTTCCGAAAAATAAACCGTTAGATAAAGAGTAAATTGTAAAGAAAGGCATTTGCCTTTCTTTTTTTATGTAAAAATGGCGTAAGTACTCTGTGTTGACTTGCTTGAAGTACTGAAAATTTGGTATCATCAATAGTATTGTAGATTGAACGATATATTATGGAGGTGGCCTAGCCGTGTCAAGAATTTCCGTTGAGAATGTAAAGCACGTAGCACATTTAGCACGTCTTGCAATTACTGATCAAGAAGCAGAAAAATTTCAAAAACAACTAGATGCAATTGTTACATTTGCAGAACAGTTAAATGAATTAGATACAACAGATGTAAAACCAACAACTCATGTATTAACTATGAAAAATGTTATGCGTGAAGATGTACCAGAAAAAGGTTTACCAGTCGAAGAAGTATTAAAAAATGCACCGGATCACAAAGATAATCAAATCCGTGTTCCAGCAGTATTAGAATAGAGGAGGGGAATTTCGATGTCATTATTTGATCATTCAGTATCAGAGTTACATAAGAAGTTAAACAACAAAGAAATTTCCGTTACGGATTTAGTAGAAGAATCTTACAAGCGTATTGCGGATGTTGAAGATAACGTAAAAGCTTTTCTTACATTAGATGAAGAAAATGCACGCGCAAAAGCGAAAGAATTAGATGCAAAAATCGGCGCTGAAGATAATGGTTTATTATTCGGTATGCCAATTGGTGTAAAAGATAACATTGTAACTAACGGTCTTCGTACAACTTGTGCGAGCAAAATGTTAGCAAACTTCGATCCAATTTATGATGCGACAGTTGTGCAAAAGCTAAAAGCTGCTGACACAATTACAATCGGTAAATTAAACATGGACGAGTTCGCAATGGGTTCTTCAAATGAAAACTCAGGATTCTACGCTACGAAAAACCCATGGAACTTAGATTACGTTCCGGGCGGATCTAGTGGTGGTTCTGCAGCAGCTGTAGCAGCAGGAGAAGTACTATTCTCTCTAGGTTCTGATACGGGTGGTTCTATCCGTCAGCCAGCTGCATATTGCGGTGTTGTAGGTTTAAAACCAACTTATGGACGCGTATCTCGTTACGGATTAGTAGCATTCGCATCTTCACTTGACCAAATCGGACCGATTACACGTACAGTAGAAGACAATGCATACTTATTACAAGCTATTTCAGGTATTGACCGCATGGATGCAACTTCTGCAAACGTTGAAGTTGGAAACTATTTAGCTGGTTTAACAGGCGATGTTAAAGGTTTACGCATTGCTGTACCGAAAGAATACTTAGGCGAAGGTGTTGGCGAAGAAGCTCGTGAGTCAGTACTAGCTGCTTTAAAAGTATTAGAAGGTATGGGCGCAACTTGGGAGGAAGTATCGCTTCCACACTCTAAATACGCTCTAGCAACGTATTACTTACTATCTTCTTCTGAAGCATCTGCGAACCTTTCACGCTTTGATGGCGTGCGTTACGGTGTTCGTTCTGATAATGTAAATAACTTATTAGATCTTTACAAAAACACACGTAGTGAAGGTTTCGGTGATGAAGTTAAACGTCGTATTATGCTTGGTACATTTGCGCTTAGCTCTGGTTACTATGATGCATATTACAAGAAAGCACAACAAGTACGTACATTAATTAAAAACGACTTTGAAAATGTATTTGCTAACTATGATGTTATTATTGGACCAACAACGCCAACTCCGGCATTTAAAGTGGGCGAAAAAGTTGATGATCCAATGACAATGTATGCAAATGACATTTTAACAATCCCAGTAAACTTAGCGGGTGTTCCAGCGATTTCTGTTCCATGTGGATTCGGTGCTAACAACATGCCACTTGGTCTACAAATCATTGGTAAACACTTCGATGAAGCGACAATTTACCGCGTTGCACATGCGTTTGAGCAAGCAACAGACTATCATACAAAAAAAGCAAGTCTGTAAGGAGGCGAGCATAGATGAATTTAGAAACAATTATTGGTTTAGAGGTTCACGTTGAGTTAAAAACAAATTCGAAAATTTTCTCTGCGAGTCCAACAGAATTCGGAGCGGAGCCAAATACACAAACAAGTGTAATTGACTTAGGATACCCAGGGGTACTTCCTACTTTAAATAAAGAAGCAGTTAACTTTGCAATGAAAGCTGCAATGGCATTAAACTGTGAAATCGCAACGGAAACGAAGTTTGACCGTAAAAACTATTTCTATCCAGATAACCCGAAAGCTTACCAAATCTCTCAATTTGATAAGCCAATTGGTGAAAATGGTTGGATTGAAATCGAAGTAGACGGTAAAAAGAAACGTATCGGTATTACACGTCTTCATTTAGAAGAAGATGCTGGTAAATCAACGCATACAGCTGATGGTTCATTAGTAGACTACAACCGTCAAGGTATGCCTTTAATCGAGATCGTATCTGAGCCAGATATGCGTACGCCAGAAGAAGCATATGCATACTTAGAGAAGTTAAAATCAATCATTCAATACACTGGTGTATCTGATTGTAAGATGGAAGAAGGTTCCTTACGTTGTGATGCGAACATTTCTCTTCGTCCAGTTGGACAAGAGAAGTTCGGTACAAAAGCGGAACTGAAAAACTTAAACTCATTCACTTACGTACAAAAAGGTCTTGAGCATGAGCAAGTGCGCCAAGAAAAAGAACTGTTATCTGGTGGTATCATCCAACAAGAAACACGTCGTTATGATGAAGCAACAAAGAAAACAATCTTAATGCGTGTGAAAGAAGGATCTGACGATTACCGTTACTTCCCGGAGCCAGACTTAGTTGAACTTTACATCGATGATGAGTGGAAAGAAGCAGTTCGAGCTTCTATTCCAGAACTTCCAGATGCACGTAAAGCTCGCTACGTTGCAGAATTAGGCTTACCAGCTTATGATGCACACGTGTTAACATTAACGAAAGAGATGTCTGATTTCTTTGAAGCAACTGTTGCAGACGGTGCTGATGCGAAATTAACATCGAACTGGTTAATGGGTGAAGTACTTGCATACTTAAACAAACAACAAAAAGAATTAAAAGACGTTGCATTAACGCCTGCTGGTTTATCTAAAATGGTTCAATTAATTGAAAAAGGTACAATTTCTTCTAAAATCGCGAAGAAAGTATTTAACGAATTAATTGAAAAAGGTGGAGACCCAGAAGAAATCGTTAAAGCGAAAGGTCTTGTTCAAATTTCTGACGAGGGTACACTTCGTAAAGTTGTAACAGAAATTCTTGATAATAATGAGCAATCTATCGAAGACTTTAAAAACGGTAAAGACCGTGCAATTGGCTTCTTAGTTGGTCAAATTATGAAAGCTACAAAAGGACAAGCAAATCCACCACTTGTTAACAAAATCTTACTTGAAGAGATTAATAAGCGATAATAGTAGTGACTTTTAAAGATTAAGCAGAAAAACACCCGTACATGGGTGTTTTTCTAGGTTAATCAAACGTTTGTTTAAATGAGACAAAATCGTTTAAACAAACGTTTGATTAACTGTCAAAAGTGGAAAAATGTTTGTATAGCAACTATGGTATGATAGTTGCAAAAAGGTGGGAATAATGATAAATCTAAACATAGAGGTTTTTTTCATCTCATGAAATAATAGATAGTTATTATTCGTTATATGTAAATTTTTATGGAAGAATGGATAGAAATAAAGTGAAACTTTAATCAGTAGGAGGTTCATCCACCATTGATTATTAGCCCTCACCAATCGGGCATTTACTGCCCGCAAATAGCGGGATAAATTTTGGAGTCAAATAAAAAACCATTGAAATGAATATTTACTTTTGATGGACTACACGAATCGGGTTCTTACTGCCTGTTTGAGCGGGATAAAAGAAGGATAGCAAGATGAGAGGAGGTAGGCATGGGAATACTGAATAGAAGTTCAGTATGTTCTTTTTCGATACATAAAGAAATTTCCTGTGCTAATAAATGATGAAGCGAGCAAGAATTATTTATAATCCTACTTCGGGGCGTGAGCTATTTAAGAAGAGCTTACCAGAAGTATTACAAAAATTAGAACAAGCTGGCTATGAGACATCTTGTCATGCGACAACGGGTCCTGGAGACGCTACTGTGGCGGCGAGGCAAGCTGCGGATCGTAAGTTTGATGTTGTTATTGCGGCTGGTGGCGACGGTACATTAAATGAAGTAGTAAACGGTTTAGTTGGGCATGAATTCCGTCCGAAATTTGGAATTATTCCAGTTGGAACGACAAATGACTTTGCACGTGCAATTGGTGTACCTCGTTCTATTGAAGAGGCAGCAGATATTATTTGCGAAGGAAAAACAGTGCCATTAGACCTTGGTAGAGCGAACGATACATATTTTATTAACATCGCTGGTGGCGGTCGTATTACAGAATTAACATACGAAGTACCGAGTAAGTTAAAGACAGTATTAGGACAACTTGCTTATTACCTAAAAGGTATCGAGATGTTACCATCATTGCATCCGACATATGTTGAAATTGAGTATGATGGAAAGTTACTACAAGAAGAAATTACGATGTTTTTAATTACGAATACTCGTTCAGTAGGTGGATTTGAAAAGGTAGCACCGTATGCATCTATTAACGATGGGTTATTTGACCTATTAGTACTGAAAAAAGGTTCTATCGCTGATTTAATTAAAGCAGCAACACAAGCACAACGTGGTGAACATATTAATAATCCAAAAGTGTTATATACACAAGCGAACCGAATTAAAGTACATTCACCAGATAAACTAATGATTAATTTAGATGGTGAGTATGGTGGAGATGCACCGATGGAATTCGAAAATATATATCATTGTTTAGAACTATTTGTTCCTGAACATCAAGAGGATGCCCTGTAAAGGCATCCTTTTTACTTTGTTAAAATGAATTGTAAATTGGGAGTTAGTTTGATTTTTATGGTATTTTTACAATTCTTTTATTTTACATCCATACTTTATTGATACACTGGAAGAGATAAGAAATGAGAGGTAGGGTGCTATGGAGAAGGTAAAGGCGATATTATTTGATAAAGATGGGACATTAATGGATTTTCATTCAATATGGATAAAAGTAGCTGAAGAACTTGTAGCTGAATGTATAAGTTTATATCATTTACCAAGTACAATGCGGCAGACCTTATTAGAAGAGATTGGTGTAGAGGGAGCATTTGTTAATCCGAGGAGTGCAATAGCTGCTGGAACAAGCCTTGATGTAGCGAAGGGGCTTTGTAATTATATTGAGTCTGCTAGAGAAGAAGAGATGCATCAGTGGGTAAGTGAGAAGTTATTTTCCCTTATGTATGAGCATCGTTCGCATATGAAAATGACAGCGGACTTACCGAAAGTGTTACAGGCATTAAAAGATAAAGGATTTATATTAGGGGTTGTCACGGCAGATGATTTCGCACCAACAGAATTATTTTTAAAACAATATAAGTTGGAGAACTTTTTTGATTATATTATAGCCTCGGATATATTCCCTGCGCAAAAACCAGATAAAAAGATTATAGAAGTGTTTTGTGAGAAATTTAATTTAGAATCATGTGAGGTTGCGGTTGTTGGAGATACGCCAACTGATTTACATTTAGCTAAAAATGGCGGTGATTGCTATGCAATTGGAGTCCTTTCTGGTACAGGGGATCGTCCAACATTAGAACCACTTGCTGATTTAGTGTTAGATTCTGTTGGAGAGTTTATTTCTCAATCGGGTGAGTTTTTCTGGGAGAAAGAAAAGTCTAATGTGTAAGGAAAATAAGTCTATAAAGACTCTTAATGAGTCTTTATAGACTTATTTTTTATGCCTGGATACAAAGAATATAGGATAAATGCTAGAAAAGAAAGTTGGCATACATTTTGCAATAAAAAGAGAAAACAATGTAAAGAAAAGGATGGGGTACGCAATGAACACAAAAAAATTTGCTAAAGTAAATGAACAAATTCCAGGACCGAAAGCGGCATCTTTATTAGAACGCCGTCAAAATATAGTACCAAAAGGAGTAAGTAACGGCATCCCAACGTTTGTACAATCTGCAAATGGTGCTCTTGTAACAGATGTTGATGGTAATCAGTACATTGATTTTGCAGGAGCAATTGGGACAATTAACGTAGGGCATTGTCATCCAACGGTTAAAGAAGCGCTCCATAAACAAGTCGATCAATACATTCATACTGGATTTAATGTCATGATGTATGAGCCATATATTGAATTAGCGGAAAAGCTTGCGGCATTGGCACCGGGAAGTTTCGATAAGCAAGTCCTCTTTTTAAATAGTGGTGCAGAAGCAGTTGAGAACGCGGTGAAGATCGCTCGTAAATATACGAAGAGACCTGGTATTATCGCATTTTCTAAAGGTTTCCACGGGCGTACATTAATGACAATGACGATGACAAGTAAAGTGAAGCCATATAAATTTGGGTTTGGTCCCTTTGCTCCAGAAGTATATAAAGCGCCATTTCCATACGAATACCGTCGCCCAGAGGGATTAACGGAAGAGCAGTATGATGATTTTATTATTGAAGAGTTTAAGAACTTCTTCGTATCGGAAGTAGCACCAGAAACAATTGCAGCTGTTGTAATGGAGCCTGTTCAAGGGGAAGGTGGATTTATCGTCCCAAGTAAGAAATTTGTTCAAGAAGTACGCCGCATTTGTTCAGAGAACGGCATCTTATTTGTAGCGGATGAAATACAAACAGGCTTTAGTCGTACAGGAAAATATTTTGCAATTGATCACTATGATGTCGTTCCAGATTTAATTACAGTGTCTAAATCATTAGGTGCTGGTGTACCGATAAGTGGTGTCATTGGACGTAAAGAAATTATGAATGAGTCTGCACCAGGTGAACTTGGTGGAACGTATGCAGGAAGTCCACTAGGATGTGCGGCTGCATTAGCTGTTCTCGATGTAATAGAAAATGAGAAATTAAATGATAGAGCGATAGAATTAGGAAAAGTCGTAATGAACCGATTCGAAGAGATGAAAAATAAATATCATTGCATCGGTGATGTGCGTGGGTTAGGAGCAATGTGTGCATTTGAGGTCGTTCAAGATCGTAAGACGAAAGTACCTGAGAAAGCGTTAACAGCTAATCTATGTACAGAAGCAAATAAGCGTGGGTTACTGTTATTATCAGCAGGAACATATGGAAATGTTATCCGTGTGTTAATGCCTTTAGTTATTACAGATGAGCAACTTGAAGAAGGATTAACAATAATTGAAGAATCGTTGCAAGCTTGTTATGAACAAACAAACATCGCTCGTGTTTAAAAACTGAAGTATAAATAGCAAACATTCTAGCTGACTCTATATTAAATGCAGAAAATTCACTTTATAATAAAGGTAGTGAAGTGGATCGATGGATTTGAAGTTAGGGGTGGCTAGGATGGTTGCAGAAAAGGAACGAGTGTTAATGGATTTAAAAGATGTATTTGAATATGCGTTTGACGAAATTTTTGTTACAGATGAGCAAGGGATCGTTGTGCGTGTAAATAGTACATGTGAAAGGCACTACCAACTAGCTGCCGAAGAGTTAGTTGGTAAGCATGTAAAAGAACTACAAAAGGATGGAATCTTTTATCCATCAGCGACATTAGAAGTGATTGAAAAAAAGAGGCCAATTGAACTCGTTCAAACTACAAAATCAGGAGAGTATTTACACGTTCGTACAAGGCCTGTTTTTGATGATGAGGGAAATTTAAGAAGAGTGATTAGTTATTCTCGCGACCTTACTGAACTCTATCAATTACGTCAAAAGGTAGAGGAAATGGATAATCAGCTAAAAACATATAAAAAAGAATTAAGAGAAACATATGAGCATGAAGGACTGATTTTTAAAAGTCTAGCTATGCAAAAAATAGTCGATACAATCAAAAAAGTATCTGTAGTGGATAGTACTGTTCTCGTTTTAGGCGAGACTGGGGTAGGAAAAAGTCGATTGGTACGCCATTTACATGAAGTGAGTCACCGTAAGCATGAAAGTTTCTATGAAATTAATTGTGCGGCATTGCCAACTAATTTAATTGAATCAGAGCTTTTTGGATATTCAGGTGGGTCTTTTACAGGTGCGAATCGTGAAGGGAAAAAAGGACTATTAGAATCCGCGCATAAAGGAACTCTTTTTTTAGATGAAATCGGTGAAATGCCGATTGAAATTCAAGCAAAGCTTTTGCAAGTATTGCAAGAAAAAACATTTCGTCCTATAGGGGGAAGAGAATTAAAAAAAGTGGATGTTCGAATTGTGGCGGCAACAAATAGAGATTTAAGTATGATGGTGAAACAAGGAACATTTCGGAAAGATTTATACTATCGTCTGAATGTCATTCCAATTGCAATTCCCCCGCTTAGGGAAAGAACAGAAGATATTTTACCGCTTATTTATCATTACTTGCAGCACTTTAATAAAAAATACGGACGCGATGTGAAACTAGCGCCGAGTACGTTACAAATGTTTGTTGGATATCCGTGGGAAGGAAACAATAGAGAAATAGAGAATGTAATTGAGAGAATTGTTATTACTGTCGATGATGTTGTAACGGTAGAGGATTTGCCACTCTCTATGCAAGAGGCAGCAGTTGAACAATCGGGGCAAAGCCTTTATAAAATGCTGGAAGAGGTAGAGAGAAATATTATTCTTAAAGCGT
Organism: Bacillus sp. JAS24-2; assembly: GCF_008274905.1. Lineage (NCBI taxonomy): Bacteria > Bacillati > Bacillota > Bacilli > Caryophanales > Bacillaceae > Bacillus > Bacillus sp. JAS24-2. The sequence goes on from NZ_CP031068.1 coordinate 340,724, forward strand.
ATAAAACGTATGGATCAAGTTATAAAGTAGCTGAGTTTTTGCAAATTAGTCAATCTGCTGCTACTAGGAAAATTAAGAAGTTCATAGAGGAGGAAGAAAACATTGGATAAAAAGGCGACTTTCGTAAGTATAGATAAAAAGGCGATGTATATAAATGGTGAGTGGATTACACTACAAGAACAAATTGAAGTAAATAATCCTGCGACGAAGGAAATATTTGCAACTGTACCAAAAGGCGGAGTAACAGAGGCAAAGCAAGCTGTTGATGCTGCACATGAAGCTTTTAAAACGTGGTCTAAGTTAACGGCAGCAGATCGTGCAACGAAGTTAAAAAAGTGGTTCATGCTTATTGATAAAAATAAAGAAGAGATCGCAGCGCTTATGACGAAGGAACAAGGAAAGCCGTTTGCAGAAGCGCTTGGTGAAGTAAATTATGCAAATAGTTTTGTTGAATGGTATGCAGAAGAAGGGAAACGTGTATATGGTGAAATGATTCCTGCTTCTCATCCGAATAAGCGCATTTTAGTTATGAAGCAACCAGTTGGCGTTATGGCAGCTATTACACCTTGGAACTTCCCAGCTGCTATGATTACGAGAAAGGTAGCCCCAGCGCTTGCAGCAGGCTGTACAGCCGTTGTGAAACCGGCAAGTCAAACGCCGCTAACTGCATTGAAATTAGCGGAATTAGCCCATGAAGCAGATATTCCAAAGGGCGTAATCAATATCGTAACAGGTAGTGCAAAAGCAATTGCTGATACATGGATGGAAGATAGTCGCGTTCGAAAAGTATCCTTTACAGGGTCAACGGAAATCGGGAAAGAGTTAATGGCTAGTGCTGCACAAACGATGAAAAAAGTTTCGCTTGAGTTAGGTGGCCACGCTCCGTTTATCGTAATGAATGATGCGGATTTAGATAAAGCAGTAGAAGCGGTGATTGGTTCGAAATTCCGTAACGCAGGACAAACGTGTATATGTACAAACCGAGTATTCGTTCAAGAAGAAGTATACGAAGTATTTGTAGAGAAGTTCCAAAAGGCAGTAGGGCAGTTGAAAGTAGGAGACGGTTTCGGTGACGGAACGACTGTCGGACCACTTATTGATGAGAATGCAGTTTCAAAAGTACAAGAACATATTGAAGATGCTATTCAAAAAGGTGGAACAGTTTTATATGGTGGTCAAAAGGTCGCAGAGTTAGAGGGACATTTCATTCAACCGACTGTAATTGGATTGGCAAATGATACGATGCTTTGTATGAATGAAGAAACATTTGGGCCAGTGGCACCAGTTGCGAAATTTAAAACAGTTGATGAAGTAATCGAACGTGCAAATAATACACCATACGGTTTAGCTGCGTATATTTTCACGAAAGACATTAGCCAAGCATTCCAAATTAGTGAAGCGTTAGAGTACGGTATTATCGGTCTAAACGACGGTCTTCCATCAGTTGCACAAGCACCATTCGGTGGCTTTAAAGAAAGTGGTATCGGTCGTGAAGGAGGCCATTTCGGCATCGAGGAATATTTAGAAATTAAATATATTTCATTGGGACTATAAGTAGTATACTAGAATCTCTATAAGGTAACAGAGAAGGAGATTCTAGTATGGTATATTGGCTATTATTACTTGTTACAATTATTTTTGAAGTAGCTGGAACAATTGCGATGAAACTATCAAATGGTTTAACAAAGCTCGTTCCAAGTGTACTGATTTTCGTGTTTTATGGAATTTGTTTCAGCGTGTTCGCCATCGTCGTTAAAAAGATTCATTTAAGTATTGCTTATGCTATTTGGTCTGGCGTTGGAACATTACTTATTACAATCATTAGTGTGTACTTTTTTAAAGAGCATATTAGTTTATTTCAAGCATTTTGTATTCTTTTTATTGTTTTGGGTGTCATTGGGCTTAAGGTTTCATCGGCATCATGAAAGCTATCTTTTGTAGAAGATAGCTTTTTTCTATTTGTGCAGTTAGCAATTAATACGACAAAATATGACAAGAAAGAGTAAAGCGTTTTGTTATGATATATATGAAATTTTGTCTTATGTGGAGGAAAGAGTATGTTAGAAAAGGTAAGTCAAATTGTTTTAATTTTTGGCATAGCTTTTAGTTTAAGTGCTTGCACTGAGACTAAAGATAGTAATGAAAGTAAACAAGAAGATGTTCAAGATAAAGTGTATAAAATAGGGGAGACAGTAGACGTAGATGGTTTGCAAGTAACTATCGATTCAGTTAAATTAGGATATCCGGATTATGATGAGGATAAAAAGAAAGAGGAGATTTTGGGGATTATTTTCAAAGTGGAAAATAATAGTAAAAAGGAAATACCTTTTGCATTTTATGAATTTGAGATTACCGATAAGAAAGGTACAAGATTTAAAGAATATAATAACCCTGATAGCTTTATTAGTAAAAAGTTAGCACCAGAAGAAAAAATTCAAGATATCATGCTATTTGACGTAGCGAAAGAAAATACGTATATCGCTACGTATAGACCAGAGTTTACGCGTGAAAATAGAACAATAAAATTTGAATTGAAACCAAATAAATAAAGAAACACATTGGATTATCCAATGTGTTCCTTTATGGTAATAAATTTAAAACGCCCAGTTACCTTTACGGAAGATAGGCTCATGTCTGCCATCAGCAGTAATACCGTCAATATCAAGCTCAGCTGATCCAATCATGAAGTCGTTGTGTGTAATACTAGCGTTTGCGCCGTTTTCAGCAAGTTCTTCTTTAGACATTGTTTTTCCGCCAACTAAGTTAAATGCGTAAGCATTTCCAATCGCAAGGTGGCAAGATGCATTTTCGTCAAATAGTGTATTGTAGAATAAAACATTTGTGTTTGAAATTGGTGAGTCATGAGGTACTAAAGCTACTTCCCCTAAGAAGTGAGAACCTTCATCTGTTTCTACTAAATGTTTTAAAGCTTCTTCACCAGCTTCAGCTTTATAGTCTACGATACGTCCGTTTTCAAATGTTAACGTGAAATTATCGATAATATTACCTGCAAATACTAACGGTTTTGTACTAGAAACTTGGCCGTTTACACCTGTTTTAAGTGGCATTGTAAATACTTCTTCAGTTGGAATATTAGCCATAAATGGTACGTTCTTTTCATTTAAGCTACCAGCACCAGCCCATACATGTTTTTCTGGAAGTTCGATTGTTAAATCTGTTCCAGGACCTGTATAGTGAAGAGCTTTATAATGCTTTTCGTTTAAGTAATCCACTTTTGTATGTAATGTTTCATCATGTTCTTTCCATGCTTCTACAGGATTTTCTAAATCAGCACGAGTAGCTTTGAAAATAGCATCCCATAACTTGGCTTCTTGTTCTTCTGGCGCTACGTCAGGGAATACTTTCGCAGCCCATTCTTTCGTAGGAACAGAAATGACACACCAGCTTACTTTATCTGCTTGTACGTAATCACGGTATACTTTCATTGCTTCTCCAGCTACTTTATGAGCTGTTGCGATACGCGATGGTTCTACACCTTTTAATAAATCAGGGTTTTCTGCATAGATAGACATAAATGCAGCGCCTTCTTTTGCTAATTCTTCACGAGCATGTGCTTTCCAAGATGGAAATTCAGCGAAAGCTTCTTCAGGAGCTAGATCGAATTTTAAGCGTGTTAACGTCTCATCATTCCAATCTACATATACGTGTTTTGCACCAGATTTATATGCTTTTTCTGTAACGAGGCGTACAAATTGTACAGCTTCAAGAGGTGCACTAATTGATAAAGTTTGTCCAGGTTGAATATTAACACCAACATTAACTGCAAGAGCAGCATATTTCTCTAACGTTTGTTCAAATGACATATGTATAATCTCCTTTAATTTGAAAGATTTCTTACTATATATAATACAAGAAAATTCTAAAAATATATATAAATATAAAGTAAAAAGAGAGCTCAAAATGTATTGAGCCCTTATATTTACTTAATTGAAGAAGCAAACTGCTCTACAGTCGTTGTATGGTGTATACGAACGCGCTTCATCTTTAACAATTCATCAGGTTCACCCTTCGTAATGAATTGCCCAGGCTTTGTCGTCGTCGCAAATTGATAATACTTCTTCGTTTCTGCAACAACCTTATCATCTACATGACCGAATGGATAAGCAATCGCGATAACAGGCTTACCTGTTATTTTTTCTAGCTTTTCTTTTGAACCTTTTAACTCTTCCTCATAGTTTGTAATTTTCGGTAAGTCTGCATGTGTTGCAGTATGAGATTGCACCGAGAAAATGCCGGAATCAACCATTTCTTTTATTTCAGAAGTAGACAATGCTCCTTCTATATCAACGTTATCAACAATCATATATTCTGTTGCTGCCGGTTTAAAAGTATCATCTTTTAGCTTTTGTAAAATGCGAAATGCATTCATATTATTTTTCATACCGTCATCAAATGTAACGAAAATCGGTTTATTTACTTTATTTATATCGCCCCAGCGTTCAAACGTTAAAAGCGTATAACCATTGTCCTTTAAATGTTTCATTTGTGCTTCAAAGTTAGCTGGTGATACGAATAAGTCTTTAATGCCTTGACCATGATAATCATCAATTGCGTGATACATAAGAACAGGAACCTTTTGTTCGAAAGTAATAGTAGATTTCGTAAGCGGGATTGTTTTCCCATCTTCTTTCATTCCTGTTGCTTCAATTTGGAACTCACCGCGTTTTCCTTCAAATTCCTTTATATCAAAAGGAAGTGTGAATTGTTTCTCTTTTTCTTTAGAAGAAAAAGATTTAGCACTTTCCTTGCCATCAGCTGTGCGCCAAATTTTATATTGTACTTCATTTAAAGAATCTTTTATGTCTGTAATATGAATACTTGTGTTTGTAGATTCGTGTGTAACTGAATTATATGAGATTTTACCTTGTTCTTGCACAGTCTCTTCTTGTTTCTTAATCCCTTGAGCCGTTTTCTCTTTTTTAGGTTCTGGACTTACATTGTTAGTATTACAGCCTGCTAGAATGGCAGACGTACATAAAGCAATTGCTGCGTATTTTCTCATGAAAATCACCTTCTATTGTGTAGTATGTTGCATATTTACATTAAAATCCCCACCGCTATAAGAGTGGTGGGGATATACCCTTGTTCATCATATCATTTGAAGAAAATGAGGGGAATATGATTTTTAGGAGGTTATTAATGTAATAGATTAGTGACTTTGAATAGATGTATTTTTTTGTTTCTTATTAGAATTAATAATAATATAACCGACTACAAAGATAAGAGGAATAATGAAGACATAGATAGGCATTCCCCATACATAATAGCTTTTCAGCGTTAAGACTAGTAAATGTAAGAAATCGAAAATTGCGTGAGCTTTCATAATATCCTCCAATGGTTTTTTTGAAAATTATAACATTTTAAACTTGTTATTTGTATAATTTGGAAAGTTATTTAAGCTAATTTTAAAGTAAGAAGAATACATATTAATATGCAATTTTGCATAAGGATATGTATTTTATTAAAATATAAAGATTTTATACTATAATGAAAACCGCTATAAAACTAAGTAAGAATAATGTATGGAGTGGAGAATAGAAATGAAATATAAAAAAATAATATATATCTTTTTCATATCGCTATTTATAGTTGGTTGTCAAAGTGAAGTGAGTAAAGCGAATAGCGTGGAAGAGTATATTCCATCGCATCTTATGAATGCGGAAGTGACGGCGGATATTATGACACTTGAGATGGAACCAGATACTCTTAAAAAGGTAGGGAGTATTGGTCAAAGAATGAGAGAGCATCTAGCAAGTAATATGGAATGGTATTTAAAATATGTAGAAGAACATGCAGAGAAAAAAAGTTTTCCATATCATCCTAATTTCGGTGTTACAAAAGAAGAGTATGAGTTTGTACTAAATGCAATTGATCAAAGTAAATTGGTTAATACAAAAGATGGAAAGCTGAAATTTAAGAAAAAAAATGATCATGAAGTAGAGATTTTTTCAAGTGAAAGTATAAAGCTCCTTAAATATGTAGTTATTGATACGAAGAAGAATACAGTAAAAACATCTCTAGGCGAATGTGAATATTTTGGAGAAATACTAGCGTCACCAGAACAGAAGTTAACTGGTCCTTGGCACGGAAAACAATGGATGTTAAAAAAAGATGACTTAATATATATATTTTCTTTAGGGAAAATTGAAGCAGAAAATAAATCAATTATTGATATTTCCGTGAAAGGTAAATATAAGGGGGAAATTATTAATAAGGAAGAGGCATTAGAGTTTTCTTCAGTTTCTTAAATGATGATAATAAAAAAATCACCTTGCTGTCTAAGCAAAGGTGATTTTTTATTAAATAAACAATCCAGCGATTGTCGCAGATAAAATAGAAGCAAGTGTTGATGCAAATAGCATTTTCCAACCAAATTTAGAAACAACGCTTCCTTGTTTTTCAGAAAGGGCACGGATTGTACCAACGATTGCACCAATTTGGCTAATACTTGCGAAGCTAATTAAGAATACTGTAACGATTCCAACTGTACGTGGAGCTAATGTTGTAGCTGTGTCTTTTAAATCAAGGATTGCTACAAACTCATTTAAAACAATCTTCGTACCCATAATACCACCAGCTGGGATAATATCTTGAGTTGGAATACCCATTAAGAATGCGAATGGAGAAAGTACGTAACCGAAGATTTGTTGTAAAGTAACAGCATGTCCCATTGCGCCTGAAGCTGCACTAATTACGTAGTTTACAACTTCCATCACACCGATAAAGGCGATCATTAATGCGGCAACGATACCAGCTACTTTTAAACCATCAAGCGCACCGTTAATCATTGCACCGATAAAGCTGTCCCCGAATAGCGTTCTATCAAATTTTTGAATCACTTCATCTTCTTTCTTCGTATCAACTGGTGTTAATAACGAACAAACGATTAAGCTTGAGAATAAATTTAGCGGAAGAGCTGCTAGTACGTATTTTGCATCTAACATCATTACGTATGATGCTGTAACAGAAGCAGAAACGGAGCTCATCGCAGAACAACAAATGATAAACATACGGTTTTTATTGAAATGCTGTAAATCGTTTTTAATAACGATTAACGCTTCACTTGAACCGAAGAATACAGAGTTTACTGCATGGAATGACTCAACGCGTGGTAAACCAGTAATTTTTGAAATTGCACCGCCGACAACGCGAACGATGAATGGTAAAACACCTAAATAACTAAAGATTGAAAGTAGTGCTGAGAAAAATACGATAATTAATAATACGTTTAAGAAAAAGACAAAATCTCTTTGAATTCCATTAAAGAGAAAATCGACACCTGTCGTACCAAGTTTAATTAGTTTGTTGAAAACCTTACTAATGAAAATAATGATTTGTTGACCAATCTTTGTAGCAAACATAAACCAACCGATTAAAATTTGGAAACCAATCATAATTGCAATTGCACGGAAGTTGATTTTACTTTTGTTGTTTGACAAAGCAAAACATAAACCTAACACGGCAAGAATACCGATAATGCTCATTACATATTGCATGTAGTTGCCCCTTTCAGAAGTTCGTATAAAGTTTGTACATAAAACGCTCGTTATATTACTAAAAATAAAGGAATGAGGTTTTATGTCATACGTAAGATGTCTGACCTTTTAGAAAAATAAAAATAAAAAAAGACCCATATGGATTCACTTTCATCTATGAGAGAAAGCTAATCAATATGAGTCCTTTTTTGCGCATAGGCTAATATTCATTAGTTTTCCCCATAGTCCAGCAATTTAAGGTTGCCGGGTAGAAACTCTCGATCCATATTATCAAGTATATATGAGGTAACATCGTCCGTATTAAATTAGTAGTAGCGTAACATTAACAGAGAACTATCGTCAATAGCTTTTTTTCTTCCAATAGAAAAAGACCATATAAGTATGATAAAATGTAACGCAGTGTTATGAAAAAGAGAGGTCGGAAAATGAGTACTAAAATGACGCCACCAGTTGAGAAAAACGAGTTTATAGATGTAGTATTTGAAGATTTAACACATGATGGTGCCGGTGTTGCGAAAGTAAAGGGCTATCCTATTTTCGTTAAAAACGGATTACCAGGTGAAGAAGCGCAAATTAAAATTATTAAAGTGAAGAAAAACTTCGCATTTGGTCGTTTAATGAAGCTTCATACAGAAAGTCCATATCGTAAAGATGCTGAATGTCCAGTATATAATCAGTGCGGCGGTTGTCAGCTTCAGCACTTAACTTATGAAGGACAATTACAAGCGAAAGAAAAACAAGTACGTGACGTTATGCAACGTATCGGAGGACTAGGTGATGTTCCTGTTCATCCTGTACTTGGCATGGAAAATCCGTGGGTATATCGCAATAAAGCACAAGTACCAATCGGAGAACGTGAAGGCGGACTTGTAGCTGGTTTCTATCGCCAAGGAACGCATGACATCATTAATATGGAATCATGCTTAATTCAGGCAGAAGAAAACGATACATTAATTCAAGAAGTAAAACGTATTTGTGAAAAGCACGGTATCACTGCGTACAACGAAGAGCGTAACAAAGGAACACTTCGTCACGTAATGGCTCGTTACGGACAAGTAACAGGGGAAATTATGCTTGTTTTCATTACACGTACAGCAGAATTGCCGAACAAAAACGCAATCATTGAAGAAATTGCAGCGAAATTCCCAGAAGTAAAATCCATTGTTCAAAACGTAAATACGAAGCGTACGAATGTAATCTTCGGAGATAAAACGACAGTACTGTACGGATCAGAATATATTTATGACTTTATCGGTGACATTAAATTTGCGATTTCAGCACGTTCATTCTATCAAGTAAACCCAGAACAAACGAAAGTGCTATACGATAAAACGTTAGAATACGCAAAATTAAACGGTAACGAAACAGTAATTGATGCCTATTGCGGAATCGGATCAATCTCGTTATTCCTAGCGCAAAAAGCGAAAAAAGTGTACGGCGTTGAAATCGTCCCAGAAGCAATTGAAGACGCAAACCGAAATGCAGCACTAAACAACATGACAAACGCTGAATTTGGCGTAGGAGAGGCAGAAGTAGTCATTCCAAAATGGTACAAAGAAGGCGTAATTGCTGACACAATGGTCGTAGACCCACCGCGTAAAGGCTGTGACGAAGCATTACTAAACACAATCATCGACATGAAGCCAAACCGTGTCGTGTACGTATCATGTAACCCAGCAACATTAGCACGTGATTTAAAAGTACTAGAAGAAGGCGGATATAAAACACAGGAAGTACAACCTGTTGATATGTTCCCGCATACGACTCATGTGGAGTGTGTGGCTTGGCTTAAGTTAGTATAATAGGAAAGCAGTTGATATAGAAAAAATTTATACCACCTGCTTTTTGGTTTACAAAAATACCATTCATAAGCGATTTTAGTTAAAATAAATATTGCTGATTTTCACAAATTATAAATTTAGATTTTGAAATTGTATTCATAGTGAGAGGATTTGAATTTGAAATGATAGATAATTTTTGGCGTGAATTACCACGACCATTTTTCGTACTTGCACCAATGGAAGATGTGACAGACGTTGTTTTCCGTCACGTAGTAAGTGAAGCAGGTCGTCCGGACGTATTCTTCACAGAGTTTACAAACTCGGATAGCTATTGCCATCCAGAAGGTATGAAAAGTGTACGTGGCCGTTTGATTTTTACAGAAGATGAACAACCGATGGTAGCACATATTTGGGGAGATAATCCTGAATACTTCCGTCAAATGAGTATCGGTATGGCAGAGCTAGGATTTAAAGGTATCGATATTAACATGGGTTGCCCAGTTCCGAACGTTGCATCAAGAGGAAAAGGTAGTGGCCTTATTCTACGTCCAGACGTTGCAGCAGAACTTATCCAAGCAGCAAAAGCGGGCGGACTACCTGTCAGCGTAAAAACAAGACTTGGCTTTAAAGAGTTAAGCGAGTGGGAAGATTGGTTAACGCACATTTTCAAACAAGATATTGCAAACCTTTCTATTCATTTACGCACAAGAGAAGAAATGAGCCAAGTAGATGCGCACTGGGAACTAATTCCGGAAATAAAAAAATTACGTGACCGTATTGCACCAAATACGTTAATAACAATCAATGGAGACATCCTTGATCGTAAAATGGGGCTGGAACTTGCTGAAAAATACGGCATTGATGGCGTAATGATCGGACGAGGCATCTTCAAAAATCCATTTGCTTTTGAAAAAGAGCCAAGAGAGCATAGCAGTAAAGAACATCTAGATCTTTTAAGACTACAACTTGATCTTCAAGATCAATATGCAGAAGTACTGCCACGCTCAATCACAGGACTTCACCGCTTCTTCAAAATTTATGTGAAGGGCTTCCCAGGAGCTGCGGAATTGAGAAATCAATTGATGAGTACGAAATCGACCGATGAGGTGCGTGCTTTGTTGGATAAGTTTGAGGATAGTGTTGGTGAGGCTCAGGATAGTGAGACGGTTTAACTTTTAAGCACTTAAATCATTTCATATGTAGTGCATGACATGAGTGAGTTGAAAATAAGTGCAGAGCTGGAAAAGAACAGTGTATTTGAGAAATCAAAACACTGTTTTTTTCTTTTAGTTAATGTTAAGAGAGAAATCTTTTTATAGGCATATAAAAAACATGTAAGAGCTCTGTAGATACAATGATAGAGAAAAGTTCGGGTAAGACTATAAAACATATCTTTAAAATGTTAAAGTATTAATTTAGTGGACAATAACTAAAAGGCTAGATTAAACATGATAATTTAAAGCAGGTTATAGCATAAACTTTAACCGCTGAATAAATAATCAACATTTCAGGAGGGAAACCCAATGGCAATGAGCAACAACGATATATTAAAAAGAGTACGATACGCTTTAGATATAAGAGATATAGATATGGTGGAAATCTTTAAACTTGGCGGGATGGAAGTAACGAAAGAAGACGTAGTTGATATGCTTACAAAAATAAAGAGAGCTCCTCAGCATGAAGCTGAAAATGATGAGGTAGCTGAAGATGAGTACGTAAAAACATGCGATATGATGATGTTAGAGGCATTTTTCAATGGATTTATTACTTTAAAAAGAGGGAAGCAAGATCCGAAACCAGGACAACCGGCACCTGTACAAAGCAAGGAGAGTGCTAATAACCTTCTTCTAAAGAAAATGAAAATCGCACTATCTTTAACGAGTGAGGATGTACTTGATATATTAGATAGCGTAGGCGTTACGGTAACAAAAGGAGAGTTAGGCGCTCTATTAAGAAAAAAAGGTCATAAAAATTACAAAGAGTGCGGCGATAGATACGCAAGGAATTTCATTAAGGGATTAGGTGTAAAGTATAGAGGATAATGAGTTCGTTAAAGCAGTAAATGATATAATAGGTAGAGTAGGACGTTTGTATCCTACTCTTTTTTATTTGTAAAATAATACGCTAGGTGATGAAATGGTACATACATATTTAGGTGAGACAATTAATTTTCATATAACTTATAAGAAGAAAAAGTCCGTGCGTCTTTTTGTGGATTCGTATGGAAATGTGGAAGCGCAGGCTCCGAAAGGGACACCTGTTGAATACTTAGTCCAGTTGCTAGAGGAGAAGTGGGATTGGATTCAGACAACTCGTAAGGAAATGGCGGAACGAGCGCATGGACCACAGGAAAAGGATTATGATCAAGGAGAGGGCTTTTTGTATTTAGGGAATACGTATCCGATACAGATTTCCCAAGATGCAAGCATTGAGCAAGACAACGCAGTATTTGAAGGGGATAAGTTACATATTTATGTGAAAGAGCTTAAGGATGAGAAAATACAACAAGCTTTAAAACGATTTTATTATAAGCAGTGTAAAACTTTAGTAGAGAAGAGTATTAAAGCGCATCAAAGTAACTTTAAGACAAAACCACGTTCCATACGTATTACAGATAGTAGCCGCACGTGGGGAACTTGTGACTCAAATTTACAGCTAACATTCAATTGGAAGTTAGCGATGGCACCACAGAGAGTAATTGACTATGTAGTTGTTCATGAAATGTGTCATATGGTTCATTTAAATCATGATCGATCTTTTTGGCGTCTTGTCGGGAAGATAATGCCTGATTATAAAGAAATGGAGAATTGGTTAGCATTATCTAGTTGGAAGATGACGGTTTAATGTTGCGCTTTGTATAGGTTGCAATTATTGTCAATCTTTGTCGGTAAGTCGATATATTTCGAAAATCGCTGATATATTTGAAGTTGCGCCGATATATTTCGAAAATCGCTGATATATTCGGAGTTGCGCCGATATATTTCGAAAACCGCTGATATATTTGGAGTTGCAATCGATATGTTCAATGAAGAGAAAGTAAAAGGAGAGGTCACAGCAGACATCTCCTCTTTTCGAGTATATAGATTAGCGTCCAAACATCACAACAAAATCCCCATCCACTTTCGCCATCTCATACCCACGATACCCCTCCGAAAGCAAAGCCTGCTGTCCACTAGCATCATTCATTAGAATACTTTGAACATCTGTCCAATCGTTTTCCTTATCTCTGCGCAATTTCTTCACAAAAACATACCGCAGACTACCACCATACTTTTCCTTCAGCGCAGCAATCTCCATTCCTTGCGCAAATTTATCCTTCAAACTCGGAATGTTAAAAGGAGCAACGGTGCAGCATACATAATCATATTTGCTGTCTTCTTTTTGCAATTCTTCCATAATGACTTTTGCTAATATTTTTTGCATACCATTTCCTCGGCAGTTCGGATGAACGTTTGAGATTTCTTGATAGATGACGCGGTGTAGTTCACTTTCTGGCAAACCAATATCAAGCCCTAAATGTTCATCGTCGATAGGAGGGACGAGTAGAGCGCGAAATGCGATGAGTTTGTTTTCGATAAAAGCACCGATCATCATGCCGTTTCCTTCTAGAATGTATTGAAATTCTTCTAGTGAGAGTGGTTGTAAACGACTTTTATCTTCTAGTGCTTCAACTACGATGTTTTGTAGTGATAAAATTTGTTCGATGTGCTCTAGTGATAGTAATGTAACGTGAAATGATTCGTTATTTTGTTTTAATGTTCCTTTGTATAGAACCGTCATATGATAGTCCTCCTTTAGCGTACAACGTCTTGAAAGACGGTTAGTTCTTGTAGTGTATCTTCGTTTATTTCAATACCGAGTCCGGGCTTTTCGTTTAAGCGAATGAATGGTACATCGTAATGTAAGTTTCCAATGTCTTTCGTGAATTTTAATGGTCCTGTTAGCTCTACGCTCGTAATGATTTTCTTTGAGAAAGCGACATGGAATCCTGCGGAAGAGGCAACAGATGATTCGACCATTGATCCCACTTGGCATTCAATGCCGGCCATTTCAGCTTGATGAGCGAGCTTTACAGCTGGATATATGCCACCGCATTTCATTAGTTTTATATTCACTTTATCAGCAGCTTCTAATTTAATAATTTGGCGCATTTCACGAGAACTTTTTAGTCCTTCATCAATCATAAGCGGGAGGTCTGTCTTAGAACGGATATGAGCCATGGCATCAATATCGTCCGCGATAACAGGTTGTTCAATCCAGTCAATGTTTAAATGTCCTAATGACCGCAGTGCTGTTAATGTGTTTGCGCTATTTTTCCAGCCTTGGTTTACATCAACGCGAATAGCGATGTCATTTCCTACACGTTCTCGTACAGCTTCAATACGTTTCACATCTTCTTTTACATTCGTACCAACTTTCATTTTGAAAGATTGGTAACCTTTTTGAATCATAGAAGCAGCTTCTTCAGCCATATCTTCAGGATCGGCAATACTTAAAACGTGAGTGACAGGGAATTCTTCATGATAGCGCCCGCCAATTAATTGATATACAGGTTGATTTAGTTTTTTGCCCATTATATCAAAACAAGCAATATCAATTGCAGCTTTCGCTGTTGGAACACCGTAAATTGTATTGTCCATTATGTCGTGTATTTTTTCGATATTCATTGGATTTTTCCCGATTAGAGCAGGGGTTAGCGTATGTTTTAAAGTATGGAAAGTACTTTCCCATGATTCACCTGTGACGTGATCATCAGCAACGCCTTCACCGTAACCGATAATACCTTCATCTGTTTCCATTTTGACGATAATAGAGGGCATATCAGAATAAGAGCCATAACTAATAACAAACGGATTGCGAAGCGGTAAACGAATTGCGTAAAGATGAATAGCTGTAATTTTCATTGAATAGAAACCCCTTCCTGTTTACAATAGTTTTGTACATTTGATATAGTTGACGTTAAATGGTCGTTAATTAATGATAAGGAGTTAGAGAAAATGATGATAAAAATTGCAGTTGTCGGTTCAAAGGAGTTTATGGAGAACCTTTTTCCTATTGCTCAAAAATTAGAAGGAATAGAAATTGATCCATATATTTACCTTCATCCGACGGAATCTTCTGAACTATTAAAGTGTCTAAAGCCTTGTGATGTCATCTTTTTCTCAGGTGCTTTACCTTATTATATGGCAAAAGAAATAAGAGAACAATTACGAATTCCAAGTACATACTTACAGCAAGACGAGACAACTGTCGCATCTTCAATTCTTTCTATCATGTATCATCAAAGTATTCAACCACATAACATTTCCATCGATTTAGTAGACCGCTCGTTTATTACAAATGTGTTCCATGATATTGGTATAAAAGAAAGCCCGCAAGTGTTGGATTATGAAAATATGCTGTGGAGTAAAGATGAAATAAATAGAGTTATCGATTTTCATGTAGCTAAATATCAATCTGGAGAGGCTCATTTAGCTTTAACTAGTATTCACGCTGTTTACGATGAGCTTCAAAAAATAGGTGTTCCTTCAGAGCGTATGATTGATCCAACACAGTCTATTATACATGGGCTAAAAGATGCAAAAATAAAAGCTGAGTTAGCAAAAAGCTATTCAGCTACTGTTGGTGCTTGTATTATTTCTTCCCTAGAATTACGAACGAGTTTGCTTGAAAAACTAGATGTCATTTCAAAAGAACTACGTGGTTCATTTAAACAAGTGGATGAAATGACATGTATTTTGTATACAACTCGTGGTGATATCGAATCGATTATTAAAACAAATGCGATAAATAACTTGTTTGCAAGCGTAGAAGGAACGATAGCTATTGGATTTGGTTATGGAAAAACCGTGAAAGAGGCGGAGCAAAATGCAAAAATTGCTCAAAGTTTTGCAAAGAATAATCCAATAGATCGTTGTTTTTATATACTAACAAGTGATAAAGATTTGTTTGGTCCGTTCCCGAAAGAACAGAGAGTACAAAGTTTGAAAAATGATAATCCGGAACTAATGAAAATAGCGAAGGAAACGAAGCTTAGTCCGGCCAACTTGTCAAAAATCATTCAATTTAGTCAATCGCATCCGTCATTGAAGTTTACAGCAGCTGACCTTTCTGAGTACTTACAAGTGACTCGAAGATCGACAGAAAGGTTGTTAAAGAAATTAGTTGATTACGGGTATGCTCATATTTGTGGCGAGGAAATGCCCTATCAACAAGGGCGACCTCGCGCACTATATGAACTGAATTTACCGCTATTTTTAAGCTTCTAGTTGAGCTTTTTGGTTCTTTAGTAATTCTGCTTTTTCAATGTCTGATAGTTTTACAATTGTGAAGCCTGTTATGCCATAAATCATTGAGATAATAGGTACGATGAAATTCAAAATAGCATAAGGGGCATATTCAAATGCACCTACGCCAAGTGTAGCGAGAATAAATACACCGCACGTATTCCAAGGAACGAAGACAGAAGTTAATGTTCCGCCATCTTCTAATGCTCTGGATAAGTTTTTTGAATGTAGTCCTTTTTCTGTGTATGCATTTGCGTACATTCTTGAAGGGACAACAATTGAAATATATTGTTCAGAGCAAGTAAGGTTTGTTGCAAAACAAGATGCGATAGTAGAAGCGATAAGCCCTTTTGCTGATTTCGCTAACTTTAAAATTTGATTTACAATTGAGCGAAGAATACCTGTATGTTCTAATACTCCTCCGAAAGTCATAGCGACAATTGTCATAGAGACTGTATTCATCATCGAATCTAAGCCACCGCGGTTAAATAGTTCGTCTACTAGCTTGTTTCCAGTGTCTATAACAAATCCAGCTTGGAGTGCACCGACAGATGCTGAGACAGAGCCACCTTGAATAAAGACTTGTGATAAGAATCCTAAAATAATACCGACGAGAATCGCTGGTATGGCAGGGACCTTTTTAGCGACCAATACCATAACGACTACGGGTATAATGAGTAGGAAAGGTGAGATAACAAAGTTTTGTTGCAATACTTGTAACGTTTGATCGATGCTTTTCGCATCAATATTGTTAGCGCCGAAGCTTCTTCCTAAGACTGCGTAGACGATAAGAGTAATAATTAAACCTGGAACTGTAGTAAATAACATGTGACGAATGTGTGCGAATAAATCTGTATTTGTTAATCCTGCGGCTAAGTTAGTTGTATCTGAAAGCGGTGACATTTTATCGCCAAAATAAGAGCCTGAAATAATGGCACCAGCAACCATTGGAGCTGGAATTCCCATACTTAGGCCAATTCCCATTCCAGCAACACCAATTGTTCCCATTGTAGACCAAGAGCTACCAATTGCTAATGCAACGATAGAACAAATGACGGTAATGGAAACTAAAAATAGTGATGGAGTTAAAAGTTTTAAACCGTAATAAATCATCGTTGCGACGATTCCACCGCCAATCCAAGCACCAATTGTTAAGCCAACAAGAATAATAATGACGATAGCAGGTAATGCAAGACGAATCCCTTTATACATTGCTTCTTCAAGATCATTCCATTTGTAACCGTAACGCCAAGCGACAATAGAAGCAACGGTTGTACCGATAATAAGTGGAACGTGAGGGGTTTGTTTTAATACAACAATTGTAACCATCATAACTGCAACGGTAATGATAATAGGGATAATCGCTATTCCAAAAGGTATTTCTTTTTTCATAAAGTTCCTCCTTGTTACGTATGTTTGTTTGTATTTTTAGAATTGTCGTAAAATAGACGTTTATTAGGTTATGATAACTAAAAGTTTATGTAAGCGTCAACGTAAAAAACAGAAAATAAGGAATGTTCTAGTTGTTTGTTTAGTTTGTAATATAAGTGCAGAGTAAGGTTTTTAAGTATTTAAAAATAAACAATTGACTTTTTTCTTAAAATTCAATATGTTCATAAAAACATCTGTTTTTCATAAGTATAATTAACCCGAATCGTTTGTAATGTGGGAAGGAGACTGGAACGTTGAAAACATTAGAACTACAAGAGCGCTTAACGGAGATTTTTCAGCATTTACACGAAAACCCTGAAGTAAGTTGGAAAGAATATGAAACGACAACGTATATTACTGACTTTTTAAAAGAAGAAGGAATTTCATATAGAACATTTGATGATTGTCCAGGTGTAATTGCTGAGATTGGAGGCGGGAATCCAGTTATTGCGATTCGTGCTGATATGGATGCACTTTGGCAAGAAGTAAATGGAGAATTTAAAGCGAACCATTCATGTGGCCATGATGCTCATATGACCATTGTAATGGGACTTATTTTACAATTGAAAAATATGAGATGGAAAAGTGGTACGGTTAGATTTATTTTTCAGCCGGCAGAAGAGAAGGGTAATGGTGCTTTGAAGATGGTGGAGAAAGGTGCTGTAGATGATGCCGATTTCTTATTTGGCGTCCATCTAAGACCAATTGAAGAACTATCTTTGAAACAAGCAGCCTCATCTATTCGCCATGGAGCAGCAGGATTTTTAGAGGGTATGATTCATGGGGAGGATGCACACGGGGCAAGACCACACCAAGGTGTGAATGCGATTGATGTCATTTCCATGATTAATGTCGGTTTGAAAAATATTTGGCTGCCACCGCAAAGTTCTTATTCAGTAAAAATGACAAGGTGCCAAGCTGGTGGTGATAATTTAAATATTATTCCGGGAAATGGTCATTTCAGTTTAGATGTAAGAGCAGAGAGTAATATACTATTAGAAGAATTAAAGAAAAAGATTGAGCATGTAATAGAATCAGCTGCATCGATGGGGTCGAAAACTTCATACGAATGGATGGATCTTGCACCAGGAGCAGAGGTTTCTGAAGAAGCAGAGCGCTTTATACGTAAAGGTATTCTCGAAGTGTATGGGGAAGAGAGATGCACAGGGCCTCTCTATACGACAGGAAGCGATGATTTCCATTACTATACAGTGAAAAGACCACATTTAAAAGCTGTCATGCTTGGACTAGGAGCAGACCTACAACCTGGATTACACCATCCGTATATGAGATTTGATCATAGTTGTATTATGGATGGGGTAGAAATATTGAAACAAACTGTATTGAAAGTGTTAGAAGACAGGAGCTAAAGAGCTCCTGTTTTTTTGTCGTGAATTGTCGGTAAATCGATATATTGAGAAAATCGTTGATATATTTGAAGTTACGATAGATATATTAAGAAAATCGTTAATATAATTTCACGTACCTATTAATTTGATGAAAAATGAGCCTCCAGTGCATGGTGTATAATAATAAGTACCATTTTTTAATAGGAGAAAACGAATGAACGAACAATATTACGATGCAGTTTTACATATAAAAACAGTCGGTGAGCAAAAAGGGTTTAACAAGTCTATGCATTATCACCGCTACGAACCGACGCCGTATAGCGGGTTAGATGAGTTATTGAATCAATATGAAATACGAAGTAGCGACCGAATTGTAGACTTTGGGTGCGGAAAAGGGCGATTAAACTTTTATATGCATCATAAATGTGGGGCTTCAGCAGTTGGAATTGAAATGAATGAAGAGTTTTATAAAGAAGCGATTGATAATCGAGATCGTTATGCACGAAAGGCAAGAAACAGTAAGGGGAAAATTCAATTCCAATGTTGTTTAGCGCAGGAATATAAGATTGATCCACATGATAATAGGTTTTATTTCTTTAATCCGTTTTCTGTGCAAGTGTTTATGAATGTAGTAAATAACATTTTGCTTTCAGTAGAAAATACGGGGAGAGAAGTGGATATTATTTTATATTATCCTTCTGAGGACTATATTTTCTTCTTAGAAAATCAGACTGCGTTTGAGCTGAAGAAAGAAGTTAGATTGCCAGGTGCTTATGAGAAGAATGGGAATGAGAGGTTTTTAGTTTATACATTAGGGTAATAAAAAAACAGGTGCCAAGGCACCTGTTTTTTATTAGTTACGGATTAAGTAATCAAATGCACCTAAAGCTGCGTTTGCACCTGAACCCATAGAGATGATGATTTGTTTGTACGGATTATTTGTACAGTCACCTGCAGCAAACACTCCTGGTACGTTTGTAGCGCCGTGCTTGTCTGTTACGATTTCACCGCGAACGCGTTCAACTGTTTCGCCTAACCAGTCTGTGTTTGGCACAAGACCGATTTGTACGAATACACCTTGTAATTCAACGTGATGAACTTCTTCAGTTTCACGATCGATGTAAGAAATACCGTTTACTTTATCAGTACCAGTGATTTCTTTCGTTTGAACGTTTTTCAGAACAGTTACGTTTGGTAAGCTGTTAAGACGCTCTTGTAATACAGCATCAGCTTTTAATTCTGGCATGAATTCAAGAACAGTTACGTGCTTAACGATACCTGCTAAGTCGATAGCTGCTTCAATACCAGAGTTACCTCCGCCGATAACTGCTACGTCTTTTCCAGTGAATAATGGACCGTCACAGTGTGGGCAATATGCTACACCTTTATTTTTGAACTCAGCTTCACCTGGTACGCCAACATTACGCCAGCGAGCACCTGTAGAAACGATTACGCTCTTACTTTTCAGAATAGCGCCGTTTTCAAGTTCCACTTCAATAAGTTCTTTTTTCTCTAAACGTTTCGCACGTTGTAGATTCATTACATCGATGTCGTATTCTTTTACGTGTTCTTCAAGGCTTGCTACTAGCTTAGGACCTTCAGTCTTTTTTACGCTGATGAAGTTCTCAATGCCCATAGTATCCATTACTTGACCACCGAAGCGCTCAGCAACGATACCAGTGCGGATGCCTTTACGTGCTGCGTAAATTGCTGCACTTGCACCAGCAGGGCCGCCACCAACAACAAGAACATCGTATGGATCTTTATCAGAAAGCTCTGATGCATCTGGACCGTTACCCATTTTAGCTAAAATTTCTTCAAGTGTCATACGACCGCTTCCGAAAGATTCGCCGTTTAGGTAAACAGTTGGTACTGCCATGATGTCTTTGCTTTCTACTTCCTCTTTGAATGCAGCGCCATCAATCATAGTATGTGTAATACCAGGGTTAAGAACGCTCATTACGTTAAGAGCTTGTACAACATCAGGACAGTTATGACAACTTAGGCTGATATAAGATTCAAAATGATATTCGCCTTGAATGTTTTTAATTTGATCGATTAATTTTTGTTCAACTTTTGGAGCGCGTCCACTTACTTGTAGTAAAGCTAACACTAATGATGTAAATTCGTGTCCTAATGGAATACCAGCGAATACGACACCAGTGTCTTCACCAGGGCGGTTTACGCTAAAGCTTGGTGTTCTCTCTAATTCAACTTTTTCTACTGTAATCTTAGATGACATAGTAGCTAATTCGTCTACTAGAGCTAACATATCTTTAGATACGTTATCGTCTCCTGCGCTTACCTTAAGTAAAATATCGTTCTCCATTAATTGAAGGTATTGGGATAGTTGTGTTTTTATATCTGCATCTAGTATCATTTTGATCGAACTCCTTAGATTTTGCCTACAAGGTCAAGGCTTGGTTTAAGTGTTGCAGAACCCTCTTGCCATTTAGCTGGGCAAACTTCACCTGGGTTGTTACGTACGTATTGAGCAGCTTTAATTTTGTTAACAAGAATGCTTGCGTCACGGCCGATACCGTCAGCATTGATTTCCATAGATTGGATAACGCCGTCTGGATCGATGATGAATGTACCACGAGCAGCAAGACCTTCTTCTTCCATTAAAACGTTGAAGTTTGTAGTGATTGTGCGAGTTGGGTCACCAATCATGATGTACTCGATTTTGCCGATAGTTTCTGAGCTATCATGCCATGCTTTGTGAGTGAAGTGAGTGTCTGTAGATACAGAGTATACTTCAACGCCTAAGTCTTTTAGAGTTGCGTATTGGTTTTGTAAGTCTTCAAGTTCAGTTGGGCAAACGAATGTGAAGTCAGCTGGGTAGAAACAAACTACACTCCATTTTCCTTTTAAACTTTCGTCAGTAACTTGGATAAATTCTCCATTATGGTAAGCATTAGCTTTAAACGGTTTTACTTCTGTGCCGATTAATAACATATTAAAATTCCTCCTAAATGTTGGTTTTGAGCATCAAAAAATAGTGTGCTCATAAAATATATTTTTTAATTAACTATAATAATTCTAATTCGATATTAATTATCATATAGAAGTGGTTATTTTGTCAAGAGAATAAACCAACTTTATACCGATTTAATTAATATTTATTCTCAATTAAGGCTAACAGGGAATGGAAAGGTAACTTTAAGTTTATAAATTTTCAATGATTGTTTGAAAGAGTAGTGTGTATGTTAGAGATATGGTGTAAGTGTAAATTCTTAGGAAGGAAATATTTCTTAGAAGTTATGTATTTGAAAAGGAACTGCTTATTTCTATTTTACAAAGAATTGTGCGATAAATAAAATAAAATGAATCGAAATCTTTTTGAACAATTTTTGTCATCTCAAATATATAATTAGGAAGTATATTACGCTGATAGTTAGAAATATTGACTCAAAGTGCTAACGAGATATAATAAAACCTAGATATACCTTTCAAAAAGAAGAATACATATTTATAGGATGAAAAAATTCAACCTATTATTTTTTATAGCTTTTAGAAAACGCTTACAATTGGTGTGGAGGGGAAACCATGTCTAAGTTCACAAAGTATTTTTTAATGGAAGCTAGCGATGTGATTGCATATGTGAAAGAGAAATTATCTAAGTTTGAACATGCAAAGGGGCTAAAGTGTAAAGAAATAGGTGATGGCAATTTAAATTATGTGTTCCGCGTTTGGGATGAAAAAGAGAACATCTCTGTCATCGTAAAGCAAGCTGGGGATACAGCTCGCATTTCAGATGAGTTTAAGTTGTCGACGAATCGTATTCGCATAGAATCAGATGTTTTGCAGTTAGAGGATGAGTTAGCACCTGGACTTGTTCCTAAGGTGTATTTATTTGATAGTGTGATGAACTGTTGCGTAATGGAAGATTTATCGGATCACACAATATTACGTACAGCACTTATAAATCATCAAATATTTCCGCAGCTTGCTGACGACTTAACTACTTTTATGGTAAATACACTTTTATTAACATCTGATGTTGTAATGAATCATAAAGAGAAGAAGGAACTTGTGAAGAATTATATAAATCCTGAATTATGTGAGATTACAGAGGACCTCGTATATTCAGAACCATTTACAAATCATAATAAGCGTAATGAGTTATTTCCTTTAAATGAGGGATGGATTAGGGAGCATATTTATAGTGATAAAGAGCTTCGTATGGAAGTAGCGAAACGTAAATTTTCTTTTATGACGAATGCACAGGCATTGCTTCATGGTGATTTACATACTGGTTCTGTTTTTGTAAGAGATGATTCTACAAAGGTTATTGATCCTGAGTTTGCTTTTTATGGACCTATGGGATATGACGTTGGGAATGTAATGGCGAATTTAATGTTTGCTTGGGTGAATGCAGATGCAACGATGCCACCTGGAGCTGAGAAAGATACGTATATGGATTGGTTACAAACTACGATGGTAGAGGTAATTGATTTATTTAAGAAGAAGTTTTTAGATGCTTGGGATATTCATGTGACCGAGATTATGGCGAAGGAAGAAGGCTTTAACGAAGTATATTTACAATCTGTATTAGAGGATACAGCTGCAGTGACAGGTCTTGAATTAATCCGCCGTATTGTTGGATTAGCGAAAGTAAAAGATATTACTTGTATTGAGAATGAGGAAGCACGTGCTAGAGCGGAGCGAATTTGTCTTAAAGTAGCGAAGAGTTTTATTTTACGAGCGAATCAATATAGAACAGGTACAAGTTTTGTAGAAACGTTAAAAGAACAGTCAATGCACTACGCGGAGTAAGGGGAGAATATGATGGAAGAGCAATTAATACCAATTCAGTGGAAAGATGATGCTTTAGTTTTGTTAGATCAAACGTTATTACCGAATGAAATTGTCTATGAATCATTTAAAACAGCTGAAAGTGTGTGGGATGCCATTCAAGTAATGAAAGTACGAGGTGCACCAGCGATTGGTGTTTCAGCAGCTTATGGAGTGTATTTAGGGGTAAAGGAATTTGCTGAAAGTACGGAAGAAGGATTTATGGATGAAGTAAGAAAGGTATGTACATACTTGGCGACATCAAGACCGACTGCAGTAAATTTATTTTGGGCACTTGAAAGAATGGAAAGTGTAGCGGCAGATAATATTCATTTATCAATCTTACAGTTGAAAGATAGATTACTAGAAGAGGCAAAAGAAATTCATAGAGAAGATGAAGAAATTAACCGTCAAATTGGAGAACATGCATTAACATTATTCCGTGATGGAATGGGAGTATTAACACATTGTAATGCTGGTGCGTTAGCGACGACTAAGTATGGTACTGCGACGGCTCCAATGTACTTAGCAAAAGAAAAAGGATGGGACTTAAAAATCTTTTCGGATGAAACACGTCCAAGATTACAAGGGTCAACGTTAACGGCATTAGAACTACAGCGAGCGGGAATTGATGTTACTGTCATTACGGATAATATGGCAGCTATGGTCATGTCACAAGGGAAGATTGACGCTGTAATTGTTGGATGCGACCGTGTGGCAGCGAACGGTGATATAGCAAATAAAATTGGAACATTAGGCGTATCTATTTTAGCGAAATACTACAACATTCCGTTTTATGTAGCAGCGCCAACGCCGACAATCGACTTGAAAACACCGACAGGAAAAGAAATTCCCATCGAGGAAAGAGATGCTTCTGAAGTGATTAATCGCTTCGGACAATATTCTGCTCCGAAAGAAAGTAAAGTATATAATCCAGCATTTGATGTTACTCCACATGAAAATGTAACAGCGATTATTACAGAAAAAGGGATTGTAAAGGCACCGTTTACGGAGAATTTAAAAAAGCTATTTCAATAAATAGATAAATATAAAAGTCAGTCATCATAAGCTTCATACTTAGGGGGATGTATATGTTATTACAAAAAGAAAGAGAAGAAATTGTAGCGTATGGAAAGAAAATGATTTCTAGTGGTTTAACAAAGGGGACGGGTGGTAATATTAGTATCTTTAATCGTGAACAAGGTCTTGTTGCGATTAGCCCAAGTGGTTTAGAGTATTATGAAACAAAGCCTGAAGATGTAGTTATATTAAACTTAAATGGTGAAGTAGTAGAAGGAGAGAGCAAACCATCAAGTGAATTAGATATGCACCTTATTTACTATAGGAAGCGTGAAGATATAAATGCGCTTGTGCATACACATTCTCCTTACGCGAAGACGATTGCGTCATTAGGATGGGAGCTTCCGGCTGTGTCATATTTAATTGCTTTTGCAGGTCCGAATGTCCGCTGTGCACCGTATGAAACATTTGGTACGAAGCAATTAGCGGATGCTGCTTTTGAAGGCATGATTGATCGTCGTGCTGTGCTACTTGCAAATCACGGTTTAATTGCTGGTGCAAATAATATAAAAATGGCATTTACTGTTGCAGAAGAGATTGAGTTTTGTGCTCAAATTTATTATCAAACGAAAAGCATTGGGGAACCAAAGCTATTGCCAGAAGATGAGATGGAGAATTTGGCGAAGAAGTTTGAAGGATATGGGCAGTAGTAGAATGAAACAAAGACACCCTCAAGAAAAGATCTTGAGGGTGTTTTTTAAGCTTTTTTAAGCAACAAATACATAAAGTAAGGAGCCCCAATTAAAGCAACGACAATACCTGCTGGAATGCCATTAGGATCAACGATATTTCTTCCAATTGTATCTGCTAATAATAATAGCCATCCGCCGATTAAAAGGGCGATAGGCATGAAGATTTGATGTCTTGGGCCTACTAAAGATTTCGCGATATGAGGAGCCATTAATCCGATAAAGCTAATTCCTCCTGTTACGGAAACAGCTGCAGCTGCAAGTGCAACAGCTGCAACTAATAAGTACCTACGTTCTTTTTCAATTTCAATTCCAACACCGATTGCGACTGGTTCGTTTAATGCTAAAATGTTTAATCGATTTGCTTTATAGAAAACAAACGGAATTAATACGATTAGCCATGGGAGCATTGCTAAAACGAATATCCAGTCATCTCCCCAAATATTTCCGGCAATCCATTTTGAAATAAAGTCTACTTTCATACGATCCGCGGATGAAATAAGGACAATCATCGTTCCAGATAGTGCAAATGCAAAACCGATACCGGTTAATGTTAATCGGATTGGTTGAAGTCCAGTTGATTTACTATATGAAAATACGTAAATTAGAACAGCTGTCAGAAATGCTCCGATAAATCCAACTACAGGTAGTAAGTAGAGAAATGAACCTACATCTATTGGAAAGTATAAAAAGAAAATAGCAACAGCAACACCGGCCCCAGAGTTAATACCAAGAATACCAGGTTCAGCTAAATCATTTCGAGTAATTCCTTGAAGAATAGCTCCTGATAAAGCGAGAGCCATACCAGCTAATAATGTAATGACAATTCTAGGTAGCCTTAAAGAGTATAAAACAAACTCCTCTTTAAAAGTCCCTTGCCCCATTAATGTTGGGAGTAGTCGATCATAAGATAAAGATGCTGAACCAAGTCCCATTCCAACTACAATGGTTGTGATGATTACTATAAGTAAAGTGAGTATAATGAGACGCTGTTTTCTTAAAATAGATTGCATCATGAGAATGTTTTTCCTCCTTTACGTACAATGAATAGGAAGAATGGTAACCCTACAATCGCGACAATTGCTGCAACTGGTGTTTCGTATGGAGCGTTAATAGTACGTCCGATTGTATCTGCAAGTAGCATAAAGGAAGCTCCAGCAATTGCTGACATCGGTATAACAAATCGGTAATCTGGACCGACAATTGGGCGTACCATGTGAGGTACCATTAAGCCGATAAATGCCATATTTCCAACAAGCGCTACAGATGCACCTGCAAGTAAGATAATAATGATAAATAAAATAGTTTTAATAACAATAATTTTTTGACCTAGTCCAATAGCCACTTCCTCACTGAAACTAAGAACTGTCAATTTTTTTGCTAGTAAGATAGCGATAAAGATACTAATTGAAATGACTGGAATAATAATTTTTAATTGGTTCCAAGTTGTTCCAATTACGCCACCAGCAGTCCAAAGTGATACATCTTGTGAAATTTTAAAGTAAATGCCAATTCCTTCTGAAATTGCGAGTAGAAATGCTGAAACTGCAGCACCCGCTAATACAATTCGAAGAGGAGAAAGGCCGCCTTTTTTCACCATACCAATTCCAAATACCATAATTGCGCCAATTGCAGCACCGATAAAGCAAGCTAATGTTAAGTAAAGATAGCTGATGGAAGGATTGAAAGCAAGTGTCAGTGCAAGCGCAGCATTTGCTCCACCAGATAGCCCTAATAATCCAGGATCTGCAAGCGGATTTCGTGTTAATCCTTGCATAATTGCTCCAGAAACAGCAAGTCCAGCTCCTACAAAAATAGCAGCAACTTCACGTGGTAAACGTATTTCTCGAATAATAGATATTTTGTCTCCTTTAGCGGAGGAAGTGAGTGCTGACCATACATCTTTTATCGAAGTATCTGCAGCACCTAATACCATTGCAACCATAAAAATAAGAAAGAATGCAATTAAGCTTAAAATTAGTTTGTATGTAAAAGCTATAGAACGTGGATTGTCATGATCTTTTGTCATTCGTTTCACATCTTTTCTGTTCATAGAATAAAGGAAGAGGAATTCTTAAATTAAGAATTCCTCATGTTTGTATTATTTACCAAGAAAGCTCTTCTTGAAGAAGTCTAGTTGGAAATCTAATGTAAGTGGATCATTGAAATAGAATTCCATCATGTTTGCTTCATATACGCGATTATTTTTTACTGCTGGGATGTTTTTATATGATTCTGTCTCTTGGAATGAGTTATCAGTATCTTTATTTTTACTTACGATTAAGTAATCACCAGCAAATTCAGGTAATACCTCAGTAGATAATGCGTAGTAACCTTCTTTTAATGCTTTTTCTTTTACTTTTTCAGGCATTTTTAATTTCATTTCTTGGTACAGGATTTCTGTTCCGCGGCCCCAGTTCTCGCCGTATACATAAAGCTGTTTGTTGAAGTTTTCTACAACAGAAACTGTAGCATCTTCACCGATTTTTGCTTTAATTTCTTTACCAGCTTCTTGTGCACGTTTCTTGAAGTCATCAACCCAAGTTTTTGCTTCTTTTTCTTTGTTTAATAACTTACCGATTTCTAAATGCTGTGTTAAGTAATCAACTTTTCCGTAAGTGTATGTTACAGTAGGCGCGATTTTCTTTAACTTATCGACATTTTTAATATTTGATAAACCGATGATTAAATCTGGATTTAGTTCAGCGATTTTTTCAACATTTTCATCTGATACTTCAGCAACATCTTTAAGTTTGCTATCAAAACGTGGGTTTTGTTTAGACCATGAATCTACCCCAACAAGATTTACACCTAATGACATTACGTTACCAGCGAATGATGATAATACAACAACGCGTTTTGGATTTGCAGGAACTTCTACTTTACCATTTTCAGATTGGTATGTAATTGTTTCTGATTTGCTACCTTTTGCATCGTCCTTTTTGTCTGTAGAGCTATTGCTACAAGCGCTCATAACAAGAACGAAAAGGACTGTTAGTGAAATAAATAACTTTTTCATCGTCTTTCTCCTTTAACATAGATGATATGTGTATACAATAATTTGTTTAACTGTAATCTTTTTGAAATAGTAGTGGTAATGCAAAATGATTTATTAAAAATCTTGAATATGAGATTTTATAATATAGTAATAACCATATTAATGAAAGAAGATGTAATCTCAAATTTGCTAATTATTAACAAAATGATAATGATTATCACTATTGATTCTTTAAATAATATAATTTTATATAGGTGTATTGTCAATAGTAATTTTGATTGTAAATTTTGCGGAAACAGGTTATATTTTATTGAGAATGATAATCAATGATTAGTAGCTGAGGAGTGAGCACGAATGAATCGAGAAGAATTGTTTGATGTAACCGTGATAGGCGGAGGACCTGCAGGGCTTTATTCAGCTTTTTATAGTGGACTCAGAGAAATGAAAACGAAAATAATAGAATTTCAACCACATTTAGGTGGAAAAATACATGTGTATCCGGAAAAAATGATTTGGGATGTAGGAGGACTATTACCAGTTACAGGTGATAAGTTAATTGAACAACTTGTACAGCAAGGGTTAACATTTAAGCCAGAAGTTGTATTAGATACAAAAGTGGAATCAATTATTTGTAATCAAGATGGTACTTTTACATTAAAAACAAGTACTGGGGAAGAACACTTTTCAAAAACAGTTATCGTCGCAACAGGAAGTGGTATATTGAAACCGCAAAAGTTATCTATTGAGGGTGCTGAGCGATTTGAAGTATCAAATTTAAATTATACAGTTAAATCTTTAAAGCGTTTTAAAGGTAAAACAGTTATTATTTCCGGTGGAGGCAATTCTGCTGTTGATTGGGCAAATGAATTAGAACCAATTGCGAAAAAAGTGTATGTAACCTATAGAAAAGAAGAATTATCTGGTCATGAAGCACAAGTAAAACAACTTATGAACAGCTCAGCGGAGTGTTTCTTTAATACATCGATTACAAAATTAATTGCTGGTGATAATCATGAAGCGATCGAATATGTAGAATTAACAAATCATGAAACAGGTGAGGTTTCTCATTTACCTATTGATGAAGTTATTATTAATCATGGATATGAACGCGACATTACATTATTAGAAAATAGTGAGTTAGACGTTGCAATTATAGATAATTATTATATTGCAGGTAATGCAAATAGTGAGTCTTCAGTAGATGGATTATATGCTGCTGGAGATATTTTAAAGCACGAAGGGAAACTACACTTAATTGCAGGTGCATTCCAAGATGCTGGAAATGCTGTGAATAAAGCAAAACAATTTATCCAACCAGATGCAAGTGAGTATGGAATGGTTTCTTCTCATAATGAAGTATTTAAGAAGAGAAATCGCGAACTGATTAAGCAGATGATGAAATAATAAGGAACAAGTATACCCCCACGTATTTCTCTATTCCAATGGATGAGAGATGTACGTGGGGGTTTTCCTGTTTACTATATTTTCTATCATTATAATGACACCGGTTTCATCAGTTCATATGATATGAACATTTTATTGGTAAAGCATCCTAGAAAACAATTTAGCTATGTTTTGCTTACGCAGAACATGGCTAAATTACGCTGTCCCTTTAGCGCGTTCATTAGGAAATGGCATATTTAGTATAGAAGCAATATACTGTTTTCCATGCATTCGAGCTAATGATTCTAATATTTGGCGAACACGTTTTGTAAGATGACCTTGTTTTTTGATGGCTTCACAATATGCGTCATAGAAGGCATATTTAGCCCAAAGGAAATCATCTTGTTGGAATAAGAAATGATTTTTGTACCATTCACCAATTGTATGATAACAATTGTTTTCATGTATTGCTGTGCTTTGAGAAAGAAAACGATCAGATAAAGATACATTTAAATGAGAAATTGTGTTTTCTGTTTCAACTTGTAGTGTTTTTTCTAACATTGTAATGATGTGACGAGTAGCCATATGTTAACTCTCCTTTGTGTAAATGGGTAATACCATTCTATATTTAAAAAATTCTTACTATATAATACTATACAATATATGGAATGCATCTACCTGCTTTTTGAACTGCATTTACAAAATCTTTTTTATTTGTTTACAAAAATAAAGTAAAGTAAGATACAGTATAGATGAAAAAATAATAAAGGAATGAACGCATTGTATATAACAGTAGAAGAGACTGCGGAGTATTTGAATTTACCAAAATCGTATATTGAAGAGTTAATTCAGCAAAAGAAAATTCGTGCGCTATTCGATGGAGAGCAATATTTAGTAAATAAAGAACAATTTAATACACATTTAGAACAAATGGAGAAATATAAGCAATTAGTGGAAGAAATATTGAACGAACCAATTCCAGAAGATATGGATGTTAAAGACGAAGATTAAACTATGGAAAATCCCTTATGAAGATATGCAGAAATGTATATTCATAAGGGATTTTTTGTTTGAAGATATCAAAAACATAAGGAGTTCTTAGCCTTTCTTCAAATTTTGATAGGTAGTAGTCTACCATGTTAAAAGCATATTTTTTTCTAGCTAGGACAAACATAGAGAACGTAACCTGTACAGATACATATACTATCAGTGCAAAAGCTTATAAATTAATGGAAGGGGTTTTCTCGTGAGTTTATTTCATTGTGATTTTCTGAAAGACTTAATTGGATCTTTTGTGAGAGTAAACAGGGGTGGTCCAGAATCTCAAAAAGGGACAATAGTCGCTGTATGTTCGGATTACTTTGTATTAAAGAATGAAAAAGGAGAGCTCTATTACTATCAGATTCGTCATCTGAAAAGTATTACAAAAAATGCGAAAGATTGTAAAGCAGATGATTGCAGATGGTTGGAATGTGAATGTGAAGATGACTTTGAAAAGTTACTTCAAAGCTTCAAATATTGCTGGGTGAAAATTAATCGTGGTGGCCCAGAGAAAGTTGAAGGTATTTTACAAGATGTTTCTTGTGAATTTGTGACACTAATTGTAAAAGAAGAAGTTATATTAGTTGCAGTATCTCATATTAAGAGTGTAACAGTACCTTGTAGAGAGAGCGAAGAAAGCGAAAGTGAAAGCGAAAGTGAAAGTAATAATTCAGGTCGAGCTCGCGCACAAAGACAGTCAAGAAGAGGAAGATAATAAGAAAGGAGGATATAAATTTGGAAAGTATATTATGCTGTGAACAAATTAAAGGCTTAGTCGGTGAGACTGTAAAAGTAAATCTTCGTGGACCAGAGAGTCGAGTGGGGGTACTTGTATCGTTAGGAAGAGATTACCTTACATTACAACTTCCTCTTGGTGAATTAGTATATTACCAATTGAAACATGTGAAAAGTCTAGTTAAGAAAGTGAAAGAAAGTAAATGTGGCGATGGCTATGTTTCATGTTTCTGCTCTGATGATGATACTTTTGTCGATGTATTACGTGACTTGAAGTATAAGTGGGTAAAGATTAATCGTGGCGGCCCAGAGTGTGTAGAAGGCTTATTAAGTGAAGTGCATGAAGAATGTATTACGCTAGTAAACGGTGATGAAGTTATTTATATCATTAATTATCATATTAAGAGTGTGAGTCAAGTAGTGAAATGTAAAAAGAATGAAGATGAATAATGTTTAATAAATAAGAGGGGCATTATGAGGGAAAGAGAAGAACAATTTCTTATTTCGATAGTATGAAAAGGAATTACTTACTATTAAGACAGAACATTGCCCTGATTATTTTTTTGAAATGGAAGATAGTAAAGCTGAAATTCATAGGAAGGAGGATATAGATGAATGAGTTAAACAAAAGTATTGGGGAAAATATATATGTTAAATTAATCGGTGAAAAAAGGTTTAAAGGTATATTAATAGACGTAGGAAATGACATTATTGTTCTTTACAATGGACAAGACTATGTATATATATCTTTATATCATGTACAATACTATAAATTTTTAAGAGCACATGACGAAGACATACTAAAACCAGATGTTGATTCTGTAATTAAGAGGGAATCCCCTTCAATTTCTTTGAGAAAAGTATTAAGTACTTCTAAAGGGATTTTTACAGAAGTTTATGTAGCAGGAAATGCTCCAATACATGGTTATGTTACAAGTGTGATGAACGACTATATTGTTTTTTATAGTCCGGTTTATAAAACGGTATATATATCTTTAAAGCATTTAAAATGGTTAATTCCGTATAAAGAAAACCAAGTACCGTATGCCCTCAATAAAAATGAACTCCCCGTAAATCCGTTAAATATTACATTAGCTAGAACATTTGAAGAACAGCTTATTAAAATGACTGGGAAAATTATGGTGTTTGATTTAGGTGAGGAGTCCAATAAAATTGGAAAAATGGCGAAAATTGATGAAGGTCATATTGAAATATCAAAAGCACGTGATGCAAAAATGTATGTGAATATTCAACATGTAAAATCCGTCCATTGTCCGTAGATTAGTTGGAAGGGCTGACTTTTTCTTTTATATGCAGAAGAAAAGGTCGAGCCTATTTGTTTTAGTTTAATTTGAAGATGAGGGGAAAAATGAATTGAATATAAACATAGTATAGTGTGATTTTTTAAAAGGTAACTTTGCACTAACTTATAAAAATTGTGTACGAGCTATCTTTTTATGTATTCAATTTATTTTTTGAGGAGGAGTTGCTCAACTAATTTATTAAAGGGGTTTTGTTCGTGGAGCAGTTTCCGAATTCGTTATCAATTACATTGCTTGGTAGTGCTGGTGGAGCAGCAAAAGCAGTTTTAGCAATTTTAAATCAAGCGATAGCAAATGAAAAAGATCCAATTTATGAAGTATTAAAGAATGCCAAATTTCATTTAGTGGATATAAAACAAAAAGATAGGACTTATTATGATGAGTTGTTTTCGAATTTGAAAGGTCAATTATATTTATATGAGATAAACCTTC
This sequence comes from Bacillus sp. JAS24-2, assembly GCF_008274905.1. Taxonomy (NCBI): domain Bacteria; kingdom Bacillati; phylum Bacillota; class Bacilli; order Caryophanales; family Bacillaceae; genus Bacillus; species Bacillus sp. JAS24-2. Next base: position 373,566 of record NZ_CP031068.1, read on the forward strand.
AAAATGTAGTGGAATTTAAACAACATTTAAAAGAAAAAAGTACGAGTGTTGTGATTGATGTTTCAGGGGCAGATACAGTTAGAGTATTAAGCTGCTGTAATGAATTAGGAATTTGTTATATTAATTCAGCCTTGGAAAATGAAGCAGTAGATCAGGACGACAGCTTAATCGGCTTTCAGCTTACGGAAAGATATACAAGGTTTGAGAAGGAGAAAGAGAAATTTACAAATACAAAAGCGATTATAGGTTCAGGTATGAATCCAGGTGTTGTTCAATGGATGGTTGTTGAGCTTATGAAGGAACGACCAAATGAAAGGCCAAGAGCATGTTATATTGTAGAACATGACACGTCGTTTTTGCATGATACAGCACTTATAAAGCCACATACACTTTATGCTTCATGGGCAGTAGAGCGATTTTTAGATGAAGCAATCTGGAGTTATCCGATGTATATGAGTCATCATCGGCCTCTTTACTTTTATGAAGATGTATATGCTTCAGAGTATAAAGTGAAGTTAGGAGAAAAAGAATTCTATGGTTGTTTAATGCCACATGAGGAAGTATTAATTTTAGGGAAAAACTTCAATATGGAAGTTGGTTTTCTTTACCGAATTAATGAGTATACAACAAATATAATTAGACAGAACTTAGATCAAGTAGAAGATTTATGGAACTGGAATCGTAAAGTGTTTAATCCAGCAGAAGAAGGGGTTGCTGGAGAGGACTTGGTCGGTGTGTTACTCGTTTATGAAAATAGTGAGACATATATGTATAATGTAATGAATAGTAGCCAAGTTTTTCGTAAATATAAAACGAATGCAACGTATTTTCAGGTAGGGTGCGGAATTTATGCGGGCTTGTCTAGTTTACTTTTAGATCAATTTGAACAAGGTGCTTATTACGTCGAGGAGTTGTTATTAAATACAGAAAGTAAGTACGGTGAGTATTTAAATTTATATATGAAGGATTTTGTAATAGGGCATAATAATTTTACTGATGGATTGTTACATGATAGGGTAAGGTGGATATAAGTTGTTACTAAAAGGAAGGAGAGATCTCCTTCCTTTTAGTATTATAAGGTTAAATATTGCCCTGAAAGCAATTTCATACTTATACTTTAAGGAGATAACAATGAAAGTTTTTTGTATCGATCAAGGGGAGTTTTTATATGAACAAATACAAGAGCTTGATTTATGAAGAAAGAAGAGCCTTAAAGGTATTTATATTATTATTTTATATTATATTCTTTTTATATGACGCTATATATTATTTTGTATATCCTGCTATGAATATTAGTGGAACAGCGGTAGGGTGGCCAGAAGGTAGTCTTGGGATAGGTGTGCCTATATTTGTAATAGCATTATTTCCTATTTCTATATATCTTCAAAAAAGAGGGTATGTATATTCTGTAAAATATTTATTTTTATTTGGATACATGTTTATCAATCTTGTTAATAATTTAATGATTTATTTGCGAACGGATAGACCTTTTGAACATGGTAGTATGGTAGAAATGTTGTTAATTTTATTTGCCCCAGTTTTCGTGAATAGAAAATACTTTTATTTAGTTTCCTTTAGTGTAATTGGAAAGTACGTATTTTTCACATTGCTATTACAAGATTTAAAAGTGATAATTCCACTTGTTTTATGTGTATTTTATTTCATTATTTCACATTCTTTATTAAAACGATTTCAATCTTATGTAAGAACAGTGGTTGAAATGATGAACAATATGAAAGAGACGGAAAATTTAGCTGTGATTGGGACTATGTCTACAACAATTGCCCATGAAATTCGAAATCCACTAACAGCGTTAAAAGGGTTTACGCAAATGCAAAAAGAAAGAAATCCAACTGATACGATGAGCTACGACATTATGCTACAAGAAATTGAAAGGGTTAATGGATTTGTTAGTGAATTGATGTTGTTAGGGAAACCAAAGCCAACAAATTATGAAAGGTGTAATATACGAGACACCCTTCTATATGTTGTGCATCTAATGGAAAGTTATGCAACGCAATATAGAGTTAAATGTAATTTACAAGTAGATGGAAATTTACCGGCTATAAACGGTGATGATAAGCAATTAAAACAAGTGTTATTAAATATCATTAAAAATGGAATAGAATCAATGCCAGAGGGTGGAGAAATTCATATCTGTGCATATCAAAAAACGCAAGGACATTTGTGTATTTCTGTTGAAGACCAAGGATGTGGTATAGAGAATGAGAAGTTAGAAAAAATCGGCAAGGCGTTTTACACAACAAAGGAGAATGGTACAGGACTTGGATTAATGATTACATATAAAATTATTAAGGAACATCAAGGGAGTATCACGATCCAAAGTAGTCTAGGAGTAGGAACGAAAGTAGAAATTTTTCTGCCGACCGTTTAATGTATTTGAGAAAAGATTTTTCAGAAAAGTGTTCTTGTTGTGTAAATATAAACATTTTATAAAATGTTTCAAGAAGGGTTTTTTTTATAAAATACTTCGTTTATAATGGAGGAAAATATCGACATGAGATTGATTGCTCATGTAACGGTTCAGTAGTGTTATGAAAAGATAAGAAGGGGTGCACGCGCATCCTTTTTTCTATGCAGATATTATGAAAGAGGTGGTATGATGGAATTAACATTAAATTCGACTGTATGTTTACACACGATTCAATTTCGAAAAGAGCAAAAGAATTATACTGTAAAAGACACAATTACAGGAGAAAAATATGAAATGCCGCCACTTTGGATTGATGCATTGGCAATGATGCGTGACGGTTTTTTATTGGGGGAAATTGAGGAGAAATTAAAAGAAGAGTATCCATCCGAAGAAGTGAATATGTTAGCATTCACGAAGCAACTGTTAGAACTAGAACTTGTTGAAATGGTAGATGGGGAAGAAATAGCTTGTACAAAGAAGAAAGAGAAGGATTATTTAGCTTGGTTACGTCCTCATGTTGAGCAATTCTTTCTTAATTTAAATAAAAAAAATAGAAGCAAAGGTCAATGATGATCTTTGCTTTTTTGTATAGTTTGTTTAAAAAATTACAGCAAATGCTCTTGCAAAAGCACCGTCGCTATCTTTAATTTTTAAAGGTGCTGCTGAGAAGAAGAAACGTTTCGTGTGAATGGCATCTAAGTTTGTTAAGTTTTCGATTAAATAAATATTATTCCCAAGTAGTATGTGATGAATTGGTGATGTTTCTGTCGTTACCTCATCAGGAGAAATAAAATCTAAACCGACAGATTTTACTTTTAATTGTACTAGTTCCTCGGCTAATTCTTCAGAAAGATAAAAAGCTTCTTTCTCATACGCCTCCGTGTTCCATTTAGTAGATAGATTGGAATGGAAAATAACAATATCTCCTTCTTTTATATCAGCATCGTGCAGTACTTCTTTAGGTAGTTTTCGTTCTTGTACATGAGTTACATCAATAAGAACAGCTTCACCTACAAATTGATCCAGCGGTAATTGATCGATGGTCGTTGCGCCTGAAATAAAATGCGCAGGAGCATCACAATGCGTGCCAACATGAACGACAGAATGAAAATCTGTAACTTGATAGCCTGATTCTTCAACACTTGTAACAGCTTCTAGTTGTATTTTAGGTGTTCCAGGAAATTGAGACATATTATTTTCAAATGTTTGTGATAAATCAATTACTTTCATTTTACATACCTCCAATATATGTTTTTCAAATAATAAAAAGCTCATCCTTCAGTATCAAGAAAGATGAGCTTTACATGCTAGTTGAGTTTTATCTTCCAAAATGCAATGCATTTTGCAGGAATTAGCACCTATTCAGTTCGTATAAACTGAGGTTGCTGGGCTTCAAAGGGCCAGTCCCTCTGCCTCTCTTGATAAAGAAGTATTCGGTTTCAAAATCTTAATTTTCTGATAGTTAAATTGTAATTCATTTCCTTTTTATGTGCAATACAAAATAGGTATTCACCCAAATAAAGCCGCTCGCATATTGTAGCTTATGTAAATAGAATGCTGCGAAGGAGTGAGTGCAGTGACAGGAAATGTATTGAATTATTATGCTGGTGGTAATACAGCTAGGGGATTTCACAATTTATACGAAGAGAATTTAAAAGGATTAGACAGATTATTTATCTTAAAGGGTGGTCCAGGAACGGGAAAATCTTCTTTAATAAAGGCAATAGGTCGTGAATGGGTTGGAAAAGGATATGATATTGAATTTTTACATTGTTCTTCTGACAATAAATCGGTTGATGGTGTAATTATCCCACAATTAAAAGTAGGAATTGTTGATGGGACATCACCGCATGTTATTGAGCCAAAAATGCCAGGAGTTGTTGAAGAGTATATAAATTTAGGAATTGCTTGGGACTCAGATAAACTAAGAAAGCAGAAGTTAGAAATTGAAAGATTTGTTTCAGAAGCAAGCAAAGCTTTTCAGTCTGCTTACGCACGTTTTAAAGAGGCATTGGTTATACATGATGAGTGGGAGAAGATATATATTGATAATATAGATTTTAATAAAGCAAATGAACTAACCGATCAGCTAATCCAGAAATTATTTGCAGATAAAAGCGGGAGACAATCGCTTGTCAAACATCGTTTTTTAGGAGCTGCAACACCGAAAGGAGCAGTTGACTTTGTTCCTAATTTAACAGAAGGGTTACCACATCGTTATTTTATAAAAGGCCGCCCAGGCTCTGGAAAATCAACGATGCTCAAAAAGTTAGCTAAGGCAGCTGAAGAAAAAGGATTTGAAGTTGAAGTATATCATTGCGGATTTGACCCGCATAGTCTTGATATGGTTATCGTAAGAGAATTAGGCTTTGCAATTTTTGATAGCACCGCACCGCATGAATATTTTCCAAGTCGTGAGGGTGATGAAATTATTGATATGTATGCCCTTATTGTTACGCCAGGGACGGATGAGAAATATGCGAAGGAAATTCGTGATGTTTCCATTCAGTATAAAGCAAAAATGAATGAGGCAATGTCTTTCTTAGCGAAAGCAAAATCGGTTCGTGATAAATTAGAACGAATTTATATTGCTGCTATGGATTTTTCAATAGTAGATGCATATAAAGAGGAGATTCAAAAAGAGTTTGAACGAATTGCTGCTACTGTAATTGAAAAGCAACAATAGAAGTTTTATTAGGCTGTCAGTAATTTCTGACAGTTTTTTTAGTATGTAGTAAAATGAATAGTGTATTGTCGAATTTCCAAGGAAATAATCAAAAAATGGAGATGTTATGAAATGAGAGAGAAAATCGAGTTGGAGTTAGAAAGAATTGAAAAAGAGAATGATGTGAAAATTTTATTTGCGGTGGAATCAGGGAGTCGTGCTTGGGGGTTTCCATCGAAAGATAGCGATTATGATGTTAGGTTTGTTTATATACATCCGGTAGAATGGTATTTATCAATTCATGACAAACGTGATGTAATTGAATATCCAATTAGTGATGATTTAGATATAAGTGGTTGGGATATTAAAAAGGCGTTGCAACTATTCGCGAAGTCGAACCCAGCTTTACTTGAGTGGATTCGATCACCAATTTTTTATTCGAAAAACTCTAATTTTCCAGAACTACTTCAACAGATGAGTGAGAAGAATTTTGATCCAAAAGCAACGATATATCATTATTTACATATGGCGTCGAAAAATTATCGTGAATTTTTGCAAGGTGAGAATGTAAAGCTGAAAAAGTACTTTTATGTATTACGTCCTATTTTAGCTTGTAAGTGGCTAGAAGAGAAAGCAACTTTACCACCTGTAGAATTTGATCGATTGATTACAGAATTACCATTAGAACGTAGTGTATTAGATGAGATTGAAAAGTTGTTAATAAAGAAAAAAGCAGGTACTGAATTAGATGTTGGATTGAAAATTAAGGTGCTAAATCAATTTTTAGAAGAACAAATTCATTACTATGGGCAATATGTAAAAGGAATTGAAAAGGGATCAGGGATCGATATTGAAATTTTAAATACACTATTTCGAGACATGCTGTTTGAAGCATATGAAAAAGAGCACAAGTAATGAAGTGACCCCTAAAAGTTAGACACGGTTATTTCATTAGGCAGCTTGATAAAAGTGAGTCCGGTATTGTACCGGGCTCATTTTTAATTTTGCCTTAATCCGTTTCATATTATAATAATCTATATATTTTTCTAATTCTATTTTAAAGTGCTCTACATTTTCAAATTCTTTTATGTAGAGGAACTCCGACTTCATAATCCCAAAGAAATTTTCTATTACTGCGTTGTCGTAACAGTTGCCTTTTCGAGACATACTCTGGACGATAGCTCTTGATTCAAGTGTCCGGACGTACTGTCTCATTTGATAATGCCATCCTTGATCCGAATGCATCAGTAGCTGGTGGGTTTCAGGTAAACGTTCCAATGCTTTCTCTAACATGTCTGAAACAAGCGAATACGTCGGTCTAGAACCAATTGTATAGGTAATAATTTCACCATTATACAAATCTAATACAGGTGATACATACAGTTTTTCTCCAAACAATTTAAACTCTGTGATGTCTGTTACCCACTTTTGATTCGGTGCATCTGTATGAAAATTACGCTCTAAAATATTAGGTGCGATTCTACCGACTTTTCCTTTATAGGATTTATATTTCTTCATACGCACGACACACTTTAACTCAAGCTCTTTCATAATGCGCTGAACCTTCTTGTGGTTCACTTTCTGGCCACGATTCGTTAATTCATCACGAATGCGACGGTAACCATAACGACCTTCATTTTCCTCATAAATCGCTTTAATCTCAGCTTTCAAATCGGCATCTACATCTGGACGATTCATTTTCTTTACTAAATCATAATATGTGCTTCGAGGAATAGTAGCTAGCTCCACAAGTGCCTTCACCGAATATTTATGCCTTAATTCATAGACTACTTGCGCTTTGTCTTGTTTTGTGATTTTTCCTTGTTTTGAACTAAGGCATTTAACTTTTTTAAGTACTCATTTTCCATCTCAAGCTGTTTAATGCGTGCTTCAAGTGCTTCGACTGACCCTTCAGCTAAAGGTTGTTTTAATTGTTTATTTGAATCTTTTTTCATGGATGGACGCCCCTTTTTCTTAGATTGAAGGGCATCAATTCCTTGTGTTTCGAGCTGTTTTTTCCAAACAGAAACCGTTGAAGGGGCAGGAATATTAAAAATAGCTGCCGTCTCAAATAAGGACATACCGTTTTCAATCATAAAGTTTAGTACGTCTAGTTTAAATTGTTGTGTGTAATTTGTACATCGTTTTAGAAAAGCTTCCAGACCATTCTGTTTATATTGGTTTACCCAATTCAAAATGATTGTGTCACTTATACCGAGCGATCTACCCATTTCTCGATAACTTTCATTCCCGTTCAAATAACGTAGAACGATTTGTATTTTTTCATCAGCTGTAAATTTAGCCATAGAAAAACTGCACCTCCAATTGTTAGACTGTGTCTAACAATTGGGGTGCAGTTCAGTAAGTTTGTGCTCTTTTTATTTTGTAGGAATGAAGAAAACAGATATAGCTGCGATAAGACCTGCAAAGGAGAATAAGTAAAAATTCCATGCTAAGTCATATTGCATTGTCATTATAATACCGATGAGAATAGGGCCAGCAATTGCACCAACTCGGCCAAGTCCCAGTCCCCAGCCTAAGGAGGTAGCTCGGATATGTGATGGGAAGTATTGTGTTACATATGCATTTAATATTTGAGTAATACCGACCGATCCAATACCAGCAAGGCCAATTAAAAGATAAATGATTGTAACAGATGGCTTAATTGTTAATAGTCCGATACATATGGCTGCCATAAGATAAGAGATGCTAATAACAATTTTTGCGCCTATACGATCAGCAATTGCTCCAGCGAATAACGCACCAACAGCTGCGGTAATATTTAGCATAAGTAGAAAAGACAGACTAGATCCAAGAGGATATCCCGTCTGGCGCATCATCTGTGGTAACCAAGTATTTAAACCGTATATTAAAAACATTCCCATTATATAAGTGATCCAAAAAAGTAGTGTTGCTTTTATGTATTCTTTTGAGAATAAAGTAAAAAATCCATTTTTCTTTCGTATAGTAGATGGAGCTTGATGAGTTTTATTTTTTACATGAAATTCAATTTGAAAACGATTAAGAATTTGGTTCACTTCTTCTTGGCGATTACGTGATAATAAAAATTGAATGGACTCAGGTAAATAGCGAATAATGAAAGGAATGAGGAGTAGTGGAATCATTCCGATACCAAACATAATTCTCCATCCGAAATCTTCTAACATAAACATAGACAAAATAGCACCTAATACGATACCTAAAGGATAGCCAGTAAACATAAGAGCATAAATAAAAGATTGCCTTTTTTTTGGTGAATATTCAACAGTAAGTGCTGAAGCCGTTGGGATAACACCGCCTAATCCGATTCCTCCTATAAATCGAGATAATCCAAATAACTTAGGAGAAGAAGCGATAGCCGCTAAACCCATTGTGATAGAAAAAAGTGCTAAACAGCATATAAGCGTCCATTTACGCCCAATTAGATCTGTAATCGTTCCAACTAGAATAGCCCCAATAAACATCCCAAATAAAGCATAGCTTGCAATTGTACCAGCGTGCGCTGGTGATAGCGCCCAGCTTTTGTCTTCTAGGAGCTTTGGTAGAACGGCACCGTAAATACCTAAATCATATCCATCAGCTAAAATGGCTAGCCAACAAATAAAAACAACAAGTTTTGTAATAGAGCTTGAAAAGATAGTTTCTGTAGATTCTAGATGAGGTGGAGCTGAAGGTTGCATAATATTCACCCCTTTTAATTTGTAGATGAATATATTATTTTATTTAATGTTAATATTTTCCTTCCTGTGTCGAAATTTATCTGAACAGGTTTTATAACAAATAAAGAAGTTCAACCGTAATTCTGTTGAACTTCTTTATTTGTTTACTCATTATCAACGCGTTTTAACGGTTGATCTGCTGGGCCTTCAAGAACGTCTCCCTCAATTGAAAAACGAGAACCATGGCAAGGACAATCCCAAGTACAATCACCATTATTCCATTCAACTTCACAGCCGAGATGTGTACAAGTTGTATCGACGATATGTAATTTTCCTTCTTTGTCCTTATAAGCACCTGATCGTTTACCGTTAACATGTACGACAGATCCTTCACCAACTTCGAGATCTTCTGGCTTACGTAATGCGGTTTCAATCTTTCCTTCAATTAAATGTTTCGCAACATCAATGTTCTGGGAGAGGAACGTTTTTATATCTGGATTTGCATGGAAGCGTGATGGTGCATACAGTTCTTTATAGGGACTGTGGACTTTTAGGATGGAGTCCTTCAGTAGGTGAGCGGCAGCAGTTCCAGTTGTCATGCCCCATTTGCGATATCCAGTTGCAACAAATATATTTGGATTTCTTTCGTTAATATGTCCGATATAAGGAAGTTTATCTAGAGTGATTAAATCTTGTGCTGACCATCTATAAGGAACTTCGTCTATTCCAAAAGTTGCTTCAGCAAAAGAATAAAGTGCTTCATAATGAAGCATCGTATTTATTCCTTGTCCTGTTTTATGACTCTCTCCGCCAATCAAAATTAATTTTTCTCCATTGTTTGTTATATAGCGTAAGGAGCGCTTTGGATCATCAATACTTAAATACATGCCACCTGGATAATCCGTTTTTGCTTTTATTGCAAGAGCGTAGGAGCGTTCTGCGTACATTCGCGTAAAGAAAAAGCTATTTGCATCATAAAAAGGAAAATGTGAACAAGAGACGACATATTCACAAGTGATATGATGGCCCTCTTTTGTAATTATTTGTGGATGATCTCCCTTTTCCACATCCATAGCTGTTGTTTGTTCGTAGAGCTTTCCGCCCATCTCCACAAACTTTTCTAAAAGTGTTTTTAAATAAAGAAGGGGATGGAATTGTGCTTGATTTTTCATTATAAGCGCAGATTGTACTGGAATAGGAATCGATAGAGATTGAACATAGTCACAAGGTATATTTAATTTTTGATAAGCTTCATATTCTTTCGATAAATTTCTTAATCCGTTATCGGTAGTTGTATATAAATATGAATCTTCATTTGAGAAATTACAGTCGATTTTATATGTTTGAACAGTTTCATTTATGAATTGTAGAGCCTGATTATTTGATTCATAGTAAAGCCCGGCCTTTTCTACACCGAAATGGTTTATTAATTCATCATAAATAAGATCATGTTGTGCTGTTACTTTCGCTGTTGTATGCCCAGTCGTTCCGTTTAAAATACGACCAGAATCAATTAAAACAACATCGATGCCTTCTTTTGCAAGTAAATAGGCAGTAGTAATACCTGTAATACCAGCACCGATAATAGCAACTTTCGTCTTTATATTTTCGGATAAACGAGGGAAAGTAGGAAACTGAGTAGATTCAATCCAATAAGATAGCGGCAGTTGTGGAAATGTATCACTTGTCATTGCGGAAACCTCCTGATTTTAGAACAATTTTCCTTTTAATATTTCCATAATATATGAAATTCATGTGTGTTGTTTTAGAAGTAGTCTATTTTTATTAAAAGAGGTTATAAATTATTTTAATATAATTAATTAGATGGGGCATTATGAAGTGGTAGGATTTATATAAAACTAAATTCAAGTGATTCTGTTTGTTGATTACATAGGGAGTTATTGAATGAGATAGAGTCTATGACGTTTAAGAAAATGTCTATATATAGTGGGTAAATCCTTATGGAATCTATACATTTTCTTTAGTGAAATAAAGTATGATTATAAAAATATAACCACCTTTTATTACTAGGTCATAAAAGGTGTTGACAATATAGAAATTCTATTGTTATGATTCATCATGTGGAAAGGTTGATAGAGAGTAAAAAGAGAAATGTTTTTCATTGATAATAAAAGCGAAAAATAAGTGACGATAGAGTGAGTATATTTTCCTTATAATAGATGCTTTTTGGATCATCTAGTAAAATCAATCTGGAAGCAAGAATTGATATATGTAAGTTGCGCAAGGCGCGGCATAAGAAAGGAGCAAAAGGATGAAGGAGCTTCATACGTTTGGGTGGTATGCAGCACGTGTATCACCACATTTGCCGAAAAAAGCATTTAAACCAGTGCCTACTCGTTTATTTGGTGGACTGGCTTATTTGCTTGTGGCATTGGCGGGGTTAATATCGATTGGTGTATTTGAATTGAATGTGTGGGCGAATCTAGGAATTGCGATTGTTCTTGGATTATGTTTTGCTTCACTTGGATTTTTAGGGCATGAAATTTTACATGGAACTGTTGTAAGAAAGGCATGGCTTCGTGACTTCTTAGGCGCGATTGCATTTATGCCATTATCAACAGGGCCAAAGCTTTGGAGAAAGTGGCATAATGCAACGCATCATGTTCATACACAGCATGAAGAGAATGATCCGGATGCATGGCCGACACTTGAGAAACTTAAGAAGAGTAAGTTTTTGAGTTGGGTATATCGTATGCCTTTACATGTACGTTCATTCTTTAGTTTTCTGTCACTAACAATTCAATTTACATTGCATTCGACTCGAATGTTCTTTCATTTTATAAAAGAGTTCAAGTCATCCAATCAAAAATCTGTATGGCTTCAACTTCTTTTGCCTTGGACAGTTTGGATTAGTTTATTGTTTATTATGGGACCTGGAAAATGGTTATTTGCATATGTCATTCCGTTGTTAATTGCTAACTTTATTGTAATGGCATATATCGCAACAAATCACCGCTTAAATCCAATTGTTCCAGTAAATGATCCGTTAGCAAACTGTTTGTCAGTAACAGTGCCGCGCTGGGTAGACGTTTTACACTTCAATTTCTCATATCATACAGAACATCATCTGTTTCCTGCTATGAGTTCTAAATACTACCCGTTAGTAAAAGAGAAGATTAAAGAAATGTGGCCGGAACGCTATCATGAGATGCCGATGACAAAAGCTTTGGCAGCGCTATGGAATACACCACGCGTGTATTATCAAGGAAGTGAATTAGTTGATCCGCATAGAGAGCATTTCTATGGTTCTTTAGGAAATGGACTAGATCCTCATAATATTTCATATCGTGAGGAACATATAGAGGAAGAAAAGAGTATTAAAAAAGTAAATCAGTAAAAATTAATATATTTTTGCAATGAAAAAGCAAGCCATCTCAGGCTTGCTTTTTCTTATAAAGAAACTTCCTTTTTGTTCTTTTTATGGAATTGGACGGAGTTAGTTTCTTTTCGTTGTAGTCGTTTTTCTAAAAGATTAACAAAATAAGTAAATAGAAGAACAAGTACGAGATAGTATACACCAACGATTATGTAAGTATCTAATTGTTGGAAGTTACCTGCTGCAATTGATAAACCTGATCCCCATAATTCGGACAGTCCTACGTAAGCGACGAGTGAAGAGTCTTTTAATCCGATAATAAATTGGTTTCCTAGAGGAGGAAGAGACAGACGAAATGCTTGTGGTAATATAATCCGGCGCATAGCTAAAGGGTAAGGCATACCTAAGGAGCGAGCGGCTTCCAATTGTCCCCGGTCGACGGATTGAATGGATCCTCGGAAAATTTCCGTAATATATGCACCGTTATGAATTGCTAAAGCGATTGCTCCTGCCCAAAAAGGGGAGAAAACAATGACAGATGTAATGCCAAAATAGAGAATTGCGATTTGAACGATTAAAGGTGTACCACGAATAATAGCAATATAGATATGAGCAATGCTATTTAAAACTTTGTTATTCGAGATTCGAAAGAAAGCAAATAATAATCCAATTAATGAACCGAGTACTAGGGAGGTTAATGTTAATTGTAATGTGACAATAGTAGCCTTTAAGAGTGTGGGATAGGTAGAGATAAAAATTTCAAACATGTGTTTCACCTCATATTGTATAGATTTTAGTAGAGAATGAAATGCCCCACATAAAATGAACATTTAATCAGTGGGGCACTGTTTATGAATCTTTTGAATGGCTAACTTACTTCGTTTTTTCCTCTTCACCGAGAATATTACGCCCGAACCATTTTTTACTGATTTTTTCATACGTACCATCTTTAATGATTTCATCTAACGCTTTATTTACTTTCTCAACCATTTCTTTATCATCTTTGCGAATAGCAATTCCCATTTCATCAAGATTTAATGGTTTTCCGGCTTCTTTTATATTCGATTTTCCTTCTTTTATCATACGTAGACCAACCATTTGATCCGTAATTACTGCATCAACACGCCCAGGCTCTAAATCCATAAGAGCAGTAATATCGCTGTCATATTCTGTGATTTGATCTGTATATTTTGCAACAAGATTTTTAAAGGTACTAGCTTTTACAACACCAATTTTCTTACCTTTTAAATCTTCTGGAGAAGAGATAGCGTTATTCTTTTTAGCTACAAAAATTTGGGCGCCAGAGCGATAGTACGGATTTGAGAAACTAACAGCTTTTAAGCGCTCCTCTGTAATTGCCATACTACCCAGTATTACATCATATTTCTTCGCTTGAAGACCTTGAATCAGCGTTTCCCATGGGTTTGTAACTGGCGTAGCCTTCATGTTCATCTTTTTAGCAAGAGCTTCACCGATTTCTACATCAAAACCGACAAGTTTGCCGTCATTTTCTTTATAGTTAAAAGGTTTGTATAATCCACTCATCGCATAGCGAAATTCTTTTTCACCATTTGTTGAAGTAGTAGAGCTTTCTTTGCTACAAGCTCCTAGTATGAAAGATGTACATAGTGTAATGCTCGCAACAATGGTTAATAGTTTTCTTTTCATAAAACCCCTCCTATATATTGATCATACGGATGGTTTTTTAGTATGTTATTGAAATATTTTATTTGGATGATTAGTTGTGCACCGTATGAATGTATTGTTTTTCGTTCGAAACAAAAGTTACATTATAAAACGTTGCGTAAAAATTGTTTTGCCCGTTCATGTGATGGAGCTGAAAAGAATTGTGCTGGCGGAGCATCTTCTACAATCTTTCCATCATCCATAAAGATGACGCGATCAGCTACATCTCTTGCAAAATTCATTTCATGAGTAACAATAACCATTGTCATCCCTTCTTCAGCAAGTTCTTTCATAACTTGCAATACTTCTCCAACAAGTTCAGGGTCTAAAGCTGAGGTAGGCTCATCAAATAGCATAATCTTAGGGCTCATTGCAAGAGCTCGTGCAATGGCAATGCGCTGTTTTTGACCACCTGAAAGAAGATGAGGAGTTACATCCGCTTTATCTTGAAGGCCGACTTTTTGGAGAAGTTGAGTTCCAATATCCTTTGCATTTGCTTTCTCTAATTTTTTTACGTGAATAGGTGCTTCTATGATGTTTTCTAGTGAGGTCATATGAGGAAAGAGGTTAAAGTGTTGAAAAACCATACCGACATTTTCACGGACTTTATTTAAATTTGAATGCTTTGGATCAATTCGCTCACCTTGTAAGTGAATTTCGCCTTCATCGTACATTTCTAAAAAGTTAAGACAGCGAAGTAATGTACTTTTACCAGAACCACTGGCACCAATTAAAACAACAACTTCTTTTTCTTTTACTTCTAAATCAATTCCTTTTAACACATCAAGTGAACCGAATGATTTTACTAGATTTCGAACTTGAATCATACAAAACCCCCAGTTAAAAATATATTTTACAAATGTTGCCCCTTATTTCTGTTATTAGTCATAAATTGTCAGAATCCTTTATTTTTTTCGTGCAATTTGATATTCAAAGAAATAATATTTTTAAAATCTCTATATCCTTCTATAATGAAAATATGGATAATAATATATAGGTAGTATTTATATTGCTTATAAAAAGGGGGAAAAGGAAGATGGAAAAAGAAAGGAAAACATTTTCTTTTGGATTACGTACACAACTTATGCTATTCACTACAGTTTTAGCTTTCATTACATATTCAACAAGTATCTTTTTTATTTACGTGATATACGATTATTTTCAAAGTTATGTAAGTCAAACTGTATATAATATTATCGTTATGTTATTAGGGGTAGTATGGTCTGGAATTTTAGCATATGGAGCAGCCGTATTTTTAATTAAACCGCTTCGCAAGTTAGAGGAGGCGGCAAGAAAAGCAGCTGAGGGTGATATTCGTGAAGATGTTCCATTACCGAAGACAGATGATGAAATTAAATCTTTAAGTGTTGCATTTAATATGATGTTAGGAAACTTAAGGGGCATGGTAAAAAATATTGATACAACATTTTCGTATACAAATAATCAAGTACAGCAGATTAGAAAACAAACAGGCGAAGCAACGAGACAAGCGCAAGGTGTATCTGAGACACTTGCAGAAATTTCTTCAGGCGCTGAGCAATCAGCGGCATCAATTCAAGCAATTGTTTCTGCTGTTGATACAACGACTTCTATTGCAAGTGAAGTAGAAGAAAAAGCGAAGCAGTCTGATACATTGTCTTCAGAAATGGTTGAAGCTTTAGGGCATAGTACTCGTGTCTTTACGTCTTTAATTCAAGGTATTCAAACATTGGCAAAAGAAAATGAAGATTCAATGCAAAATGTACAGAAGTTAGAAGAACGAATGAAACAAGTAGAACATATTGTGTCTGTTGTGAGTGCGATTGCTAGCCAAACGAATTTATTAGCACTAAATGCTTCTATTGAGGCAGCTCGCGCAGGAGAGCATGGAAGAGGCTTTGCGGTTGTTGCGGAAGAAGTACGGAAACTTGCTGATGAAAGTGATCATTCTGCAAGAAACATATCGCAGTTATTACGGAATATGCAAGATGAAGTACAACAAGTTGCAATGAAAATGACAGAACAAGTGAAAATAGCTAAAGAAGAGGCGAAACGTGGGGAAGCTACGGAATTAATTTTAAAAGAAATGTCATCAAGTGTTATGGAAGTAGCCGATGCAACTCAGCAAATTAGTAGTTATATGAATGAACAAGTGAGCCACATTCATCAAACAGGAGCACAAACAAAAGCTGTAGCAGCAATTGCTGAAGAAACGTCAGCTGGTTCGCAAGAAGTGGCGCGTGTGACGCTACAACAGTCTAAAAATATGATAGTAATCGATCAATTATTAAAGGATTTAGAGAAGCAAGCAACTGATTTGAAACAAACAATTGAACGATTTTCAATGTAAAAGGAAGAACAGAATGCTGTTCTTCTCTTTTTTATTTAGCTTGATTTAATATTTACAGTTAAACTATGAACGTTTCCGCAACATTCTTTTCTGTCCCTTTCGGATGAAAATTATAGCGAGCTATAATATTAAAAGGGGTGTCTTTTATGAAAAAAGAAAAAAGACAACGGTTAATTAAACAATTTGTAAAGGAGTATGAAATAGATAAGCAAGAAAGATTAGTAGAATTGTTAGCAAAAAAAGATGTATTAGTAACACAAGCTACGGTTTCTCGCGATATTCGTGAGTTAAACTTAACGAAGGTACCTTCTCAAGAAGGATTAATGATATATAAAGTTTTCTCAGAAGAGCATGTACAAACTGATATAAAGTTAAAGAAAAAATTACGAGAAGTGGTTGTGAAAATTGATTGTGTAGATCAATTAATGGTTATTAAAACATTACCTGGTAATGCACATGTTATTGGTGTTTTATTTGATGAGTTAGATTGGAAAGAAAAAATAGGATGTATATGCGGAAATGATACATGCCTTATAATTTCACAGTCGAAATCAGATAGGGAGATTATAGAAGAAAGATTAAATTTAATTATTTAGATGCAAAAATCCTGTTTTTAATAAAATTAAAAACAGGATTTTTGTTTAAATACGGAAGTTAAATATTCAACATATATGCGTAATATATGTATTTTTTATTGAGAAAGCGAGATAGTTTGTTATAAAAATACATATTCGTATGATTTTAAAAAAATAACTTGTTTAATATTTCACAATGATAATGTGGATACTTTCACAAAGATGAAAGTGCAGAGCATTTATTATGTACTTGTAAGACATCAAACATATTTAAAAGGAGGTACAACAAATGAAACATCCGATACATGTTACTTCAGAAATTGGGGAATTACAAACGGTTTTATTAAAACGACCGGGTAAAGAAGTGGAAAACTTGACGCCAGATTATTTGCAGCAATTATTATTTGACGATATTCCATACTTACCAATTATTCAAAAAGAGCATGATTATTTTGCACAAACGTTACGCAATCGGGGTGTTGAAGTTCTTTATTTAGAAAAACTAGCCGCTGAGGCGTTAGTAGATAAAAAACTTCGAGAAGAATTTGTTGATCGTATTTTAAAAGAAGGACAGGCCGACGTAAATGTTGCACATCAAACTTTAAAAGAATATTTACTTTCCTTTTCAAATGAAGAATTAATTCAAAAAATTATGGGCGGTGTACGGAAAAACGAAATTGAAACAAGTAAGAAGACACATTTATATGAATTAATGGAAGATCACTATCCGTTTTACTTAGATCCAATGCCTAATTTATATTTTACTCGTGATCCAGCAGCTAGCGTGGGCGATGGCTTAACGATAAATAAGATGAGAGAACCAGCGCGTAGACGTGAATCATTATTCATGGAGTACATCATTAAATATCATCCAAGATTTGCAAAACATAATGTACCAATCTGGTTAGATCGTGATTATAAATTTCCAATTGAAGGTGGCGACGAGCTAATTTTAAATGAAGAAACAATTGCGATTGGAGTATCTGCTCGTACTTCAGCTAAAGCAATTGAACGTTTAGCTAAAAATCTCTTTAGCCGACAAAATAAAATTAAGAAAGTGTTAGCAATAGAAATTCCAAAATGTCGAGCATTTATGCATTTA
The DNA here is from genome assembly GCF_008274905.1 of Bacillus sp. JAS24-2. Taxonomy (NCBI): domain Bacteria; kingdom Bacillati; phylum Bacillota; class Bacilli; order Caryophanales; family Bacillaceae; genus Bacillus; species Bacillus sp. JAS24-2. The sequence continues at coordinate 391,353 of NZ_CP031068.1, forward strand.
GATACAGTATTTACAATGGTTGATTATGACAAGTTTACAATTCACCCAGCCATTCAAGGGCCAAAAGGGAATATGAATATTTATATTTTAGAAAAAGGATCAGATGAGGAAACTCTTAAAATTACACATCGTACTTCTTTAATGGAAGCATTAAAAGAGGTATTAGGCTTAAGTGAATTAGTTCTTATTCCATGTGGAGGAGGAGATGTAATTGCTTCTGCTCGTGAACAATGGAATGATGGCTCGAACACATTAGCAATCGCGCCAGGTGTAGTTGTTACATATGATCGCAACTATGTATCTAATACGTTATTACGGGAACACGGTATAGAAGTGATTGAGGTGCTAAGTTCGGAATTATCTCGTGGTCGTGGGGGTCCACGTTGCATGAGTATGCCAATTGTTCGTAAAGATATTTAGTATAAATAACGGAGAAAGTAGGGATGAATTATGTTAATGACTAGACCAAATTTAAAAGGAAGAAGCTTTCTAGCAGAAAAAGATTTTACACAAGAAGAATTATTATATTTTCTAGATTTGGCAGCAGAATTAAAAGAGAAAAAGAAAAATGGTATTCCGCATCATTATTTAGAAGGTAAAAATGTAGCGCTCTTATTTGAAAAAACTTCTACTCGTACACGTTGTGCATTTACAGTAGCATGTACAGATTTAGGAGCAAATCCTGAATATTTAGGGAAAGGTGATATTCAACTTGGGAAAAAAGAATCTGTAGAGGATACAGCAAAAGTGTTAGGGCGTATGTTTGACGGAATTGAGTTTCGTGGATTTAATCATGAAACCGTAGAATCTTTAGCACAAAATTCTGGTGTGCCGGTTTGGAATGGATTAACAGATATGTGGCATCCAACACAAACACTAGCAGATTTATTAACAATTAGAGAACATATAGGGAAATTGAAAAATGTGAAGCTCGTTTACGTTGGCGATGGACGAAATAATGTTGCTAATAGCTTACTAGTTGGTGGAGCAATCGTTGGAATGGATGTACGTATTTGTACACCGGAATCTTTATGGCCTGCACAAGAAGTAATTGATTTAGCAAAAAAATATAATGAACAGGTAATGATAACAAGTAATGTGGAAGAAGCTGTTGCGAATGCGGATGTAATTTATACAGATGTATGGGTGTCTATGGGGGAAGAAGAAAAATTTGCTGAACGTGTCGAGTTATTGAAACCTTATCAAGTAAATATGAAAATGATTAAAGCAACAGGGAATGAAAACGTGATTTTCTTACATTGTTTACCTGCATTTCATGATGTTGAAACGATGTATGGCGAAGAAGTTTATGAGAAATATGGGTTGAAAGAAATGGAGGTAACTGACGAAGTATTCCGCAGTAAACATTCAAAAGTATTTGATCAAGCTGAAAATAGAATGCATACAATTAAAGCGGTTATGGCAGCTACTTTAGGAAATATGGAGTAAAGAAGAAAGGGAGTCTTCCTTTCTTCTTTCTCCTCCTTTAGACACGATCATTCACTATTGCTTTTGTATTGTTATTGCAATTTAAGAGAGGTGAGTGGAATGGGTGAAGATAAGAAATTAGGGTTGTTTACACTAACGGCTCTTGTAGTTGGGTCTATGATTGGCGGTGGAGCCTTTAATTTAGCGAGTGATATGGCAAAAGGTGCTGGTGCTGGAGCCATTATTATTGGCTGGGTTATAACAGGAATTGGGATGATTGCACTTGGATTATCTTTTCAAAATCTAACTGTAAAACGGCCAGATTTAGATGGTGGTATTTTTAGCTATGCAAAAGCAGGGTTTGGTAATTTTATGGGGTTTAATAGTGCGTGGGGATACTGGCTATCTGCTTGGCTTGGAAATGTAGCTTACGGTACATTATTGTTTTCTTCATTAGGATATTTCTTCCCGATCTTTGAAGGCGGTCAAAATGTAGAATCCATTATTGGTGCAAGCGTATTATTATGGTGTGTTCACATGTTAATTTTACGTGGAGTTCAATCAGCAGCCCTTGTGAATTTAGTAACTACAATCGCAAAATTAGTACCTGTATTTGTATTTATTGTCATAGGAATCTTCGCGTTTCATATTGATACGTTCTTAGATGGATTTTGGGGGCAAGCTGGTTCTTTTTCATGGGGAGCAGTTGGCAGCCAAGTTAAAAGTACAATGCTTGTAACTTTATGGGTATTTATTGGGGTAGAAGGGGCTGTTGTTTTATCCAGTCGAGCAAAAAATAGAAGTGATGTAGGGAAAGCAACCGTTATTGGCTTAATTGGTACACTCATCATTTACATTTTAATCACATTATTGTCTCTTGGACTTATGCAGCAAGCAGATATTGCAGGTTTGAAAAATCCGGCTATGGCTTATTTATTTGAAAGTGTTGTTGGAAAATGGGGTGCTATCTTTATTAATTTAGGTTTGGTCATCTCTGTATTAGGTGCTTGGTTAGGTTGGACTTTGCTCGCTTCTGAAATTCCATATTTAGCGGCTAAAGATGGAGTATTTCCAAAATGGTTCGCAAAAGAAAATAAAAATAAGGCTCCAGTAAATTCATTATGGATAACAAATGGTTTAATACAAATGTTCTTGTTAACATTCGTCGTTTCTGATCAGGCGTATAACTTTGCATTCTCTTTAGCATCTTCAGCTATTTTAATCCCATATGCTTTTTCAGCGTTTTATCAACTGAAGCATAGCTTAAAGTCTGAAGAAGCAGATCGAAATAAAAATATAATAATTGGCTTGATAGCAAGTATTTATGGCGTGTGGCTAGTTTATGCAGCTGGTTTAGAGTATTTATTATTAACAATGACTTTATATGCGCCAGGTATTTTTATTTTTTACAATGTTCAAAAGCAAAAGAGTTCGAAGCAAATATTTACTCGAGTGGAATTAGCATCATCCGTAGCAATTGGTGCTTTAGCATTCTTTGCGATTTATGGATTAATTACAGGCAGTATTACTTTATAAAGCGCTGTGAAAGCGAAATCAACTGGAGGGCTGGAATATGGCACGAAGAAAAATTGTAGTTGCACTAGGGGGAAATGCGATACAGTCTGGAGAAGCTACTGCGGGAGCGCAGCAAGAAGCGTTGGAAAAAACGGCAGAACAACTTGTGAAAATAATGGAAAATGATGTGGATATAGTAATTGCGCATGGAAATGGCCCACAAGTGGGGAATATTTTATTACAGCAAAAAGCTGCAGAAACGGAAAAGACACCTGCAATGCCATTAGATACTTGTGGGGCAATGAGCCAAGGAATGATTGGATATTGGATGGAAAATGCGATTGAAAAGGCATTGAAAAAACGGAATATAAAAAAAGACGTAGCAACGGTTATAACACGCGTTGTTGTGGATAAAAAAGATGAGGCATTTAAAAATCCAACTAAACCAATCGGTCCTTTTTATACAGAAGAAGAGGCCAGAAGATTAATGGATGAAACAAAAGCAGTGTTTAAAGAAGATGCTGGTAGAGGATGGAGACGTGTTGTTCCATCACCGAAGCCTGTAAGTATTCATGAACATAAAGTGATTAATTCTTTGGTCGAAGATGGAAACATAGTGATAGCTGTTGGCGGAGGTGGAATTCCAGTAATTGATTCCGAAGAAGGGTTAAAAGGAACTGAAGCGGTTATCGATAAAGATTTCGCTGCACAGAAATTAGCAGAATTAGTAGATGCCGATACGCTCGTTATTTTAACTGCAGTTGATCATGTGTATGTAAATTATAATCAACCGAATCAAAAAAAATTAGGGCATGTCACAGTGAATCAATTAGAAGAATATATTGAAGAACAACAATTCGCTGCGGGAAGCATGCTTCCAAAAATTGAAGCTGCTATTAATTTTGTTAATACAAATCCAAAAAGAAAAACAATTATTACGTCTTTAGAAAAAGTATATGAAGCACTAGAAGAAAAAGCTGGTACTATTATTTCAAAACAGAATGTATGCATGTATGTTTAAATTCTTATGTACGCTACTTAGTAGTAAAAAAGAATGGAGTTAGTAACTTCATTCTTTTTATTTATTAATATTTTTTGTACTCATTGTTCATAAAGTTTTCATGATGAAATCTGAATATGTAAGTTAATTATGATAAAATTCAAATTGAATACGCTTTCTTGATTTTTTCGCTCCAACATACAGCAAGAGAGAGGGAATTTTATGAATAGACGGAACGTAGTGAAAGACTTAAAGCAGTTCGAATTATTTGCTCATTTAACAGAAAAAAAATTGAAAGGCTTAACAGAGTTTGTTTATTGGCGAACTTATAAAAAAGGTCAATTTTTATTTTTAGAAGGGGATTCAAGAGAAAGAATTTACTTCATGTTAGATGGTTTTGTAAAGTTAGAGCGGGTTAATCAAAATGGGAACTTATTATACGATGACTATGTAAAGCGATATTCTATTTTTCCTTATGGTGGTATGTTTACAGACAGAGGATATAACTATACAGCAGAAGCAATGACGGATGTGGAGGTATATTATATTCCAACGGTAATCTTTGAAGATATGGTAAAGTCCAGCAGAACGCAATTGATGTACGTTGTTCAGCAATTATCATCTATATTAAAATTGAACGAAAATCGAGTGCAAAATATTACAATTCCTAATGCACAAGATCGTGTTATCCAAACGTTAAATTATTTAATGCAGGATTTAGGAGAACAGAGTGGAGAAAAGATTGTAATTTCATGTCCACTTACAACAATTGAAATATCTAAAATATCTGGAACATCTCGAGAGACAGTTAGCAGCGTATTAAAACAATTAAAAAATGATAGCATTGTTACAATTTTAGATAAAAAAATTACAATACATGATCCAACATATTTTGAAGAAATCTCTATGTGAAAATTGTATATTGATTTTTTAATTCATAGTGTATATTAATAAGGTTCTTTATATATTTATAAGGAACTTTTTTACGTTATCCTCTATAAAAAGATTGTATAGTATGGTAATAATAGCTAAAATCGATAATAAAATACAAAGTGAAGGGGAGAAAGAATGATTCGTATTGAGTATGATCGATTAGTAGCTATTTGTTACAGTATAGGGGTTTTGTTATTATTAAAAATTCCAAATGATAATGAATTAATTGGGGAAAAACTATTCAATGTCTATAAGGTTCCGATACATACGTATGTTTATATGGATTATAAAGTCTCAAATATATTGATTGTTTCTTTCATACTACATGTAATTGCATTTATATTATTTTTAAAATGGCTAGGAAAAAAGGAGTCTAGTACATTTAGAAAAACGAATAAGATAAAAGTAGTAGGCATTAGTATTTTGATTGTAATGATGCCGTTTATTTTAAATACAATCCTCCAGACATTGAATAAAACATGGTACTACGCAGGAAAAACAGGGGTAGAAGCAATAGAATATAAAAAAGAAGATAGCCAGTGTAGAATGGAGAAAAATGGAGAGAATATCCAACCGAAGTGCATTGTTACTTTAAAAAATTATCGTAATCATTCACAAGCATTAAAAGTTGTTTTATACGATAATGCAAACGAGAATTCAAAAAGCTATCCAGTACCGAAACCAGTCTATTTACAAAAACATGAGACAAAGCAATTCGAATTTCAAGTTCCTGTTTCTTATAATAGAGGTATTGAAAAAGATAAAGTACCAAATATTAAATTACATTCATTGCATGAAAATGATACGAAATACAATTAATCTGTAAGTAAAAGTTTATGAGTAGGAGCAAGAATTTGAAACGATATAGAAAATCAACTTGAATCATCCAACATACTGCGAGGTAACGGTATATTGGATGATTTTTTTATGTTATCCCCTTTTTTCACGTATGAAAAGGAGGAATACTTTGTTGGAAATGAAAAACATCACAAGGATCATACATGGTTTTTACTTTACGTAATCTGTGAAAGTTAGAGCCATAATAACTAGTTTGCCAATTTTTAATATCGATATCGGGCCAGTTCACATAGTCACCTAGTGTATAAGGATCTAAGCTTTCTCGTAAACCTTTAACCCAGCGTATATTTCGATTTTCTTCATCATCGCATTTCCAAGAGGTAATGTATTCTTGAGCAATAATTGCTTTACGATGAAAATAAGCCGTTTTATTCGGCGAAATATTTTCAACAGCACCTATGAGCGATTGATGCCAAATACTAGCATCTTTATTTGGTGCATGAGAAAGAAAGTATTGCATGATTTGAATGCCTTTAAGGGGAATAGGTTTATAGACATAGGAACCAGAGCGCTTGAAATTTTCAGGGATGTTACCGCTATTAAAAAATTCAACAGCCTTTATATAAGGAACTTCTTCTATAAAGAGAGAGGGGCTACCAGTTTCAAGAAGAGGTGAAGAATGAGATTTACCTTTGTGAGAAATAAATAAAGCATAAGAATAAAGAATCTACATAGAGTTCAATGAAAACAGTTGCAAACTGTTCATATTTTGTTATGATAGTGTTACGAAAACGTTTGCATAAAATTCCGATGGGATGCAAAAGGAGAGAATGACTATGAATAAGACATGGTGGAAAGAAGCGGTTGCTTATCAAATTTATCCACGAAGCTTTATGGATTCAAATGGTGATGGTATTGGAGATTTACAAGGTATTATTGCAAAACTGGATTATTTAAAAGATTTAGGTATAGATGTAATTTGGATTTGTCCAATGTATAAGTCGCCTAATGATGATAATGGTTATGATATTAGTGATTATCAAGATATTATGGATGAGTTTGGTACAATGGCAGACTTTGATGCTTTACTAGATGAAGTTCATAAGCGTGATATGAAGCTTATTATTGATTTAGTTATTAATCATACGAGTGATGAACATCCATGGTTTATTGAATCACGTTCATCTAAAGATAATCCGAAGCGTGATTGGTATATTTGGCATGATGGTAAAGATGGTGCGGAGCCAAACAACTGGGAAAGTATTTTTAATGGTTCGGCATGGGAATATGATGAAGAAACAGAACAATATTATTTACATCTATTCTCACGTAAACAACCAGATTTGAACTGGGAGAATAAAGAAGTTCGCGAAGTACTATATGATACGGTTAATTGGTGGCTTGATAAAGGTATTGATGGTTTCCGCGTTGATGCGATCAGTCATATTAAAAAAGAAGAAGGCTTTAAGGATATGCCAAATCCAAAAGAGTTAAAATATGTGCCATCTTTTGATAAACATATGAATGTGAAAGGTATTCAACCTTTATTAGAAGAGCTAAAAGAAAATACATTCTCTAAGTACGATATTATGACTGTTGGTGAAGCAAATGGTGTTAAGATTGAAGATGCTGAGCTATGGGTTGGAGAAGAGCAAGGTAAGTTCAATATGGTATTCCAATTTGAACATTTAAGTTTATGGGATGCAGAGAAGAAGAAAGACCTTGATGTTGTAGGATTGAAAAAAGTATTAACGAAATGGCAAAAAGGATTAGAAAATAAAGGATGGAACGCTTTATATATTGAGAATCACGATAAACCACGTATCGTTTCAACATGGGGAGATGATAAACAATATTGGCGTGAAAGTGCAACAGCTCTAGGAGCGATGTATTTCTTTATGCACGGTACACCGTTTATTTATCAAGGCCAAGAAATTGGTATGACAAATGTTCAGTTACCAAATATTGAAGATTACGATGATGTAGCAATTAAAAATTTATATCGCGAGAAAATTGCAGAGGGCGTACCACATCAAGATATGATGGAGATTATATGGGCTTCTTGCCGCGATAATTCACGTACACCTATGCAGTGGAATGATGAGATGAATGCTGGTTTCACAACAAGTACACCTTGGTTTAGCATGAATCCAAATTACAAAGAAATTAATGTTGAAAAGCAAAAAAATGAAGAAAAGTCTATTTTCAATTTCTATAAGAAAATGATTGCCCTGAAAAAAGAGCACGATGTACTGAACTATGGTACGTACGATTTACTTTTAGAAGACGATCCACAAATTTATGCATATACACGTACGTTACAGGATGAAAAAGTCATTGTAATTAGTAATATCTCAAAAGAGGAAGCTGTGTATAATGAGGGTTCATTTGCACTAGAACGCAAACGTTTGCTTTTAAATAACTATGAAGTTGCGGAACATGAAGAAGTAACAACAATTGCTTTAAAACCTTATGAAACAAGGCTTTATCGCATTTCATAATAAAAAAAGGATGCTCTTTGAGCATCTTTTTTTATGAAAAAAAATAAATTTCTATTGCAAAGTGAAAACGCTTTTATTAAAATAGATTTATGAAAACGGTTGCGTAAAGATAAAAATAAAGTAACATAAGGAATCGTTTTCATAAAGGGAACAGAAATTATAATTTAAATCATTATGTTGTTATAAATAAAGGGGAGGAAGAACAGATGAAAATTACGTCTTTTGATTTTTGGCAAAAGTTCGGGAAAGCTTTATTAGTTGTTGTAGCCGTAATGCCAGCAGCTGGTTTAATGATTTCCATCGGTAAGTTAATTGGTATGTCTGCTGGGGATGTTAACGCAGTTCATACAATCGCTCGCGTAATGGAAGACATCGGTTGGGCAATCATTACAAATCTACACATCTTATTCGCAGTAGCAATTGGGGGATCTTGGGCGAAAGATCGCGCGGGTGGTGCATTTGCAGCGCTATTAGCATTCGTCTTAACAAACCGAATTACAGGAGCTATATTTGGCGTAAACGCTGAAATGTTAGCGGATTCAAAAGCGAAAGTTTCTTCAGTAATAGCGGGAGATTTAATTGTAAAAGATTACTTTACTTCTGTACTTGGTGCACCTGCATTAAACATGGGAGTGTTCGTAGGGATCATCACAGGTTTCTTAGGAGCTACTTTATATAACAAATATTATAACTATAATAAACTGCCACAGGCATTAGCATTCTTTAATGGAAAACGATTTGTACCATTCGTTGTAATTCTTTGGTCTACAGTTACTGCGATTGTATTATCACTTCTATGGCCATTCATCCAAAGTGGGTTAAATGAATTTGGTCGCTGGATTGCAGCTTCAAAAGATAGCGCACCAGTTGTTGCACCGTTTGTATATGGAACGTTAGAGCGTTTATTATTACCATTTGGTTTACACCATATGTTAACGATTCCGATGAACTATACAGAGCTAGGCGGAACATATACGATGTTAACTGGTTCAAAAGTTGGACAAGTTGTAGCAGGACAAGATCCATTATGGCTTGCATGGATTACAGATTTAAATAATTTACTAGCAAATGGAGATACGAAGGCATATAACGATTTATTAAATAACGTTGTACCAGCTCGTTTCAAAGCTGGACAAGTTATCGGCTCAACAGCAGCGTTAATGGGGATTGCATTTGCGATGTTCCGTAACGTGGATAAAGAAAAGCGTGCAAAATATAAACCAATGTTTTTATCAGCAGCATTAGCAGTATTCTTAACAGGTGTAACAGAACCAATTGAATTCATGTTCATGTTTATTGCTCCAGTATTATATGTTGTATATGCTATTACAACAGGACTTGCATTCGCGCTAGCTGATTTAATTAACTTACGTGTTCATGCATTTGGATTTATTGAGTTAATTACTCGTACACCAATGATGGTTAACGCAGGTTTAACAAGAGACTTAATCAACTTTGTTATTGTTTCATTAGTGTTCTTCGGTCTTAACTTTACACTATTTAATTTCTTAATTAAAAAATTCAATTTACCAACACCAGGGCGTGCAGGTAACTATATTGATAATGAAGATGAGGCATCAGAAGGAACAGGAAATGTACAAGACGGTTCACTAGCAACAAAAGTTATCGATTTATTAGGTGGAAAAGAAAATATTGCTGACGTAGATGCTTGTATGACACGCTTACGTGTAACAGTAAAAGATTTAGATGTTGTTGCACCAGAAGCACAGTGGAAACAAAATGGTGCTTTAGGACTTATTGTAAAAGATAAAGGTGTACAAGCGGTATATGGTCCGAAAGCTGACGTGTTAAAGTCAGACATTCAAGATATGTTAGGTGCGTAATAATATGAAATTGCTAACTTTAAACTGTCATTCTTGGCAAGAAGAGAATCAAATAGAAAAGATACAATACCTTGCTAAAGTAATTCAAGAAGAAGAGTACGATGTCATCGCATTGCAAGAAGTAAGTCAGTCCATACAAGCTGAAAATGTATGCGGTAACAAGAAAGAAGATAATTTTGGACTTTTACTATTAGAAGAGTTAAAAGCGCTACATGTAAAAGATTACAATATTACTTGGGATTTCTCTCATATTGGTTATGACGTGTATGAAGAAGGATTAGCGATTATAACGAAGCATAATATTATAAAAGAAGATACGTTCTTTATTTCAGAAAACGAGGATACAACGTATTGGAAAACGCGTAAAATTGTAAGTGCAACAATTGCTTATAATGGTAAGGATATAACGTTTTACTCTTGCCATCTCGGTTGGTGGAATGATGAAGAAGAGTTATTCGAAGGTCAAGTCGATCGTTTGATGGAGCGTGTAGATAGCAATAAGCTCGCCTTCTTAATGGGGGATTTTAATAACAATGCTCGGTTGGAAGGCGAAGGTTATGAGTATATGATGCAAAAAGGGTTGTATGACACATATGAATTAGCAATAGAGAAGGATGAAGGAACGACTGTCCAAGGTGAGATTGCTGGTTGGGATGAAAATAAACATAATTTGCGAATCGATCTAATATTGTGTAACCAAAGTAAAAAAGTTCATTCTTCAAAAGTTATTTTTAATGGTACAAACAGAAATGTAATTTCAGATCATTTCGGTGTAGAGGTTCAATTGGATATATAATAGAAGAAATCCTCACAGAGAATAAAAGCTGTGAGGATTTTTTTTAGGAATACAAGTATTTCCAAGAGAAAATACTTGTATTTTTTATGACATTTCATATATATTTGTTATTATTGAATGTAAAACCGATTTGGTCATTTTGTATTCATACTTTGACTCACTTCGTTATATAATGAAGTAAGTGAAAGTTAATGGGAAAAAATAGTACGTTTTTGGTTAATACACGATGTAGAAAGTGATATAATTGCAAAATGCATGTATCATTTTCTAAAGAAGGAAAAATATATAATTAGGTGATAACTTCTATGAAACAAATTTGGCGTATTTATAAGACAGATTTACGGAATGTAGCCAAACATTGGGCTGCAATTGTTATTGTTTTAGGATTAATGATTTTACCATCGTTATATGCATGGTTTAACATTAAAGCTTCTTGGGATCCATATGGAAATACAAAAGAGGTTCCCATTGCAGTTTCTAACCAAGATGCAGGTTCTAATTTAAGAGGGAAAGATATTAATATCGGGAAAGAGATTGTAGACTCCCTTAAGAAAAACAAAAATCTTGGCTGGAAATTTGTAGATGAAAAACAAGCAATTTACGGAGTTGAGCGTGGGGATTATTATGCAAGTATTACGATTCCAAAAGACTTCTCTGAAAAAATCGCAACTGTTCTGGATGAAAATCCGAAAAAACCAGAACTGGATTACTATGTGAATGAAAAAGTAAACGCGATTGCACCGAAGATTACAGCAAAAGGTGCATCAGGTATTACAGAAGAAATTAGTAAAAACTTTGTTAAAACAGCAAACGGTGAGATTTTTAAAATTTTCAATGACCTTGGAATCGATTTAGAAACAAACTTACCAAGTATCGAAAAAGTAAAAGATCTTGTATTTAAGTTAGAAGCGCAGTTCCCAGAAATGAATACACTCATGGATAAGGCGTTAGATGATGCGACTCGAGCAGAAGATATTGTGAAAGTGGCGCAGAAAGATTTACCTGTTGTAGAGAGTGTAATAAATGATGGGCAGGAAGCATTGGCGAATTTAGATAAGTTCTTTGCAAGACAAGATCAAACATTAAAAAACGCTCCAGGAACGATAAGAAATGATTTAGTAGCAGCAAAAGGCGTTATGGATAGTGCAGCTGTATTTACTAACTTTTTAATGAATCCAGGTGTGGATTTAAATATTCCTGATTTCTCTGGAATGAATGGATTACCTGAATTCCCTGCAAGACCGGACCTTTCTAAGTTGAATAATGACGGATATAAAAGTATAGCGCAAAATATTAATCAAACAGTAAATAATGTTTTAAGCTCATCACGTGCAGGAACAGCTTATGGGAAAAGTGTTTTAAATGGATTGCAAAATGGTCAGTTTGATCCAGAACAAGCAAAGAAAGATTTAAATGCAGTATCAAATCAATTGCAAGCTCGTACAGAAGGTATTTCGTATCTTATTAATGTATTTACTGAACTTCAAAACTCAGCGACGACTGATTTTGGAAAAAGCTTTTTCCAAGGGCGAGTGGATCGCCTAACTAAGCTGAAAAGTGGTATGGAAAATGCAAACAACGGTATTAAAGATATTGTAAATGTTATCGGTACAGGACAAGAAGTAAAGAAAGATGTAACAGATGTAGCAAATCAAAAATTAGATGCAGCAAATGCATTAATTGATCAAGCTGAAAAAGATTATAATGAAACGTTTGTAGCAGATTATAAAAAAGCAGTTAGCACAGTAGATCAAGCGAAAGCTAATGCGAATGAAATATACGATAATGCAAAAGCTGATTATGATAAAGCGAAAAATGGTCTAGAAAGTACTAAATCTAGTGTCCAAAAAGCACTAGAGGATGTACAAAACAAAGGTATTAATGGTTTAGAAGGTTCGAAGGAAGCCTTGAAAAGCTTAAATGGTCAATTCCAATCTGGAATCGGTTTAATTGATGATATGATTCCAGTTCTAGAAAGTACAAATAAGGTTTTAGCGGATGTAAATAGTGATAAAAACCTTAATAATGGAATCGCAAAATTAAACAAAGCGAAAAGCAGCTTACAAAAAGGTGTAGAGGCAACGAATAAGGGAATTACACTTCTTAACAATGGCCAGAAACCTACAAAAGATGTAATTGAAAGTATTAACAACGCTGCGAAGGGCGGATCAGCTCAATTAACAGATGTATTATCGACGTATGATTCAGAAATTGTACCTAATTTCAATACAGCAATTGCTCGTACAAAAGAGATGTCGAAAAATACAACTCAAATTTTAAATGATGCAGACAAAAAGCTTCCAGATGTTAAAAAATTACTAGAAGATTCATCAAAAGGCTTAGTAGACGGTAGAAAGAAATTAGTAGACATTAAAGCTGAAATGCCGGAGACTGAGAAAAAGATTAAAGAATTAGCAGATAAAATTCGTGATTTTGAATCTGAAGAGGATTTAAAAGACATCATACGCTTATTGAAAAACGATGTTGAGAAGCAAAGTGATTACTTTGCGAATCCAGTAAATTTAAAAGAAAATAAATTATTTGCGATGCCGAACTACGGTTCAGCGATGTCACCATTCTATACAGTGCTTGCATTATGGGTAGGCGCATTATTAATGGTTTCATTATTAACGGTAGAAGTACACGAAGAGGGCGCGAATTATAAGAGCCATGAAATTTACTTCGGACGTTTATTAACATTCTTAACGATAGGTCTTTCACAAGCGTTTATCGTATCGATGGGAGATATATTCTTACTCGGTACGTACGTAGTCGATAAGTTCTGGTTTGTGTTATTTAGTTTATTTATTGGTGGAGTCTTCGTTTGTATCGTATACTCACTCGTTTCTATTTTCGGAAACGTTGGGAAATCGATGGCGATTATTTTACTTGTACTACAAGTAGCAGGATCGGGCGGAACATTCCCAATCCAAATGACACCAGCGTTCTTCCAAGCGATTTATCCGTTCTTACCATTCACATACGCAATTAGCGCAATTCGTGAAACAGTTGGTGGAATGCTTTGGGATATCGTAACGCGAGATTTACTTGTGTTAAGTGCTTTCGTAGTAGTTATGATTGTTGCTGCGTTATTACTGAAAACACCAATTAACAAATCAAGTGAAAAATTTGTTGAGAATGCAAAAGGAAGTAAAATCATTCACTAAAATAAAAGGTTCCTACCGATAGAGGTAGGAACCTTTTTGTTTAATCAAATTTTAATTTTTTTAATGCTTCCGCGAATGGGTTATTTAATGGTTCTTCTTCTTTTTTCTGTTGTTTCATATATTTTTGAACGTCGCGTTTATCGGCTTTGTTTCCAGATTCTTTTTTACGTCGCTCTTGGAATGTTGATAATTTCTCGCGATAGCCACATTTACATGCGAAAATTTGGCCTGCACCCTCACCACGTAATTCTAGTTTCTTTTTACATTGCGGACAGCGAGCATTTGTTGTACGAGATACATTTTTACGATGACCACATTCACGGTCTTGGCATACGAGCATTTTCCCCTTTTTTCCATTTACTTCTAGCATTGGTTTACCGCAATCTGGACAAGACTTCGTTGAAATGTTGTCATGTTTATATTTCTTATCACTCGATTTAATTTCAGCAACAATTTCTTTCGTATAGTTCTTCATTTCCGAAATGAATACTTCTTTCTTTAATTTTCCTTTTGCAATTGCTTCAAGTTTTTGTTCCCACTCACCAGTTAGTGTAGGTGATTTTAATTCTTCTGGTACTAAATCAAGTAATTGACGACCTTTTGATGTAATGTGAATATCTTTACCACGTTTTTCAATTAAGAAAGAATTGAAAAGTTTGTCGATAATATCTGCACGTGTCGCTACAGTACCTAATCCACCAGTCGATTTTAACGTATCAGCAAGTTGTTTATTTTGCGTATCCATATATTTTGTAGGATTCTCCATTGCTGAAAGTAAAGTTGCTTCATTAAAGCGTGCAGGTGCTTTCGTTTGACCTGATGTTTGCATAAGTAACTTTACAGTTAATGTATCGCCCTTTTCAATGTGAGGTAGAATCTGCTCTTTTACGTCATCAGTTACATCATCGTCTTCAAATCGATTTTCGTATACTTCCTTCCAACCAGCATGTAAAATCGTTTTTCCGCGTGCAATGAATGTTTCATTGCCGACCTTTGTGCGTAACGTTAGTTGTTCGTATTCGAATGCTGGGAATAAAACAGCTAAGAAACGTTTTACAACTAAATCATAAATTTTGCGTTCTTTATCTGTGAATGCTGCGAAGTTAACGTATCCTTCTGTTGGAATAATCGCATGATGATCGCTTACTTTACTATCATCAACAAATGATTTGTTAGGTTTGATAGGCTTTTGTAATACTTTATGTGCGAAGGGACGGTATTCTCCAACACCACATGCTTTTAGACGTTCTGGAAGTGTTCCAACGATATCAGATGAAATGTAGCGTGAATCTGTACGAGGGTACGTTAGTACTTTATGCTGTTCATACAATTTTTGCATAATATTTAATGTTTCTTTAGCAGAGTAACCGAACTTTTTATTTGCATCACGTTGCAATTCAGTTAAATCGTAAAGACCAGGAGAGAATGACTTCTTCTGTTTCTTATCAATTTCCACAACAGTAGCATTTTGTTTATCTAAACTTTTTACAATACCATCGATTTTTTCTTTATTAAAACTACGGCTATTGCCATTTGCATCTTGCCAAGTAAGTTTGAGCTTCTCCATTGTTTGAGCTTCGATGCCGTAGTAAGTTTGAGCTTTGAAGTTCTTTATTTCATCCTCACGACTAGCAATCATAGCAACAGTAGGGGTTTGTACACGGCCGCAATTTAACTGGGCATTAAAGCGAGTCGTTAAAGCACGAGTCGCATTAAGACCGATATACCAGTCAGCTTCTGAACGTGCAACTGCTGAAGCGTATAAATTGTCATAGGCTTTACCTGGTTTTAAATTTGCAAAACCATCTTTAATTGCTTTATCGGTTACAGAAGAAATCCATAAACGTTTGATTGGTTTATTTAGCTTAACTTTATCGATAATCCAGCGTGCGACTAATTCCCCTTCACGTCCAGCGTCTGTTGCTACAATAATTTCATTTACATCTTTTCTAAGTAGCTGACTTTTTACAGCATTAAATTGTTTACCAGTTTGTTTAATAACCGTTAATTTCAAACGCTCAGGTAGCATCGGTAAATCTTCTAAATTCCACTTTTTATATTTCACATCATAACTTTCTGGATCTGCTAATGTAACGAGATGACCTAAAGCCCAAGTTACAATATATTTACTACCTTCAAGGTAGCCATTTCCTTTTTTATCGCACTTAAGTACACGAGCAATATCTCGTGCAACGGAAGGTTTTTCAGCGATTACAACGCTTTTTGACATATTAAAAACATCCTTTCAAATTTCCATAAGTTAAATATAGCATACATCTTCTTGAGATTCAGTTTCGCTCCATATTTGATCGGTTTTTAGTGGGATGAACAAAACACTCACTGATTAAAGTTTCACTTGATTATGTTTATTGTTATATAGGTTGCTTCTATATTAAATAGAAAAGTAAAGAACTTGTTATTTTAGTAGAATAAGAGTAGACTTTGAAGTAGATGAATAATAAGCACATGGGAGTTTGTGGATACAAACTGAGAGTATGGCTACTAGTCCGTCATTGACCATTTGAACCTGTTGGATAATGCCAGCGTAGGGAGAGTGTAAAAGCACATGTTCAGGCACTTTGCGTACGCGCAAAGTGTCTTTTTGTGTATCTCCCACCATTATAGTTAGGAGATGAAAAGGATGAATATGAAAGAAATTAGTAAAGTAGTGGATTTGGTGAGAGAATCTAATCCGCTCGTTCATAATATTACAAATGTTGTTGTAACAAATTTTACTGCTAACGGTTTGTTGGCACTTGGAGCATCGCCTGTAATGGCGTATGCAAAAGAAGAAGTAGCAGAAATGGCTAGCATTGCTGGAGCGTTAGTATTAAATATGGGGACACTTCGTCCTGAAGAAGTAGAAGCGATGTTACTCGCGGGTAAATCAGCAAATGCGAACAATGTGCCAGTACTATTTGACCCAGTTGGTGCAGGAGCAACTTCGTATCGAACAGAAGTTGCGAGACATATTCCAGCCGAAATAGATTTAGCAATTATCCGCGGAAATGCGGCTGAAATAGCAAATGTTATTAATGAGAAATGGGAAATTAAAGGGGTAGACGCTGGTACTGGAAATGGCAATGTTGTAAGTATTGCAAAGCAGGCAGCAGATGAACTAAATACAGTTGCGGTCATTACTGGAAAAGAAGATGTTGTTACAGATGGAGAGAGAACTATTGTTATTCGAAATGGTCACCCTATTTTAACGAAAGTTACGGGAACAGGTTGTTTACTAACTTCTGTAATAGGAGCATTTGTAGCAGTGGAAAAAGATTATGTAAAAGCAGCAGTAGCCGCATTAACGTTTTATGGTGTAGCTTCGGAACTGGCAGCTGCTAAGGCGGTAGAAAAAGGGCCTGGTAGTTTCCAAATTGAATTTTTAAATCAATTAGCGAATACAACTTCAGGTGATATTGAGAAGTATGGGAAGATTGTGGAGTTAGAGTAAGAGGGAGTGAAAGAAATGGCACGCATTGAAATAGATAAAATGTCTAAGCTATTGCAAGTGTATTTTATTATGGGAAGTAATAACTGCACGAGGGATCCTTTAGCTGTATTGAAAGAAGCGTTAGATGGTGGAGTGACAATTTTTCAGTTTCGCGAGAAGGGGGAAGGTTCTTTAATCGGAGAAGATAGAGTGCGCTTTGCAAAAGAATTGCAGACGCTTTGTAAGGAATATAGTGTTCCTTTCATTGTAAATGATGATGTAGAATTAGCCATTGAATTAGATGCAGATGGTGTTCATGTTGGACAAGATGATGAAGGAATTACATCTGTTCGTGAAAAAATGGGAGATAAAATTATCGGCGTATCTGCTCATACAATTGAAGAAGCACGTTTTGCAATCGAAAATGGAGCGGATTATTTAGGTGTTGGTCCTATTTTCCCAACGAGTACGAAAAAAGATACGAAAGCGGTTCAAGGAACGAAAGGATTAGCTTATTTTAGAGAACAAGGAATTACAGTGCCAATCGTTGGTATTGGTGGGATTACAATTGAAAATACAGCGGCAGTTATAGAGGCGGGTGCGGACGGTGTTTCAGTTATTTCAGCAATTAGTTTAGCGGAATCTGCGTATGAAAGTACGAGAAAATTAGTTGAAGAAGTAAAGAGAAGTTTGTAGGGAAGGAAGTGTAGTATTTTAAGTGCTACATGAAGAAATAGACTGCCCAAAATTTAAACAAATATTTGATTAAAAAAGCCCAAACCTTTTTAAATAAAGGTTTGGGCTTTTTCTTTAAAACATAATTGAAATTAAGAGCATTCCAATTCCGATAGAAGTAAATGTTGCAATTAGGCCCGGAATCATAAAACTATGATTTAATACGTATTTACCGATACCTGTTGTACCAGTACGGTCAAAGTTAATGGCAGCAACGATTGTTCCATAGTTTGGAATGAAGAAATATCCATTTACTGCAGGGAACATCGCAATCAGTAGCGCTGGTGGAATACCAAGAGATAGTCCAAGTGGCATTAAGGCACGAACTGTTGCTGCTTGGCTGTACAGTAAAATAGATAGAATGAATAGTGCGATAGCAAATAGCCAAGGTGCACTTGTTACTAAATGCTGAATGGATCCTTGAATCATATTTAAGTTTCCATTAAAGAAAGTATCTCCCATCCAAGCGATACCGAAAATAGCAACAACTGCTGTTGCTCCTGCTTTAAAGACGTTACCAGATACAATGCTTTCTACATTTGGTTTACAGAAAATAATAATAAGAGCCGCGATAGTTAACATAACCATCTCAATTGTGTTCGGCATGGAAAGACGGGCTAACTTCCCATCAACTATCCATCCTGGACGAAGTGCTTCAAATGAACCAAGAAGTACAACAAGGAAGGTTCCTACAAGGAAAAGGATAACTGATAAATTTGCGCCCTTTACACCTACAAATTCTTTTTTCTCTTCAAGCTTAGGAATTAATCCTTCTTTTAATCGTTTTAAGTATTCAGGGTCTTCATTTAATTCTTTTCCCATCTTACTAGCAACAAATGCAGCTATCATACAAGCGATGAAAGTAGAAGGGATACTTACTTTTAAAATATCTAATAAGGTGATTTTATAGTCAGCTAACATTGCTAAAAGTGCAACTGTTGCAGCTGATATAGGACTAGCTGTAATTGCTTGTTGGGAAGCAATTACGGCAATTGACATTGGTCGTTCTGGTCTAATTCCGGATTCGCGAGAGACTTCAGCGATAACAGGAAGTACAGAATAAGCAACGTGACCAGTTCCTGCACAAAGTGTAAATAAATAAGTAACAATTGGAGCAAAGAATGTAATGCGTTTTGGATTTTTTCGTAATGCCTTTTCAGCTAGATGAACAAGGTAGTCCATTCCTCCAGCGGCTTGCAAAGCACCAGCAGCTGTAATTACTGCCAAAATCATAAGCATTACATCGATAGGAGGCGCCGTTGGTTGTAAGTGGAAGACAAAAACGAGTATTGCCATACCAACTCCACCCATTACTCCTAAACCAACTCCGCCTAGGCGTGCACCAATAAAAATACAGAGTAACAAGGTAAGAAATTGTAGCCAAAACATGATAAACTACCTCCGAAATTCATTAGTTAAGATATATTCGAATAGTTTAATTTGAATGAAAATTAAATAAATACCCGAAGAAATCCTTGTTATTTATACATTTTTTATTATATAACATAAAAAAAGTAACATTCACGTACTTTTTGAAATTATTTTGAAAAAGCAATTCATTAAAAATTTGTATTTATATCTCTAAATAAGTAGACATTTTGATTTATATGTTGTAATCTTTGAAAGAGAATAAATTAATTCTCATAGAACTCCCATATCGTTCAACTCGTTCAGCGAGAAAGGCAAACTGATGGAAACATGAGGACGCAAAACTACAGGAGCTAAGGTCGAAAGGCTACG
Source organism: Bacillus sp. JAS24-2 (assembly GCF_008274905.1). Lineage (NCBI taxonomy): Bacteria > Bacillati > Bacillota > Bacilli > Caryophanales > Bacillaceae > Bacillus > Bacillus sp. JAS24-2. The sequence goes on from NZ_CP031068.1 coordinate 411,240, forward strand.
CTAGCCAGTTACCGGACGGATAGGGTTGGTCTTGGCCAATGCTTTTACATTGGCTTTTTTTTATTCTCGAACATATTGAGAAACATTTTCAAACAAAATATTCATATATTTTGTTTTTTTGTTTATGTTGATTAAGGAAGGTGGATATTAATGAAAAAATATTGGCATAAGTTATCGTTCCTTCAAAAGAACGTCTTATTAACCGTATTAGTTATTTTGACACTTGTTGGAAGTATGGGTGCATTAAGTTTCAACATGTTTCAAAATAGTATGATGTCTTTATTTGAAAGGCAGTCTATTGAAACAGGAGAAATAGTATTGAAAAAACTGGATGTAGAATTAGTTAGAGACATGGCGAAAGATCCTACAGCCGAAAAAGTGAAAAAAGAAAAGTTAACAGAGAAATTAGATGAAGTATCAAAAGAATTGAAAAGCGTTGGACAAACGTATGTTACAGGAGCAAAGCCGAATGAAAAGCGAGAATTACAACTCGTTGGTTTGACTACAGAGTTAACAAATGCGTTTCCTATAAAGCCGGGAGATTATTATGAACAACCCGCTCATTGGATGAAGGCATACGATAAAGTGATTGATACGAAAAAGGCTCAAATGACAGAAGTATATGAAGATGAAATAGGTTCGTGGGTGACAATATTAGAACCAATTACAGATGGAGAAAACAATATTGTTGCAATTATTGCGGCTGACTTAGATGCTTCCATTGTTCCTATTACAAAAGAGAAGTTTATGATACAGGGCTTACTCTTCATCATTATTTCATTAGCAATTGCGACTATTACTCAATTCTTTATCGTGCGTCACTCGCTAGCTCCATTAAAAGATTTACGAGAAGGGTTACGTAAAATTGGTGAAGGTGACTTAAGTATTAAATTAAAAGAAAGACCAGATGATATTGGAATTATTAATGTTTATTTCAATAACACGATTGAAAAATTTAAAGGGATTATAGATAAAGTAAGGCAAACTGCTGAGCAAGTTTCTTCTTCTTCACAAGAATTGTCGGCGAGTACAGAGGAAAACAGCATGGCAGTTCAAGAGATTGCAAGTTCTATTGAAGGTTTAAGAGTAGGGGCACAGTCTCAAAAAACTTCAGTACAACAATGTTTAGGAATTGTACATGGAATGGAAGATAAGGTAGAAGAAATAACTGGGGCTGCAAAACAAGTTGCGGTTGCTTCTGAAGGTATGGAACAACATTCAATTGAAGGTAATGAAGTGATTGGACAAATTATTAATCAAATGAGTTTAATCCAAAATGCAGTACAAGATTTATCTTCCATCATTTATTCGTTAGAAACAAGGTCAAAAGAAATTAGTGATATCGTAACTGTAATTACAGGTATTTCAAATCAAACAAATTTATTAGCTTTAAATGCTTCTATTGAGGCTTCACGTGCTGGAGCAGCTGGAAGAGGGTTTGCAGTTGTTGCTGATGAAGTACGAAAATTAGCAGAACAAACGGAAGCGTCTGCAAAAGATATAGCGAAATTGATTGGTGAAACACAAGCTGAGACAGAAGATGCTGTAGTTTCCATGCAAAAAGGTTCAAAAGAAGTAGAAACTGGAATTTCGCTTGTTCAAAGTAGTGGAGATTTCTTTGAAAAAATCTCAAAATCAGCGCAATCTGTTACAGATCAAGTAAAAGCTGTTTCCGGTAATTCGAGTGACATTTTACAAAATAGCCAGAATATTGTTCAAGTCGTAAATGAATTATCACATATTGCAAATACTTATGCCAACAGCAGTAGTAATGTTGAAGAAAGCATGAAAGAGCAAGAAATATCAGTACAAGATATTGCAGAATTAGCGACTTCTTTAAGTTGGCTTTCTCAGGAATTACAAGAGCTTATTGGTGAGTTTAAAAGCGAATAAGGAGAAAGTTCAATTCTAATCAAGGGGGTATCTCCGCTACTGATTATGAATTGAACGAATCTGCCCTTTAATAAGGGATGAAAAAGGTGTGAATTTTCACACCTTTATTATATTTAAGAGAGGAATTTACATAAATATGAAATTAGCAATTTCTTATAATGAGATGGTAAAAGAATTTTTAGGAAAAGTAGAAGGAAGTATTAAAATACCTAAAGATGTGCAAGGAACAGAACTTAGGATAAAAAGGAAAACGGAACTGTTTTCAAATTTGACTCACATTGTAGATTTAATAGGAGCGACTGCAACGTGGTTATATCATATTTCTAAAGAAAGACATATTGTCGTGCTTTATCATGTAAGAGGAAATTTATTTCCAATTACTATTGAAGTTTCTAATTTTCTCTCCTATGAAAGTTTAAATTTACAAATTGAAGAGCAACTGGAGCAAATTAAAGAAATGAATGAGGAAGAAATAGAAGAGTTTCAAAACGGTAATACATTATATGAAATGTCACCTATTATTATTGGTGAAACATATTATGAGCTAAAAGACACGAATACATTACAATTTGTATTTAGTAAAAATATGCAAAGTGTAGAAATAATATTTAATAGTGTTAATTGGAAAGAGACAACGATTACTCGTTATGCACAACAAATACAAGGTGTTTTAGTTGATATATCACAAAATACTAATAAGCATATAAAACATTTTAATATTATTACAGAGGCCGAGATGGCACTTTATAGTCAAGTGAATGATACGACAGCAGTATATCCTGAGAAAAGTATCGTCGATATGTTCTATAATACTGTTACTCAATTTCCAAATCGTATAGCTTTATCTTCAAGGGAAGGTACTTTAACTTATGAGGAGCTAAATAAAAAAAGTAATCAAATAGCTCATATGTTAATTAAAAACGGCGTCCAATTAGGAGACTATGTTGGAATATTTATGAAACGTAGCATAGACACAGTAGTAAGTATGGTAGCTATATTAAAAGCTGGTGCAGCGTATGTTCCGATTGATCCAGATTATCCGGAAAGTAGAATACAGTACATTATTCAAGATAGCCAAGCGAAAGTTATATTGATGAAAGAGACGCCTATAACATGTGATGGGGTTCAAACAGTTTCATTGTATGATAGTGAAACTTATGAAGATATAGATGTAAAGTTGTCTATTCATTGTGATGATGTAGCTTATATGATTTATACATCGGGTTCAACAGGGAATCCAAAGGGAACGATGTTAGCACATAGAGGCGTTGTTAATCTGTACACTTGGATGAAAAAGCAATATGAATTGACAGAAGAGGATGTATTTGCTCAATTTCCTTCCTTTAGTTTCGATGCTTCTGTATGGGAGTCATTTGCTTCTTTATTCTGCGGAGGAAACTTGTATGTACTATTAGAGGAAGAGCGATTGTCTGTAGAGGCATTTGCAAATGCAATCTATAAAGTGAAAGCAACTTCAATCTTGGCATTAGCAACAATTTTTGTTCGACAAGTAGCAACTTATTTAGCAGAAGAAGATATATATAAGCTAGCTTCCCTAAAAAGAATTGCGATTGGTGGTGAAATGTTGCCTGTAGAGGTTATTAAATTGTGGAGAGAAAGAATAGGTACAAATGTTGAAATTTATAATGTATACGGACCGACAGAATGTACTGTAGTGACGACAACCTATAAAATACCTAGTCAGTTAAATGAGGATGTTGCGAGTATTCCCATTGGTAAACCATGTGCTAATTATCAAGTTATGATTTTGGATGAGAATATGAATCTTTGTCCAATTGGTGTACCTGGTGAATTATATATAGATTCAGTGGGATTAGCAAAAGGGTATTTTAATAAGCCTAATAAAACAATTGAAGCTTTTATTCCGAACCCTTTTAATCCTATAGTTAATATATATAAAACAGGTGATATCGTTAAGTTGCTAGAGGATGGAAATATAGAGTTTTTACATCGGAAAGATGATCAAGTAAAAATTAGAGGACATCGTATTGAACTAGGAGAAATCCAAAGTAAAATTTCTCAAAATCATAATATAAAAGAAAATGCTGTTTTTGCTAAGAAGAGTAAGGAAGGTAGCCAATATTTAATCGCGTTCTATACAACTTTAAATAAAAAAGAAATACCAGAATTAGTTTATCAGTTACAAGAGCAATTACCAGATTATATGGTGCCATCTAAACTAATTTATATTAATGAATTACCACTTACACCTAATAAAAAGATTGATGTTAAGAAGTTAGCTCAGTTAGAAGAAAAGTATGAACCGGTTCGGCTACAAGAATATGTTGCACCTTCTAATAAAGCAGAAAAACAAATAGCGAACGCCTGGGCGGAAGTATTAGGAATTTCAAAAGTTGGAGTGCATGATGATTTCTTTACAATTGGTGGACATTCATTAAAAGTATTACGAGTCTTAACATTGTTAAAAGAAGATTTCTCACATTTAACAATTCAAGATTTCTTTAAAGAAAGAACGATATATGGATTAGCTCGAATTGAGCGAGAAGTAAAAGTAGAGAAAGAAGAAGTATTTCGTGAATATAAAGTGATTCACGAGCCAGATACTATCACGTATGCAAACGTTTTGGAAGAAACCCAGATTTCAAATGTCTTTTTAACAGGAGCTACTGGTTATTTAGGATCACACATATTATATGAATTGTTGAGAGATACATCTGCTACTATTTATTGTTTAGTAAGACCAACCAAAGATGTGCAGCAAAGAATTATAGATACATTAACAGGCTACTTTAATGATATATGTGAAGAATGGTTACAGCGTATACAGGCCGTAGCTGGTGATCTGGGAGAAGAGTATCTTGGGATGAGCGAAGAAGAATTTATGTTCATCAGTTCTAAGATGGATACGATAATTCATTGCGGTGCAGATGTAAGACATTTTGGAGATGTAAAACAATTTGAAAATATAAATGTCCAAGGAACTAGCCGTATGCTAGCATTAGCGGAGAAAGGTGCTACATTCCATTTTATTTCTACAATTGGTATCCCGTTAGAATTAGCGGTAGATCAATGGGATACATACATGAAAACTGGTGATTTTAATTACAGTGTAGACTTAGAGAATGTATATTCAAATAGTAAACTACAAGCGGAAAACATTGTTCGTGAAGCAATGAAAAATGGTTTGCGCGGAAATATTTATCGTGCAGGTAATTTAGCATGTCATTCAGAAACAGGTTCGTTCCAACAAAATATTGAAGGAAACGCATTTTATCGTCTTATTAAAACAATGCTATTAATTGGGAAAGCACCAAATGTGAAGTGGAAAGTTGATTTCACACCAATTGATTTTGCTAGTAAATCAATTGTATCGTATTTACAAGATGCGCAAATTGTAGGAGAGACGTTACATATTTGTCATCCACATCAAATTGAGTTTGAACAATTTATACAGCTAATTGGAGAGTGTGGATACAATCTTGAAATGGTTCCACTTTCAGAATATGTAAATACCGGACTTGCATTAGCGAAGGGAAATGAAGTAATAGCAGAGTTAATTGCTTCTCAAGTTGCAGGAGATGGAGCACAGCAATCTGAAATTGTAATGGGTACGCGTAGAACGAATGAATGGATTAAGAAAAAAGAATTGATAGTACCAGCAATTAATAAAGAATTTATACAGCAGTTATTAGCTCATGGTGAAAAAGTTGGTTATTTTCCAAAAATAATGAAATGATTATGCATGCTTTTGTTTGTTCAATAAAATAAATCATGCTACAATGAAAACGAATTAAGGACCGGGGAGCCAATTGGCTGAGAGGATGTAAGTAAACATCGACCCTCAACCTGATCTGGATAATGCCAGCGTAGGGAGTTACTTAAAGTGATGTAGCATATGTTATTCTGTAATAACTTGCATACAAGGCTTTCCTACGCAGTAGGAAAGCCTTTTCTTATTTTTGAAATTTAATTTTATAAGGGGGATTTTATTATGTCACAACAAGTTACAATGTCATTTTCAGTAGTACCACAAGCGAAAACGAAAGATGTATATTCTGTTGTCGATAAAGCAATTGAAGTTGTGCAACAATCGGGAGTTCGTTATGAAGTAGGGGCAATGGAAACAACTTTGGAAGGAGAATTAGATGTACTTCTTGATGTCGTTAAACGTGCGCAACAAGCTTGCGTCGATGCTGGAGCAGAAGAGGTGATTACTTCTATTAAAATCCATTATCGTCCAAGCACTGGTGTAACGATAGATGAAAAGGTTTGGAAGTACCGTGATGAATATGCAAAACCAGAAGCAATCTAAACTTATTACAACTATTTGGCTTATCCTTCTCATTGCGATATGGGAAGGATCTGTTTCATTATTTAAAATCGAACCGTGGATTTTACCAAAGCCTTCTGCCATTGTTCAAGAATTAATTGGGATGAAAGATTTACTATTACCAAATACGATGCAAACACTGCAGGAAGTTATAATTGGACTATTCTTTGCAATTTTATTGGGGACGAGTATCGCAATTATTATGGACGTTATACCGTTATTTCGTATTTTAATAAATCCATTGCTCGTTATTTCGCAAACAATTCCAATTGTTGTACTTGCACCGCTATTTATTATTTGGTTTGGATATGGGATGTTGCCGAAAGTAATGGTCGTAATACTCGTTTGTTTCTTCCCAATTGCGCTTAGTATTTTAGAAGGTTTTCAAACAGTAGATAAAAATATGCTGAAACTGTTACAAACAATGAAGGCGACGAAATGGCAAGTTTACCAGAAGGTAAAATTTCCAGCAGTGCTCCCATACTTTTTCTCAGGTTTAAAAATTGCAGTTACATATAGCGTAATGGGGGCAATTATCGGAGAATGGCTCGGTGCAAGTGAAGGATTAGGCGTTATGCTTACGAGGGCTACAAAATCCTTTTTGACTGCCCGAGTATTTGGTGTTGCAGCAATCATCGTTATGGTCACATTATGCCTGTATTTTATCGTAGAGTTTATGGCAAGAATAACAGCACCATGGATATATAGAAAGGACGGCAGAAAATGAAAAAAGGTTTGAAAGTTATGTTAGCTGCCTTAGTAGCGGTAGGTGTGGCTGGATGTAATCCGGCGAAGAAAGAAGAAAGTGCAAGTAAAGATCAAAAAGTAAAAGTAGTATTAGATTGGTTTCCAAATACGAATCATACTGGCTTGTATGTAGCGAAAACGAAAGATTATTACAAAAAGCAAGGATTAGATGTAGAAATTATTCAACCAGGTGACAATGTAACAGCAGAGCAAATGATAGCATCAGGAAAAGCAGACTTCGCAATAAGTGCACAAGAAAATGTAACGTTAGCTCGTGTAGAAGGAATTCCTGTTGTATCTGTAGGAGCGATTATTCAGCATAACACTTCAGCGTTTGCATCGCTTAAGAAAGACAATATGACGTCACCAAAAGATTTTGAAGGTAAACGTTACGGCGGCTGGGGAGGACCAGCAGAAGAAGCGACATTAAAGACGATTATGGATAAACATCAAGCTGATTTTAATAAAGTTGAAAAAATCATCTTAGGACAAACAGATTTCTTTAAATCAATTGGCCGTGATGCAGATTTCGAATGGATTTATTACGGTTGGGATGGTATTGAAGCGAAGCGTCAAGGAAAAGAGTTAAATACGATTATGGTGAAGGACTTAGATCCAGCGCTTGATTTCTATAGTCCTGTTATTATTACGAGTGAAAAACATACGAAGCAAGATAAAGACTTTGTGAAAAAGTTTATGAGTGCAACGACAGAAGGTTATAATTTTGCAATTAAGGAACCGAAAGAGGCTGCTGATATTTTAATTAAAGCTGTTCCAGATGTGAATAAAGATTTAGTTCAAGAAAGCCAAAAATGGTTAAGTACGAAGTATCAAGATGATGCTAAAGCATGGGGAGTACAGAAGGAAGAAATTTGGACGAATTACATGAATTTCTTATATGACAACAAAGTTATTAAAAAGAAAATCGATGTAAAAGATGCTTTTACAAATGAATTCCTTCCAAGTGAAAAATGAGCGGATTACAAATAAAAAATATAGTGAAATCTTTCGACGGAAAGAATGTATTAGAGAATATTAGTGCCTCTATACAAGAGGGAGAGTTTGTTTCCTTTGTAGGACCGAGTGGTTGCGGGAAAAGCACATTATTAAACATGATTGCAAATGTTGAAAAACCAACAAGCGGGAACGTAACGTATAACGATAAGCAAGTACAAGAGCAAGATGTTGTTAGTTATATGCCACAACAAGATTTATTACTACCGTGGCGATCAGCTTTGCAAAATATCGTTCTTCCGTTAGAAATTGAAGGAAAGCCGAAAAAACAAAGGCTGACAGAAGGAATGGAAGCATTAAAGCAGTTCGAACTAGATGAATATGCAAACCATTATCCAGATGAATTGTCTGGTGGTATGCGTCAAAGAATTAGTTTTCTGCGCACATATTTATGTGAAAAGCCAATTATGCTGCTTGATGAGCCTTTTGGTAAATTAGATGCATTTACAAAAATGGAAGTACATAGCTGGCTTTTAAACTCTTGGCATCAAGAGAAGCAAACAATCGTTATGGTTACACATGACTTAGATGAGGCAATCTTGCTTTCAGATCGCGTATTTATTTTATCTCAAAGACCAGCGTCAATAGTTGGCGAGGTACAAGTGAAATTACCTAGGCCGAGAACGATGGATATGTTAACATCACTCGAATTAAAAAAGGATAAAGAAGAGATTTTAGGTGTGTTAGCTCCTTATATGAAAAAATAGAAAAAGCTGATGTTTTAATTTTAGACGAACCGACTAATCATTTGGATGTAGAAACTAAGATGGCTTTACAGGAAGCGTTACAACAATACAAAGGAACAGTTTTAATTGTCTCACATGAACCTTCTTTCTATGAATCGTGGATAACAAAAGTATGGAATATAGAAGATTGGAATGCTGAACAATATGAATAAAGAAAAGGCATTAGCTTTTATGAGCTAATGCCTTTTCTTTATGATTAACATGATTTTCGAGAACTCTTACATGAGAATTGTATGAAGAAGCACTCTTATGGTGCGCTTATAAGCGTGCTTTTTCTTTTGTTATATTTATAATACGAAAGCCTTTCCCTAACAGGTGACTATCTTTCTTTATATATATAGATAGTTCAAAATGGAATAAAAATAATTCCTTTATGTAAAGGATAATATGGATATTATAGGAAGACAATAGAAATTAAAGGAAATTCATGTAAAATTCAAATGAACTCCATATAAACTTCATATTAGAAATTAAATATAATTATAATAGGTTATTGTGATATTTTTGATTTTTCATAAAATTAAAAGTTTGAATTTAGGAGGTATTGCTCAAACCTAAATTCAAACTTTATTGAAGTAATTAATGGATATTACGTCTAGTTTTCGCTAATGACGGCATTTAAAAGTTCGGCAGGATTACCTGTTCCTGCACCGCCAATTGTAATAGATCCACCAGGAGGAATTTCACCATTCCATCCTGCGTTCGTAATTACATAATGATTATTTGTTTTACTACTAATTTTAGAATCCCAAACTTGTGTTAAATTGCCGCTATAATCAAATTCTAATTTCCAATTTTTAATAGGAGTCGTTCCATTATTTTTGATTATAATCGAGAAGTTATAACCGCTGCCCCAATTCGAAGTGACTGAAAATGTAGCAGTACCATTTCCATCAGGAGGTGTCGTATTAGCTTCATCCGTTTTGACAGTAAGAGCGGTAGGTTGTGATTTATTTCCAGCAGCATCTTTGGCAATTACCGAAAATTTGTATTCCGTATTAGGTTTTAAGTTTTTAATTGTAATGCTATTTGTTGTTGTACTCCATTTCTCTTCTCCAGCAGTAATTTCATATTCCGTAACTCCTACGTTATCAGTAGATACAGTCCAGTTTAATTGAACTGAGTTTGAATTTTTATTCGTAACTACAATGTTTTTAACATTCGTTGGTGGCTCAGTATCTTTTTGACTAATAGGTCCACCAAGTAATTCTTTTACTAGCGTATCAAGTAATTTCGGACCACTGCAACTATATTTTGGACTTGTACGGCAATCTCCGCTTAGTTCCCAAAACATTGCTCCACTTAAACCTTTCGTCTTTATATAGTCTGTTTTGTATTTCATAGATTCATTGTCATCGTAGCTAATAAATGTGCCTGTAGTTGCATTATATAAGTAAGGTACTTTAGCTGTGTCATTCCAGTAGCGTACAAAACCATTTTTATTAACGTAATTGGCTGCTAAATCACCGTAATCATACACACCTGTGTCACCGGTAGAGTAATCATCCCAAGTACCTTTAGAAGCAAGTTTCCCATCACTACCTGGTTTGCAAGGTTGATATTGTCCGTTATTTTCTTTGCCACAACTTTTCCAGCCACGTCCGTAAAAGGGTACGCCTAATACTAGTTTATCGACTGGAACACCTTCATTTGTATAAACATTTATAGCACCATCTACGTAAAAATTCGTATTTGCTGCTGGGTCATTTGGATCCTTATATAGAGCTGCATTATGATTAGAAGTAGCTTCCCATCCGCCGTGGAAATCATATGTCATAATATTAATCCAATCGAGTATTTGAGAAATTTTCTTTAGTTCTGTATGATCAGCGTAGCGTTGACTTGCACCTGAAGCGATTGTTAGTAAATATTGTTTGCCATCTTCAGCACCTGCTTTATTCAAAGCATTTCGGACGTCTTGAAGAAGGAGAGTGAAATTTTGTTTATCTTCAGGACGATAACTACCACCAGGAATCGTTTCAACGCCCGGATATTCCCAGTCTAAATCTACGCCATCAAACCCATATGCGCGAAGAAAAGCTACTGTAGATTCAGCAAATACTTTTCTTGTTTTTTCATCAGCGGCCATATCAGAAAAGCGGTTAGACCAAGTCCAGCCACCAACGGAAATAATTGTTTTTAAGTGAGGATATTTAGCTTTTAATCGTTTTAGTTCCCCGAAATTTCCGCAACGGGCATATTTATCGCAATCTTCCCAAGTTGTCCCTGAGCCAGGATACGATTTGGTAACATCAGCCCATGGTTCACCGAGTACGAGAGTACCATTAGGAACCTCTTTATTTTGCAATGGTACACCAGATTCTTTACAGTTCCACGTTTGTTTATTTGGATTATCAGGATGAGTAGAAGGGTTTCCATGTTTTCCGTTCCAACAAATATCCGCGAAAGCATAGTTAAGGTGAGTAAGTTTTGATGCATCAATGTCAGCAACTTGATAATTACGTCCGTAAACGCCCCACGAAGGAAAGTATCCAACAATTTTTTGACTTTGCTTTTGTGAATCTGCTAATGCGAGATTTGGATTAATAAAATTTGTGAGAAAAAGAGGTAAGAAAAGTAGTAGAGATAGTAATAACAGTGTGAATTTTTGAGACCTCATAGCCATTTCTCCTTTCAAAATAAAAGATATATTTAAAGGCATACGCCAATAAATCAAAATGAATCTAGACGTATAAAACGTCTAGATAAAATGATCAGACATCACGAAGTCTATACAAGGGAGCTGGGGGTGATTAAATCGTAACAAATGTAAGATTTAGTGTAAACGCTTTATTAAATTGAAAAAGACTTTCTCAATACAAAAAGGCTTGAATACAAACTGTATATGAAAACGAAAGATCGGTATGGGAGGAAAAAGCTCATTATAAATAAATTTGAGAAAAAATTGTATGGAGCCAATTATTAAAGGCATAGAAAGATAAGGAAATATCATGTAAAATAATAGTAAAAATATGTAAAGGAGGGAATGGTGTGGATGTGTTTTTGAACATTGCTGAAGAAAAAATTCGACAAGCAATACGGAATGGTGATCTTGATTATCTTCCGGGAAAAGGAAAACCACTACAATTAGAAGATCTTTCAATGGTACCTCCAGAACTTAGAATGAGTTATAAAATTTTAAAAAATGCGGGAATGATTCCACCAGAAATGGAACTACAAAAAGATATATTAAAAATAGAGGATCTAATTGCTTGCTGTTATGATGAAGAAGAGAGAAAGAGATTACGAGAAGAGTTAACAGCAAAAACGCTTCGTTTTCAGCAGGTAATGGAAAAGAGAAAGATTAAAGATAGTTCAGCTTTTCGTATGTATCAAGACAAAGTATTTCGTAAATTACGCTAAGAGGGATAAGATGACTACATTTAAAACGATAGAAGAATTAGCGACCTATATCGAAGAACAACAATTGGTACTTCTGTTTATTAAAACGGAAAATTGTGGTGTTTGTGATGTTATGCTAAGAAAAGTAAATTGCGTATTAGAGAATTATGATTACGTAGAGAAAATAGAGATATTACTACAAGACATGCAGGAGATTGCGGGGCGATATGGAGTATTTACAGGGCCAACAATTTTATTATTTCATAATGGAAAAGAAATTCTTCGTGAATCACGCTTCATTTCACTTGAAAATCTAGAGAGAACCATTCAATTATTCGAGGAATAAGGGAGGCTTTTAAATGGAATTTATTATTGTCATACTATTATTTGTTGTAGTTGGAACAATCGTAACAGCAGTTCGATCGAACAAAAAGAAGGTAAATCTTACAAAACAAAATAACATTCATAATTCATCTAACAGCTCATCACCGTTATTTTTCTTTGCTGGATCTGATAATGATAGCTCGCATGATGGCGGCTCACATGATTGTGGAGGATCTTTTGGGGGAGATAGCGGAGGAAGCTGTGGTGGCGGTGGTGATTGATAAAAATGCGCCTTATATAGGCGTATTTCTTTTTAAACAAACGTTTGATTAGTCGGCTTACATATGCATAAACACAGTTAAACAAACGTTTGTTTAATATTTTTAACATACTAAGGGGAATGGAAATGAAAAGGGAACCGAAAGTGAAAAATAAGGGGAAAGTAGTGTTATTTTTATTAGCTGCGGGAGGCGTATTTCTTGTTAAATTAGCATTTAAATTTGGAACCATACATATGATTCGAACTTGGTTTGAAAGTACGTTTTCTTAAATAAGGAATATAGCCTCTTGCGATAGAGGTTTTTGATTTGTTATTATTAGACTGAACGGTCGGTTTAAAGAGGTGTGAATATGAGAAGAAGCGCAGAAGAGATAAAGAAAGAAATTGCATATAAAGCAGAAAGTCTATTTTCACAGAAGGGCTACGCAGCTACATCTATGGAAGAGATTTGTGAAATTACAGAGCGAAGTAAAGGAAGTATTTATTATCACTTTAAAAGTAAAGAAGAATTATTTTTATTTGTAGTGAAACAGCATACGTATGATTGGATTGAAAAATGGAATGAAAAAGAGAAGTTGTATAGCACTAGTACTGAAAAACTATATGGTCTCGCGGAATATCATGTAGAGGACATACAGCAACCAATTTCAAATGCAATAGAGGAATTCTCTATGAGCCAAGTTGTAAGTAAAGAGATTCTGGATGAACTGTTAGCTTTAACTAGAGAATCATATGTTATGTTTGAGAAATTAATTGAAGTAGGTATACAGTCTGGAGAGTTCCGTGAAGATAATACTCGTGATCTTATGTATATTGTAAACGGATTATTATCAGGACTTGGAGTGCTTTACTACGAATTAGATTATAAAGAGCTGAAACGTATTTATAAAAAGGCAATAGATGTATTGTTAAAAGGAATGGCAGCTGAATAATAGGTCAGTTGCTTTTCTTACAAAATAAATTAGACCGAACGGTCGGTTTATGAAAGGGGAATGAAAATGAACGCTTTATTTAAAAACCGAGCATTTATGCTCGTTATGGCGTCTGATATTTTACAACAATTTGCAATTTGGATCAGAAATATGGCTCTTTTGTATTTTATAATGGAGCGAACGAATAATGATCCAGTTTCTGTTTCATTGTTATCAGTTATGGAATATGCACCTATTTTTATTTTCTCGTTTATCGGTGGTGCGCTAGCTGATCGCTGGAATCCGAAAAGAACAATGGTCGCTGGAGATGTATTAAGTGTACTGTCTATTATAGGAATTGTCTTGTTGTTAAAGCTGGATTATTGGCAGGCTATATTTTTTGCAACACTCATTTCCGCGATTGTAGGTCAGTTTTCTCAGCCCTCATCTTCGCGTATATTTAAGCGCTATGTAAAAGAAGGAGAGGTAGCAAATGCGATTGCATTTAACCAAACATTACAGTCATTATTTCTGATTTTTGGACCAGTGGTAGGATCGCTTGTGTATACACAACTTGGTTTATTTACATCACTATATAGCTTAATCATTTTATTTTTGTTATCTGCTATCGCCCTTTCATTCTTACCAAAATGGGTTGAAAAAGAGCAGGTGGCGAGAGACTCATTAAAAAATGATATAAAAGAAGGTTGGAAGTATGTTCTTCATACGAAAAATTTACGTATGATTACGATCACTTTTACAATTATGGGTTTAGCTGTTGGATTAACGAATCCATTAGAAGTATTCCTTGTAATTGAACGTTTAGGTATGGAAAAAGAAGCTGTTCAATATTTAGCGGCAGCTGACGGAATAGGTATGTTACTCGGTGGTATTGTTGCTGCAGTTTTCGCTTCAAAAGTGAATCCGAAAAAGATGTTTGTATTCGGTATGGGTATATTAGCCATTTCATTTTTAGTAGAAGGGCTATCTACATCATTTTGGATTACTAGTTTCATGAGATTTGGAACAGGTATTTGTTTAGCTTGTGTTAATATTGTTGTCGGTACGCTTATGATTCAACTTGTACCAGAAAATATGGTTGGAAGAGTAAATGGAACGATTTTACCACTGTTTATGGGGGCAATGCTAATTGGAACTTCATTAGCTGGAGGATTAAAGGAACTAACTTCACTAGTTACTGTGTTTTGTATAGCGATGGCACTTATTTTATTAGCGATAGGGCCAGTTGTACGTATGCAAATAAAGAAAGAAGATATCGCTAACAAAGAGGCACTAACAAATTCATTAGCTTCAAAATAACTATTGTAAGGGAGCAATATTGCTCCTTTTTTCTTTGAGGAACTTTTGACAACTATATGAGCCAATTATATACTGATGTTGTAAAAACGATTTTACAGGTTAGGAGCAATGGTGTGAAAAATCAAATCTATGAATTACGCACTGAAAATAATATTTCACAAGGCGCATTAGCTGATAAATGTAAGGTTTCTAGACAAACGATAAATGCAATTGAGAATAATAAATATGATCCAAGCTTAGCGTTAGCGTTCCGTTTAGCTGAAGTATTAGGAACAACTGTTGATAAATTATTTTTGTACAAGCAGTAGAGTCGTTCATTATAAGGCGCACCTTTAAAAATAAAAAAGATCCTCTTCTTATGAGAAGAGGATCTTTTCTTATAGCGTTTTAGTCTTTGGACTAGGTGGTGTAACGGATGTATTATTTTCTGGAACTCTAGTTAGTAAGAATCCTCCGATAATAAATAGAACAATAATACTAAGAACACCAGCGTTTGTTTTTCCTGTTAATTGCGTTGTAACACCGACTAATACCGGACCCATAATTGCGGCAAACTTCCCAAATATATTATAAAATCCGAAGAATTCATTAGCAGATTCTTTTGGTACTAGTTTTGCAAAGTATGAACGACTTAGTGCTTGAATACCACCTTGAGATGTAGCAACTAACATTGCTAAAATCCAAAAATCAAGTGTCGTTTTTAAAAAATAAGCATATGTGCAAATAATGATATAAATAATGATACCGACATATAGCATTTTTTTGCCAGTAAATGTTTCAGATAATTTTCCGTATAGTAAAGCAAATGGACAAGCGACAATTTGTGTTACAAATAATATGATTAATAGATTCGTTGCACTAATACCGAGATCGGTTCCGTAAGCAGTAGACATAGTAATAATTGTATCGACTCCGTCAATATAGAAAAAGTAAGCGATTAGAAACATAAATACAGTTTTATATTCTTTAATATTTTTAAAAGTATCAGCAAGACGTTTGAAGCTCATTCTAATAGGTCTTGGATGACGCTCAATATAGTGTGTTTGCTCTACGTTTTTTAGCATTGGAATTGTAAATAACCCCCACCAAAGAGCTGTTATTGCAAAGGAAATTTGACTAGCAATGCCGACCGATAAGGGAATAGTTCCTTTTTGAGAAAGAATAATAAGAGCGATACAACCGATAAAAGGAATTGTACTCCCGATATAACCTAATGCAAATCCTCTTGTAGAAATTCGGTCCATTCTATCTTCAGAAGTGACGTCTACTAAAAATGCATCATAGAAAATGTTTGCTCCAGCAAAGCCGATTAAGGCGAGCATATAGCACCCTAGCAATAAGTACCACTGAGAGGTTGGAACGACTGCTAACATACTTGTAAATACGATACCGAGTCCAAAGAAGAATGTGAAAAAACGTTTTTTAAATCCTTTATAATCAGCAACTGTGCCAAGAATAGGAGCAAGTATAGAAATTAAAAGTGTTGCGAATGAGTTTGCATATCCCCAATATGCTGTTGAAGTTGCCCCAGATAGTCCAGCTTCTTTTGCAGCTGCTTTAAAGTAAATTGGAAATAATGCAGTTGTAATGACGAGCGAGTATACAGAGTTCGCCCAATCGTATAATATCCAGCTTTTTTCTTGTCTGGACATTTTTTTCATATAATGTTCCCCCTTAAATTTGTTTTACTAACAGTGTACAAAAATAAAAATTATAAAAAGAGAAACAGTGATGAATTTTACATAACTTTTACATATATACACAGTTCTTTACAATTGGAGTAAATCCTCTACAATTGCTCCGTCTGTTTCACCTAAGTGTAAACCGAGTAGTCTAGCGATAGTTGGACCTTCATCAATAAGTCTCATATACGGGACGGTAAAGCCACTTTTTATTCCTTTCCCAGCAGCGATAAAAATTGTTTCATAGTTAGGTTTTGTTGGAGAGTATCCATGCGTACCAAATGTATATTTTTTACTAGGCGTAACATCTTTTTCAGTAATTTCTTTTATAAAATCTCCTGTATAGTTTTCAGTGAAATAATACCCTTCTCGTGCTTCTAACATGAATAAACAATTACCGTCTGCACCGCAGTCTTTGGCAGCTTCATCATGAAGTATAAATTCAATTCCGTTTTGTTTATTTTGAAGTAGTTCTTCAAGGAGTAGTTGTACCTCCCGGATTGTATCCGTATCATTTTTGTCCTTTACATATACATAGGCAGAGCCGTCGCAACTTTGGCAATAGGCTTTCCAGTCTACTAATTTTCCTTTTTTATTAAGAGATATAAGTCTTCTTTGATGGAATAGCACATTTAATTGGATGGATTTGTTTTCACTTAAAGCGCTATGATCACCAAGGGCAATAATTGTACTTTCTTCGTATAGGTCACTTTCTTTTAGTGCTTGAATAATTTTCCCTAGACGTTCGTCGTGTCTCTGGATAGCAGCTGTTGTTTCGTTAGATTCAAAGCCGTGATAGTGTCTTTGTGTGTCTAGATCGGTGAAATGTACGAACATGACATTAGGCTTTTTCGTCTGGATTGTATGCACAGCAGAGGCGAGGACGAAATCATCCAGCTCTGGTTGTGATAAACCATTTCTTATATGGCCGAAACGACGATTTAAATCTAATTGGTATAGTGGGCTACCGCTAAATAAGGAAACTAACACTTGATTTTGCCAAGGTCTATTGGGGAAAATTTCTGGTAAATTGTAATCGATGTTCGCTCTTCCAGTAACAGGCCATAGAAGGGCAGCTGTCGTTAAATTTGCTTTGCGCGCTTCATCATACAATGTTGTTCCTTTTATTGATTTTCGGTACCAATGCCAATCAGGTGATTCACGCCCTGGTTGAAGTAACGTATTGCTAACAACACCGTGCTTGTTAGGGTAATTACCAGTTACGATTGTTGAGTGGCTTGGATATGTTACAGAAGGATAAATTGGTTCTACTTTTTCGACAACCGTGCCCTTTTTTATTAGAGATTGGAAATGAGGTAGTTTTTGTAGTATAGGAAAATCTAAAGCTGATAAACAGTCGAATGATAAAATGATGACGTGGTTTGTTAATGCTTTATCCATAAAGTTCCCTCCTGATTATATAAAACCTATTATTATATATTACTATTAACACCTAGTAATAAATATATATATTTAGGTGAAAGTTTATTATTTATTTTCAGAAAAATTAAACATATAATTAAGTATAAGGGAATCTATGGAGGGAGGGAACACTATGGATTGGTTAGATGGATTTGGTATTTTTTACATCATTGGCGGAATCACGATTATCCTTGTATTTACTATTTCATATTTACTAAAGAAACGGTTTCCAGACAAACAGTTTGATATTATATTTGCACTTAGTTTAATACTTCTTTGCTTAGCGTCCTTTCCCGTTACAATGATGGTTATTGGTGGGTGGGAAGGAATGGGATATGGATTTATTGGTTTCTTCGTCCTAATTGGTACACTTATCGGTATGATTGCACATCAACTTGTGAAAATTACGCGGAAAAGCTACGTATAAAACTGCAAAAAATGAAAAGGATATATAAAAATAAGAAAATTAGCTATTGTTTTAAAAAAGAATTTGTATTATGATAATCAACAAATTTATTTCGTTATAACGATGAAAAAGGACTAGTACATGTTCAACCTTTTTAGCAGAGAGAGAATCCGTCAGGCTGAAAGATTCTTAAAAAGGCAATATGGAACCTGCCTTTGAGTTCTGCATATGCAGCGGGAATTTCCCGTTATCAAAAAGAGAGCATGCGCAATTTTTGTGCATGAATCAGGGTGGTAACGCCGGCAAAGCTCGGTCCCTATTTAGGGACGCGGGCTTTTTTGTATTTTCTAGAAGGAGGAAGACTGACTATGGCAAAAGAACAAGTGCAAGCCATTACGAAGATGGAAGAGGACTTTGCGCAGTGGTATACCGATATTGTAAAAAAAGCCGAACTTGTTGATTATTCAAGTGTAAAAGGGTGCATGATTTTACGTCCGTATGGTTATGCCTTATGGGAGAATATGCAGAAGGTGATGGATGAGAAGTTAAAAGGAACTGGCCATGAAAATGTATATATGCCAATGTTTATCCCAGAGAGTTTATTGCAAAAAGAGAAGGATCATGTTGAAGGATTTGCTCCTGAAGTAGCATGGGTTACGCATGGTGGAGATGAAAAGTTAGCGGAAAGACTTTGTGTACGTCCTACATCTGAAACTTTGTTCTGTGAGCACTTTTCAAAAATTGTGCAATCCTATAATGATTTGCCAAAGTTATATAATCAGTGGTGTTCAGTAGTTCGTTGGGAGAAGACAACTAGGCCATTCCTTCGTACGACTGAATTTTTATGGCAAGAGGGTCATACAATCCATGAAACGGCAGAAGAATCGCAGACTGAAACATTAAATATTTTAAACTTATATGCTTCTTTTTGTGAGGATTATTTAGCGATACCAGTTATTAAAGGGCAAAAAACAGAAAAGGAGAAGTTTGCTGGAGCAAAGGCAACTTATACAATTGAAAGTTTAATGCATGATGGAAAAGCGCTTCAAACAGGAACCTCTCATAACTTTGGAACGAATTTCTCTGAAGCATTTGATATTAAGTTTTTAGATCGTAACGGTAAGTGGCAATATGTGCACCAAACATCTTGGGGTGTATCAACAAGAATGATAGGCGGGCTAATAATGGTTCATAGTGATAATAATGGACTTGTAATGCCACCAAAAGTCGCTCCAGTGCAAGTTGTTATTGTACCGATTGCTCAGCATAAAGAAGGAGTTTTAGCAAAAGCAACAGAGTTACAAGGACATATTCAAAAGGTTGCACGAGTAAAAATAGATGCTAGTAATAAAACACCAGGCTGGAAATTTAATGAGTATGAAATGAAGGGGATTCCAATTCGATTAGAAGTTGGCCCTAAAGATATTGAAAAGAATCAAGTTGTACTTGTAAGAAGAGACACGAAGGAAAAAGAGTTTGTACCAATGGATCAATTAGAAGAACGTATTCCAGCATTACTTGAAGAAATTCATATTGCTTTATTTGATAAAGCAAAAGCATTTCGCGATGAGAATACGTATGTTGCGACAAATTTCGAAGAGATGAAAAAAATAGCTGACGAAAAGCAAGGCTTTATTAAGGCAATGTGGTGCGGGGAATTAGCTTGTGAAGAAAAACTAAAAGAAGAAGTTGGAGTATCTTCACGTTGTATGCCTTTTGAGCAAGAGCATTTAGCTGATGAATGTATTTGTTGTGGTAAAGAAGCTAAACAAATGGTGTATTGGGGAAAAGCGTATTAATACTTTTTCTGATAGGTGATAAAAAGGACTTTGGGCTGCATAATAAAATGCAATCCAAAGTCCTTTTTAGTTTTATAAAGTATTTCATGTATTCTTTAGATGGAAGTATGTTGCTCTTATTTTACGTTTTTACGACGAATAAACAGTAACATACCAATTAGGAATATTGAAAGACCCATTAAAATAGATATAGGGTAATGCGTTGCGGTATTCGGTAATTTATCACCTTGTTTTTTCGTATTATCTTTTACATTACCCCCTTGAGAACCGTTGCCCTCCTGAGAATTGCTATCGCCTTTAACACGATTGCCACCTTGAGAGCCATTACCGCCGTGTGAGCCACTGCCACCAGAACCATCGCCACCAGAACGGTTACCACCAGAACGGTTACCACCAGAACCGTTACCGCCAGAACCGCTGCCACCAGAGCCGTTGCTACCAGAACGGTTACCACCAGAACCGTTACCGCCAGAACCGCTGCCACCAGAGCCGTTGCTACCAGAGCCAGAGCCACCAGAACCGTTATCGCCGGAACCACTGCCACCAGAGTCATTGCCACCAGAAC
Source organism: Bacillus sp. JAS24-2 (assembly GCF_008274905.1). Taxonomy (NCBI): domain Bacteria; kingdom Bacillati; phylum Bacillota; class Bacilli; order Caryophanales; family Bacillaceae; genus Bacillus; species Bacillus sp. JAS24-2. The sequence goes on from NZ_CP031068.1 coordinate 432,003, forward strand.
CACTGCCACCGGAACCATTACCGCCGGAACCGTTGCCGCCAGAGCCGCCAGAACCACTGCCGCTAGAACCGTTGCCACCAGAACCGTTACCGCCAGAACCACTGCCACCAGAGTCATTGCCACCAGAACCGTTACCGCCAGAACCACTGCCACCGGAACCATTACCGCCGGAACCGTTGCCGCCATCGCCACCAGAACCACTGCCGCTAGAACCGTTGCCACCAGAACCATTACCGCCGGAACCGTTGCCGCCATCGCCACCAGAACCACTGCCGCTAGAACCGTTGCCACCAGAACCGTTATCGCCGGAACCATTGCCGCCAGAGCCACTGCCATCAGAACCGTTACCGCCGGAACCATTGCCGCCAGAGCCATCGCCACCAGAACCGTTTTCACCAGAACCGTTTTCACCAGAGCCGCTGCCACCGGAACCACTATCGTCCTGAGAACCGTTATTTCCTGGAGGTTTATTATTATCCTTTGAGTTTCCTTCTGCAAAATGATCGCTATTTTGTACAATAGCGTTTGTTAATGGTTGGAAGTTTTCAGTTGCAGCATTACCGATATTTAAACCGCTAAAAAAAGATAGAGAGAGTGTTGATGCTAAAATGAAGATTTTCGTCATGGTTTTCCTCCTAAGAAATGAATGTTCCATCTAAAATACATCCCTTTGTAATATTTCTTAGGAAAAAGAGTTTTATGCAAAAAAAACTATATATAGAAAAAGGTAGTATATTTGTCAAAGCAGAAAAGAGTTAATGTAGATTTCCTACAAATAGGTGGAGAATTTACATTCATAACGGTAGAGGAAGTGGCAGTAGATGAAAGAGTATATAGCGTTTGATATTGGCGGTACGCAAATTAAGTATGGCATTATTTCAGAAGCAGGGAGAGTATTAAAGCGTAAAACAGTTGCAACAGAAATTCACTTAGGCGGAGAACAAATTATTCAAAAACTCATTCTTTTATCAAAAAAATTAATGAATGAACATACTATTGCCGGAATTGGTATTAGCACTGCGGGAATTGTTGATATTAATAAGGGAATTGTGACGGGAGGCGCGGATCATATTCCGGGATATAGTACTATTCCTATTATTGATAGATTGCAAGAGATATTAAAAGTTCCAGTATCGATTGACAATGATGTGAATTGTGCAGCGTTTGGAGAAAAGTGGAATGGTAGTGTAAGAGAGAAAGAGAACTTTATTATGCTCACCATTGGAACAGGAGTTGGGGGAGCAATTTTTATAGATGGAGAATTGTACCGAGGACATTCATTTAGTGCTGGTGAATGGGGGAATATGCTAATAGAAGGAAAAACGTTTGAAGAGGTTGCTTCGATTTCAGGATTAATTCGGCTTGTAAGAAAATATAAAGGCAAAGGCGAGTGGAATGGGAGAACAATTTTTGAGTTGTATGATAAAGGAGATAGAGAAGTTGCTCAAGCAGTTGGGATTTTCTTTAAACATTTGGCAATCGGAATTAGTAATCTTGCTTATATTTTTAATCCAGAAACAATTATTATTGGGGGAGGAATTACCGATAGAGGAAATGAGTTTTTAAAAGAAGTAAAAGAAGAGGTCAGTAAATACTTAAATCAAGAGATTTATAATAATTGTGAGATTGAACTTGCACAAAACGGTAATTGTGCAGGAATGATTGGTGCTATTTACCACTTATTACATCATCATAAGTAAATTATATGAATGTTTTCATATAACTGAGAATTTATCCTTTTTATCAATAGGTAAATAATGCTACAATATAAGAGAAGAATACAATATTTTCCGATATGGAAAATGCTTTGTAGAAAGGGAGAAACTTCATGCCTATTATTTTAGAAAAAGGTCAAAAGATCGATTTAACGAAAGGACAACCAAAAGTAGCAAAACTACAGGTTGGCTTAGGCTGGGATCCAATTGGGCAATCAGGTGGATTTCTGTCTTCATTATTTGGAAGTAAACCAAATATAGATTGTGATGCATCTGTTGTTATGTTAGAAGGAGATCGTTTTTTAAACAAAAATGATTTAGTTTACTTCGGAAACAAACTTTCTACTTGTGGTAGTATTATTCATTCAGGAGATAATTTAACAGGTGAAGGCGAAGGTGACGATGAAACAATCTTTGTAGAATTACATAAAGTCCCAAGTCGTATTAACCGTTTAGTATTCGTTGTAAATATTTATGACTGTGTAAACAGACGTCAAGACTTTGGTATGATTCGTAACGCTTATATTCGTATTCAAAATCCTCATACAGGTGAGGAATTAGCACGTTATAATTTATCAGAAAACTATGCTAGTAAAACAACTTTAATTGCAGGAGAAATGTATCGCTACGAAAATGAGTGGAAGTTTTCAGCAGTTGGAGAAGGCACGCAAGATAAAAACTTAAGTGAGATTGTATCACGTTATCAATAGGATAAACTAAGGAGGAATTTTTAAATGGCATCTATTTCTTTAAAAAAGGGACAAAAGGTAGATTTAACAAAAACAAATCCAGGTTTATCAAAGGTACTTGTAGGGCTTGGCTGGGATACAAATCGTTATGATGGACAAGCTGATTTCGATTTAGATGTTAGTATCTTTTTAGTAGGTGCGAACGGTAAAGTTTCAGGAGCAGAAGATTTCGTTTTCTATAATAATCCCAAAGGTGCGAATGGTGCTGTAGAGCATTTAGGAGATAACCGAACTGGTGAAGGCGAAGGCGATGATGAAGCGATTAAAATCGATTTAAAAAATGTTCCTGCTCACATCGAACGTATTTGTTTCACAATTACAATTTATGATGGAGAAGGCCGCAGCCAAAACTTTGGTCAAGTTTCTAACTCATTCGTACGTATTCTCGATGAAGAAAAGAATGCAGAGTTAATTCGTTACGATTTAGGAGAAGATTTCTCTATTGAAACAGCGGTAGTAGTAGGTGAATTATACCGCCATGCAGGTGATTGGAAGTTCAATGCAATCGGAAGTGGATTCCAAGGTGGGTTAGCGTCTCTATGTAATAACTTTGGTTTAGATGTAGAGTAATAGATTCAATTTATATATCCATTGGTGAAATGCATGTTTACTGATGGGTATATTTTTAAAGATAAAAATATAGAGGTGAATATAAATGGCTATTCAGTTACAAAAAGGACAGAAGATTGATTTAGGTAAGACGAGTCCTGGTTTAACAAAAGCAGTAATTGGTCTTGGATGGGATATTAAATCTTATGATGGCGGAGACGATTTCGATTTAGATGCATCTGCTTTTTTATTAGATGCGAACGGGAAATGTACGAAGGAAACTGATTTTATCTTCTATAATAATTTAAAGTCTCCTTGTGGATCAGTTTTACATACTGGCGATAACAGAACAGGTGAAGGCGAAGGCGACGATGAGCAACTTGTTGTAGATTTGAAAAAGGTTCCAGCAGACGTTCATAAAATTGCTATTACAGTTACAATTTATGATGCGGAAGGCCGTAATCAAAACTTTGGACAAGTAGGAAACGCATTCGTTCGTTTAGCGAATGAAGAGACGAACGAAGAAGTTCTTCGTTTTGATTTAGGGGAAGACTTCTCTATCGAAACAGCAGTTGTCTTTTGTGAATTATACCGTCATAATGGACAGTGGAAGTTTAATGCAGTAGGAAGTGGATTCCAAGGTGGTTTAGGTGCGCTTGTAAGAGCGTATGGCTTGGATGCATAGAAAGGAAACGATATTCGTTTCCTTTTTTTGACCTTTCTATAAATCTAGCAAAGAATAGGGGATAAAGGTAAGATGAGTATTTTGCAAGGAATCCTTGATACGTATGCTCAGTTTTTCGACTTGGACATGTGGATTAAAGTGTTGCAAGATCCAGTATCTTGGGGATTAATTGGTACACTTGTTGTACTTGAAGGGTTGTTATCTGCTGATAACGCACTTGTGTTAGCGGTAATGGTAAAACACCTTCCTGAAGAGAAACGTAAAAAAGCATTATTCTATGGACTTATTGGAGCTTATATATTCCGCTTTATTGCAATTGGAATCGGAATGTTCTTGATTAAATTATGGTGGGTAAAACTTCTTGGTGCACTTTACCTTGCTTGGTTATCAGTAAAATACTTTATTGATAAGCGTAAAGGTGCAGGTGAAGAAGAGGAAGCTCATGGTATGAACCAAAACAGTATTTTCTTCAGAATGTTCGGTGTCTTCTGGGGAACAGTTGCAATGGTCGAATTAATGGATATCGCATTCTCTGTAGATAGTGTACTTGCTGCATTTGGTGTATCTAATGAAGTTTGGATTTTATTATTAGGCGGAATGCTAGGTATTTTAATGATGCGTGGTATTGCCGGTGTATTCTTGAAATTATTAGAGCGTATTCCAGAGCTTGAAACGACAGCATACATTTTAATCTTAATTATTGCATCGAAAATGTTACTGTCTTTAATCGAGATTGAGATTAGTCATACACTATTCTTTATTATTTTAGTTGTAGCATTTGGAGCAACATTTATAATTCACTACATGAAGAATTCTGGACAAGCTAAAGAAGAAGTTGCAGCTACTAAAGAAGATAATAAATAATTGAAATGGGTTTGCTCGTTTTGCGAGCGCCCATTTTTTATAACAAAAAATAGTTTATAATAGAAGAAGGACTTAGAAAAAACGTAACTGTTTTTGGAGGTGAACTGTTGTGTTTTCACGTTTTACACTTCAACCATATGCATTAAAAGATGAATCAGATTTAAAGCAATTTGAAACGCTTTTAGAAAAACGTCCACAATATGAACTGACAGAGAATGAGATGAAATTTAGTTATATAGCATGTCGAATCCTTGGCGTTCCTAATGATGTAGATGAATATTTTAATGAACTGTTTGATTATAGTGAAGCGAAAGGAATCGAAGTTTTACACGAACAAAATTTAAACAAAGTGATTGATTCGGAAAAGCTTCGTCATATTCAAGAAGTGTTCGGATTACATCAAGAAGCACCAAATGGTCTGACAGTAAATAGGTTAGTTGCACACTTATCTGGGAAACAACTTTTACCGAAAGTAGACAATCCTGATTTACAGCATTACATACATACGACGTTTATTTCACTATTGAAATTATATGAGAAACAACATAATCAGTCGTTAAAGACAGAAGGCTTCCGTCGTTTCTTAATCGACATAATTAAACTAAGCGAAAATTATGTAGCGAAGTGGTTTTCTACGATTAATTATAAGAAACAGATGCCGCGTATCGTTTGGTATGGTGATGCACAGGAAAGCCGTATATATTTCTTATACTTTCTTATTATGCTCGGTTGTGATGTGCTTTATTATCACCCAGAAGGAAAAGATGGATTTGAGAATGTTGATGAAGAGGGAAGGACCTTTATTGTGTCTCATCCAGGCCGTATTTCTCTTGAACCATTTCCAGATCGCCGCCGCGAGCGTGTGGCAACAGTAGCGTATCAAGCTTCAAAAGAAATTGAGCAAGTACTTCACCACGATAATTCACTGCTGTACAAGCCGTGGCAATTCCGTTCCTATACGCCTGTAGCTCGTACACTAAAAACAACATATGATGAGCTCTTTTTAATTACGAAAGAAAAGGCGTTTGTACGCCCGACATTCTTTGTTGAAAATAAACATATTTATATCCCTTCTTTATTTGCGAAAATATCAGGCGTTTCAAAGAATGATAAAGAGTATTTTCAACGATTAAAGGCTGTTACATCATTTGATAACAGTATACTAGTTAATACATTCCCATTTACGAAAGAGCAAAAAGCAAACTTCCAATATCATTATCGAGATGCATTAGACCGTGGGGGGAAATTACATCCTGATCTAATTATGAATAGCCATTGGTGGCCGCATAAGCGTTTACCGGAAGGTTTACAACATGGGATTGCAGAAGCGATTATCCATACGTGTGAAAGTGAAATGTGCAAACCAATTGCGAAAGAGACAAAACAAGATGTAGCGCTATATGTTTTCGCGCAACTTTCTCAAATACCACCGAATATTTTAGAACAGCTTGAGAAATTTGATTATTCACAAGATGTGCCGAAAATTGTTATATTTAATAATGAGAAGAGTGGAGAGTTAACTCGTTCTGATGCTGTTTTATTACTATTTTTAAATCAAATTGGAGTAGATGTATTCCATTTCAATCCAACGGGAAGAAACGATATTGAACCGTATATTGAAGCGGGGGCATTTGATTCCCATTGGCTTGAAGAGGTTAATTTCGATCTTGAGTTTCATGGTTCATCAGCCTATAAAAATTTATCACAAACAATAAAAGGACTATTTCGTCCATTTTTATAAGGAAAGGGAGAATACCATATGAATAACCCAGTCGTACTAGATCCGAAAACAGAATTAAATGAGCAAACAGCACAAGATGTTCGCTTGCAACTTAGACAAGATGTGGATGTACAACGTATTTATAATGCGGTAGATATTAAAGATCAATTAGAATTAATTGAACTTGGAAAAGAACCTTCTATGGAAATTTCACGTTTTGCTGATCAAATTTTACATACAATGTCATTATCAAAGATAGAAGATTCTGGTGAATTATTAAAACAGCTTGGTAAAATTATGGACAGATTTGATAGCAAAGACTTTGCGGAAGAGAAAAGTGGTTTCTTCTCACGTATGTTCAAAAAAGCGGATAAAATGATTGAACAAATCTTTAGCAAGTATCAAACGATGGGCCGTGAAATTGATAAAGTGTATGTGGAAATTACGAAGTACCAAGATGAGATGAAAAAATCAATTGGTACGTTAGATGGCTTGTATGAGCAAAACTTAAAATATTATTTAGACTTAGAGAAGTATGTAGTAGCAGGAGAAATGCTATTAGAGCGTTTAAATACAGAATTAGTTCCGATGTATGAAGAGCGTGTGCGTAATAATGATCAATTAGCAGGTATTGAATTAGAGTCGCTTAAAAACTCGGTTGAAATTTTAGAGCAACGTATTGATGATTTAGAAAAAGCGCGTATGGTTGCACTACTTACAGCACCACAAATTCGTATGATTCAACGTGGTAATAATAAATTAATTGGTAAAATTAATACAGCATTTATTACAACGATTCCGATCTTTAAAAATGGTATCATTCAAGCGGTAAATGCGAAGCGTCAAAAGCTTGTTGCAGATTCTATGGCTGAACTGGATCGCCGTACAAATGAATTACTTAAGAAAAATGCACAAAATATCGCAACGCAAAGTGTAGAAGTAGCGAGATTATCAGGTTCTTCTAGTATTAAGATGGAAACACTTGAGGAAACTTGGAACATTATTTCAAGAGGTATGCAAGAAACACAACAAATTGAAGAACAAAACAAACGTGAGCGTGAAGAAAGCCGCAAGCGTATGGCTACATTAACTGAAAACATTAAAAAAGAATTACAAGGATAAAGTGAAACTTTAATCAGTGGGGTTTTGTTCATCCCCACCGATTATTAGCCTTCACCAATTGGACATTTAGGGGCAGTTAATCTACCACCTAACTTCTTTGCTCAAACTGAATTTTGAGGTGGGAGTTTTACTGCACGGAAAATAGTAGGGTAAATGAAAAGGCAATGAGGAATAGTCCTCATTGCCTTTTAGTTTCTCTTCACTAATTTAATAATCTCATTCACAATAAGTGGAATGATACTTAATAAGAGAACAAATCCCCAATCTCGCATCGTTAATGCATGTACACCGAATATATTTGCAAGGGGCGGGATGGAGATGATACAAACTTGCATAAGAACACCGATAAGAAGGGAGAAGACTAAATATTTATTGGTAAAGATCCCAATTGAAAAAATTGATTTCGTTCTTGAACGCAAGTTAAATGAATGAACGAGCTGAGAAAAACTAAGAACGACAAATGCCATCGTTTGAGCGTGTAATAGAGCATCGTCATCAATTCGTTCTGGGAAAAGAGGGAATAAATTTGTATCTCCAGTATAGAATTTTGCTCCGGCGATAAAAGCTATTAGCGTTAACAGTCCAATGATAACCCCATTGAAAATCAGAAAAGGAATGCTACCACTAAATAAACTTTCTTTCGCATGTCGTGGTTTTTCCTTCATCACATCTGGATCTTCAGGATCAACCCCAAGTGATAATGCAGGAAGTGTATCTGTAATTAAATTCACCCACAAAATGTGAATAGGTCGTAGAGGTGTTGCCCAGCCAAGTAAAATGGCTAAAAATAAAGCGATAATTTCTCCGAAGTTACAAGAGAGTAGGAAGAGGATTGATTTTTTTATGTTACGATAAATATTTCTACCTTCCTCAACAGCCTTCACAATAGATGAGAAATTATCATCTGTTAACACGACATCTGCTGCCCCTTTTGCAACGTCTGTTCCTGTAATGCCCATCGCTACGCCAACATCCGCTTGCTTTAAAGATGGAGCGTCATTGACACCATCACCAGTCATAGAAACGATATTTCCCTTTGCACGCAATGCCTTTACAATTTTTACTTTATGTTCTGGAGAGACTCTGGCGAATACATTTAAATGATTAATTTTGCTTGCTAGCTCTGTATCTGAAATGTTATCTAATTCAGTTCCAATCATAATTTCAGATATTTCTTCAGCAATACCAAGTTCTTTGGCAATTGCAAAGGCGGTATCTTTATGGTCACCAGTAATCATAACTGTGCGAATACCGGCTTTTTTACATTCTTTAATTGAATCTTTCACTTCAGTTCGCGGTGGATCAATCATACCGACAAGACCAATAAAGATAAGGTTTTCTTCAAGATGATTTATATCCATATCGTTTGAATCGTATTGTTTAAATGCGAATGAAAGTACTCTTAAAGCTTCTTGAGACATTGATCCGGCAGCTTCTAATATTTGATTTTTATCAGAATCAGTTAAAATCTCGATTTTGCCGTTTTTAAAAATATGGGTACATCGAGGTAAGAGCTTATCAATAGCGCCTTTCGTCATGCTATAGTAGCTTCCATCGTATGTATGTACGGTTGACATCATTTTACGATCTGAATCGAAAGGTACTTCGTTAACACGTTCATGTATTTTTTCTAAATAATCTTTTTGCATGTTAAAAGTGGTTCCAGCAACGAGAAGTGCAATTTCAGTCGGGTCTCCCGTTTGTGATTCGTTATTATAAGACGCATCATTACATAGCACCATATTTTCTAACAATAGACGTTGCGCATTATTATTTACATTTAAACTTTCTAAGCGATCGTATGTGTTATCACTATAAAAGTGAGTAACGGTCATTTTATTTTGCGTTAACGTACCTGTTTTATCTGAACAAATAATTGTGACAGAACCGAGGGCTTCAACAGCTGGTAGTTTCCGAATGATAACGTTTTGTTTAATCATACGTTGCACACCAATTGCAAGAACGATGGAAACGATAGCTGGCAAGCCTTCTGGAATAGCTGCAACGGCTAAACTAATAGCAGTCATAAACATTTCTAACGTATCCCGGCCTTGTAAAAAACCGATGAGAAACATAATGATACAAATAGCTACAGCGACAAAGCCTAAATATTTTCCGACTTGTGCTAAGCTTTTTTGAAGTGGTGTCATATCATCGTCTGCTTCATGTAAAAGGGTAGCAATCTTACCAATTTGTGAGTTCATTCCAGTTTCAACAGCAACACCGACGCCTCTTCCGTATGTTACAAGAGTAGACATAAAGGCCATGTTTTTTTGATCGCCGAGTGGTACTTGTTCATCACTTTGCATGGAAGGGTGGTAGATTGCATCTTTATCAACAGGGACAGATTCACCAGTTAGAGCAGATTCTTCAACTTTTAAATTTGCGGTTTCAATAAGGCGTAAATCGCATGGGATATATCGTCCGGCATCGAGCATAACGATATCCCCTGGAACGACGTGTTCAGATGGAATTTCTTTTAGTTCACCATGTCTCTTGACGATAGCTTTAGGTGTTGCCATCTTTTTTAGTGCCTCTAAAGCTTGTTCTGCTTTAGATTCTTGGACAACACCGATAACAGCATTTAAAACTACAACAAGCGCGATAATACTGGCATCCGCCCATTCACCTACAAAGGCAGAAATAAGGGCAGCAATAATAAGGACATATACGAGGACGTCATTAATTTGGGCGAAAATACGCTGCCATAAAGTGCGTTTTTGTTTTGTAGCTAATTCATTAGAACCGTATTGCTTTAAACGTTCACTTACAATTTCATCTGTTAAACCGTGTTGTTCGTTTGTTTCTAGGTCAATTAATGTTTGATCTTTCGTCTTACTGTACCAATTGCTCATAAGTAAGCACCTCCAGTAAAAACAGTTAGCAATGGTAGTGTTGCTATTATTTGTGAGTAGTATGTATGGAGAAAAAATCTAAGATGAGGTTCTACTTCTATTGTACAATATTTTACAGTTGGTTGAGGGAAAGAGATGAGTTGTCATGAATTTGTTGGAAATAAAAAAGAGCCTCATATAAGAGAGGCTTTTTTACTTTTTAATTAATGTACCTAATTCTTCTGTAATAGCTTGCATTTCACTAATGCTGAATGTTTCACGTTTCATAACATGATCATAAATGTCACGTAAATCTTCGTACATTTCTTCGTTAAAACTAGCAGCTCTCATCGCTCCAGCATTAACCATACGTAATTTTTCTTTAATAGCTTCGACCATATATTCAACGTTTTCTTCTGACTTTACGGATAAATCCACCGAAGTGTCCCCCTTTAAAATAACATAAGGCTATCTTAACATTTTTTATCATTTTCGTTAATGAATCTTTTCAATCCCATTAAATTAGTAGGGATTTCCTTTATATTTAATAATTGGTTGTTTATACTATAAGTATATATTAAGAAATGCACCAAGAAGGGAAGAAACAAAAGTATGGTTCAAGTATTGTTTGTTTGTCTTGGGAACATTTGCCGTTCTCCGATGGCAGAAGCGATTTTTCGAAATCTTGTCGTAAAAGAGGGACTTGAAGAGAAAATTGTCATTGATTCTGCAGGAACTGGAGATTGGCATGTTGGCCATCCGCCACATAAAGGAACACAAAAAATTTTAAAAGAAAATGCAGTCACTTTTGAAGGAATTAAAGCAAGGCAAGTAGAAAAAGAAGACTTAACAAAGTTTGATTATATTATTGCCATGGACAACAAGAATATAGCAGATTTAAAAAGTTTAGGTAAAACTGGAGGCTATATTGGTAGGCTGTCCGACTTTGTTCCAGACGGTGGCTGGACAGACGTTCCTGACCCTTACTATACAGGGAATTTCCAAGAAGTATATGACCTTGTAACAGAAGGGTGTGCAAAGCTATTAGCTTTCATTCGAAATGAACAAGGAATATGAGGAAGCTTAGAAAGAAATACTTTCTAACATAAGAAATGAAAGGGTGAAGGAATATGGCAAAGAAAAATAATATTGCTCGAAACATTGCGATTGGTGTAGCGGCAGGTGTAGCTGTATCCATGTTAAAGAAAGAAAACCGTGAAAAAGTAAAAAATACAGCAGAAAAAGCAAAAACAAAGATGATTGAAATTGGTGAAAATGCAAAGATTAAAGAAAAAGTGCAAACTGTTACAGATAAAGGACGCGAACTTGCTGATTTCAATGTGGTAAAAGCGAAAGTAGCAGAAATTAAAAAATTAACGCCATCTGTTGTAGAGACGTTAAAAGAAACGAAAGAAATTTTTAGTAAGAAAAAAGTTGAGCCAGAAGAAAAGCCAGAAACGATTGAAATTCAAGCTGTATCTCCAAAGGTAGATGAGCTGAAAGCAGAAGAAGAGCCAGTAGTTGCTGAAGATGGTGGTATGAAAGAAGCGCGTGAATTATTTATGAAAGACTCAAATGCAGTGGAAAAAAAAACTGAAGCGTACATTGAGTTAAAGCAAGATAAAGAAGAGAAGAAAAGCGTTTAAACATATATGAGAAAAATTTTAGAAAAGGTGAGAAGAAATCGTACTTATTCGTTTGGTAAAGATTTATATGACCGGACGATGCGCGATGATGTAGCGGGCTTGGCAGCACAGCTCGCTTATTTCTTCTTGCTTGCAATTTTTCCTGGGCTCGTTTTCTTAATTACGCTTCTTGGATTTATTCCCATTCAAACAGAGGATGTGCTTAGTTTATTAGAGGTTTATGTACCAGATGATGCAATGAACTTAATTGAGGTAAATGTAGATAAAGTTGTAAACCAGCAAAATGGTGGTTTATTATCATTTGGTTTATTATCCATGTTATGGTTTGCCTCAAATGGTGTTAATGCGGTTATGAATGCTTTTAACCGCGCTTATGACGTGAAGGAAACACGTTCTTTTATTACAACAAGAGCGTTATCAATTGTGTTTACATTAGCTATTATTTTTATGATTGTCTTTGCGTTAATTGTTCCGGTATTCGGACAAGTTATTGGAGCAGCAGTGTTTAAAGCACTCGGTTTATCAGATAGTTTTTCTTTCGTGTGGAGCATTACACGATTAGTAGCGAGTTTCTTCGTGCTATTTGCTTTGTTTAGTTTCTTATATACATTTGCCCCAGATCGAAAGTTAAAAAGAAGAGAAGTTATTTCAGGGGCGTTATTTGCTACTGTAGGATGGATTGTGGTATCGTACTCATTTGCTTATTATGTAGATAAGTTTGCGAATTACGCCAATACATATGGTGGTCTCGGTGGTATCATTATTTTAATGTTATGGTTTTACTTAACTGGATGGGTAATTTTACTTGGCGGTGAAATTAATGGTTTACTCCACCATTATAGAACCGGTGACAATAATTCCCGTAATGAATAATGAGCTCTTGTTCCATAATAAAAAGGAACAGGGGGGATATTTCATGAGTAATAATAAAAAGAACCATAATAATAAAAGTAATAATAAACAAAAGAGCAGTTCGCATCCAAAGCATAAAACGAGTAGCAGTGCGAACGGTCATAATAGCTATCATTAAAAAAAACGGGTCCTCTATGAGGGACCCGTTTTATTTGCTGCCTTTTAATAATCGTAAGCCATTCAAAATGACAAGAATCGTACTTCCTTCATGGCCAATAACACCGAATGGAAGAGCTAAAAATTGCAAGAAGTTTGAACAAATTAGCATGGCAATAACGGCTAGCGAAAAGATTACGTTTTGCTTCACAATACGGTTCATTCGTTTTGATAAACGAATTGCTTGGGAAAGACGAGATAGTTCGTTCTTCATCAGTACAACATCCGCAGTTTCTAAAGCTACATCTGTTCCTTCTCCCATTGCGACACCAATGCTAGCAGTAGCTAGTGCAGGTGCATCATTTATACCGTCTCCGACCATTGCTACTGTACCGTATTTTTCTTTTAACTTTTTAATCGTTTCAACTTTTGTTTCTGGTAAACATGATGCGTAATATTCCTTTATATTACTTTCAGAGGCAATTGCTTTTGCCGTTTCTTCATTATCTCCAGTAATCATAATTGCTTCGACACCAATGCTTTGTAATTCACGAATAGCAGCTATTGTTTCTTGGCGAAGCGTATCTTTTAAAGCGATAAGTCCAAGAATGCCTCCCTCATCACTAATATAAACGACAGTTTTACCTTCCTTTTCAAGTGAGGCAGAAATACCATTATGAAATGTTTTTGTTTCTTCACCGATAAAATCAGCTTTACCTATTTTATAAGCGTTGTTTTCGAATATTCCTTTTAGCCCAAAACCAGTTACATCTTCAACCTTTTCAGGTTTTTTTAATGTAATGTCGTACGCATGTTGTGCATATTTAACAATAGATGCAGCCAAAGGATGTGTAGAGTGACTTTCAATGGATGCTGTAATAGAAAGTACTTCTTTTTCTGTCATATTTTCTCGAACATATACATCTGTTACGGTAGGTTTTCCTTCTGTTAATGTTCCTGTTTTATCAAAGGCGATTGCTTTTACTGAAGCGAGGCGTTCTAAATGTATGCCACCTTTAAAGAGAATTCCATTTCTTGCTCCGTTAGAAATTGCAGATAACGTTGCTGGTGTAATGGCAGCAACGAGTGCACAAGGAGATGCGACTACAAGTAAGATCATAGCGCGATAAAACGTTTCATTCCAGCTCCAGTCAAGTAAGAAATGAGGAACGAACATCATAAGCGCAACAACGAGTAGTACACCTTTTACGTATGTTCCTTCAAACTTTTCGATGAATAGTTGTGATGGTGATTTTTCACTTTGTGCACTTTGGACGAGACGGATAATTTTTTGGAATAATGTTTGATCGCTTGGCTTCGTAATTTTAACTTCGATAGCACCACGTAAATTTACAGTACCTGCAAATACTTCATCGCCATGTCTTTTCTCATTTGGAATAGGTTCTCCCGTGATTGCTGCTTCATCAATATTTGTTTCACCGTTATGAATCGTACCGTCAGCGGGAACACGTTCACCTGGTTTAATTAAAATAATGTCGTTAATTTGTAACTCTCCAACAGGAACACGTTCCTCCGTTCCGTTGGAAATGCGTAATGCTTCTTCGGGTTGTAAGTCAAGAAGAGCGGAAATTTCTTTTTGGCTCTTACTTAATGTATAAGATTCCATAGCACCGCTGAGCGCAAAGATAAAGATTAAGATAGCCCCTTCTGCCCAGTAGCCAATAATTGCAGCACCAATAGCTGCAAAGAGCATTAGCATTTCAACATTTAGCTCTTTTTCTTCAATCGTATCTTCAATGCCTTCTTTCGCTTTTGCATATCCACCAACTATATAAGCAAGGATATAGCAAGTAATACCTACATTCATTACATCGTTCTTTGTGAATAACCAGCCAACTAAAATAAAAATACCAGATGCTACTGCAAATACAAGTTCATAATGTTTTTTTAATGTGTCCCATAAAGAGGGATGAGAAATTGTTTCTTTTGACTGTAACGTTTTTACTTCTGAGTTCATTACTACCCGCTCCTTCCGCGTTCTTATTGAGAAAAATAATCAAAATCGAAACCCCTATAAAACGACGAAAGCTGCCATCCATAATGGATAGCAGCATTTCTGTTGAATCTGTTTTTAATAGTTCTTATGTTGTAATTATTCTATAGTATATCATATGTTTTTATGAGATGGTACGGTTTTGTTTCAAGTATAAACGGAAAACTTGTGTTTTCGCAACTCCTCTGGTATATATGAATATTGTTCATAAAAAGATCGGAAAGGAAGACAACAAGTGAAGACAGAGAAAATTTTTACCCATCCGATTGGCGTATTTATTGCTGCAATAGTAGCAACTTTTTTATGGGGAAGCGCATTTCCTTTTATTAAATTAAGTTATGTTGAACTTGGAATTCAACCACAAGAAGTTGGAGAGCAAATATTATTTGCCGGTTATCGTTTCTTTTTATCTGGAGTCATGCTCTTATTATTCTTTAAAGTGTTAGGAAAAGATATGAGCTTCAAAAAAGGAACAGGGAAACAGTTAATACAAATTGGTTTATTCCAAACGTTTCTTCAATATATCTGTTTTTACATTGGAATGAGTTATAGTTCAGGAATTGAAGGAGCTATCATTTCAGGAACATCATCATTCTTTCAAATTTTACTCGCCCATTTTTTATATAAAGATGATGCTCTCAATATGCGAAAATTAATTGGGGTATCTATTGGTTTTTGTGGCGTCATTTTAGTAAATGTGCCGAGTGATGGTAGCTTATCATTTCATTTTGGGATCGGAAGCTTATTACTTCTTAGTGCAGCAATGCTGTATTCATATGGAAACATATTAGCAAAAGAAGGTAGTAAAACATTAGATATTGGTTATATGACAGCATACCAAATGATTTTTGGTTCTACAGGATTATTATGTATAGGGGCTTTACAAGTTGGAGTCATGCCATTTACATTTAGTCTACATGCACTACTTATGCTAATTTATTTATCTTTCTTATCTGCAGCTGGTTTTTGCATTTGGAATACAATTATGAAGTATAACAAGGTTGGAAAAGTATCTATGTATATGTTCTTTATACCCGTATTTGGTGTGTTATTATCGAGCATGATTTTAGGTGAAGCAATTCATTCATTTGTGCTACTCGGTTTAGCATGTGTAGCCGCGGGAATCATTGTGGTAAATAGGACACCAGCTAAGCAAAAAATGGAGCAAGAAAAACAAGTAGCATAGAGAGCAGAAAAGCGATTACAATGGAAGAACAGTACTGTTCTTCTTTTTTTATAGAAAAAGGATAATAGACTAAGTGTAACGAAAAAAGATACAAAAAGCATTTATTGAGGAGAAAATATTATGAATCTACTTTACGTGGTGTTAATTGGGCAAATATTTCTTTTTTTTATTGGTGCAATTTATGCAATGGGGCAGACAAAAAGAACGAAAGATAATATGCCGTTACCTTTAGCAATTCGTCTTATTCTTAGTTTTTCTTTAACAGGTAGTGCAATTTGCATATGGTTACAAGATCCATCTGTAGAGTATAGTACGTGGGTTGCACTTGGTATGACTTTATCAACTGTGGGAGATTTGTTTATGGCTGGGCTGATTCCAATTGGTCATCGATTAATTGGAGGGATGGTTACTTTCGCTGTTGCTCATTGTTTTTATGTAAAAGCATTTTTGCAAACAGGAATTTCATGGAATGGTTTTTGGATTGGCTTACTCGTATATGGGCTCTTTCTAATTGTAGGATGGTTCTTCTTTATCCGAAATGATAAACAGGATAAGTTGTTTACGATAGGAGCTCTAATTTACGGATTGTGGGTTGGAGGAATGGCTTGCTTTGCATTCGCCTTATATTATGAAAATACAGGGATATGGTGGATACCAGCGTTTGGTGGCTTACTGTTTGTAATTTCTGATTTCATTATTGGCGTGACAGATATCGGAGGGCGTAAATTGAAGTATGAGCCACTTTGGATTTGGTTTACATATGTAGCTGCTCAAATGTGTATTATATATGTGGGATTATAAAAAGATACTCTCAAAATAGTGGATAGACTATTTTGAGAGTATCTTTTTTGCTTGTTAATTTGATCAGTATTTTTATTTTAAAATTCTAATATTGTAATTTTATAATTCAGAATTTTGTAGAAAATCATCGGTCGTATTATTTATAATAAAAGTAAAAAGATGATGAGTTGGTGAAATGATGCAAAAGAAAAAACGTTGGCGTGAATTCTTTGGAACTATTGCAATTGCATGTTTATTGGTGTTTTTGGCGAAATTTTTTGTGTTTTTTCCGACGACTGTAAAAGGAGCATCTATGAGGCCAACGTTGCAAGATGGAGATAAGGTGATTGTTAATAAGTTAGCAAAACAATTTGAAAGCTATGGGAGAGAAGATATTATTGTTGTGAAAACAGATAATTTTTATGTCAAAAGAGTGATTGGATTGCCTGGAGATATAATTGAGATGAGAAATGATCAATTATATGTAAATTCTGAAGTGAAAGATGAAGAGTATTTGGATAGTAATAAAAAACAAGCAGAAAAAAAACTTATGAATTTAACAGAGGACTTTGGACCGATTACAGTTCCTAAAAATAAGATTTTTGTTATGGGAGATAATCGCTTAATAAGTAAAGATAGTAGAAATGGTTTAGGTTTTATTGATAGAGAAGATGTGTTAGGAAAGTTAGCAGGCATTTATTATCCGTTTGAACATATGAAAATAATAAAGTAAAAAAACCAAGCAAATTTTAGTTTGCTTGGTTTTTTTGTTAAACAGTAGGAGATTCGTTTGATACAAAGATATCTTCATGTTTCTTTGTAGTACTTAAAGCAAATTTATGTTGTAGTAATTGTAGTTTAAATAACGCCAAAGGATCATGATATGTTTCTGGATTGCTTCTTAGCGTCGCTAATGTTTGCTCGTCTTCCTGTATCTCAAGTTGAGCTGCATCTACATTTTGTTTCAATATATTAAGTGGATCTTTGAAGAACATCATGATATCACGTTCTAATGCACCTTCAAATACTTCAAATTGAAGGAAGAATTGTTTGGAAATTGTGTGAGCAATTTCTGTATAGTCTTCTGTTTCAATATATTGTTTATATTTGTTGGCGAGCATAGATTGGTTTTTTTGCATATTACCAAATAATTTTCCGGCACTTTTTAAGAAAAACTGTGTCGGTGTAAAGCGTAATAAAATATTGATGTTCGTTACTGTAATTCGATTTGTCATTCGTGCAACATCTCGATTCCAATCATCTAATAATTTGAAATCGCAAGGAAGTTTCATACGTTCTTCTTTATATAATTTATTAAACGTTTCACTCATTTCATCTAAATAAGCTTGAGCTTGAATAAATTCATTATGTGCTGTTTCAATCCATTCTTGAATAGACCCAGTAAATTTAGGAAGAAGTACCTGTTGTACATGCTTTTGAACACGTTCATTCATTGCAGCATTTAATTCTTCATGAACTAGTTTGAAATCACTATCTTCTTGAACAAGATCAGAGCAACTCTGTAATAATTCAGGAATTTGAGAATGTATATCTCGTGTAATTTCTTCTTTCGTTAAAAGATAGGATTCGGTAATAGAGCGAATTTTATCTTTTTCAAGAGCAGTAAGGTTATTAATAAATCCAGTAAGTTTCACTGAGATGTGTTTATTCCAGCGTACGGATTTTACTAATGTATTTTCTAATTCCACACGTTCATTTATGAGATAAGCAATTGTCTTTTGTGTAAACCATATTAGCTTTTCTATACGTTCTTTTTCTATATCGCGCTTTGCAAGATTAGAGAGAATAGATTCTGTTACATCTCCAAGTTGCTGGCTACTCTCTTGCGAAGGAGAGTATGGGAAGAATTGTGCATCTGGAAAATGTAATTTAAGTTTACTAATTAGTTTTTCATTAGTAGTCGTATTATTTGTGTGTAATACGAAGTGAATTTGTAAGTTTGGTACTTGTTCACGTAAATAAATTAATGTATCAATTTCTTTACTATGCAATGGTGAAGAAGAATTTAATACGTAAACAAGACTATCTGCTGCTTGTAAGTATTCAAAGTATGCATTGTTTTTATCCAATTGCTCTTGAATGGATGGTGTAAGAAGAAATGTAAACTTATTTTTTCTTAAAAACCTACTTGGTAGCTTAATTTCTATACATTTTTTCTCAAGTTCTGACTGAGCAGATGTAGCCGTTATTTGATGGAATTCATCAAGGTTAGGGATATTTCGTATATCTAACTCGGTAAATTCTGTTATTTCAGTTTGACTAGCGTCTTTAAATAGAATAGGAGTTGTTAAAGTTTCAGTTAAGATGTTCTCTCCCAATATTGAATTAACAAATGATGTTTTATCATGGTCACTAGTTCCAGCTATTAGTAGTGGTGTGACATTTAAATCACATAGTTCATGGACTAGTAGCGTAAATTGATGACTTAAATCTACATCATTTTTCTCAGCCCATACAGCGATTGTTTCGAATAAATGAGAAACTGTTTCCATATTTACATCTGCTTCAGCTGATGTATTAGAAAGTAAGGATCCAGCACTTTTTACGAGTAATGATTCTAAAGTTGTAGGTGAGACTTCATTCCATGCTAACACTGCTGCAGAGACAACTAGAGAATCTTTTGCTTTCGTTAAACTAAACCAATTTGTTAATAAATTTGGTACAAGTCCGTTTAATTCATGCATAAAATGATTTCCGGTAATTAATGCAAAGTATGTTTCTTGATAGCGAGTAGAAATTTCATTCCAATCGTCATTATTGTCTGTTTCAATATGCAAGAATAAATGATTAATACTTTGAATCCAAGGAAGGTATAAGGATTCATGTTGATAGCTATTCCAAAGAGCAATAACAAGCTCTTTAAATTGAGCTTGATCAACAGCATATAGAGCTTTTAAAGACTCATAGAAATATTCAGGCTTAATATTTTTTGTAAATCCTTTGTTTATGTAATTTATTAACGTATCAAACCAGTGTAAAGATTGTGTTCGAATACCTTCTTGAACAGCTAGTTCGATAGCGTTGTTCCAATCTTCTTGTTTTTCATAGAAAGAACGTGCAATTGCAGTAATATTTGGATAATCCGGTTGGAATGCAACAGCTTCACTAATCGTCTTAAAAGCGAGTCCTAAACGATCTTGTTCGATATAAAGAGAAAGAAGTTGTAAGGAAACCTCCATCGTAAGAGTTGTATCTTCCGTTTGAATAGATTGATAAATTTCTTCTGCCTTTGGTAAGAATCCTAGTTCAAAATAAGCATCTGCAATATTTTTTGTCGCCCAAAGTGCAAGAGCATTATTTACTTTTTCCCATTTAAATATAGCTGCTTCAAAATCTTTATTTTGATAATAAAATTCACCTTGAGCAAATCGAATATTAGAAATGTTGGAGAATTCATTTTTAGATTCATTTATATATGCTTCACCGAGTACTTCGGATGCAGGAGTAGAAGTTTCTTCTGTTAAAAATGTTTTATAGTAAACTTTTTGAATAAATTGATTTTCAATGGTCATGTTCGTTCCCCCCTGTATAATTTAGAAAAATGATGTCGTATGTAAAAGGGTGTATGTTCTTTTAATAGGTAGAAGTTGCATTATATAGACCAAACTATGTTTTTGCTAGATATATCATTTTTCTTGAGAGTTAAACCGTTGCGAAAAGTAACTTTCCTTTATTGTAACAAAAAAACACGCATATGAATTTTTATTTTTTATCGGGTTATTTGCGGGCAGTAAGAATCTAATCTCAAAATTGTTGAATGTAAGTAAGTTATGTGGGAGTCGGGATGTCTGTAGAAGCAAGATTGGCATAGGTTAATAATTAGTAGAGGATGAACAAAACTCCCACTGATTAAAGTTTCACTTTATCTCTGTTAAAGGAAAGAATAGAAGTAGAGTTCATTATAAAAACAATGTATAGTGAATATGTATACCATGTTTGCCTTAAAGATAGAAAGGGTACAATGTGGAATAACGATCGTGCATAGGATGTGTCTTCCGAATGGAACAACATATTGGCGAGTTAATCGCGCATTATGGCTATTTTGGAATTGTTATAGCTTTGGCTGGTGGTATTGTCGGATTACCGATACCAGACGAGTTTTTATTGACCTTTGTTGGTTATAATGTTTCAAAAGGAGTTATGTCAGGAACTGCTGCTTTTTTAAGTGGGATGGCTGGTGCGATGTTAGGGATCACGTTAAGCTACATATTAGGTTTAAAACTTGGGCTCCCTGTTTTAAAGAAATATGGACCGAAAATTAGAATTAAAGAACATCACATTGAAAAAACACATATTTTATTTGAAAAATATGGGCCATTTCTTTTAATGATTGGTTATTTTATACCGGGAGTACGTCATTTAACGGCATATTTTGCTGGAGTATCAAATTTGACATTTTGGCGTTTTTGTTTGTACGCTTATGGTGGTGCGCTCATTTGGATAAGTGTTTTTATTGGGCTTGGCTGGAAGTTAGGCGAGAAGTGGCGCTTCGTTGAGTATAGTTTACATCATTATGGAATATGGATTTTATTAATTTCAGCAGTTGTTACATGTGTTGTATGGTTGTACATAAAGAAAAAGAAAAACCGCTAATAGCGGTTTTTTTAGCTGAAAGCAATAAATAATACACCAGCTGTAATAAAGACTACACCAACACCGGTCATAAAGTTTAACTTTTCACCGAGGATAATCATAGCGAGAATGATAGAAAATACGACGCTTAATTTATCGACAGGAGCTACTTGTGAAACCTTTCCTGTTTTGAGGGCAAGAAAATAAAATAGCCATGACGAAGCACCTGCAACCCCACTTAATGTGATAAATAGCAGTGCTTTTTTATTTAGCAGTACGTCGCCGATATTTTGAAATTTACCTTGTATGATAATAACGCCTATCATAAATAATGCCATAATAATAGATCGAATTGTTGTTGCAACGTTTGCATCGATTCCGTCTAAACCAAACTTTCCAAAAATAGATACAAGGGCAGCAGCAATTGCTGATAATAGTGCAAATAAGAGCCACGAACTCATAGTAAAATTCCTCCAATCTTACAGTATTATACATGAAAATGATTCTCATGTATAAAGTTGAAGCAATTGAGCTTTATAGGAAGTGCGAC
Source organism: Bacillus sp. JAS24-2 (assembly GCF_008274905.1). Classification (NCBI taxonomy): domain Bacteria; kingdom Bacillati; phylum Bacillota; class Bacilli; order Caryophanales; family Bacillaceae; genus Bacillus; species Bacillus sp. JAS24-2. The sequence continues at coordinate 454,018 of NZ_CP031068.1, forward strand.
TTCAACTTAACTTCTTGCTCCACCTGAATTTTAAGGTGGGAGTTTTACTGCCTACAAATAGTGGGCTAAATAACGAAATAATCCCCACCTTATATTTTTAATAAGGTGGGGATTATTATACTACTCTGCAATTTCCTCATATAAAAAGTACGTTACATTATAAATATGTTCTACTTCATCGTCTGTCATAAACAGTAATTCGTCACGCTCAATCCCTTTTTTCTTTTCAATAAACTCAATCATATTTTTGCGTTCTTCTCTCTTCATCAATTTTATTTCTCCTCTCAATCTGTTTTAATACAGTTTATTTAAGTTACTGCTATTATATAACAGAATCTTTAGAAAGTTCCACCTATTTTATTGTTTTTTCAAAAAGAACTTTTCGACAAAACAAGCCCACCTAAGGGGGGGCTTGTTTTATTTTATAGTCGTAAAAACTCAGGCTCCGTCGTACCGGCACCATCAATGTAATAAATTGTGTCGGGATTGATTTTTATCAATACGTAATTAGGATCTTCAGGACCGAGTAACCAACGTTTTAAGCTATTATTCCAAAACTTATTTTTTAATGTTGAGTCTTCCTCGATTGAAGCTAACCCTTCAACTTCAATATAATCTTCATCTAATTTTTTTCCTTCACGTCCAAGTAGTACATGTACATTTGGATTTTTTTCGATATCTGTTATCTTTTTTGATTTTCGATCTGTTGCAACATATAGTACAAAATCTTCATGGAAAAACATCATAAAGGCGCTATGAGGTTTCTCGTTACGTACTGTAGATAATACACCAGTACGTTGTCCTTGAATAATAGTTGCGATTTTTTCTTTTAAGTGCATAATTTTAACCCCTTTTCACAATTTATAATTCTGTCTGTTTAAACAAGATAATTTAAATATCTTTCATACTGTTTTCTTTAAGTCGATTTTTTAAACGTAATCGTGATGAAATCGGACAAGTTAGGAGAAGAATAATAATAATATTGAGGAGAAATACATACGATGGAAGGATGAAAAGCATGTTTAATAAAATATTTCTTATAGTAGCACTTATAGGTGTACCACTATCTGTACTTGGCAAAACACTTCATTGGCCAGAAACAATTATGTTCGCTGTGTATTGTATTACGATTATCGCATTAGCTGGTTTTATGGGGAGAGCCACAGAGAGTTTAGCAATTGTTTCTGGTCCTAGAATAGGCGGATTATTAAATGCTACTTTCGGTAATGCTGTTGAACTTATCATTTCAATTTTTGCACTTCAAGCAGGGTTAATTGAAGTGGTGTTAGCTTCTTTAACCGGTTCTGTACTTGGAAATTTATTATTGGTAGGAGGGTTATCTTTCTTTGTTGGAGGTCTTAAATACAAAAGACAAAGTTTTAATGTATATGATGCAAGGCATAATTCAGCTTTATTAATATTTGCTGTTGTTGTGGCCTTTGTTATTCCAGAGATCTTTTCAATGAAGATGGACGCTGGCAAGACGTATCAATTAAGTATAGGTGTTTCTATTATTATGATTATCATGTACCTTGCTGCATTACTATTTAAGTTAGTTACGCACCGTGGTGTATATCAACATAAAAGTGACGAAGTAGCGCATGAAGAAGAGCCAGAGTGGTCGAAAGGGAAGGCGCTCCTTATTTTAGCGATAGCAACACTGGCAGTAGCTTATGTGTCAGAGGCACTCGTACATACTTTTGAAACTGTTGCAAAGTCATTTGGTTGGTCAGAGTTATTTATAGGGGTTATTATCGTTGCGATTGTTGGGAATGCAGCGGAACATGCGTCTGCAATTATTATGGCTTATAAAAATAAAGTAAATATTGCAGTCGAAATTGCAATAGGCTCTACATTACAAATCGCCATGTTTGTTGCTCCTGTATTAGTATTGCTATCTATGTTCTTCGCGCAAAGGATGCCTTTAGTATTTACTATACCAGAACTTGTGTCTATGATTACAGCCGTTTTCTTAACGATTGCGATTTCCAATGATGGAGATACAAACTGGTTTGAAGGTGGCACTTTACTAGCGGCGTATGTCATTATGGGAATTGGTTTTTATTTATTATGAAAAATAGGCATAACAATTGCGCTCAGAGAAAACAATAAACGAAGTAGTATATATACCTACATAGGAAGGAGCCAGACAGGTGAAACGAGTATACAGCATATGTCTTTCAACTATGGTCTCGTTTATTTTATTATTTCCTAACATGAGTTTTGCAAAGACAACAGTAGGAACAAAAATGCCTTCATCTGTTTTAAATATTTCAAAAGACAATACATTTCCAAATGATGCGCAAGATTTGCCACGTTTACAACCAAGTAAATTTGCTCAAGAGCTATTGAAAACGGCTAATATTAAAATTGAAAATCCAGACTTAATTCGGATGTTTAATGAAACGACAATTTCAAATGCGCCGCTTGCAGTAGGGTATCGGGCAAAAATTTATTTGGGTCAATGGGCTTTACATTATGAATCAGTAGACACATCGATTAATTGGGAATATAAACAAGTGAATCGAAATGTGTATGATAATCGCGGAGGAGACCGTTTATATCCACTTCGCTATAAGCAAGAAACACAAAAGACGGTTGAAGGCGATTTAACAGCAGATATGAAAGATGCTGCAGATGTGAAAAAAATGATGCTTCTCAAAGCACTTGAAAAAGTACAATTACCCCTTTCGTTTAAAACGACCATTGGTTATGGTACTGGACATGAGCGTGTGTATAATATTAGTCCGAGTCAACTCGGATATTTATACGCTTATACACCAGCAGTAAATGAAAAAGGAAAAGTAACATTTGGAGAAGTGTATCTTGTATTAAAGGGAAATCAAAAAAGACTTGTTGTGAAAAATATTACTTCTCAAGGAATTGGAGCTGCTATTCCAATTCATGATCATTTGTATTTTAAATTCATTTCTTCTTCCCACTCGCAATAACATGAAAAAACGTCAGCTTATAAGCTGACGTTTTTTTATAATGTAATGTTTGCTGTTTTTGATAAGAAATCTTCTGTCGGATAGTAGCTGTTTTTTACAAGAACATTTGGTCCAAGACATTTTACTGCAGGACAGTGACAGCTTAATGATTTTGCTGTTTTTGAAGCGCTCCATTTTTCATACGCTTCTTGTAATGTGTTTGTTTGTATGTTTCCTAGAAGTGGAACATCACCAAAATCAGTAACGATAATATTGCCATCAAAAATATTTACATTTAAGCGTGAACGACCATCTGGATCGTTACGAACAGTTACATTTTTGCTCTCTTGTAACTTTTTAAATGTGGCAATGTCTCGCTCGTCATCGCTACAAGCATAGAAAGGTAAAGTTCCAAATAACATCCATACATTTTCATCGCGAATTTCTAGTAAATGCTCAATCGCATCACGAATTTCAGCTTTTGTTAAAATCTCTAGATTACTCGCGAAGTCACTTGGATACATTGGATGAACTTCATGACGTTTACAGCCCATCTCTTCGACGATTTGGCGGTGAATATGTTCAATATGTGGTAGAGTTCTTTTGTTTAACATTGTTTCGGCAGATACAAGTACACCTGCATCTGATAGAGCCTTACTATTTGTAATCATTCTTTCGAATAATTTTGCACGTTGTTCGTAAGTAGGCTTACGCTCCATCATTGCAAATCCGCCTTCAACGAAGTCATCAATTGTTCCCCAGTTATGAGAGATATGCAATACGTCTAAATAAGGAATAATCTGTTCGTAACGTGCTAAATCTATAGTTAAGTTAGAGTTGATTTGAGTGCGAACGCCTCGTTCATGGGCATATTTTAAGAGTGGTGTTACATAGTTGTCGACGGATTTTTTTGAAAGCATAGGTTCTCCGCCAGTAATACTTAAAGAACGTAAATGAGGAATCTCATCTAATCGTTTTAATAAAAGATCCATCGGAAGCGGATTTGGGTCTTTCGGCTGTAACGTGTAACCAACAGCGCAATGCTCACAGCGCATATTGCATAACGTCGTCGTTGTAAATTCAACATTTGTTAATAGTAGTTTGCCGTACTCTTCAAGGTCCATATACGCTTCCCATGGATCGTAAGAAGGAGTAATCGGCTTCATTTTTTGTGATATCGTCATATGAAATACTCCTTTGACTATTGAAATAACAATTTGTCCATTCTCTATAATAGAAGAATATGTGCTTTTTATAAAGTGAAACTTTTTAGCATGAAAAGAGAGAGGGCTTACATTATAGTGGATGACTGTGACAAAATTGATGAAATTTCATGCCCATAGCAATCGTTTTTGCGGTATAATAAAAGCAACTCGAATTAAAAGGAGAGTGCCTTCATGGGAAAAGCAATTCAAGATAAAGATACACAATTAGTATATTTAAAAGAACGTTTAAATATGTTCATTGAAGTAATTGATACAATTGAACCCGAAGAAGTAGAATTAGAAGATGTAGATCGTCTTCTTGCAATGTTAGATGAATTAGAATTAAAATGTGAGCAATTTAAAAAAGACGAATAATATATTAAAAAGGCTACCAATTCCAATTTGGTAGCCTTTTTCTGTTCGGGTAATAGAAGGACGATAGAAAAAGAGGTATAATCAAGTTGTGAAAAATTTCATTTATGCTCTAATAGCGTGAAATAAATAGCTAAAGAGCATAACAATTGAATTTTCAGCTCATAACGTTTTGGTAGCGTTCACAATTGAGGGGGAAGTAACAATGGAAAAGCTTCAAGAAAGCATGTATCAACTAATTGTTGAAACGTCAACGAACTTACCGAAAGATGTTCGTCGTGCGATTCAACAAGCGAAAGAGCGAGAAAATGCAGGGACTCGTTCTGCGATGGCACTTGGCACAATTACAAATAATATTAAAATGGCTGATGATAACATCTCGCCGATTTGCCAAGATACAGGGATGCCAACGTTTAAAATTTATACACCAGTTGGTGTGAATCAATTAAAGTTGAAGGAAGCTATCTATAATGCGCTTGAGCGGGCGACAAAAGATGGTAAACTTCGTCCCAATTCTGTTGATTCTCTTTTTGGAGATAATAGTGGAAATAATTTAGGACCAGGTACGCCGGTGATTAAGTTTGAACAATGGGAAAAAGATTATATTGATGCACGTTTAATCCTAAAAGGTGGTGGCTGTGAGAATAAAAATATTCAATATAGCTTACCGTGTGAACTAGAAGGACTTGGACGAGCTGGCCGTGATTTAGAAGGGATTCGTAAATGCCTTCTTCATGCAGTATATCAAGCACAAGGGCAAGGATGTAGCGCTGGTGTAATTGGTGTTGGTATCGGGGGAGACCGCACATCAGGTTATGAATTAGCAAAAAATCAATTATTCCGTACATTAGATGATGTCAATCCAGTACCAGAGTTACAACATCTTGAAGAGTACGTATTAGAAAATGCGAACAAGCTTGGCATTGGTACGATGGGATTTGGCGGAGAAACAACTTTACTTGGTTGTAAAATTGGCGTCTATAATCGTTTGCCAGCTAGTTTCTATGTATCTGTTGCGTATAATTGCTGGGCATATCGTCGCCTTGGTGTGAAAATCCATCCTGAAACAGGAGACATTATGGATTGGCTATATCAAGAAGGGGAAGATACACTTCAGCATGAAGTACAAGAAAAAACAGAGCAACGTGAGATTGTATTAGAAGCACCAATTACAGAAGAGCAAATTCGTGAACTTCGCGTTGGTGATGTTGTAACAATTAATGGCATGATGTATACAGGTCGTGACGCAATCCATAAGCATTTAATGGATAATGATTGTCCAGTAGATTTAAATGGACAAATTATTTACCACTGTGGTCCAGTTGTTGTGAAAGATGACAATGACAATTGGCAAATTAAAGCGGCAGGTCCAACGACAAGTATTCGTGAAGAACCGTACCAAGGCGATATTATGAAGAAATTCGGTATTCGCGCTGTCATTGGAAAAGGCGGTATGGGTGCGAAAACATTAGCGGCTTTAGAAGAACATGGCGGTGTATATTTAAATGCAATCGGTGGTGCAGCGCAATATTATGCTGAATGTATTAAAGAAGTGAAAGATGTTGATTTCTTACAATTTGGTATTCCAGAAGCAATGTGGCATTTACGTATCGACGGGTTTAAAGCAGTTGTAACGATGGACTCTCATGGTAATAGCTTACATGCAGATGTTGATAAAACATCACTTGAAAAATTAGCTAGCTTTAAAGAGCCAGTATTTAAGTAAATAAAAAATGCATCTCGAATGATTCGAGATGCATTTTTTTGGTATATATAGAAAAACATGTTCAGCATGAAAGAATGCGTTGCAACAGAAACTACAAGTACGATTATATATGGAAAGGAGACTATTTATGAAATATAAATGGTTATATATCGGTCTCATTTTTTCAATTATGATGGCACTTGTTCCAGTTTCAGCACTGGCTTATACAAATACTCCACATAACTGGGGAATCCCGCGTCCTAAAAATGAAACAGTACCAGATGCAGGAAAGTTATATACAGATTTACTACAAAAAAATGGCGGGTTTTATTTAGGAGATACGAAGAAAAAAGATATTTATTTAACATTTGATAATGGATATGAGAATGGATACACAGGGAAAATATTAGATGTATTAAAAGAGAAAAAAGTACCAGCAACTTTCTTTGTAACGGGGCATTACATTAAAACACAAAAAGATTTATTGTTAAGAATGAAGGATGAAGGACACATTATTGGAAACCATTCTTGGAGTCATCCTGATTTTACAGCGGTAAATGATGAGAAACTTCGTGAAGAATTAACGAGTGTAACGGAAGAAATTAAAAAAGTAACTGGGCAAAAAGAAGTGAAATATGTACGTCCTCCGCGCGGTGTATTTAGTGAAAGAACGTTAGCTCTTACGAAAGAAATGGGCTATTATAATGTATTTTGGTCACTTGCATTTTTGGATTGGAAAGTGGATCAGCAAAGAGGATGGCAATATGCGCATAATAATGTTATGACGATGATTCATCCAGGATCTATTTTATTACTTCATGCAATATCAAAAGATAATGCAGAAGCACTTGCAAAAATCATTGATGATTTGCGCGAGAAAGGGTATCATTTTAAAAGTCTAGATGACTTAGTAAAAGGCAATCAACCGTAAGCATGTATGCTTACGGTTTTCTCATGCTATAATGATGTGTAAAAAGGATGGGGAAACGTATGTGGAGCGAGCATGTTACGTTAGAGTATCCGTATCATTTTGAAGAAGTATTAAAACGTTTATCTTTTGATCCTCTTAACGTCATTCAATTAGATGAGAAAGTTATTTATATCCCGCTTTGTATAGACGAGGAACAGGTTGTTGTTCGCTTACAAGGGATTGGTACTGTTCAAAATCCACAGTTTTGGATTTCTAGTCAGACAGGAGATCCAGAGAAAGTCATGAAACGAATGAGAGCCATTTTTCATTGGAATGAACCGTTTCAAGATATACAAAATCATTTTTTAAACACATCATTACGTCCACTATTTGAAACATATGCTTATACTCCAATTATTTTAGAATTTGATTATTTTGCTTGTCTGCTTCGCTGTATCATTCACCAACAAATAAATTTGAAATTTGCTACTGTGTTAACAGAACAATTTGTGAAACGGTATGGAACAGAGAAGAACGGTGTATTCTTTTTCCCCACTCCGGAAATAGTAGCAAATATTTCAATAGAAGAATTGAGAGAGCAGAAGTTTAGTCAGCGAAAGGCTGAATATATAGTAGGATTAGGTCGAAGTATTGTCAGTGGTACATTAAATTTAGCGAGTATAGAAAATGGGACGGAAGAAGACATTTCAGCACAATTGTTGCCAATTAGGGGAATTGGTGCATGGACAGTGCAAAACTTTTTAATGTTTGGGCTTGGACGGAAAAATATGTTCCCGAAAGCGGACATTGGGATTCAGCGTGCAGTGCAAGGTATATTTCAATTAGATGATAAACCTGATGATGCATTTTTAGAAAAATTGAAACAAGAGTGTGAACCATACTGCAGTTATGCAGCGTTATATTTATGGAAAAGTATAGAGTAGAGGTGTAATAATGATACAAAAGCAACATGAGAGTAAGTTGGAAGTTGGTCAAACGTTTCCTGTGACAATTAAACGTCTTGGGATTAACGGAGAAGGCGTTGGTTATTTTAAGAGACAAGTTGTTTTCATTCCAGGGGCATTACCAGGAGAAGAAGTTGTTGCAGAAACAACGAAAATTCAGCGTGGCTTCGCTGAAGCGAAAGTGAAAAAAGTTCGTAAAGCTTCACCGCATCGTGTGAAAGCACCGTGTCCAGTATATGAGGAGTGTGGCGGTTGTCAGCTGCAACATTTAGATTATAAAGAACAATTGAATCAAAAGCGTGATATCGTTGTACAAGCATTTGAGAAGTACATGAAAAATAGTATGGAAGAGAAAATTCGTCCAACGCTTGGCATGGAAAATCCATGGCATTATCGTAATAAGAGTCAATTACAAGTGGGGCGTAAAGACGAAAAGGTTATTACAGGGCTATATAAACAAAACTCACATCAGTTAATTGATATCGCTCACTGTATGATTCAACATAAAGCAACGAATGAAGCGACAAAAGTTGTAAGACGTATTTTAGAAAAATTAAATGTTTCTATTTACAATGAGAAAAAACAAAAAGGTTTAGTACGCACAATTGTAACACGTACTGCAGTTCAAACAGGTGAAGTACAAGTTACACTTATTACAACAAAAGAAGAATTACCAAATAAAGAACAATTTATTGCAGAAGTACAAAAACAGATGCCAGCGGTTAAATCAATTATGCAAAATGTAAACTGGCGTAAAACATCTGTTATTTTTGGCGACAAAACATTTAAATTAGCTGGAAAAGAAGTAATTCAAGAAACACTTGGTGATTTATCATTTGAATTATCAGCACGTGCGTTCTTCCAGTTGAATCCAGAGCAAACCGTTGTTTTATATAATGAAGCAAAAAAAGCCGCTGCGTTAACAGGCGATGAGAAAATTGTAGATGCGTATTGTGGCGTTGGTACAATCGGTCTTTGGCTTGCAAATGATGCAGCGGAAGTACGTGGTATGGATGTAATTCCAGAAGCGATTGCAGATGCAAGAAAAAATGCAAAGCGTCACGGATTTACAAATACGAAATATGAAGCAGGTAAAGCTGAACAATGGTTACCGAAATGGGTAAAAGAAGGATGGCGTCCAGATGTAATTGTTGTCGACCCACCACGTACAGGTTGCGATGATAAATTACTGGAAACAATTTTAAAAGTGAAGCCGAAACAAGTTGTGTACGTGTCTTGTAATCCTTCTTCATTAGCACGTGATGTACAAGCATTAATGAAGAGCTATGAAGTGGAGTATGTGCAACCAGTTGATATGTTCCCGCATACAGCTCACGTAGAAAATGTAGTGAAGCTTGTTAGAAAGTAAAGTTTATTAATATTCCCTCATGGTATGAGGGAATATTTTCTATGAAGGAGAATATTATGCATAATTATAAATTAACAATTCAGTACGATGGCGCACGTTTTAAAGGATGGCAACGTCTCGGTAATAACGATAATACAATTCAAGGAAAAATCGAAAGTGTCATATCTGAAATGGTCGGAAAAGAAATTGAAATTATCGGTTGTAGTAGAACAGACGCTGGTGTACATGCTTTGAATCAAGTTGCTAACTTTCAAAGTGATGAGAAGTTAGTGGAACATAAAGTGAAAAAATATTTAAATCAATATTTACCTAATGATATTAGCATTACGAATGTGGAAGAAGTACATGATCGTTTCCATGCTCGTTACAATTCTAAAGCAAAAACATATCTGTATAAAATTTGGAATGAAGAGCATACAAATCCATTTATGCGTAAATACAGCATGCATGTGAATAAAAAATTAAATGTGAAAAGCATGAAAGCAGCTGCGAAACATTTAGTTGGTTCACATGACTTTACTGCTTTTTCAAATGCGAAATCAAAGAAAAAATCTATGGTTCGAGAAGTATATACACTTGATGTGATGGAAGAGGCAGGGTTTGTACAAATTAGAGTAAGTGGTAACGGCTTCCTTCATAATATGGTAAGAAAAATTGTCGGGGCATTAATTGAAGTTGGATTAGGACAATTAGACGCTGAAGCAATTCCAAACATTTTAGAGGAAAAGCAGCGCAATCAAATTAATTGTCTTGCTGAGGCAAGTGGGTTGTATTTAGAGAATGTTGAGTTTTAATGGCAAATAAAAAAATCGGGCTAAGTAGCTCGATTTTTTTAGTATTACGAAGATTTCTCGTTTTTTATACGTAGCTTCAAATTCCAAAAAGCAGCAAGCATAATAGCTGTAAAGGAGCCGCTAATTGTTCCTAATAGCTTTGCATAAGGAAAGCTACTCATATCACCATTAATGAATAACATTATACATAGAACAGCAGGGAGAAGGTATAAGTAGTGTAATAACTTTAATTTTTTATCATTACTCATATATATAGCCCTTTCTAGCATGTTATATGTTTATTATAACATATTTTACCAAGTTATTTTTTGCACTTGGAGACATGTTTATTTCATATGTGTAAATGCAGTTTTTTAATTCGATATTGTAAGTTTTGCCTACTTAATCCTAAAAATTTTGCAGCTTGTGAGATGTTGCCATGATGTTCTTTAAGAATTTGGTTAATGTAGTTCTTTTCCATTTTTTCTATTGTGTGTTTTAAAGTTTTAGGTGCATCAGTATTGTGATTAGTTAGTGCATGTTGCATATTGAATTCTGTTTTTATTCGTTCACGAAAGCGAGTAGGCATATGAAACGCTGTAATGATGGTTTCATCTTCTATCAAGTTCATGGAACCTTCAATTATATGTTCCAACTCCCGTACGTTTCCAGGCCAATCGTATGCATAGAAAAATTCTCTTACATTTACATCTACATCGGTTACATTGAGCCCAAATTGAGTATTATATTTTTCAATAAAGTGCTGAACAAGATCTGGAATATCTTCTTTTCTTTCACGTAAAGGCGGAAGACATAAAGTAACGACGCTTAATCGATAATATAAGTCTTCTCTTAATCGATTATGTGCGATGGCTTCGAAAGGATCTTCATTGATAGTTGCTATAATACGAACATCAATTTCTTTTTCGTGTGTGCCTCCGATTCTTCGTATTGTTTTTTCTTGTATAGCTCGTAGTAACTTCGCTTGAAGTGCTGGACTTAATGAGTTGATTTCATCTAATAACAAAGTTCCTCCGTTCGCTTCTTCGAATAAGCCTGATTTATCTATTGCTCCTGTAAAGGCACCTCGATTTGTGCCAAATAGTAGGCTTTCCATTAAGGTATCAGGTATAGCGGCACAGTTTTGTGAAATAAAGGGTTTGGTTGAACGCTGACTTTCATTATGGATGCTTTGTGCAAATAGTTCTTTACCAGTGCCTGTTTCCCCTACGAGAAGTATGGAGGAAGATGTACGAATTACTCTTTTTCCTTCTGTAATGATTGATTGAATGGCTTCAGAATCACCAATTATGTGATCAAAGGTAAATTTAGTGCTTTGTTTTCGAGAAGGACTTATTTTTATCGTTTGTTTTAAGTTACTAATTTCTTTTGATATTTCAATAGCGCCTTTAATTTTTCCATTTTCTATTATAGGGAAAGTATCGTTAATCGTTGTAATTTCTTGTCCTTTATTGTTAAAATACGTTTGTTTTATATTTTTCTTTGTTTTTCCAAATTTTAATGCCTCTATAAGAGTACTATTTTTATTTTCTTCAAATGCAAATATTTCTAAAGGACTTTTATATAATACATCTAAGCGATCCATTGATTCAATTTCCATCATTTTGCGGTTATAGACAATCGTTTTACTTTCCTCATTAATAATATGAATCCCGATATCGAGTTCATTGAGTAAAGTTTCATATAGCATATTCATTTCAATAATTTGTTTGAAATTAATTTCTTCTGTATGCATGTAACATCTTCTCCTCATTTCACCCTATGAAGACTGACTTTTTATAATTTTATTAAAATTCTTATAAAATCGCAAAAAATTTTTGCTATTTTTCGTTTAAAACTTTTTAAATGATCGAAAAATTTTGCGGTTGTGCACATTTTTTTGTATGAAACTCTCATTTAATACATGAATTAGAGACTTGGTACGTATTTTGCATAAATAATATTCGAAATCTCTAGAGGGGAGAATATGACTTTTTACAGGATATACAACGTTTTGGTGTCAATTAATAAGAGGGAGGAATTTATAAAGTGAAGACAGTTATAGAAGGTGTGTATAGTCCTTGTTATGGAAAAGTAGAGAAGTTATTTGTGACGGAAAGTTCTTACGTATACGAGTGGGAGAAATTAGCATTAATTGAAACAATAGATAAACAGAAAGTAGAAATTAAGATAGGGATCAGTGGTTATATTGAATCATTAGAAGTAGTAGAAGGACAAGCTATTGCTGATCAAAAATTATTAATAACAGTAAGGGATGACCTTTTAGTAACAGGCAGTGATTAATGTAAGTGACGTGTATTTTTGCTCTTTTAAATCATTATTTTTACACTGAATACTTTTAAAAACGCTTACATTAAATGGGTTGGCAAAGTGAAAAGGGGGGATTTATATGATGGATCAAAACCAAGGATTAAAAAGAGAATTGAAAAGTAGGCACATATTTATGATTGCACTCGGTGGAGTTATTGGTACAGGACTTTTTTTAGGGTCAGGTTATACGATTCATGAGGCTGGACCTGGAGGAGCAATTGTAGCGTATCTTGTCGGTGGATTTGTAATGTATTTAACGATGCTCTGTCTTGGAGAATTAGCTGTTGCGATGCCTGACGCAGGGTCTTATCAAACGTATGCGACAAAGCATATTTCCCCTGCAGCAGGTTATGTAGTGGGATGGATGTCGTGGTTAAACTGGTCTGCTACGATAGGTATTGAATTAATTGCAGTTAGTATTTTGATGAAACGTTGGTTTCCTGATGTACCGTCATGGATTTGGTGTGTAGTGTTCGCGGTACTGCTCTTTGCTATTAATGCGTTATCTTCAAGAAGTTTTGCGGAAGTGGAATTTTGGTTTGCAAGTATTAAAGTAATTACAATTATTGCATTTATTATTTTAGGCGGGGCGGCAATGTTTGGTTTTCTAGATATGAAAGGAAATGAACCAGCACCGATGTTCTCTAGCTTTACTGATTACGGGGGACTGTTTCCGAATGGATTATCAGCTATTTTAATTACGATGATTGCAGTTAATTTTTCTTTCCAAGGAACAGAACTAGTTGGTATTGCAGCAGGTGAGAGTGAAAATCCAGAGAAAACGATCCCGAAGGCAATTAACAATACAGTTTGGCGTATACTTGTTTTCTTTGTACTATCTATTTTTATTCTTGCTGGACTATTCCCTTGGCAGCAAGCAGGAGTAATAGAAAGTCCATTTGTAGTTGTATTTGATAAAATTGGTATTCCTTATGCAGCTGATATTATAAATTTCGTTATTATTACAGCAGTTCTATCCGTTGCGAATTCAGGATTATATGCAACTTCTCGTATGCTATGGTCTATGTCTAATCAAGGAATGATTAGTCCGATTTTTGGTAAGTTATCTAAAAACGGTGTTCCTATTTATGCATTGATTGTAAGCACAATTGTAGGTTGTCTCTCATTATTATCAGGTATTTATGCGGAAGATACAGTTTATTTATGGCTGCTTTCTATCGCTGGATTTGGAGCGATACTAGTTTGGGCATCTATTGCTCTATCTAACTTATTAGCTAGAAGGTCATACATAAAGCAGGGCGGGGATGTCAAAGACCTGAAATTTAAAACACCGCTGTATCCATTCGTACCACTGCTTGCGTTAGTATTAAATGTAACAGTAATCGTTGGCATGGCCTTTATTCCAGAACAAAGAATGGCATTGTATTGTGGTATTCCATTTATGATTGTTTGTTTACTGTTTTATCGTGCTACAAGAAATAAGGGAAGTAATGTAGAGCATATTGAAAAGACAAATATAACGGAAGTAGAGAGTTTATAATAGTGATCAATTAGGAGACTGTAAAATTGTAAACAGTCTCTTTTTTTGTGAAAATAAAGCTGGAAACATACTATGTATGCAAAGGGGAATTAGCGATGAATCGAGAAATTTCGCAGTTGTTAAAACAAATAGATTCAAGGAAAGAGGAATTGTTAGAACTTACAAAAACATTAATTCGTTTTGAAACACCAGCACCGCCAGCGAGAAATACAAATGAAGCGCAAGAATTTGTTGCAGAGTTTTTAAGAAAACGAAATTTTAGTATTAATAAATGGGATGTATATCCGAATGATCCGAACGTTGTTGGGGTAAAAAAAGGAATAAAAAGTGACTCATATAAAAGTCTTATTATTAATGGGCATATGGATGTAGCTGAAGTGTCAGCAGATGAGGCGTGGGAAACAGATCCATTTGATCCATTTATAAAAGATGGCTGGTTAGTTGGACGTGGCGCAGCAGATATGAAAGGTGGGCTGGCTGGAGCGCTATTTGCCATTCAACTTTTACAAGAAGCTGGTATTGAATTACCTGGAGATTTAATCTTCCAATCAGTAATAGGGGAAGAAGTTGGAGAGGCAGGAACACTTCAATGCTGCAGGCGAGGTTACGATGCTGATTTTGCAGTCGTAGTGGATACGAGTGATTTGCATATGCAAGGGCAAGGTGGTGTCATTACTGGATGGATTACAGTGAAAAGTCCGCAAACGTTTCATGATGCAACGCGCAGACAAATGATCCATGCTGGAGGACGTTTATTTGGAGCGAGTGCGATTGAAAAAATGATGAAAATTGTGCAGAGCTTACAAGAATTAGAGCGTCACTGGGCAGTCATGAAAACATATGAAGGCTATCCATCTGGAACAACAACAATTAATCCAGCTGTTATTGAGGGGGGAAGGCATGCGGCGTTTATTGCGGATGAGTGCCAGTTATGGATAACAGTGCACTTCTATCCGAACGAAACACATGAACAAATAATAAAAGAAATTGAAGAATATATTGGAAAGGTAGCAGCTGCCGATCCATGGTTAAGTGAAAATCCGCCACAATTTAAGTGGGGCGGAGAATCAATGATTGTAGATCGTGGTGAAATTTTCCCTTCATTAGAAGTAGATAGGGAACATGCAGCTGTAAAAAAACTTAGCTCAGTACACGAGTCTATTTTATCAAAAAATGCAATTTTAGATATGTCTGCAACGGTAACTGATGGCGGTTGGTTTAGTGAGTTTCATATTCCAGCGATTATATATGGACCAGGTACATTAGAAGAAGCACATTCTGTAAATGAGAAAGTTGAAATTGAACAGTTAATTGAATTTACAAAAGTAATAACAGCATTTATATATGAATGGTGCCACACGAAAAAATAGATTTGTATAGTAAAATCATACGAGTATGTATACTTGTACGATTTTTTAGTGAACTATTTCAGAGGTGAAAATAAACAACTGAAATAGTTCTTTATTTTGCTATGTCTTTCGTTTTATTTCAAGTAATTTCTCTTTTGCTAATTCAACGGCGATCGCATCATCTAAATAGCCAATTGGAAAGAGATAGTCGGGAATAATATCTGTCGATAAAATGAAATACAGTAATGCGCTTCCAAGAACTGCACGTTCTTCTTTTGAAATGGTTTCATTGCAAAATTGTTGATACATATCTGTTAATTGTTCAATAAAAGGACCAGCACTATCAATTTGCTCTAATTTGCTTGCGAAACTGTCATGAATACGTTTTTCGCCTTCTGTTGTCTGGGCATAGCGTTCGTAATTTTCGAGTTCTTGTTTTACGCGAGTTGTAGTGTAATCGAAATCGAATAAGTTAGAGGATTGCAGCGTTTGCTGAATGGTATCAAGAGATGTGTACATATCTGTTTTTTCTTTATTAATGTGAGGAGAATCAGGGTACATTTCATCAAATAACAATTGGGGTGGAACTTGAAGACATTCTGCAAATTTTTGTAGATGTTTTTGTTTTGGCGGTTGTTTACCATTAATAATTCTTGAGACTGTTGCAGGATCAATATTTGTAAGTATTCCTAGTTGGCGCATAGATAAGGCGCGTTCTTTTAAAAGTTTTTTTATTAATTTGCCAAGCCGATCATTCGGGTTTTCATTAGCCATAGTGTAGGCACTCCTTTTTTAGTGTTGAAAAAATATTGAGCATTTATTACAAGTATATGAAACAGACAGGCACAGTTGCTCAACATTTTCATAATATGCATTGAAAAGTGAGAAAAAGGGGTGACTATTTATGAGTACGGTAGGCTTATTTTCAATTTTTTTAATCGGGATCGCTTCTAATTTAGATAATGCAGGTGTTGGAATTGCATATGGCATTCGTAAAATTCGTATTTCGTGGTTTAACAATTTTATCATCGCATTCTTTGGATTTTTATTTACTTTACTAGCTGGATTTTTTGGAAACTGGATTGCGTTATTTATTTCAGAGTTTACAGCAAATCTGATTGGAGCAATCGTTTTAGCGATAATCGGTGTGTTTATTTTATGTCAGCCTTTCTTGGGCCAAAAAAATACTGCAGGTTCTAAAGATGATAATGTACTTATGGGAATTTTACGTGATCCGGAAAAAGCAGATTTTGATGGTTCTAAAACAATTAGTTTCTCAGAAGCAATTGTTTTAGGAGTTGCGTTGTCTATTAATAATATTGCAGGTGGATTTGATGCAGGGGTAACAAATTTAAATCTTTGGCTTACAGCGACTATTTCTGGGGTGTTTAGTTTTATTTGTATTAGTGGTTTTGCGTATGTAGGAAAACGATTTTTAGCAGAATACTTAGGGAAATGGGCGACAGTTATCGCAGGAGTGTTATTAATTCTTATTGGGATCGATCAGTTGTTGTAAGGAGAGTAGAAAACAAGGTTCGAGTATTTCCTTGGAAATACAGCAAGAGATTGCATATATCGACGTACTTTTCTCCATACTAATACGGATTTCTTTTAAGAAAGGGGGATTTGTATGGGACGCGGGAAAGCATTTGATCATAAGAAAAAAGGGCATGATCATCAACCACCTAAAGGTGCGTTCATTCATAAAGATGTAAATGAACATACTTTGGAAGAGGAAGAGCTACCAGTAAATATTGAGGCGTATAAAAATAGTTTAAAAAAACATTAAAAGCACCTACATAGGTGCTTTTTTACCGTATATCTTCAATTAATTGTTCGGATTCTTCATGCATACTGTACTCACTTAATACTTGAATGCAAAGCCACTTTAATTCCTCAATCGTATGCTCAAGTTCTTCAGGAAGCACATGATAAATGTCTTCAAGTCCCATCCCGAAATGAATAAGTTCAAGTACTTGATCATCGATGTTCCGATCCATTAATAATTCAAGTACTTCTAAATTGAATATGTATCGGTGAGCTTCGTCGAGTGAAACAACTTTTAACTTCAAGCTTTCTACAATACTCAATATAAAAAGAAGGATTGTTTTTTCAAGAACAGGTTGTTTTCCCATTTGAAATATTAGTTTCATCTTTCACACCTCCACATATAGCGCTAGGTTGTACTATATTATTCAGGAGGGGGGAACAAATATGCATGATATAGAGAAACTTTCAGCACTGTTTTTGTAAGAGGATTGATAACTGACAAAAGTGAGGTTTTGGCGAAATAAAAAATCCTGCTAGTATAGCAGGATAACTCGCGATTAAAAAATGCTCCAACCTTCTTGAGCAGAAAGAAGTTCAAGGATTTTAAAACCGGCAATACTATTTCCGTTTGCATCTAAAGCTGGTCCGAAAATACCGATTCCCATGTCTCCTTTTACGCAGCCAAAAATACCACCGGCTACACCACTTTTTGCAGGAATACCAACACGAATTGCAAATTCACCAGATTCGTTATACATACCACATGTGACCATAAATGTTTTGCAAATTTTTGTAATATGCTTAGGGATAATTTGTTTTTTCTTATATGGATCATATCCATCCATTGCAAAAATTAAGCCGATACGTGCTAAATCGATGCAGTTTACTTCAACTGCGCATTGACGAGTATATAAATCCATAAGTTCTTCAATATCACAATCGATAATTCCGTTTTGTTTCATATAATAACAAAGTGAACGGTTTAGGTAAGCTGTCTCTAGTTCTGAATCGGCAACTTTAGAGGAATAATTAATAGTAGGATTGTCTGTTATTTCACGTACAAAATGAAGAATACGTTCCATTTTTTCCTCGTTATCTTTTCCTGCTAACATGCTTGTAATAGCTAAAGCTCCTGCATTTATCATTGGATTAAGGGGTTTGGACGGACTTGTCGTTTCTAACTTAATAATAGAATTAAATGGGTCACCCGTTGGTTCCATTCCAACTTTAGAAAATACATATTCTTCACCACGGTCTAAAAGGGCAAGGGCAAGTGTAATTACTTTGGAAATACTTTGAAGAGTAAATAGTGTTTGTGAGTTGCCTGCATGGATATATTCTGTTTCTTTATGGAAAATGGCAATCCCTAAATCGTCTGGATTTGCATTTCCTAGTTCGGGGATATAAGTAGCAAGTTTTCCTTTTTTCGTATATGGTTTTACTTGTTCTAACAACTGTTGTAAGTTGTTTGTTTCAATGCACTGCATAGTACCAACGCTCCTATTTTGAATTAACTAAGTTTACTTTTCCCGATATGCTCGGAAATAAATAATAACATGAAAAAGTGGAATGATAAAACGAAAGTTCAATGTGCTATAATAGGTCTTTCGTTTCGAGTATTCTGTATTTTAAAAAGGAGAATTTTCCTTTTATATAACAGTTTGGAAATAGGAGATTTATCCATAAAAAGTTCAGAAATAAAAACTACACATCTATACAACTATATGTTATTATGGTTATGTAATAGAAAGCGTTTTCTAAAGCGTACTTATAATGATAACGATTTCATAAATTTAATTAGGGGGAATTAAAATGTTGCAGTTTTTACAACGTATTGGTAAAGCTTTAATGCTTCCGATCGCAGTACTACCAGCAGCAGGATTATTGCTTCGTTTAGGGCAACCAGATGTATTTGATATTCCTGTTATGGCACAGGCCGGCGCAGCAGTTTTTGATAACTTAGCACTTATTTTTGCAATTGGTATTGCAATCGGTCTTTCAGTGGATGGTAGTGGTGCAGCAGGTCTTGCAGGTGCAATTGGTTATCTTGTTATGAAAAATAGTATTGATGCACTTAGCAAAGGATATTCAACTGCTGAATTACAAGGTAAATTAGGTAAAGTCCAAGATTTAATAGGTAATAGCGCAAATGTAGATCCATCTAAGCTTGCGGATACAATGACACAAGTATCTAAGGCTGCTGAATTATCGACTAAAGTAGATATGAAAGTCTTAGGTGGTATTATTGTTGGTGTTATAGCAGGACTTCTTTATAATAAATTCCATAAGATTAAACTTCCAGAATGGTTAGGTTTCTTTGCTGGAAAACGTTTCGTTCCAATTGTTACATCAGTTGTGATGCTGATATTAGGAATTCTATTTGCACAAATTTGGCCAACAATTCAAAATGGTATTGATGCATTAGCTCATGGAATTGTTAATTTAGGTGCAATTGGTTCAGGACTATTTGGTTTATTAAACCGTTTATTAATCCCAATTGGTTTACACCACGTAATGAACACATACTTCTGGTTTGTATTTGGGGACTTTACAAATGCAGCAGGTAATGTTGTTAATGGTGATATTGCTCGTTTCCTTGCAGGTGACAAAACAGCAGGTATGTTTATGACTGGTTTCTTCCCAGTTATGATGTTCGGTTTACCAGCAGCATGTTTCGCAATGATTGCAGCTGCTAAACCAGAAAAGCGTAAAGCAGTTACTGGTATGTTAGCTGGTCTAGCATTAACTTCATTCTTAACTGGTATTACAGAGCCTATTGAATTCTCATTCATGTTCTTATCACCAGTATTATATGGTATTCATGCTGTATTAACAGGTCTTTCTTTATTCATTACAACATCGCTTGGCATTCATGATGGTTTCTCATTTAGTGCCGGTGCAATTGATTACGCTTTAAACTTCGGTATTGCAACAAAACCAGTCTTACTAGCAGGTATTGGTTTAATTTACGCAGCAATTTATTTCATAGTATTCTACTTCTTAATTAAGAAGTTCGATTTAAAAACTCCTGGTCGTGAAGATGACGATGAGTTAGTTGAAGATGGTGATGCACCAGTTGCAGGTTCAATTGGTGAAACTTACGTAGCAGCTTTAGGCGGAAAAGAAAACTTAACAGTTATTGATAACTGTGCAACACGTCTACGCTTACAAGTAAAAGATGCTGGTCAAGTAAATGAAGCAGCATTAAAACGTGCTGGTGCAAAAGGTGTTATGAAATTAAGTAATACAAGTGTACAAGTTATCGTAGGTACAAATGTTGAATCTGTTGCCGATGATATGAAAAAACATGTATAAATAATGAGATAAGAGGATGTCCAAAAAGATTGATAACATCAATTTTTTAGAGGATATCCTCTTTTTTTTTGTTAATAATTTAACGGGAATCTTACTTTTGTAAATTTTCTTTTTCTTTTTTGTACATATAGGTTGGTAATATGTGCAGTGCGTGATAAAGTAGGGATGATATAGAATGGATTATCCATAATCTACTAAAATAAATCTTTAATAGAGGAATTAAATTATTGGTGAGTAAGGGGAAAAAAGCAATTATGGATCAGGAAAAAAATAATGCGAATGGGAAAGTACGTCGGCCGATTGTATACATCAAAAGAACAATCATTCTCGTCTTACTATTATCACTTGTATATTTCATGTATACAAAAATTGTTGCGCATAATAAGAAAGAAAAAACTTTAAAAGCGGCAGCAGAAATGAAGAAACAAGAAGAGCTAAAAAAGAAAGAAGAAAAAAAGAAACAAGAAGTACAGAAGCAAAAACAAAAAGAGCAGGAAGAACAAGTGAAGCAAGCGCAAGTTGCGGAACAGCCTGCTGAAGGACCACCTCAAGAAATTAATGAAAACGCTCAATTGGACCAGTATTTAAAAAACGCAGGCTTTAGCGGGACAGCTGTTATTGTGAAGAATGGAAAAGTTCTTTTGAATAAAGGATACGGTATGGCAAATAAAGAGCAGCAAGTACCGAATAATTCAGAGACGACTTTTTATATTGGTTCTATTTCAAAGGCGTTTGTAGCAACTGCTATTATGCAGTTGAAAGATCAGAATAAATTACAAGTAGAAGATACTGTTGCAAAGTATATTCCAAATTTTCCTCAAGGTAATAGTATTCAGCTAAAACATCTATTAACACATACATCAGGGATTCCCGAATATGAGCAGGGAAAAGAAGATATTTCTCATGAAGAACTGATAAAGCGGATAGGAAATCAAAAGCGTATTGGTGGTCCAGGAGAGAAATGGAAGTATTCCGATTCGAACTACTCCATACTTGCATACATTGCCGAGAAGGTAAGTGGACAGTCGCTCGAAGAATATATTAAACAACATATTTTTGCTACTGCGGGTATGAAACATTCTGGTTTTGGCACAGCGTTAGAACAAACAAGATTCCCATCAACGGGTTATAAAATAGTAAATAATAATATGACAACACCTAATATTCCGAGTATGTCACAACTATATGGTTGTGGTGATATATATACGAGTGCACATGATTTATATTTATTTAACGAAGCGTTATACTCTGGAAAGTTAATTTCAAAAGCAAGTTACGATCAAATGTTTACAGCCGTGAAAAAGGATTACGGATTTGGCTGGTACGTAGACCCAGGAAGCTATTCGAATCATGGTGTAATGCCAGGTTGGAATTGTTTAAATGGATTTAGTAAAAACGGTAGTGTGTACGTTGTTTTATTATCTAACATTCAAAACAATATTAAATCATTTGGTAAAGTGAATAACGATATATATACGATGTTAAGAAATATTGAAGTGTAAGAAACTATCCTTTTGGATAGTTTTTTTTATGCCCTGAACCAAATATTTCTTTTAGAAAATGTATGTCTTACCTATCACAAAAATATCTATTTTGTATACATTAAGATGTATGGATGTATTTTTATAATTTAAAAATAATAGGAGGAGAAGTATATGTGTCTGTTCAGTAATTATTGGAAAAAGTTATCAAGATTGTTTAATAGACAATTAGATTATTTTTTAGATAATAAGTTATTGCCTGCTGTGGAAAGACTTTTATTTTCGCAAAACTTCGCGAGGTTTATTCAAAGAAATTCCAAGCAAGCTACAGAAGAATTTATTAAATCAAGTCAATTTCAATCTATTATTTGTAACATTTTAAAAGAATGTACTACATCACCTTTTAAAGAAATTGCAGAGCAGTATTTAGGTAAAAACGTAGAAATTACTGTGACAGTGGGACAGTTAACAGGCGTTATTGTAGCAGTTGGTGATGACTTCTTAACATTGCAAGAAGGAATAGGAACAGAAGTTTTATTACCATTTACAAGTATTATATCAATTAAAGAAGCGTAAGAAAGGAGCGTTATATATGTTATTTACTGATGAATTACGTAACCATGTTGGGGAACTAGTGCAAGTTGTGACAGCTGTAGAAATCATTGCAGGCGTTCTTTTATCTGTGACGGATGGGGCAGTAATTGTTCGTACTTCTCCTTCTTATGGACCACCAGAAGATGTAGTTGTGCGTATTCCTATTATTGCTTATGTTCGCTTGGAAGGGTAAGAGTGATACAAGTATGAGAGTGTCAGTTGTTATTCCAGTGCATAATGAAGCAAGTACTTTATCAAAAGTTTTAGTAGAAGTAAGAAAGCTCGAACCATATGAAATTATCATAGTAGATAATGGATCGACAGATGGTACGAAAGAAATAGCGCTACAGCATAATTGCCGTGTAATTTATTATAGATATTCCCTTGGTAATGATGTGGGACGGGCAATTGGTGCTAGAGAAGCAAAAGGTGAAATTGTTTTATTTTTAGATGGTGATATCGTCATGAAAAGTGAAGAATTATACAATTTTATTAAAGGAATACAGCAAGGACATGAGATTGTTTTAAATAATTTAACATGGTCCGTTTATTTGAAGATGAGACCGCATTATACGACGGTTGGAAAATATATGTTAAATCGTTATTTGAACAAGAAGGAGTTTGTTGTAGGATCTTTAATTGCAATACCACATGCGATAAGTCGTAAAGTGATTGAAAAACTGGGGTGGTGGAATTTAGCAGATCCAGCATTATTTCAAGCGATGGCGATGTCTAGAGGAGTAGATATTTCTGATATGGCTTCAGTTGATGTCATTTACACAAATAAAGTTCGTCCTGTCCATACGGGCACATCACCTGGCTCTCCTTATCCGAAAGCGACTAGTCGTATTATGGGTGATCATTTGCGTGCTTTACAATACGTAATCGAAACATACGGTAATCGCGGTGGTTTTTCAGAGGACAATAGAGATAGAGCGTTTGTAGGAAAGTATAAACCAGTTTTATTACAAAAGAAAAAAGCGAAATATAGTGCCATTATCCCGGTATCAGAAGAAAAAATAACTATAAGGTCTGTTATACAAGAAGTGAAAGAAGCAGGTGTAGATGAAATTATAGTTGTCGCAAATGGAGCAGATGTTGAGACTGTTAAACAGGCAAAGCTAGAGAATGTTATTGTAGTTGAATTTACGAAGGCGCTTGGACATAATGTAGCACGAGCAATAGGGGCTATGCATGCTACGGCAGATATTTGTTTATTCGTTGATGGTGATTTTGTTATTCCAGCAAAAAAACTCACTCCATTTTTACATGCTGTTGAAGATGGAAATGACGTGGTGTTAAATGATTTACAATGCTTATTAGATATGTTTCATCCAGCAGATCCAATTAGTATGGGAAAATACTTTTTGAATTTGGTAGCGAAAAGACCAGATTTATGGAATAACTCACTAACTGCTGTACCACATGCCATTCATAAGAAGGTAATAGAGAAAATAGGATATGACTCCCTTATCATTCCGCCATTAGCACAAGTGAAAGCTATTTTAGAAGGATTCTCTATTACAACAGTAGAGTTAGTAGATGTTATAAAAACAAATCGAGTACGTCCAGAGCAACACGAATTTGTAAATGGGCGTATTTCAGCGTTTGATCGTATTTTCGGTGATCAACTTGAGGCGGTTACGTATTTATTACAACGTACGGACGAACGTGGTGGCTTTACTGATGGAGATAGAGATAGAGATATCATTCAACAATTGAGAAGGGAAGAAGAGAATACAAATGAATAGTAGTAAAGTAGCTATTATTGGGTTAGGGTATGTTGGCCTTCCTTTAGCGGTACATTTTGCAGAAAGAGGGCATACAGTACTTGGATTAGATAAAGATATTAGAAAAATAGACTCAATTATAAAAGGAGAAAGTTATATTCCAGATGTTTCTTCTAAAGAGTTACAAAGTTTATTGACGAAAAAAAAATTAACAGTAAACACACCGGATCAAGGCATTGCTGATTTTCAAAGTAGTGATTATGTTATTGTCACTGTCCCGACTCCAATTAATGAACAAAGAGAACCAGACTTAAGTGCCCTCATTTCAGCTTCGCATTATATACAACAAAACCTTCAAAAAGGACAAACCTTCATTTTTGAAAGCTCCACATATCCAGGCACACTTGAAGAAGTCATCATACCTATTATTTCTCAAAATAGTAACAAGGTAGGGGAAGATTTCTATATCGGATATTCCCCTGAGAGAATTGATCCAGCAAATAGTCAATATTCAGTTCAAGCTATTCCAAAAGTTATTAGTGGACAAACAGAAAAGTGTAGACAAAAGGTACAGGATTTATATAGTACCATTTTTGACGAAGTTGTACCTGTTAGCTCTCCGAAAGTAGCAGAGATGTGCAAGCTATTTGAAAATATTCAGCGCTTAGTTAACATTTCTTTAGTAAATGAACTAAACACACTATGTGAAAGTTTAGGCATTGATTTTTATGAGGCCATTGAAGCGGCATCTACAAAACCATTTGGGTTTACTCCATATTGGCCAGGGCCAGGGATAGGGGGACACTGTATTCCAGTAGACCCTTTATATTTTCAATGGAGAATAAAAAAGAATGGGGCAATTAGTCAATTAATTGAGGCAGCACATATAATTAATGAAGAAATGCCAGAGAAAATGGTCCGGAAAGTAAAAAGTGTGGTGCAATCACCTGCAACGGTGTTAATTGTAGGGATTGCGTATAAAAAAGATGTAAATGATTTGAGAGAATCACCAGCGTTACCGATTATTCAATTATTAAGAAATCAAGGATACGAGATAGAATATCATGATCCTTATATTTCTTTCGCGGAAATTGGAGATAAGGTGTATCAATCTGTTTCTTTAGATGAAGAAAAAGTTAAAAAAGCGGATTGTATTTTAATTTTAACAGATCATTCTAATATTGATTGGAAGCTTTTTAAAGGAATGGACCGAGTAATAGATACACGCGGGATTGTAAAGAAGGTGAGTAAATGAGTAAGAAATGTTTAATTACAGGTGGGGCCGGATTTATCGGGTCGCATTTAGCTGAAGAGTTGATGAGAAGAGGTTATGAGGTCACTGTTGTGGATAACTTTTATAAAGGTAAAAATAAGTACCATAAAGAGTTAATGAAAAAAATCCGTGTTATTCCAATAAGTGTTTTAGATAAAAATTCTATTTATGAATTAGTAGATCAGCATGATGTCGTGTTTCATTTAGCAGCAATTTTAGGTGTGAAAACAACAATGGAAAAAAGTATAGAGCTCATAGAAACGAATTTTGATGGGACGAGAAATATTTTACAAGCAGCGTTAAAAGGAAAGAAGAAAGTAGTTTTTGCTTCTACTTCAGAAGTATATGGTAAGGCCAAGCCGCCTTTCTCTGAAGAGGGAGATCGATTATACGGGGCAACTTCTAAAATTCGTTGGAGTTATGCAGTTTGTAAAACGTTGGAAGAGACATTATGTTTAGGATACGCATTGGAAGGTTTACCGGTAACGATTGTTCGATATTTTAATATTTATGGTCCAAGAGCGAAAGATGGTCCGTATGCAGGGGTAATCCCGCGATTTATTAGTGCGGCTTTGCAAGGAGAAGACATTCTCGTATATGGAGATGGAAAGCAGACACGTTGTTTTACGTATGTGAGTGATGCGGTAGAAGCAACAATTCGGGCAATGGATGAGAAGGTAAATGGTGAGATTATTAATATAGGTTCTGAGAATGAACAGAGTATAAAAGAAGTAGCAGAAGTAATTAAAAAATTAACGAATTCTTCTTCGAAGATTGTACAAGTGCCTTTTGAAGAAGTATATCCTCATGGTTTTGAAGAAATTCCAAATAGAAGACCAGATGTAACAAAATTAAAAAAGCTTGTTCAATTTCAGGCGAAAGTAACGTGGGAAAACGGATTGAAGGAAACAATTAAGTGGTTTCGTGAACAAAACAATGGCTAAGTCATTATCTGTTATTATTCCTGCATGTAATGAGGTCGATACGATTTCAGACGTTATTCAATCGGTAAGACCATTAAATCCAGTAGAAATTATTGTAGTAGCAAACGGTTGTAATGATGGAACAGAAGATGTTGCAGATCGTTTAGGGTGTAAAGTAATCAAACATACAGAGCTACTAGGGAACGATGTTGGACGTGCAGTCGGCGCAAAACATGCGATAGGTGATGTATTACTATTTATAGATGGTGATTTTGCTATTCAAACTTCAAAATTAAAATTATTCCTTAATCCGATTTTA
This sequence comes from Bacillus sp. JAS24-2, assembly GCF_008274905.1. Taxonomy (NCBI): domain Bacteria; kingdom Bacillati; phylum Bacillota; class Bacilli; order Caryophanales; family Bacillaceae; genus Bacillus; species Bacillus sp. JAS24-2. The sequence goes on from NZ_CP031068.1 coordinate 480,833, forward strand.
TACGATCAGGCAGATGTAGTTTTAAATAATTTGGATGCATTATTTTTAAAAAGGCAAAAACCTACTTCTATTACAGTATGGCGCCAAATATTAAATGCAATGTTAGAGCGTGAAGAATTAAAAATTAATTCTTTATTAGATGTACCTCATGCGCTGACGAAAGAAGTCGTTCAAAGCATCGGATATGAATGTTTTGTTAATCCTATTGTGGCTCATTTACGCCTACTTCAAAGTAAATGGAGAATTAGTCGTCATTGCGCCATTGACGTTATTACGCCAAATAAATTTCGTCCATTCCAGCATGCTGCATATGGAACAAATCTTTCCCAATCTGAAAAAAGAATGATAGGTGATCATATAGAAGCAGTAGCGGCACGGATATTAAGCAGTGATGAGCGCGGAGGATATTATGATGGAAATAGGAAAAGGGATAGTGTCTATCATACTTTAAGTTTTGAAGAGTTTTATCAAGGATGGGGCGTCACATCTAATTTGTATAAAGGAAAGCAACTATCTGTTGTTATTCCCGTACAAGATGAAGAGAAAACAATTGGAAACGTTATAGAAGAGCTTCGCAAAATTGAACCCTTCGAAATTATCGTTGTCGTAAATGGTTCGTCAGATAAAACGAAAAAAATTGCAAAAGACAAAGGGGCAACGACAATTGTATATAAAGAAGCACTCGGAAATGATGTAGGGCGCTCACTTGGAACTTATTTTGCCAAAGGAGAAATTGTGTTATTTATAGACGGCGATTTTATTATTCCAGCGAGTGAGCTATATCCTTTTGCAAAAGCTATAGCAGATGGAAAGGACGTCGCATTAAATGATTTAAATCACTATTTAGATTTAAGAGTACCACTTCATCTTGTAACTGCATTTAAGTATGCACTAAATTTAGCTTGTGATAGAAAGGATTTAGGGGTAGGCTCACTTATTGCGGTACCTAATGCATTTAGCCAAAAGTGTTTGAAAGCAATTGGGTATAAATCTTTATTGTCACCTTGTGTAGCACAAGTGAAGGCTCTTCTGTCTGGATTTGAAATTGCATGTGTATATCGTGTTGAGGTTGATAAGATGAACCGTATTCGTCCCAGTGAACATTTCGCAAAAATAGGTCACCCTCCAGCTGTACTTCGAATTATAGGTGATCATATAGAGGGACTAGAGCAAATAATTTCATTAACAGACAATCGTGGCGGATTCTATGATGGCAATAGAAAAAGAGATGTTTTATAGAAGTAACAAAAAAGTGTACAACATGTGTACACTTTTTTGTTCTGTTATAAAAACTATAACAGATTAGGAGATAAGAGTATTACAGCTCTACAATGGGTATTGTTCTTATATTACAAAATAGGACTCGTATATAAGGATACCAAAAAAATACAATTAAGGAAAGGGTTAATTTTAAAGACTTTTAAATGAAGTTAACACTATATATATAGTAGTTTGCTCAATATTTCACAAACATGTCACAACTATTTCGTTCACTTTCGTAAAAAAGTAGTATTCTAAGTGTGTAAGCTGTTATATAAAAAATCTTAGTCCTGTAATAATCAAAAATGGAGGAGATTAGGATGACTCAAGTATTAGAAAATGTTAAAAACGCATGGGAAAACTTTAAAGGTGAAAAATGGAAAGCAGAGATTGATGTTCGCGATTTCATTTTAAATAATGTAAACGTTTTCGAAGGAGACGAATCTTTCTTAGCAGAAGCAACTGAAGCAACGAAACAACTTTGGGATCAAGTAATGGATTTAACAACGAAAGAACGTGAAAACGGTGGCGTTCTTGATATGGATACAAAAATTGTTTCTTCTATTACATCACATGCCCCTGGATACTTAAATAAAGATATTGAAAAAGTAGTCGGTTTCCAAACTGATAAACCATTTAAACGTTCTTTACAACCATATGGTGGTATTCGTATGGCAGAACAAGCTTGTGAATCTTATGGATACGAAATGGATAAAGAACTTAGTCGTATTTTTAGAGATTGGAGAAAAACTCATAACCAAGGTGTATTTGATGCATACACACCAGAAATGAGAAATGCACGTAAATCAGGTGTTATTACGGGTCTTCCAGATGCATACGGACGTGGACGTATTATCGGTGACTATCGCCGAGTAGCGTTATATGGTATTGATCATTTAATTGAAGCGAAAAAAGCTGATTTAAATTTAACTGGCGGTGTAATGAGCGAAGATACAATGCGTTTACGCGAAGAGTTATCTGAGCAAATGCGTGCACTTCAAGAGTTAAAAGAAATGGCCGCTTCTCATGGCTTCGATATTTCTAAGCCAGCAACAAACACGCAAGAAGCATTCCAATGGTTATACTTCGCATACCTTGCAGCGATTAAAGAGCAAAACGGGGCTGCAATGAGTCTTGGGCGTACTTCTACATTCTTAGATATTTACATTGAAAGAGATTTAGCAAATGGTACTTTAACAGAAGAAGAAGTACAAGAAATTGTAGATCACTTCATTATGAAATTACGTCTTGTGAAATTCGCAAGAACACCTGATTATAATGAATTATTCTCTGGTGACCCAACTTGGGTAACTGAATCTATCGGTGGTATGGCATTAGATGGTCGTCCATTAGTAACAAAGAACTCATTCCGTTTCTTGCATACATTAGATAATTTAGGACCAGCTCCAGAACCAAACTTAACTGTTCTTTGGTCTAAACAATTACCAGAGAACTTTAAAAACTACTGTGCGAAAATGTCTATTAAAACATCAGCAATTCAATATGAAAATGATGACATTATGCGCCCTGAATACGGCGATGATTACGGTATTGCATGTTGCGTATCTGCAATGAGAATCGGTAAACAAATGCAGTTCTTCGGAGCTCGTGCAAACTTAGCGAAAGCATTATTATATGCGATTAACGGTGGTAAAGATGAAAAATCTAAAGCACAAGTTGGTCCTGAGTACGCACCAATTACTTCTGAAGTATTAAATTATGAAGAAGTTATGCATAAGTTTGATATGACAATGGAATGGTTGGCGGGTCTATATTTAAACACATTAAATGTTATCCATTACATGCATGATAAATATAGCTATGAACGTATTGAAATGGCACTTCATGATACAAACGTTCTTCGTACAATGGCAACAGGTATTGCTGGTCTATCTGTAGTAGCAGATTCATTAAGTGCAATTAAATACGCAAAAGTAAAACCAATTCGTGATGAAAATGGTATTGCAGTTGACTTCGAGATTGAAGGAGATTTCCCTAAATACGGTAACAATGATGATCGTGTAGATGAGATTGCTGTAAATCTTGTAAAAACATTTATGAATAAACTTCGTAAACATAAAACATACAGAAATTCTGTTCATACAATGTCAATCTTAACAATCACATCTAACGTTGTATACGGTAAGAAAACTGGTAATACTCCAGATGGCCGCCGTACTGGAGAACCATTTGCACCAGGTGCGAACCCAATGCATGGACGTGATACAAAAGGTGCATTAGCTTCATTATTATCTGTGGCTAAATTACCATATGAAGATGCACAAGATGGTATTTCTAATACATTCTCTATTATTCCGAAAGCACTTGGTAAAGAAGATGATGTACAAGTACGTAACTTAGTATCAATGCTTGATGGCTATGCAGTAAAAGAAGGCCACCACTTAAATATTAACGTATTTAACCGTGAAACATTAATGGATGCAATGGAACATCCTGAGAAATATCCACAATTAACAATTCGCGTATCTGGTTACGCTGTAAACTTTATTAAATTAACTCGTGAACAACAAATTGATGTAATTAACCGTACAATGCATGAAAGCATGTAAATGAAAAAAGTGTCCCTTCGCTCTTAATATATAGCGAAGGGAGGCTGTTTCAATAAAGGAGGAAGTAACATGGTAAAAGGAAGAATACATTCTGTAGAGTCTTGTGGTACTGTTGATGGCCCAGGGATTCGTTATGTCATATTTACACAAGGGTGTTTATTACGTTGTCAATATTGTCATAATGCTGATACGTGGGAAATCGGTAAAGGTAAAGAAATAACAGTTGAAGAAGTGATGCAGGATGTGACATGTTACCTTCCATTTATTGAAGCTTCCGGAGGCGGTATAACAGTTAGCGGTGGAGAGCCATTATTACAGCTAGACTTTTTAATTGAGTTGTTTAAAAAGTGTAAAGAGGCTGGTATCCATACAACAATCGACTCTTCTGGTGGTTGTTATTCTGAGGAACCAGAATTCCAAAATAAGCTAGATATTTTAATGGATTATACAGATTTAGTTTTATTGGATCTGAAACATATCGATTCCAAAAAGCATCGTAAATTAACAGGGAAACCAAATGAACATATTTTACAATTTGCTCGTTATTTATCGGATAAGAATAAACCGATTTGGGTACGACACGTATTAGTTCCTGGTGTTACGGATAATGAAGAGGATCTACAAAAACTATCTAGCTTTATTCAAAGTCTGTCTAATGTTCAAAAAGTTGAAGTGTTACCATATCATAAGCTTGGTGTATATAAATGGGAGGCGCTTGGACACAAGTATCCACTCGCAAATGTAGAACCACCTACTGAGAAAAATGTAGAACATGCTAAATATATTTTACAAGCGGTCTAATCCAAATATTGGATTAGGCTTTTTGCTTTCTTTACAATAAAATCTAGAGTATATATTGATAAAAGAGTATACTGAAAATAGAATATCCATAATTTTGTACGGAATAAATGGAGAAATTTACATAATTGTAAAGGGAAATCAAAATAGTAAAAAGAATTAAGAAGTAAAAGAGTGAGTATCATGGAATAGAGAACATTTGTAAGTTATTGCGAAAGCTCTTATAGGAAAGTATAATGTAAAGATATGAGCACAGATAGGATTAAGGGGTCAATCTTATATGCTTTGCATATCCACGACAGGTACATAGCTGAAAGGGAATTATTAGAATCTGTTTATGTAATTTTTAAGGAAAATGTTTTTCCTATTGTCGTATATGCAATATGGAGAAACAAAAAGCTAGGAGTGGATTTGTTTGATAAAAAACCCCAAGGTTTTAATATTAACTGCACATTACGGTAATGGTCATGTGCAAGTAGCAAAAACATTAGAACAAACATTTCGCCAAAAAGGAATTGAAGATGTTATTGTATGCGACTTGTTTGGAGAATCACATCCATTTATAACTGACATTACAAAATATCTATATTTAAAAAGTTATACAATAGGAAAAGAATTATATCGTTTGTTTTATTACGGGGTAGAAAAAATTTATGATAAGAAAATAGCATCTTGGTATGCGAACTTTGGAAGAAAACGTTTGAAAACACTGTTACAGGTGGAGAAACCAGATATTGTAATTAATACATTTCCAATTATCGCTGTACCAGAATTGAAGAAACAAACAGGTATTTCAATTCCTGTCTATAACGTATTAACGGATTTTTGCGTGCACAAAATATGGATTCATCGAGAAGTAGATCGTTATTTTGTTGCAACGGATCATGTGAAAGAATTGATGGTTGATATCGGTGTACCTGCGGAACAAATTGTTGAAACAGGAATTCCAATTCGGAGTAGTTTTGAGTTAAAGGTAAATCCAGAAATCATATATAATAAATATCAGTTATGTAAGAATAAAAAGATTTTACTAATTGTAGCAGGTGCTCATGGGGTATTAGGAAATGTAAAAGAACTATGCCAATCATTTATGTCAGTGCCTAATTTACAAGTAGTTGTCGTTTGTGGGAAAAATGAAGCTTTAAAACAGGATTTATTAAGTTTACAGAAGCAAAATTCCGATGCATTAAAAGTGTTTGGGTATGTTGAAAATATTGATGAATTATTCCGTGTTACTTCTTGTATGATTACGAAGCCAGGCGGAATAACATTAAGTGAAGCAGCAGCGTTGCAAGTACCTGTCATTTTATATAAGCCTGTTCCAGGACAAGAAAATGAAAATGCGATGTACTTTGAAAGAAAGGGAGCAGCAGTTGTCATTCGCGATGATAGTGAGGTTTTTGCAAAAACAGAGGCATTATTACAAGATGATGTGAAGCTTCTTCAAATGAAAGAAGCAATGAAAAGCATCTATCTTCCAGAGCCAGCTGGTCATATTGTAGATGCAATTTTGGCAGAAAATCATGCAGAACCGCGTCATATACCTATTAAATCACCTGCTCTTGCACAATCTTTTACTTAATATGAAACCCTCTTTGTATATGTAAAGAGGGTTCTTTATTATTTTTAAAGAAAATTTAGCAAGTTATCCACAAAAGGATTGCGCTTTCATTAAACAGTAAAGTCGGAATATTAACAACTATATCCACATTGTCCACAATTTTTAGAAAAATATCCACAATTAAAACAGCTGATATATGCTTTAATATAGAAAAATATTAAATGTTTTTGAAAATTACTAACAATTTCATCGGTTTTGTGGATAAAGTTGTCCACAGCAAAAAAGTCCCTTATGTATAAGGGGCTTTTTTGCTTACTTCTATCAGTCGAGAAAATTATGTAATGAAAATGAATAATTAGGGGGGAAATTTCTAATTATTCATTTTCACTTTAAATGCTTTTCGAGCGATATCCTGCTGCACGATCTGCTTTTTGAAATTCGCGTTGATAGAGAACTTCTTGTGTACTAGATAATGTGTTTTTTGCTTTATCACGTTTCTTTTTATCCATTACAAATCACCTCGTGTCTTAAAGTTACTATTTATCGTTTCCAAAGACATGAGGGGATATACGCATATGGAAAATGTTAACGATTGATTATCATTTCAGAAAATTTAGATTACGCTTCTTTTAATTGATGAGCATCTTGGAAGGTTGTATCTCGCATTGTAGCAAGTGTGTATTGATCTTTTGGAATTTCATATAGGTTATACACTTCTTCGTTTGCGTTAATTTCATCATATACGGCTTTTCTTGTTTCGTTTGCTAGATTCACATATTGTAGTTTTTCTGCAGCTTTAATAGAACGAATATTTATTTTACGAATACGCATGAAAATTGTTTCAATATCTAATTCATAGAAAAGTTCACTAAAAAATGAATCTTTTGCCAATTTGTTATAGCCTTTTCCATGATATGGTTTGCCAAGCCATGTCCCGAGAAATCCAGCTTTTTCTTGCACATCAAATAAAGTAATTGTTCCGATAGGGTTACCCCATTCATCTAAAATTGTGCGTGAAATTAATTCACCACGCTCTTCAGCTTCAATCGTTTGTTTCGTTAAGAATAAATATTCTTCATAAGAATAAGCCTTTTGACGCACAAAAGGGAAGACAGCTGGATCCACCATTAACTCGTATAGAACGTGGCTGTCGTGTAAGTCGCGTTTTTTCAACATACTAACTCCTCCTCACACGAGGGTAGCATGACGAAAAAACACCCCACCCTCGAAATTTTTATATCAATCTTTAAAAAATTTCGGGGTGGGAATCGAACCCACTAGAACCAGTTTCTAACGCTGGTGGCGCACCATTTGCCTTCCCCATTCATCAATTTGAAAATGATAATCACGACACAAATTGATTATGGTTTCATTCAGTTTATAATCGTATAATACTTTATCTAGTCAAAAAAATAAACTAGTTTTTTTTATTTTTTTTGTAAATTATTTTTCCATCAATCATAGTTAGTACAGGCTTGGCTAAATAATGGAAAGGATGATGAGTCCATAGCACGAGATCGGCGTCTTTTCCAACTTCGATGCTTCCAATTCTATCCTCTAAACGTAAATTTCGTGCTGGGAATATGGTGATTCCTTCTAGTGCTGTTTTCTCGTCTAACCCTTCTCTTACTGCAACAGCAGCGCAAACATTTAAATATTGAATGGGTGTATAAGGATGATCTGTTGTGATAGAAACTTCCACACCATTTTTTGATAATATATGGTAAGTATCCCATGTTTTATTTTTTAGTTCGATTTTAGAACGGCGTGTCAGAGTGGGACCAACTGAAACCTTCAAATTGTGTTTTGAAAGTTCTTCAACAATAAAGTGTCCTTCTGTGCAATGTTCAATGCGTAAATCGAGATTGAATTCTGTTGCAAAGCGTAGAGCAGAACTAATATCATCTGCTCGGTGAGCGTGGATACGTACGGGTATTTCACGACGTAATGCTTTTAAAATAGGAAGCATTCGAAAATCAGCTTCGTGCCCGTAGTGTTGTGCTTCATAGAATGATTCCCGAAGTAACCCCATAATCCCCATACGTGTAATGGATTCTTTTGTTCCATTACTATGGACTTTTTTAGGATTTTCTCCAAAGGCAATCTTTAAACCAGCAGGTTCTTGAATAATCATATGATCAATACAAGTTCCAGCTGTTTTTATTACACAAGTAGTACCCCCGATAATATTTTGACTGCCAGGCATAACGTGAACGGTTGTAATTCCGTTTTGTACAGCGTCTTGAAAGGCAATATCTAAAGGATGGATTCCATCTAAAGAACGAATATGTGGTGTTGAAACTTCAGATGTTTCATTGGCATCATTTCCAGCCCAACCAGTACCTTCATCATAGAGACCAAGGTGAGTATGGACATCAATAAAGCCAGGTAAGAGATGGAGTGCTCGTGCATCTATAACGGTCATATCTTGAGTAGGTGGAATAAAAGGTTTGACCTCGGTAATTCGCTCTCCTGTAACGAGTACATCTCCTTGAAACTTTTGAGATGTAATAGGGTATACAATGGCTTGTTTGAGCAATATTTTCATAGGTACCTCATTTCTGTTACTTTATAATGCTAATGGAAGTTAAGGGAAAGTAACTGAAAGGTTATTTGTATGGTAATGCTTCGGATCCTAGAAAATGAAAGTTTTGAAAGAGCCCATGTAAAATTGTGTTTTAGAAGTACTACATTGTATGCGAAAGTATATTTTGTAATGCATGGTCTATTTCTGGAAATGTGTATTGGTATCCATGTTCAATTGCTTTAATGGGTAATACACGTTGCCCTTCTAGTACAAGTATGCTCATTTCACCTAATAAAGTTTGAATGATAAAAGAAGGTACAGGCAACCAATGAGGCTTTTTCATTATAGTTGCAATGGTTTCTCCAAATTCCTTCATTCTTATAGGTGTTGGTGCTGTCATATTAAGAGGACCATCAATTTCTTTTTTGTGTATAATGAAATCCATCATACGAACGACATCGTCTATATGAATCCATGATAACCATTGCTTCCCAGAACCAATGGTGCCGCCGATATAGAATTGATAGGGAAGTAGCATTTTTGGAAGAGCTCCTTCATTTGCACCTAATACAACTCCAAATCTTGCGTAGATTGTTCGTATTCCGAGAGAACGTGCTTTAGATGCTTCTTGTTCCCATGAATATACTGTATTTGCTAAAAAGTCATTTCCAGGAGTCTCATGCTGTTCTGTAAAAGACTCTATTTCAGACGTTCCATAGTATCCAATAGCACTTGCGTTAATAAATGTGTGTGGCTTTGTATGGAGTCCCTGCAATTGTTTAATGAGTCCTTTTGTTGTTTGAATTCTACTGTTTAAAATGGCTTTCTTTTGTTGCTTTGTCCATCTACTATTAATAGACTCTCCGGCTAGATTAATAACTACATCAATAGAAGAGAGGGGGAAGGTTTGTAAATCTGGTGTCCATTGAACATACTGAAGGTTAGGATCGGAAGTTTCAGTAGTTTTTTTTCGTGTGAGAATGTAAACAGTATATCCTTTTTGAATAAAAAAAGTAGAAAGGGATTTACCGATAAAGCCTGTACCACCAGAAATTGCGATTTTCACAAGTATTTCCTCCTCATTATATATATTCTTGAAAAGAAAAAATGTTCCTCGACTATGTTAAAATAATAGAGAGGTGAGAGTATGGCTGTCATTACAAAAATAGAAGTACAAAAACGATCGAAAGAACGATTTAATATTTATATTGATAAAGGTCAAGGCGAAGAGTACGGATTTAGTGTGGATCAAGTAATCTTAATAAAACATGGATTACAAAAAGGTTTAGAAATCGATGAAATCGAGTTAGGAAATATTTTGTACAATGAAGAAGTACAAAAAGCATATTTACAAGCAATCTCCTATTTATCCTATCAAATGAGAACAAAACAAGAAATAGAAGATTTTTTACGAAAAAAAGAAGTGGGACAGGCCATCATCTCTGAAGTCGTTTCGAAATTATTACATGACCGATATATTAATGATAAAGAGTATGCTGTTTTATATACGCGAACGCAAAGTAATGTGAATCGAAAAGGTCCAACTGTTATTAAAAGAGAGTTATTAAATAAAGGTGTTCAGGATTTAATTATTACACATAGTTTACAAGAATATCCGAAGGAAAAGCAAATTGAGAATGCCTTGTTTCTCATAGAGAAGAAGAAAAAATCTTATCAAAAACATTCTTTTTTACAAATGAAACTAAAGTTAGATGAGATGCTTGTTCGAAAAGGATATTCTAGAGAAGTAATTCAAATTTGTTTGGAAGAATTGAAAGACGAAAAAGATGACGAAAAGCAACAAGAAGCGTTACACTATCATGGGAATAAATATTATGAGAAATATAAGAAGCATGATGGATGGACATTTGAAAACAAGATGAAACAAGCGTTATATCGAAAAGGATTCTCTATTGATGAAATCGAGATATTTTTGCAAATGAAACGCGAAGAGGAATGAGGAGAATAAGATGAATATGCCAAAACGCTACAGTGAAATGACACCGCATGAGCTAAGGGAAGAAATTGGCGCTTTGAAGGAGCAAGCAGTAAAAGCTGAGCAGCTTGGGATTGTCAATGAATTTGATGTATTAATGAGAAAAATGGCAATGGCTCGTGCTTATATGACGGATATAAACAAATTCCGTATTGGTGAAACATATGAATTAGTAGAAGAACCTGGTGTATTATTTAAAATTACGTATTTCAATGGGGTATTTGCTTGGGGATATAAGCAAAATGATAATGAAGAGATTGGCATACCAATTTCCTTATTGCAAGAAAAATAAAAACCAGAGAGCATATATCTCTCTGGTTTTCATCTTTGGTAGGCGTTAAAGGAGATAGGAGATTCTAAAATTGGCGTTTTTTACATTCATTTGCCAATATAATGAGAGACTGGGTTTGTTGCGTCTGTCCGTTAACTTGCGCTTTCGCATGTTTTGGACGAGTCCACGTATGGTTAAATAATTCAGAACGACTATCTAAGCGATCACGGTAGCTCATCTTTATCACCTCGTGTAGGAAGTTAATTTAATTTGTATTACTCTTCCTGCTGATTTGCAGCACGCATACGTTCTTGTGGGTGCGTGTTAATTGTGCCGTTAGGTCGTTTCGAAGCGAAGCGTGATTTCGCTTTCGGTTGACCGTCGATTTTGCTGTTGTTTTTTGACTCAGACCAAAATTCGGCTTGTTTACCCATTACGAACGCCCTCCTCATTATCGGTTGATACCTCTTTAAGAAGTATCAATTATAGAATGTGCAAAATTGAAGAAACTATCCTTTAGAAATGAAGGGATAAATAGGTAAAAGGAGATTATAATATGAATGATATTTATGAAACATTAACGAAAGAATTATTAGACAAGAATGACAAGCTTTCTTACGCACAAGCTCGTGCGTGGGTTGAGTTACTATGGGAAGATTTTCAAACAACTTATGCAAAATCAGGTCGTTATCAAGGCGATGAAATGACGGAACAAGTGGTACGATCATGGATTAATAATCATGGTGTACGCCTTCATGAAATGCGTACAAATAATCCGAAGTATAGTCATTTAATTAATCAAGAAGATCATTTGAAACATTAAAAAAAGCGACTTAAGTCGCTTTTTTTAATGTGGAAGTAATTCCAGTTTTTTTCGAAGCTTTTCTTCACTAAAGATCCATCCTGTATAGGAACTAATAATATTTAAATTGTGGTCGAGCTGAACGATTGCAACAAATGGATAATAATCTTTACTTCGATATCGTAAATCAATGAATCGTACTTCATAATAATGGTCATGATCAAAAATATCCCAGCGATATACAGGAGAGAAAGATAGAAAGGCCGAGATGTTTTCATCTTGTTTAGCTGCTCGCATAATATTATTGTCTGGGAACGGTACCCGATCGAACTTATCATATATCATGATGTTACCACGGTGCCATCTCGCAACGTAGTAATAATCAGCCGTAACGATTGCTAAATGGTAATGGTAAAATCGGTAAGAAGGAGAAATGATAATCTTTTCGACATTTTTGAAACGTTTGTGTACAACGCTTCTTATATTTCTGTGCATCATAATCCGTCCGATATAGTAAACAATCATTAATATATATGCCGCTAAAGCTGTATATCCCTTATGAGAACCGACGAGCATGCAAGCAATTGCAAGTATATGGATAAAGAAAATTACGGTGTCGAATGTATTAATCACGCCGAGTGCGACCCATTTTTTTGTGAAAGGCCGTAATGCTTGTGTACCATAGGCATTGAAAATATCTACAAAGACGTGAAGGAAGACAGCAATAAATGACCAAAGCAGTAGATGAAGATATGGAGCGTCTGAAAAGAAGGCGAAAGAGATGCCACTTATAAGGAATGACCAAAGAATTACCGCAGGAATAGAATGAGTAATTCCACGATGATTTCTTATATATTTAGCGTTATTACGCAATTTTAAAACTGTGTCAATGTCAGGAATGTTGGAACCAGCAATTGTAGCAAGCATAACAGCTTGGGGGCCAATATCACTTTGTGCTATGGCTGGATCTAATGTTGCTAAGCTACCTAAAGTGATCCCCATAACAAGGTGAGTGGCTGTGTCCATAGAAATCCACCTCCGTTTTTTATTAATGTAACTCTTTTTATTCGATACCTCAAGTCCTTTGCCTTCTATTTCCTGTATCATCTTACTTAAATTTTTTCCTAAAATCTTTATAATAGTACTTATATGCAAAAAAATGAGGGGGATCAAGTTTGACACTTGAAATACTAAACAATTTTAATATAGAGCAGTTTCAAAATGATTTAATTGGTTGGTTTGAAGAAGAACAGCGCGACTTACCATGGAGAAAGAATAAAGATCCATACCGCGTTTGGGTTTCTGAAATTATGTTACAGCAAACAAGAGTAGAAGCTGTAAAACCATATTACGCAAATTTTATGGGGAAGTTTCCTACACTTGAAGCGTTAGCGAACGCAGATGATGAAGAAGTATTAAAAGCATGGGAAGGTTTAGGATATTATTCTAGAGCACGTAATTTACATGCGGCAGTAAAAGAGGTAAAAGAAGTATACGGCGGAGTTGTACCAAGTGATGTAAAGAAAATTGAAAAGCTAAAAGGAGTCGGACCATATACAAAAGGTGCTATTTTAAGTATCGCATATGGTATACCAGAGCCGGCAGTTGATGGAAATGTTATGCGTGTATTATCTCGTATTTTATCAGTATGGGATGATATTGCAAAACCAAAGACTCGAAAAGTTTTTGAAGAGATTGTGCGTGAAATTATTTCAGTAGAAAACCCATCTTATTTTAATCAGGGATTGATGGAATTAGGTGCACTAATTTGTATTCCGAAAAATCCAGCATGCTTACTTTGTCCTGTACGTGAACATTGCAGAGGATATGCTGAAGGTGTTCAAAAAGAATTACCAGTAAAAAGTAAAGCGAAAGCTCCTAAAATGGTACCTATTGTTGCAGGTGTACTTCAAACTGAAGACGGTCGTTACGTTATTAATAAACGTCCAAGTACAGGTTTGTTAGCTAACATGTGGGAGTTTCCGAATGTGGAACTTGGAGAAGGTATTCGAAATCAGAAGGAACAGCTTATAGATTATATGAAAGAAAAATTTGAGCTCGAGGTTTCTATTGATGAATACGCAATGAATGTACAACATACGTTTACACATCGTACTTGGGATATATTTGTATTTTACGGAAAAATAACCGGTAATATTGTTGATACAGATAAATTAAAATTTGTATCAAAAGAGTTATTTGAGCAATTACCTTTCTCAAAATCACACCGTACTATTTATGAAAATTGTGTGGAGAAAATTACAATGCAATAAACAAAAAAAGTGTTCCCAATCTAGGGAACACTTTTTTAATCGTAAGAAATTTTTGTCCCATGAGTCCAACTAGCTTCACCTTCTTGTAAGCCGCCTCTTGATTTGATTTCTACTACAATTTCTTTGTAAATACTTTGCCCTTCTACATTTAAATAAGGCAGAACCTGTTGTAGTGAGTGATGAAAATAAGCTAATTCATCTTCTTTCCATTCATTTTTTGAAATCATCGTTAGTTCAGTCATATCGCGTCCTATATACATATTTACACCTCCATTTTCTATAGTTTGAATGAGTAACAAAAGTTATATGCGGAAATTTTAAAAAAGAAAATTACGGATAGCTTCTAAGTGAATTGGTTACATTATTGATTGTGGAGGTGAGAAAGATGAGTAAAAAACAACAAGGTTATAACAAAGCAACTTCTGGTGCTAGCATTCAAAGTACAAATGCTAGTTATGGTACAGAGTTTTCAACTGAAACAGATGTACAAGCTGTAAAACAAGCAAACGCACAATCAGAAGCAAAGAAAGCACAAGCTTCTGGTGCACAAAGTGCAAACGCTAGTTATGGTACAGAATTTGCAACTGAAACAGACGTGCATTCTGTGAAAAAACAAAATGCTAAGTCAGCTGCAAAACAATCACAATCTTCTAGCTCAAATCAGTAATGAAAGAAAAACACTTCTCTAATTCGGGAGAAGTGTTTTCTTTTTGCGTGGATCGTTGTAATGAAAAGAAAGCGAACGACATAACTTCTAATAAGTCAACAAATGTAGTCAAAGGAGAAGGAAGTTAACAATTAGAATTATATAATTAGGAATAATAACTGATGAATAAGTCCAAAAGGGGGTAAGTAATGAACGATTTTGATAAGTTGGTAGGGGAGCAATTAGAAACGATGGATGAGTTGTTAAAGTTACAAGCACATCTAGAGAAGTATCAACAAATCGAAATGAATGAAAAAGATACGTGCGATAAAAAAGAACTGCATTTTATCCGCCAGGAAATATATAGAACAGAAGTAGCGTTGAAGATGTTACATGAGAAATTTGAAGAACAAACGAATAGTGTAATTCAATCTTTTACAACTGAAAAAATGATTTCAAATTTAGGATAAGATATATTGTTATCTTCAGGTGAAAAGTCCTTCTTTGTATGGAAATAGAGAAGGGCTTTTTCTATTACATGTCCTCGCTTATAAATAATGCAGTACAATCCCTATCTCTTAAGAAGAGTTGGGGCATAGTATTCAACGATAAACCTCCTGCATATTCAGTTTGAAAAATAGAGTCTTATCCCTTTAGTTTTAAAATTTCGACAAAAAAGTTATAATAGAAAAAAAGTGAATGCCGTTCAAAGGGCATTTGCAGTTGAAAGAAGGGAGCATATATGGGATTTCCCAAAGAAGGAGAAAAAGTACAAATACATAGTTATAAACATAATGGCTCCATTCATAGAATGTGGGAAGAAACAACAATTTTAAAAGGGACACAGAGTCTTGTAATCGGAGCGAATGATCGTACAGTAGTTACAGAATCGGATGGCCGAACATGGATTACTCGTGAACCAGCAATTTGTTATTTTCATGCCAACTATTGGTTTAATGTGATTGGGATGCTTAGGGAAGATGGCGTATATTATTATTGTAATTTAAGCTCACCTTTTGCGTATGATCCTGAAGCATTAAAGTATATTGATTATGATTTAGATATTAAAGTATATCCAGATATGACATATACGCTTCTAGATGAAGATGAGTATGAAAAACATAGTCAAATTATGCAGTATCCACCTGTTATTGATACAATTTTAAAACGAAATGTAGCACATTTAACACAGTGGATTCATCAAAGAAAAGGTCCATTTGCACCAGATTTCGTAGATATGTGGTATGAACGATATTTAATGTACAGAAATTAAAACAAACCTGCAGGGGGCTTCCCGGCAGGTTTGTCCTATTAGAGGGGGGATTATGTGCAAGGCATAAAAAGATATTTACAATTTGTTAAACCATATCGATGGCTTATTGCTATTACAATTATTATTGGACTAGTTAAGTTCGGTATCCCACTTATTATGCCGTGGTTATTAAAGTATATTATCGATGATGTAATTCAAGGCGCAGGCTCACTTCAAGATAAAACATCTCAATTAATAACAGCGATTGGAATTGCTTTTTTTATTTTTGCGGTATTAAGACCACCGATTGAATATTATCGTCAATATTTCGCCCAACGTATCGCAAATACAATACTATATGATTTGCGGAAGCATATTTTCGGTCACTTACAAAAGTTAAGTTTACGTTATTACTCCAATACAAAAACAGGGGAGATTATTTCGCGTGTCATCCATGATGTAGAACAAACGAAGGATTTTGTAATTACTGGTTTGATGAACGTCTGGTTAGATACTGCAACAATTGCTATTGCTATCATTGTTATGTTTTCTATGAATATAAAATTAACATTTGTTGCGTTATTGATTTTACCTATTTATGTAATTGCAGTGAAATATTTTTTCGGACGTCTTCGGAAATTGACGAAAGAGCGTTCACAAGCGTTAGCGACGATGCAAGGGTATTTGCATGAACGTATTCAAGGAATGCAAGTGACACGTAGCTTTGCGTTAGAAGAGTATGAGGGGAAGCAGTTTGAAAAAAGAAATAATGAATTTTTAACGAAAGCATTAACCCATACAAGTTGGACGGCAAGAACATTTTCGGCAGTAAATACGTTAACCGATTTAGGTCCGTTACTTGTGATTGGTTTTGCAGCATATGAAGTAATTCAAGGGCAGTTAACGCTAGGAACAATGGTAGCTTTTGTTGGATATATGGATAGTTTATATAGTCCGCTTCGCCGCCTTGTTAATTCATCTACAACATTAACACAATCTTTTGCATCGATGGACCGTGTGTTTGAACTGTTAGATGAAAAATACGATATTGTTAATGTACCAAATGCGGTACAAACGAAAAAATTAAATGGAGAAATTGTATTTGACAATGTTTCTTTTCGTTATAATGCAGATGAAAAAGAGATATTACACAACTTGTCATTAACTATGCAGCCTGGAGAGAAAGTAGCGCTTGTAGGAGCGAGTGGGGGAGGAAAGTCATCTCTTGCTAGTTTGATCCCGCGTTTCTATGATGTTTCTGAAGGCGCGGTTTATGTAGATGGCATAGATGTAAGAAAGTACAATATGAGAAATTTGCGTAGTCATATTGGAATTGTACTGCAGGATAATTTATTGTTTAGCGATACAATTGGAGCTAATATTTTATATGGAAATCCGAAAGCTACAGAGAAAGAAGTGATTGCAGCTGCCAAAGCTGCGCAAATTCATGATTTTATTATAGACTTACCAGATGGTTATAATACTGTCGTTGGAGAACGTGGTGTGAAGCTATCAGGCGGGCAAAGACAACGCGTGGCAATTGCACGAGTGTTTCTAAAGAATCCGTCGGTACTTATATTAGATGAAGCAACTTCAGCATTAGATTTAGAAAATGAAAGGTATATTCAAGAAGCGCTTCAGACGTTAGCTGCTGACCGGACAACGATTATAATCGCACATCGATTAGCGACGATTACGCATGTTGATACGATTATTTACATTGAAGACGGTGAGATTAAAGAGACTGGTTCTCATGAAGAGTTAATGCGAAAAAGAGGATTTTATTACAATTTATATCAACTTCAACATATAACAGAAACAGCTCCTTTACCATAAAAGGAGCTGTTTTTTTATTCGTCTTCTTTTTTATCATCGATTTGGAGTTCTTTTTCTGGTTTATGATATGTGTAGAAGCTATCTACAAGCAAATCTAAATGCTCTACTTCTTCGCTATAGTTAATGATGGAAGAAATAAGAGGGAAGAGATGTAACCATGTTTTATATGCTTCTTCATCGTCCTTATTTTGATATTCCATAAAGATATCAATTAATTCTTGTTTACCTGTTTCAACTTCATCAAGCATTTCAACTGATTGTTGTTTTTTTGCTTTACCAATAAATTTTAATAAAACTTGTTCATGATAATGCGTTAATGAGTCAAGTTCATTTTGGATAGATTCCTGAAATTCTTCCGGCATATAGCGCAGTTCATTTTCAGTACGGTGTAATGATTTTAACGTACTTAAAGCACGGCTTGTTGTCGCTAACATTTGTCTGAATAAAACGAGCTTACGAATTTTTGCGAACTTTACTTTTTTCGTATAGCTTCTTTCTTCTTTATACAGCAAATAGTAATGATTTAGTTTAATCATTTTTTCTTTCATACGATCAATATCAGTTTTTAGCGTTGTAAAATCAGAAGCCTGCCTGCTATTCATTCGAATCCATTTTACAATTTCTTCTGTATTATCAACGATACGATGATAAAGTTTTGTTTCATATTTTGGCGGCATAAATACTAAATTTACAAGTGAAGCCGCAATAATACCAATCATAATCGTCGCAAATCGAAGTAAGGCAAAACTAAAGAAATCTTCGCCTTGATACTCCATAATGGCGATAACTGTTACTAAAGCAATTGATATTGTGTTTTCTAATCGTAATTGTAATGTAAGAGCAATTACTAATATACATGTTAATCCAATAATAAAAGGATTATGTCCAAAAGCAGTAGCAAATGCGATAGCAAATATCGCACCAATTACATTTGCTTGAATTTGTTCAAGTGCTGTTAAATAAGAACGGTATACAGACGGTTGAACAGCAAAGATAGCTGAAATTCCCGCAAATACCGGACTCGGTAATTGAAGTAAAATACAAGCAAATAAAGCTAACGTGATGGCAATACCCGTTTTTAAAATGCGAGCACCAAGTTTCATACCCTTAATAAGATCCTTTCTCTTGTCATAATGAATGTACAACATGATACTATACATTCATTACAATATGTTAGCAAGTGATATTTTAGTGACGTTAAAAGAAATTAGTGTTCATTTTATCCCGCTAATTGTGAGTAGTAAGATTCCTGCCTCAAAAATTAGAAGCTAGATGCCGGTAAACGCTCGATTGGTGTAGGCTAATTAAAGTTTCACTTTATAATTTTTCCTAATTCCTTTTAAACATCAGTTTTTAGTAAAAAAACCTGCTGAATTTCAGCAGGTCTCAAATTGTTACTATAGATTACTATGAGAAGCGTACTTCGTCAATTTTTTCTTAATAATGAAAATTACTCATTTTACTCTGTTGAGATAGATGGGTCTGCCTGTTCTTTTTTCGGGATAATCTCAAAAAACTGGTTCTGTATATCATCTAATAATGCTGTTAATAAAGCAACTTCCTCATATTGCTCATGTTCGTTTAGTACACGAATATAGTCTAGCAATAATTCAGTTACATCTTTCAAACCATTTTTACTAATTGGTTGTAATGTAACATTTGCCCCTTTTGCAATTCTTCTTTTTAAGGCCTGTTCTGTTAGGCCTAAGTTTGAATCATGACGCAAATAAACAACACCGCCAGTCATGCCAGCGCAAATCCATGGACCAGGGTCACCTAAAACAAGCGCTCGCCCATTTGTCATATATTCAAAAGCAAAACCTTTAATATTGGAGTATGCCCCTATATTTCCTTGCTCTTTTTCACGGAGTGGTTTTGTTATTCTACCTCCAATTATCATGTCTGCACCAGAAAGGCGAATGCCAGCGCGAGCATCAGCGTTCCCTTGCACGTATAGTGCCCCTTTTTGTGCACCATATCCAAATCCTTTTCCGACAGAACCGTTATAATATACTCCGTCTTTTCCTTTTGATTTCGTTATATAAATCCCACCACCAAAGGAAGTTTTACCAATGCCATCTTGTGCACCGCCATTTACGTGTATAAATAAATTTTCACTATTGTAAGCGCCTAACCCATTTCCGGGAATAGAACCATTCGTATACTTTAATGTAAGTGGTTCAAGTTGAGTAGCTTCATATAGTTTACTGCGAACGCGATAACATGATTCTAGACCACCCATAACGCGTTGCTCTACACCAACGCCTACTAATTCTTTTGAGTCAGCGGAATGAACTGTCTTAAATTGTTTTTCTGGTACACCATCTGTTGTTGTAACAGATGGATGTTCTATTATTTGTAATAAATTACGTAAGTTTAATAAATTTTCGCCTCGAACTTGCTCTAATAAATCAGAACGCCCAACAATTGCTTGTAAATTTGTATACCCAAGCTGTCCTGTTAATCGTTTTAGTTCTATACCGAAAGAGGTGAATAAATTTAGCAGGCCAGTAACTGCGCTTTCTAATTCGCGTGGGACGAAGCGGCGTAACCCATGTTCCTTTGCTTGTGCTTCAGACTCGATTTGTGTTGCAATTCCGACATGGCAAGTATCTAGATGACACCCACGGCAAGTAGTGCAGCCGATTGCAATCATTGATAGTGTGCCAAATCCAATACGGTTTGCTCCGAGAAGCATGATTTTCAAGGCATCATTTACACTTCGAATACCACCATCTGCCCAAATCTCTACTTTATGTCTCATGCTCGCTTCTAATAAAGCGTTGTGAGCGGCTTTAACACCAATTTCTACAGGAAGACCTACATGTTGCAAGGCGTGAATACGTGCAGCACCTGTTCCGCCATCGAATCCGCTAATGTTAATAAAATCAGCACCAGCTTTGGCGATACCGACAGCAATTGTTCCGATATTAGGAACGACAGGGACTTTCACGGCTACTTTGGCAAGTTGATTAGCTGTTTTAATTTCCGTAATCATTTGAGCTAAATCTTCAATTGAATAAATATCATGGTTATTAGAAGGTGAAATTAAATCTGAGCCAATTGTCGCATTACGTGCTTCAGCGATTTTGGCTGTTACTTTTGAACCAGGTAAATGCCCACCTTCCCCAGGCTTTGCGCCTTGACCAATTTTGATTTCAATTAAGTTCGATGAGTTTAGTAGTTCGGCATTTACTCCAAATCGCCCAGATGCCACTTGTTGTCCACGTGTATGTGGATATTTTCCAATCATATCTTTAATTTCGCCGCCTTCACCGTTCAAGCTAATCATATTTAGCTGATCGGCCGCTTCTGCATATGCGCGAAAGGCAATTTCGTTTTGAGAACCAAATGACATAGAACTAATAATAAATGGAAAATCATGGTTTTTAATGCCGATAGATACTTCTTCAGTTGGAACGACATGTTTTGTTTGTTTCGTTTGAACAAGGTGTCTGATTGCGATGGGATTATTCTCTTCTAGTTCACTTAACTTGTCACGGTAATCATCATAAGAATTTCCTTTTGCAACATCGCCGATTGCTTTCCAAATTCGCGGGAATATATGAAATGATTTTCGCATTCTAATTTTAGGATTGTTATAATCATCCGCTCGCATTTTTGCATCTTCAGCAAGTGATTCAAGTGAAAAAGCTAAATCATTTGAACCGAAGAAATTTGTAATCTGTAATATATTTGCGATTTCTTCATGTAACCCAATAGATGAATAGAGACGTCCGTAACCACGTAACTCATGAATTCCAATTGTTGAAATGACTTTTTCTAATCCTTTATTAAGTGCATTATACAGATTCGTAATTGGTGTTTTTGTTCCATCATTTACAGTCGCGAATAATAAATATGGATTAATACTATCTGCTCCTAATCCATATAGCGTGACAATGTCATGTAAGGAGCGAAGGGCACCAGAACGTATAACGAGAGAACAATTGCGGCGTAATTTATTTTCACTTAATGCTTGATGTACTTTAGCAGTAACTAAATGTGGATCAATCCACAATCTTTCATTTAGATGGGCTTTTGCGTCATCTAATACTAGTAGGGAAGCACCATTGTTAACAGCAGCTATCGCTTCAGAACTAATGCGGCTTAATGCACATTGTAGAGTTTCTGACGAGCTGAATGTAGCAGAGATTGTGGCGATAGAGTTATGAGTTTTAAATAGCTCTATGAGTTGTTCGTACGTAATTGTGTGTAATTCCTCTGCAATAGGTTGTGCCACGCTGCCTTCTAAAATAATTGGTGAAAGCATTTCAACTACAAATGGCCGTTTTGCGCCACTTAATAAACTTGGACGCTCTCCAAGTACAGTACGTGTAGAGAAGTGTTCAATTTCACGGTCACGGTCAATTGCAGGGTTTGTAACAACAGCTACACTTTCTTTAATGAAGTCAGCGATATTTCGTCTATCAGTATCAAGTGCGGCAAGTGGTGAGTCATGCCCAAGTGAGCGTATTGGCTCAACGCCTTTTGTTGCCATCTGTTCAAGGAGTTGAATATGTTCTCGGTCCCATCCGAAAGCGACGTATTGTTTCGTTTCAACTTGAACAGAATCACATAGCCCTTGGATTTTTTTCGTTTCAGGGATAGATAAATTTAAATGGTAATTGGTAGTATCAATTCGCTTTTTAAAACGGTTATATACTTGGATTTGATATTTGTCATATTCATAAAGAACAAGTTCATCTTGTTCATTCCATTTTAATCCGACTTTTTCTCCAGGAGCGAGTGGTTTTGGTTCTGCTACATATTTAGTTGGTGATACAACTCCAGGTTCAGAAGAGAAAATATAAGAGCTCTCTGTCTCTACTTTCCATACTGGGCGTAATCCAAGGGAATCAACGCTGAAAACAGCTTCATCTTTAAAACGGGAAATGATGCCAGCTGGTCCTTGGGCAAAATGTCCCCATGCTTCACGTATATACGTATATAAATCTTGTAAAGGTGTTTCATAAAGTTTAATTTCATTAATAATTGGTGGGAATAGAATTTCCATTGCTTCAAATAAGCTGTAGTTGTATTGAACAAGTAGGGTTTCTAAGGTGCGGTTTAAATCTTGAGAGTCACTGCCTCCTGCAGTAAGTGGTACATCAATCATTTCGGCTTGATCGCGTAATTTCGCAATTGTGTTAATTTCACCATTATGTCCGAGAATGCTAAATGGTTGTACACGAAAAAAATTAGATAATGTATTAGTAGAGTAGCGGTTATGTCCTAATGTCATAGTTGAAGCGATAAGCGGATGTTGTAAATCATTATAGTAGGCAACAAGCGTATCACCAGCACCTAGAACTTTATATACAACATGATCACGACTTAATGAAGCAACATGAATTGCTTCGTTTTCCTCTATTTTTATTGTGACAGAAAATAATGTTTGCTCAATATTTGTAATTTCGTTTTCTGCGATAAGGGCAACTTGCCAAAATAAAGGTTCTTCTTGTTTACCAAGTGGACCGAGCGCATCTGAGTTTGTTACATCATCACTTTCGAAAATGATAGTAAAGTTTTTGTTGTTTAATTGCGTACGAATATAATCTTTTAAGGCAGTAATGTCTTCTTTTTTATTTAGAAAAAAATGTCCAACGATAAAGTGGGGATGATCCACAATCGTTGGATTATATCCGCTACTTTTTAGTTTTTCATTCCAAAGCGTTTTTGGTATATCAATGTGAATGCCGATGCCATCGCCCTCACCATTAATGAAACCAGCTCTATGATTCATTTTGACGAGTGATTGTATGCAAAGGTCAATGTTTTCTTTTGTAGCAATTTTTCGTTTCTCCATAACGGAAACGATTCCACACGCATCATGTTCTGCATTTCTATAATCTCGAAATAAAGACGGTGTCCATGTATTTTTTTTATTGAGCATCCGTCAATCCCCCCTTTTGCAAAAATTAGAATAATCTTACTATTTAAGGTGCGAATCACCTTGTACACAGAGATAGTAATGCTGTAAAAGAATATAAAACAGATAATTATGAATAATTATACTATTAATACGGGATTTATGAAATAGAAAAAAGGAAAAAAGAAAGGTGAGCTTTCTTTTTTCCTTTTAATGACGGGATTATTTATTGTCTGCTAGGGCGGCAAATGCTCTGCCGACAGCTTCGATTGTATATTCAATATCTTCTTTTGTATGTTCTGTAGTTAAGAACCATGCCTCGTATTTAGAAGGTGCTAAGTTAATTCCTTCTTGAAGCATAAGCTTGAAGAATTTACCGAACATTTCACCGTCTGTATCTTGTGCGGCATCGTAATCTTCAATTGTATTTGTTGTGAAGTATACAGTTAAAGCCCCTTTTAGACGGTTTAATGTAATGTCGATATTATGTTTCGCTGCTTGTTCTAAAATTCCTTTTTCAAGCATTGCACCAAGTTCATCTAATTTCTCATAAAGCCCTTCTTGTTGAAGCACTTCTAGACAAGCGATACCTGATGCCATAGAAGCAGGGTTTCCTGCCATTGTACCAGCTTGGTATGCAGGTCCAAGCGGAGCAACTTGTTCCATAATTTCTTTCTTACCACCGTAAGCACCGATTGGTAAGCCGCCGCCAATAACTTTACCAAGCGCTGTTAAGTCAGGTGTCACACCAAGTAAGTCTTGAGCACCACCGTACATAAAGCGGAAAGCAGTAATAACTTCATCATAAATTACTAATGCGCCAGCTTCGTGAACAAGTTCATTCACTTTTTCAAGGAATCCTGGTTTAGGCTCTACAATACCGAAGTTTCCAACGATCGGTTCTACAAGGATAGCTGCTACTTCATGACCCCATTTATCTAAAGCCTCTTTTAAAGTTTCGACATTATTAAATGGAACAGTAATAACTTCTTGTGCAATACTTTGTGGTACGCCAGCTGAGTCAGGAGTTCCTAAAGTAGAAGGACCAGATCCAGCTGCCACAAGTACTAAATCAGAATGACCGTGGTAACAACCAGCGAATTTCATGATTTTTGTGCGACCTGTATAAGCACGAGCAACACGAATCGTTGTCATCACTGCTTCTGTACCAGAGTTTACGAAACGGACTTTATCTAATGCAGGCATTGCTTCTTTTAACATTTTTGCGAATTTTACCTCTAGCGCTGTTGGTGTTCCATAAAGTACCCCATTTTCAGCAGCTGTTGTAATTGCTTTTGTTATATGCGGATGAGCATGTCCAGTAATAATAGGACCGTATGCTGCTAAATAATCGATATATTTATTTCCGTCTACATCCCAGAAATAAGCGCCTTTCCCACGTTCCATAGCAACAGGAGCGCCGCCGCCAACTGCTTTAAAAGAACGAGAAGGACTATTAACACCGCCAACGATATGCTCTAAAGCTTCTTTATGTAATGCTTCTGACTTTGTGAATTTCACTACAATTCATCTCCTTACAAAAATCTATGTATTATTCTAACATGTTTTTCGAAAAGACGTATTGTTTGTGATAGCGAAGGCAGTTGGGTAAACTATTCGTTGTGACATTTAGGAGGGGGGTCCGATTATGAAATCGGTAATTGAGGTACAAGGGTTACGTAAAGAGTTTACAGCCTATTCAAGTCGTCCGGGCTTAAAGGGTGCATTTCGCGATTTATTAAATCGTAATTATAAAATAGTACCAGCAGTAAACGATGTATCTTTTACTGTAAAGCAAGGTGAAATGGTTGGTTATATTGGTGAGAACGGTGCTGGTAAATCAACAACAATTAAAATGCTTACGGGGATTTTAACTCCGACATCAGGGCAAATCACAGTAAATGGAATGAACCCACATAAACAAAGAGAAGAATTTGTAAGAACAATTGGTGTTGTTTTTGGACAGCGTTCGCAACTTTGGTGGGATATTGCAGTACAAGAATCGTTTCGTTTATTAAAGAAAGTGTACGGTGTATCAGACGCTCAGTATAAGGAGCATATGGAGCACGTGATTGAAACGTTAGATATAGGGCCTTTATTAGATAAACCAGTTCGAAAATTATCTCTTGGTCAAAGGATGCGTTGTGAATTAGCGGCAGCCTTAATTCATAATCCACCGTTATTATTTTTAGATGAGCCAACAATTGGGTTAGATGTACTTGTGAAATTGAAAATACGTGAATTTTTAAAAGAAATGAATGAACGTTATAAAACAACAATTTTATTAACAACACACGATATTACTGATATTGAAGCTTTATGTGAGCGCGTTATCATGCTGGATGAAGGGAATATTATGTATGACGGTTCTTTAAGTAATCTTCGTACGCAGTGGGGAGCAGAGAAGGAAATTCACTTTCAGTTTGTTGCACCAGTTTCCTATCAGGCTTTATCAATGGTTATGCCAGATAATCATGTCGTTTGGTCGAAAGCGAAAGAGGAAAATGCATGGGTTGCAAAAATTCCGAATGAAGAAGTTATTATTTCAATGCTTATTTCTAAAGTAGTACAAGCATTTCAAATTAAAGATTTAAAAATTAACGAAGTGTCTACAGAGGAAATTATTCGTAACATTTATGAAGAAGGTATTACGCATGGGTAAATATATTGAAATGATTCGAATTCGCTTTTTAATGATGCTTGCGTATCGTACAAATTACTATAGCGGGATTTTAATTTATACGATTAATATCGGTGCTTACTATTTTTTATGGCAAGCAATTTATAGCGGAAAAGAGAATATTGAAAGTTTATCTATTTCGCAAATGACCACGTATATCGCAATCGCGTGGATGGCACGTGCCTTCTATTTTAATAATATAGATAGGGAAATTGCGATGGAGATTCAAGAAGGACGTGTGGCTGTAGAATTAATTCGTCCGTATAACTATTTGGGAATGAAAGTTATGCAAGGTCTTGGCGAGGGAATATTCCGTTTTGCCTTCTTTTCCATTCCAGGCATGGTTATCGTTACGTTATTATTTTCGTTGCAAATTACAACGAATTTTCAAACTTGGTTATATTTCTTCTTATCTTTAATATTTAGCTTTATTATTAATACACAAATTAATTTAATGACGGGAATGCTTACGTTTTTCCTATTTAATAATAGTGGAATTATGTATGCAAAACGCGTTGTTATTGATTTATTTTCAGGTCTATTATTACCAATTAGTTTTTATCCGTTATGGGCCCAAAAAGCAATGATGTTTTTACCGTTTCAGGCTATTAGTTATATTCCAAGTATGATTTTTTCTGAAGGTATACAGGGGAGTAAGTTGTATGAGGCTTTAGTATTTCAAGTGATTTGGGCGATTGTACTTATTATTCCAATTGTACTCATGTGGAGAACGGCGAGAAAACGTCTAATTGTACAAGGGGGATGATGAGATGCTATATATAAACTTATTTTTACAATATGCAAGTCAATATATAAAAACGAAATTGGAGTATCGAGGCGATTTTATCGTTGGTTTACTTTCTGATTTATCGCTTCAAGCAGTTAATTTAATATTTATTCTCGTTGTATTTGGGCATACACAAGCATTGAAGGGATGGAGTCGAGAAGAGGTAATCTTTATTTATGGTTTCTTTTTAGTACCGTTTGCTATCTTTTCAGCTTTCTTTAATATATGGGATTTTAATGATCGATACATTATTAAAGGGGAGATGGATCGTGTATTAACGCGACCGATCCATAGTCTATTTCAAATTATATTAGAAAGAATGGAACTTGAATCTTTAATTGGAGCTATTACAGGGATTGTTGTAATGGGATATGCAGCTGTGGAGTTACAATTATCTTTTTACTGGTATGATTTCTTCTTATTTATATTGATGGTAGGAGGAGGAGCACTTGTATATGGAGGGATATTTGTTACGTTGGCGAGCCTTGGTTTTTGGTCGGATGCGAAAAGTTCAATTATGCCTCTTATGTATAACATAGGTAATTACGGGCGCTATCCTGTTAATATTTATAATCGTGTAATTCGTTTCATTTTAACGTTCGTTTTACCGTTTGCGTTTGTTGGAGTATATCCAGCAGCATACTTTTTAAGAAAAACAGAATGGAATAGTTATGCATTTGCGACGCCAATTGTTGGTATTATCTGTTTTACGATTGCAATCACCCTCTGGAACCAAGGGGTAAAAAGGTATCGTGGCGCGGGTAATTAATTATAGAAGCTTGTTCGTTTCTAAGGGATAAATCAGTTCTCCACCTCATACATATAAAATGAGGTGGAGGACATGTTATGGGGATTTATTCTATTAATTGCAGCAATCGCTATTTTGAAAAGTGTCCAATTATTATGGAGTTCCTATTCGGATTCAACGCGTTTTTTTTCGCTCTATAATTTGGCCACATTATTTTTAATCTATACAACAGTACTAATCGCATTTGGATTAAGTTACGTTGTATTAGAGGAAATGGGTTTCGCAGTTTTGAAAGAGGACGGAGAAAGTTTGAACGCTCATTCTTTTCAACTTGTCGAAGTTTGTTTATATTTTAGCGCAGTTACTTTATTGTCTGTTGGATATGGTGACATATCTCCGATTGGAATTGGGCGATGGATTGCAATCGCAGAAGCGCTAATTGGATATACACTCCCTTTTGCTTTTGTGATGAGGTCTGTAATAGACAATGAAAAATAAGGAAGCATTTGTTATAGTAAAGGAAAAGAGTAGGAGTGATAACTATGATTACAGTAGGAGAAATGGCACCAGAATTCACATTAGAGGGAAGTAACGGAGAAGAAGTTCGCCTAGCTGATTTCCGCGGTAAAAATGTAGTTCTCTATTTTTATCCGAAAGATATGACGCCAGGATGTACAACTGAAGCATGTGATTTTCGTGATGCGTATGGAGTATTTCAAGAGAAGGATACGGTTATTCTTGGAGTAAGTCCTGATTCAGCGAATAGACATTTGAAATTCATTGAGAAACATGAATTGCCATTTATACTTTTAGTAGATGAAGATCATAAAGTAGCAGAGTTATACGATGTTTGGAAGTTAAAAAAGAACTTTGGGAAAGAGTATATGGGAATCGAGCGTTCTACATTCCTTATTAATAAAGACGGTGAACTTGTAAAAGAGTGGCGTAAAGTGAAAGTGAAAGGACATATTGAGGATGTTCTTTCTTATATAAAATAAATCTACATTGGAGATAAAATATGCAGAAACAAGGCAAGTGTCTATACATATTTTACTGCCTTACATAAAGTGGAAGTGTAGGGCATACCTCCTCAGATGATAGTATTCCAAGTGCGATTATGTCGCACTTTTTTCTATGGAATATATGAAGAAAAAAGGGAAAGATACATAAAAACAAGTCCTGAATATAAAAATAAACTACATACTTATAGTAGAAATATTGACGATTTATAAGAAAAGGAGTACACTCTTTATAAGAATTATAAAATAATAATCCGTATAGAATCGGGG
>NZ_CP031068.1:515000-717500 GCF_008274905.1 Bacillus sp. JAS24-2
AGGCGTAGGCGATGGACAACAGGTTGATATTCCTGTACCACCTCTTTATCGTTTGAGCAATGGAGGGACGCAGAAGGATAGAAGAAGCGTGCGATTGGTTGTGCACGTCCAAGCAGTTAGGCTGATAAGTAGGCAAATCCGCTTATCATAAAGGCTGAGCTGTGATGGGGAAGCTCCTTATGGAGCGAAGTCTTTGATTCCCCGCTGCCAAGAAAAGCTTCTAGCGAGATAAAAGGTGCCTGTACCGCAAACCGACACAGGTAGGCGAGGAGAGAATCCTAAGGTGTGCGAGAGAACTCTGGTTAAGGAACTCGGCAAAATGACCCCGTAACTTCGGGAGAAGGGGTGCTTTCTTAACGGAAAGCCGCAGTGAATAGGCCCAAGCGACTGTTTAGCAAAAACACAGCTCTCTGCGAAGCCGTAAGGCGAAGTATAGGGGGTGACACCTGCCCGGTGCTGGAAGGTTAAGGAGAGGGGTTAGCGTAAGCGAAGCTCTGAACTGAAGCCCCAGTAAACGGCGGCCGTAACTATAACGGTCCTAAGGTAGCGAAATTCCTTGTCGGGTAAGTTCCGACCCGCACGAAAGGTGTAACGATTTGGGCACTGTCTCAACCAGAGACTCGGTGAAATTATAGTACCTGTGAAGATGCAGGTTACCCGCGACAGGACGGAAAGACCCCGTGGAGCTTTACTGTAGCCTGATATTGAATTTTGGTACAGTTTGTACAGGATAGGCGGGAGCCATTGAAACCGGAGCGCTAGCTTCGGTGGAGGCGCTGGTGGGATACCGCCCTGACTGTATTGAAATTCTAACCTACGGGTCTTATCGACCCGGGAGACAGTGTCAGGTGGGCAGTTTGACTGGGGCGGTCGCCTCCTAAAGTGTAACGGAGGCGCCCAAAGGTTCCCTCAGAATGGTTGGAAATCATTCGTAGAGTGCAAAGGCATAAGGGAGCTTGACTGCGAGACCTACAAGTCGAGCAGGGACGAAAGTCGGGCTTAGTGATCCGGTGGTTCCGCATGGAAGGGCCATCGCTCAACGGATAAAAGCTACCCCGGGGATAACAGGCTTATCTCCCCCAAGAGTCCACATCGACGGGGAGGTTTGGCACCTCGATGTCGGCTCATCGCATCCTGGGGCTGTAGTCGGTCCCAAGGGTTGGGCTGTTCGCCCATTAAAGCGGTACGCGAGCTGGGTTCAGAACGTCGTGAGACAGTTCGGTCCCTATCCGTCGTGGGCGTAGGAAATTTGAGAGGAGCTGTCCTTAGTACGAGAGGACCGGGATGGACGCACCGCTGGTGTACCAGTTGTTCTGCCAAGGGCATAGCTGGGTAGCTATGTGCGGAAGGGATAAGTGCTGAAAGCATCTAAGCATGAAGCCCCCCTCAAGATGAGATTTCCCATAGCGTAAGCTAGTAAGATCCCTGAAAGATGATCAGGTTGATAGGTTCGAGGTGGAAGCATGGTGACATGTGGAGCTGACGAATACTAATAGATCGAGGACTTAACCATATAATATGTAGCAATGTTATCTAGTTTTGAGAGAACATAAAAAACTTGTTGACTTTTAAAGTAAATAAGTTATAATAATGATTGTCTCAAAAGAATAATGTCTGGTAATGATGGCAGAGAGGTCACACCCGTTCCCATACCGAACACGGAAGTTAAGCTCTCTAGCGCCGATGGTAGTTGGGACCTTGTCCCTGTGAGAGTAGGACGTTGCCAGGCAATATTATTCCGCAGTAGCTCAGCGGTAGAGCTATCGGCTGTTAACCGATCGGTCGTAGGTTCGATTCCTACCTGCGGAGCCATTGGAGAGC
Organism: Bacillus sp. JAS24-2; assembly: GCF_008274905.1. Classification (NCBI taxonomy): domain Bacteria; kingdom Bacillati; phylum Bacillota; class Bacilli; order Caryophanales; family Bacillaceae; genus Bacillus; species Bacillus sp. JAS24-2. The sequence goes on from NZ_CP031068.1 coordinate 516,822, forward strand.
TGTCCGAGTTGGCCGAAGGAGCACGATTGGAAATCGTGTATACGTCACAAGCGTATCAAGGGTTCGAATCCCTTGCTCTCCGCCATAGGATTTATAATATTTGGCCCGTTGGTCAAGTGGTTAAGACACCGCCCTTTCACGGCGGTAACACGGGTTCGAATCCCGTACGGGTCACCACTTTGGAGGATTAGCTCAGCTGGGAGAGCACCTGCCTTACAAGCAGGGGGTCGGCGGTTCGATCCCGTCATCCTCCACCATATGAAATTTATATAAATAGTATTATCGCGGGGTGGAGCAGCACGGTAGCTCGTCGGGCTCATAACCCGAAGGTCGCAGGTTCAAATCCTGTCCCCGCAACCAAATGGTCCCGTGGTGTAGTGGTTAACATGCCTGCCTGTCACGCAGGAGATCGCCGGTTCGACCCCGGTCGGGACCGCCATTTTAATAAGGCTCGGTAGCTCAGTCGGTAGAGCAGAGGACTGAAAATCCTCGTGTCGGCGGTTCGATTCCGTCCCGAGCCACCATTTATTTTAATAAAATACGCCGGCTTAGCTCAATTGGTAGAGCAACTGACTTGTAATCAGTAGGTTGGGGGTTCAAGTCCTCTAGCCGGCACCATGTAAGTTTCGGAGGGGTAGCGAAGTGGCTAAACGCGGCGGACTGTAAATCCGCTCCTTCGGGTTCGGCAGTTCGAATCTGCCCCCCTCCACCATTTACATAGGGGCATAGTTTAAAGGTAGAACTGAGGTCTCCAAAACCTCCAGTGTGGGTTCGATTCCTACTGCCCCTGCCAAATATATTTACACAACATGGCGGTTGTGGCGAAGTGGTTAACGCACCGGATTGTGGCTCCGGCATTCGTGGGTTCGATTCCCATCAGTCGCCCCATTTTTATTTTAAAAATTGCAAATAATCTAATGGATACTTACATATAATTAAGTAAGAATTCGATGGGCTATAGCCAAGCGGTAAGGCAACGGACTTTGACTCCGTCATGCGCTGGTTCGAATCCAGCTAGCCCAGCCATTTTTGCGGAAGTAGTTCAGTGGTAGAATACAACCTTGCCAAGGTTGGGGTCGCGGGTTCGAATCCCGTCTTCCGCTCCAATAAAATTTAATATGGCGGCATAGCCAAGTGGTAAGGCAGAGGTCTGCAAAACCTTTATCACCGGTTCAAATCCGGTTGCCGCCTTTTCTTTTGTGCCGATGTGGCGGAATTGGCAGACGCGCACGACTCAAAATCGTGTTCCTTCGGGAGTGTCGGTTCGACCCCGACCATCGGTATCATGAACGGCGTAAAAAAGCTCTATACAATTAGTATAGAGCTTTTTTGTTTTCTTTTCATGACATGACAAAATAAGCAGAAAAAGTATTGTATATACAATATTTCTTTCGAGTACTCTAGAGAGAATTTCTCCACCCCGGTGACATGAAGTTAAATCCGATACCACCAGTAGATATTAGTACATTATCAACGGTTAAGTTTGTAATCTCTAAAAACTTCTTTTCAAACCCTTCTCTGTTGTACTTATACATAGTTGAGTGGCACGCCCACATATGTGTTGAAGTACTTAACCAGTCCCCTAAATCTTTTAATTCAGGGAACGACTCAAATTGAATTGGTTCATCTAATTTCATGAATCTCACTTGATAGATAGTTGGGTTTAACTTTTCTTCTATCCCTTTAAGACTATGTGCTTTTTTCTCATTTGAATGTGTCATAATTCTCCCTCTCTCTTTTCTTCAAATTTTCCCCTATTTTTATTATACAGCAATAGAAAGTAATTATGGGAATATTATGGAAAAAGGTGTCAGCAATATAAAAAGACTCTAACAGAAATGTTAGAGTCTTTTTGTTAAATTATACTATGTGCTTCTAAAATTCGTAATAAACGTAGGAATTCATGTATAATATAACTTGTCGAAAGAACAAAATGATAGTGATTTATATTATGTCTGTAATATGAATCAAAAATGAACTTTTTATATTTCTTTTAAAAATGTGTTGAACACACATTATATTTCATATTAATATTTTTATGTAGATTTAAAACGGGAAAGAGAGTGGAAAGTATGGGCCGTAAATGGAACAATATTAAAGACAAAAAAGCATCAAAAGATGCAAATACAAGCCGTATATACGCGAAATTTGGGCGTGAAATTTATGTGGCAGCAAAACAAGGCGAGCCAGATCCAGAATCAAACCAAGCGCTAAGAGTTGTATTAGAGCGTGCGAAAACATACAATGTTCCAAGAACAATTATTGATCGTGCAGTTGAAAAAGCAAAAGGCGGTTCAGAAGAAAATTATGACGAGCTTCGTTATGAAGGATTCGGACCAAATGGAGCTATGGTTATTGTAGATACACTTACAAATAACGTAAACCGTACTGCAGCAGATGTACGAGCTGCATTTAGCAAAAACAGTGGTAATATGGGTGTGAACGGTTCTGTAGCTTACATGTTTGATGCGACAGCTGTTATCGGCCTTGAAGGTAAAACATCAGATGAAGTTCTTGAAATTTTAATGGAAGCAGATGTAGATGCACGTGACATTCTAGAAGAAGAAGATTCTGTTATCGTGTATGCTGAACCAGATCAATTCCATGCAGTACAATCTGCACTTAAAGGTGCTGGCGTTGAGGAGTTTACAGTTGCAGAATTAACAATGCTTGCACAAAGTGATGTAACACTTCCTGAAGATGCTCAAGCACAATTTGAGAAAATGGTTGATGCATTAGAAGATTTGGAAGATGTTCAACAAGTTTATCACAACGTAGACTTAGGAGAGTAATACGATAGATGACCCTTTTCGCTTAGCGGATAGGGTCTTTTTTTATGAAGTTAATTAAAGTGATGAAGTATTAAAGGTATTTTGTTGTAGGTAGTGAATATGATTATAGGGATATATAAAATATTCATTATCCCTAGGAGGCTTAATATGGAACATAAGACACCAAAGCATATAGTTGCTGTAGCAGGTTATTTAACAAATGAAAAAAATGAAGTGTTATTAACAAAAGTGCACTGGCGAGCTGATACGTGGGAGTTGCCAGGAGGACAGGTAGAAGAAGGCGAAGCGCTCGATCAAGCTGTCTGTAGGGAAATAAAAGAGGAAACAGGGTTAACGGTGAAGCCTATCGGAATTACAGGGGTTTATTATAATACCTCTATGCATATTCTAGCTGTTGTTTTTAAAGTAGCATATATAAGTGGTGAAATAAAAACTCAACCTGAAGAGATACAAGAGGCTAAATTTGTTGATTTAAATGAAGAGAACATAGATGAGTATATAACGCGTCCTCATATGAAATCCAGAACGCTTGATGCAATGAGAGCAACACATTTTATTCCGTATGAAACGTGGGAAGTACAGCCGTATAATTTAATAGGAAGATTGTAAAGAAAAGAGTAGCCGATTTGAGATACATTCGAATCACTACTCTTTTTTGTATACTGTTTAAGAAAAAGGTCAAAATAATAATAGCACTAGTATTGATTTGCAGAACGTTTGTTCTGTATAATAAATCTATATGTTATATACATTTAGATTACTAGATAGTCAAAAGTATATATATTTGTAGATGATATAATTAAAGTGTAAAGTGAAAATATAATAGTCTTAAGGGTTTCTCTTTTATTGGTTATTCGTGCTTTAACATAACCTATATTCAATATTTCAGATGAATAGTAGATAAAAAAATACTGTGATACAATACTTTTTTATCCCACTATTTGCTGGGCAGTAAGCCTGATTGATGAGGGCTCATTAAAGTTTCACTTTATACCTTACAATGATGTAAGGTACGTGTAAGAGAAATCGATGGGATATTTTTTTACAACAATGTATTCTTAAAGTAAGAGTTATATGCTGTGTGGAAAAGAGGTGTTCAAGATGAAAGAACGAGTATTATCTAGGGTGAACTATCATCAAAAAGTTGCATTAAATCCAATGACTAAACTTTTTTATAAAGCCATTATATTATTATTATTGTTAAGTTGTACGTTATTATTCATTGGAAATGTAATGATTGAGAAAAGTGATATTAGTAAATTACATGTACCGGCTAAGTTAGAGGTGCCAGAATCATTAACACATGCATTTATTGCGACAGAAGATAAAAGATTTTATCATCATAACGGTTTAGATTATATAGCAATTATTAGAGCCTCAGTTGAGAATATAAAGGCTGGTGGTGTCGTGCAAGGAGGAAGCACGATTACACAACAGCTATCTAAAAATGCTTTTTTAACAAATGAACGTACATTTTCTCGTAAGTGGAAAGAGATTTTTTATACGAAAAAAATTGAACGCACATTTACGAAGGATGAAATTTTAAAATTATATGTAAGTAATATTTATTATGGAGAAGGAGCGTGGGGAATTGAAAAAGCAGCAAACCTTTACTTCGGTAAAAAGGTGAACCAATTAACGTTGGCTGAAAGTGCAATGATGGCTGCTGTAGTAAAAGCACCTGCTTATTACTCACCTGCCCAAAACTATGATAAAGCAGTAGAGAGACGAAATGTCGTTTTGAGACTAATGGAGAAAGAAGGCTATATAAGCCATGATGAGTATGTTCAAGCAGTTAGTGAGAAATTAGTAATTCGTCATGATATAAAAATAGAGCAGTCGATGTTAAATAGCGCGCGTAAAAAAGCAGTAAGTTAAGAGAAGTTCCTACAGAGGAGCTTCTTTTTTTGAATAAATTGTGACAAATTGTGACACAATATCGTCACAATTATTGTGTTTTTGTAATTTATGTGAGCGTGTTCATTGCGTGACGTATATAAGTGTTGATATTATGTGTATTGTGTACAATGCTGTATACAGAATATGAATTTAAAGAGGAATGTATATGAAATCAAATAAACTCATGGCTCTTGGTATAGTTTTTTCTATCGCAGTATTGATTGTAATTGGAACAATTGCGTATAGCATCATAAATGACAAAAAAGATAAAGGGAATGAGATGTTTGCTTATTCTACGCAACAATCTTTAGGGAAAGATGATGCTCCAGTTAAGGTAGTTGAATTTGGAGACTTTAAATGTCCTGCTTGTCGTACTTGGGATGTAACAGTATTACCTCGATTAAAAGAAGAGTATATTGATAAAGGCAAAGTGCAGTTATATTTTATTAACTTCCCATTTATCGGAAAAGACTCGGATTTAGGTGCAGCAGCTGGTGAAGCAATTTATAAACAAGATAAAGATTCATTCTGGATTTTCTATGATGAGATTTATCAAAATCAAAAGAAAGATACGGAAGAATGGATTACAGAAGATTTGCTTCTTAGCATTGTGAAAGAGAAACTTCCAAAAGTTGATGTAGAGCAATTTAAGAAAGATTTACACAGTAAAGACATTAAAGAAAAAGTACGTAAAGATTCAGATCGTGCTCAAAAATTAAAAGTTCAAGGTGCTCCTTCTGTATATGTAAACGGAAATCTTGCAAACCCTGATTTCGATAGTATGAAGAAGGCAATTGATAAAGAATTGAAAAAGTGATGAGGTCTCTCATCACTTTTTCGACTTTTTTCGATAAAATTCTTGCCTCTACTTTTTTTACATGCTATACTACTTTACATAAGTTATTCTAATATCTTATATGTAATTCATATTTGCGGGTGTAGTTTAGTGGTAAAACAAGAGCCTTCCAAGCTCTGGTCGAGAGTTCGATTCTCTTCACCCGCTCCAAATTTTATTAAATGTTTTTCTATAAATTGTGATCAACGCAGTGTTTCGTTTCCGAGATAAACGAGGCATTGCGTTTTTTAATGTTTGAAAAACCTAATTACATGCGAAAATAGAAGTAAATAATAGTATTCCAAAAGTGAATTACTAACCAATAGAGTCGTTACATAAGGGATGGATTCATCTGAGGAGGCGATTAAGAGTGGATTTTGAACAATTAAAGCAAGATGTAATTGCGTATAGTAAAACAATTGGCATAGATAAAATAGGCTTTGCGAGTGCTTCTCCTTTTGAGGAATTAAAGCAGCGCTTAATCCAGCAACAACAATTAAATTATCAATCTGGATTTGAAGAGCCTGATATAGAGAAGAGAACGAATCCGCAACTGTTATTACCGGGTGCTAAATCAATTATTGCGATTGCTTTAGCATATCCTTCAAAATTAAAAAATGCACCATTAAGTAAGCGTGGAGAACGCCGTGGGATTTTTTGTCGTGCTTCTTGGGGACAAGATTATCATCTTGTTTTACGAGATCGTTTGCAAAAATTAGAAGCATATTTAATTGAAAAACTTCCGGATATAGAAGTGAAGTCCATGGTTGATACAGGTGAATTAAGTGATCGAGCTGTATCAGAGCGTGCAGGCATTGGATGGAGCGGTAAAAACTGCTCTATTATTACACCTGAATTTGGTTCGTACGTATACTTAGGGGAAATGATTACAAATGTTCCATTCCCGCCAGATAAGCCGATAGAAGATCAATGCGGGGGCTGTACGAAATGTATCGATATTTGTCCTACCGGTGCTTTAATACAGGGGGGACAGTTAGATTCGAAGAAGTGCATTGCGTTTTTAACACAGACGAAAGGATTCCTACCTGAAGAATATCGCGATAAAATAGGAAATCGTATATATGGATGTGATACGTGTCAGACTGTTTGCCCGAAAAACAAAGGAATGGATTTTCATAATCATCCTGAGATGGAGCCGGATCCTGAGCTAGTTAAACCATTATTAACGCCACTTTTAACAATTAGTAATCGTGATTTTAAAGAGAAATATGGGATTATGTCAGGGTCATGGAGAGGGAAAAAGCCACTGCAAAGAAATGCGATTTTAGCATTAGCACATTTTAAAGAAACATCGGCAATTCCTGATTTAATTGGTGTTATGAAAGATGACCCAAGACCAGTACTACGCGGAACGGCAGCATGGGCACTTGGGAAAATTGGCGGAGATGGAGTAGGCGAAGCGATTGAGAAAGCGATGGAACGTGAGAAAGATGAAGAAGTGCTTCATGAAATGAATCGCGGGCTTGAATTGTTAGCACAGAAAAAAGAGTAGATAATATTTCCCTTTTTCATATTGTAATATGGGAGGGAGACAGAATGGTTGTAAAAACGAAGATTGAAAACCAAGTACAACAATTTTTAGCATATATAACGGAGAAAAGAACGAATGTGGATGGTATTGCTGAGGATTTACTACAAATGGCACTGAGAAAGAAACAATTGTTTCAAAGACGTAGTGCACATATAGTGAAAGCAACTGCGGATGTTTCTTTCATTAGACAATTAAATAGTAATGACCATCAAGAAATTGATTATCAAATGCATTTTAAATATTTAATTAAGCATAAAGAATTATTTTATATTGAAGAGGAACAATTAAAACGAAGAGTTTGTTTAAATAATAGTCGGATTATAGGCGATTATGCTATTGAAGTGTCAGAAGAAATTAGAATGGGTGAGACATTAGAAAGGGAAATTACGAAAGAGAAGTACGGTTCTTATCAGTATAATCGTTTAGAGGCAGTGAAATATGCAGAGCGTTGGTGGGATGACCGAAATCCTATGTATCGTAATTTCCCTGATAATTGTACGAATTTCATTTCTCAATGTCTTCATACTGGAGAAGTACCTATGAGCGGATATCCTAATATTCGTAAAGGATGGTGGCAAAGGGAGAATCAGTGGAGCTGGAGCTGGGCTGTTGCACATTCTTTTTATTGGTATTTGTCAGGTGCTACAACAGGACTTCGAGCAGAGGCGGTAGAGAGGCCAGAAGAACTTATTCTTGGAGATGTCATTGCTTATGATTTCGAGGATGACGGAAGATGGAATCATACGACGATTGTAGTAGCAAAAGATGCAGATGGTATGCCGCTTGTAAATGCACATTCAGCGAATAGCCGTCGACGTTATTGGAACTATGAAGACTCTAGTAAATATACACCACAAATGAAATATAAATTCTTTCATATTATTAATGGGTAGAGATTTTTCGCTCAAGTGGTATAATACGTAGTAGACAAAAAACAGAGGTGAATATCGCGTGGGAGTACATGTTGTTTTATATCAGCCAGAAATTCCAGCAAATACAGGGAATATTGCTCGTACTTGTGCAGCAACTGGAACAGAATTACATTTGATTAGACCGCTTGGATTTTCAACGGATGATAAAATGTTAAAGCGTGCAGGATTAGATTATTGGCAGCACGTAAAAATTACGTACTATGATTCAATTGAAGAATTTTATGAAAAAAATAAAGACGGTGAATTCTTCTATTTAACAAAGTATGGCGAGAAAGCTCATACAGCGTTTGACTATAGCAAGCGCGAGAAGGATTACTATTTTGTATTTGGAAGAGAAACAAACGGCTTACCAGCTAATGTAATCGAAGAAAACTTTGATCATTGTTTACGTATTCCAATGACAGATAAAGTACGTTCATTAAATTTATCTAATACAGCAGCAATTTTAATTTATGAAGCGTTCCGTCAACAAAATTACCCTGGATTAGATTTAGAAATCGTTTATTAAAAGTCGCCATATGGCGACTTTTTTTTATAAAATAAAAATAATATATAATCATACATTTAAAAGAGGGGACATAATCATATAGAATGGGATATATGATTAAAAATAGATAAGACGGGTTGAGATAAATATGAAGGAAGAATATAGTAATCAAAATACCTTTTTAAGTATGATAGATATGGATTTAATTAGACAAGGATTATTACATGCTATTCAAGATTTAGTATTCATATTGAAAGTTATTGATAATGAAACGTTTCAATATATGTATGTGAATAAAATAGGAATGGATTATGCTAGGTTAAGCGAAGAGTGCTATGGAAAAACTTTTGCAGAAGTATTACCAAAAGATATAGCGGGGATATTGCAAAGGCAATATGCAAAAGTAGTGAGAGAAGCGAAAGCACACACCTTTTGTGATGTAGTCAATTTACCAAAAGGTGAGATACATTATGAATCTTCACTTAATCCTGTCTGCGACGAAGAAGGAATATGTCAATTTGTTATTTGTATTACAAGAGATATTACAGCTCAAATTGAGGAGAAGACAGAGATACAGGAAAAACAAATGTTATTTAAGTCGTTACTGGAATATAATAATGACTCAATTATATCTATAGATTCTATAGGGAGAGTTACATATGCAAATCCGGCAACGTATGAAATATTTGGATACCGGTATGAGGAATTAAATAATAAATTTATTTTTGAGTTCATTAATAAAGAATATGAAAAAGATTTTCAAATTATATTTAAGGGATCGATGCAAGGAAAAGCAAAACAAATTGTTTCAAAGAAATATGTTCATAAAGAAGGGTACGAGCTATATATTTCTTTGAGAACTATCCCGATTATTGTGAACGGTGAAATTGTTGGGATTTATATTGTTACGAGAGATGTTACAAGGCAAGTATTAAACGAAATGCGAACAGAATATTTAGCTTACTATGACCAGTTAACGGGATTAATGAATAGAATTTCATGTACAAATAAGTTAAATACTTTTTTAAATGAGAGTGTAAATTTTGCACTTGTATTTATAGATTTAGATGAGTTTCATCGTATTAATGATACATTTGGTCATAAAGAGGGAGATAAAGTATTACAAAAAGTTACAGAATGTTTAAGTAATCTAAAAATAGAAGATATGCACTTATTTAGAGAACACGATGATCAATTTGTTATGTTGATAGAAAATATAACGAAAGAATATGTAGAGGAAGTTGCAAAAAGCATATTAAAAAACATTAGTGAATATTTTGTAATCGAAGAAGAAGATGTATATTTAAGCGCGTCAATTGGAATTGTAATGGCTCCAGCAGATGGAGAAGATGAAAAAATACTATTTCAGAGAGTCGATGCTGCTTTAGAAAAAGCAAAAGAAAAAGGAAAAGGACATTATCATTTTTATTGTAGTGGATTAGACTGTGAGCGTGAACAAAGGTTTATAATAGAAAATCAATTACATCGTGCTATAGAAAAAAATGAATTTTTCTTATATTATCAGCCACAAATTAATATTGAAACGAAAAAAATAGCTAGTATGGAAGCTTTAATAAGGTGGGAGAATAAGGAATTAGGATTTGTTTCTCCAAACCAATTTATTCCGTTGGCAGAAAGAACAGGATTTATTATTAAGCTGGATGAATGGGTAGTAAATCAAGTGTGTCAGCAATTGCGCGAATGGTTAAATAAAGGGTATGATGTGGTCCCAATTGCAGTTAATATTTCAGCTAGACACTTTCGTTCTATTACATTAATAGAGATGATTACACGGGCTTTAAATAAGTACAATGTACCAACTCATTTATTAGCGATAGAGGTTACAGAAGGAGCTCTTATACATAAAGATATATCGAAGAGAGTGTTACTACAATTAAAAGAGCAAAATTTAAAGATTCATTTAGATGATTTTGGAACAGGCTATTCATCTTTAAGTTATTTAAAAACATATCCAATTGATACTTTAAAAATTGATCGTTCTTTTATGGAAGGTATACATATAGATGAACGTGATACGAATATTACAGCTGCAATTATTCATTTAGCTCATACTTTAGAATTAAATGTAATTGCAGAAGGAGTAGAAAAAAAGGAGCAAATACAGTTTTTGAAAGAAAAGAATGTGAAGCTTGTACAAGGTTATTATTATAGCCGACCACTATCCAAATATGATATGGAAAATATGTATTATAAATAAAAAAAATGATGTGCTAAAAGCACATCATTTTTTATGTGTACCTGGTTTGTCATTGTAACCGGATGTAAAAATAGCTGTAAGAAATGTGAGTGATACACCTAAAATTAATAATAATTTCATACTAATATCCTCCTTACTTTTTTCGGTTCATGAGTTTTATTTATTACCCAAAATGTATGTAAGGTTCTTAGAAGAAAAGAATTTATTTATAATGAATAGCAGTGTAAAAACGTTAATACCTATATTATACAGAATTTTCTTTGAATTTTGGAGAGAATTTTAGTGTGCTATTATATATTTCGTTTTGATTTAAAGAATGTTTAAGGACATCCTAGCATACCTTTTATAATAATCCGATTGAACAAGGAGATGGGGGAGGAGCTATAATGGATATTCTAAAAAAGATTGAACAGCATCGAGCAGCAGAAGAACGTTTACAATGGGAAGGTACGTTTGCGGAGTATTTGGAGCTTGTGAAAGAAAGACCATGGGTGGCTCAAACAGCACACTCTCGCATTTACAATATGATAAAAGATGCTGGAATTGAAGAAGTTGATGGTAGAAGAAAGTATAACTTCTTTAGTAATCAGCTCTTTGGATTAGAGGATGCTCTAGAACGTCTTGTAGAGGAATATTTTCATCCATCTGCAAAACGATTAGATGTTAGAAAAAGAATTTTATTATTAATGGGTCCTGTTAGTGGAGGGAAATCAACGTTAGTTACAATGTTGAAACGAGGATTAGAAACATATTCAAGAACAGATCGCGGAGCAATTTTTGCGATTAAAGGATGCCCAATGCACGAGGATCCACTGCATTTAATTCCACATCATTTACGAGATGATTTCTTTGATGAGTATGGGGTTAGAATTGAAGGGAATTTATCACCACTAAATGTCATGCGTTTAGAGCAAGAATACGGATCAAGAATTGAGGATGTAGTTGTAGAGCGTATTTTCTTCTCTGAAGATCGTCGTACAGGGATTGGTACATTTAGCCCGTCTGATCCAAAATCACAGGATATTGCAGATTTAACAGGTAGTCTGGACTTTTCTACGATTGCAGAATATGGTTCAGAATCAGATCCGCGTGCGTATCGATTTGATGGAGAATTAAATAAGGCAAACCGAGGAATGATGGAGTTCCAAGAGATGTTAAAATGCGATGAGAAGTTTTTATGGCACTTATTATCACTTACGCAAGAAGGGAATTTCAAAGCGGGAAGATTTGCGCTTATTTCAGCAGATGAATTAATTGTAGCGCATACGAATGAAACAGAGTATCGCTCATTTATAGCAAATAAGAAAAATGAAGCATTGCACTCAAGAATTATTGTAATGCCAGTTCCTTATAATTTACGAGTAAGTGAAGAAGAACATATTTATGAAAAAATGATTCGTGAAAGTGATGTATCGAATGTTCACATTGCACCACACACACTTCGCGTTGCAGCAATGTTCACCATTTTAACTCGTTTAAAAGATCCGAAGCGTCCGGATATTGATTTAATTAAAAAGATGCGTTTGTATGATGGGGAAACGGTAGAAGGTTATAATGCGATTGATGTAGAAGAATTACAACGCGAATATCAAGATGAAGGTATGAAGGGTATTGATCCTCGTTATGTCATTAACCGAATTTCGTCTACAATCATTCGAAAAGAGGTACCATCTATTAACGCGTTAGATGTACTTAGATCTTTAAAAGATGGGCTAGATCAGCATCCATCCATTAGTAATGAAGACCGTGAACGTTACATGAACTTCATCTCATTAGCGAGAAAAGAATACGATGAAATCGCGAAGAAAGAAGTACAAAAAGCGTTTGTTTATTCATATGAAGAATCAGCTAAGACGCTTATGGATAATTACTTAGATAACGTTGAGGCGTACTGCAATAAATCGAAATTACGTGATCCGTTAACAGGAGAAGAAATGAGTCCAGATGAAAAATTAATGCGCTCAATTGAAGAGCAAATTGGAATTTCAGAAAATGCTAAGAAAGCGTTCCGTGAAGAGATTTTAATTCGCATTTCTGCTTATGCCCGTAAAGGAAAACGCTTTGATTATAATTCACATGAACGTCTTCGTGAAGCGATTCAGAAAAAACTATTTGCTGATTTAAAAGATATAGTGAAAATTACAACATCAACGAAAACGCCGGACGAAAATCAGCTTAAGAAAATCAATGATGTTGTTGCGCGTTTAATTGATGAGCATGGCTATAATTCTTCTTCGGCAAATGAATTACTACGCTATGTAGGTAGCTTGTTAAACAGATAGTTTGATAACAAAACGCTGTCTCTTGTATTTTGCGGGACAGCGTTTTATTATCCGTTCATATGTGTATAAAGTGTCATACCTTGTCCAAATATAATAAATTAAGATGCAATTTTATGAATTTATTGTCAATTATTTTTACAATATGCATATGATAGAGTAACCAACCATTCATACGAAAAAAGCCAACACAATACAATATGTTGCAAAGTAAAAATGTGTGCAACAATGCATTGTGTTTCTTTCTTATCAGTGGCTGAATATTTCTTTCTATTATGTGAGTGGAAAAATTTTGTTTAGGATGCTCGGGGTATTGTATGAAAAACGTTATAAATGTTTATGGGATGATTTTCTGTGGGCAGTTACCTTTCAAACATTCTAGCTTGCACATTACAGAACAAAATTTATAGATTGCTGTTCATACAGGAAGACAATTACAGTAAGGAGGGAAAGGAATGGGCGAAGAAAATCAACCAAATTATACGATTTCACAGGAAAACTGGTCCCTCCATCGCAAAGGATATGACGACCAACAGCGCCATCAAGAAAAAGTACAAGAGGCAATTAAGAATAATTTACCCGATCTTGTAACAGAAGAAAGTATAGTTATGTCTAATGGCAAGGATGTTGTAAAAATACCAATTCGTTCTCTAGATGAATATAAGATTAGATACAATTATGATAAAAATAAACATGTTGGGCAAGGAAACGGTGACAGCAAAGTTGGTGATGTCGTTGCGAGAGATGGATCAGGTGGTCAAAAACAAAAAGGGCCAGGAAAAGGGCAAGGAGCAGGAGATGCAGCTGGGGAAGATTACTATGAAGCTGAAGTCTCTATTTTAGAATTAGAGCAAGCGTTTTTCAGAGAGTTAGAACTGCCTAATTTAAAGAGAAAAGAAATGGATGAAAACCGGATTGAACATGTTGAATTTAATGACATTAGAAAAACAGGATTATGGGGAAATATCGATAAGAAAAGAACAATGATATCCGCATATAAACGAAATGCAATGAGTGGTAAAGCATCTTTTCATCCAATTCACCAAGAAGACTTAAAGTTCCGCACTTGGAATGAAGTATTAAAGCCAGATTCAAAAGCTGTTGTATTAGCGATGATGGATACGAGTGGATCGATGGGAATATGGGAGAAATATATGGCACGTAGCTTCTTTTTCTGGATGACAAGATTTTTACGCACAAAGTATGAAACAGTAGATATTGAATTTATTGCCCATCATACGGAGGCAAAAGTAGTTCCAGAGGAAGAGTTTTTCTCAAAAGGAGAAAGTGGCGGAACGATTTGTTCTTCTGTATACAAAAAAGCACTCGAACTTATCGATAATAAATATTCACCAGACCGCTATAATATTTATCCATTCCATTTTTCAGATGGTGATAATTTAACATCAGATAATGCTAGATGTGTAAAACTTGTTGAAGAGCTAATGAAGAAGTGTAATATGTTTGGGTATGGGGAAGTGAATCAGTACAACCGCCATAGTACACTCATGTCAGCCTATAAAAATATTAAAGATGAAAACTTTAGATACTATATTTTAAAGCAAAAAGCAGACGTATTTCATGCGATGAAAAGCTTTTTTAGAGAAGAATCAGGTGAGAAAATGGCATAACCTCTTTTAAAGAGGTTCTTTTTTTGTAAACTTTTTATTTTCCTAGTTGACAATGATAATGAAAATCATTATCATTTATTCGAGAAATGATTACATTTCGAATTATATATTTCGGAGGAGATGTAAAGTTGAAACAAAATAAAAGAAAACGTATAAATGCAATGATTATAGCGGCAGCGTTATCACTTCCGTTTGCTGTTTATTCAACACCTGCTTTAGCGGCAGTAGCAATTGAGGCGAATAAAACTGGACAAGGTTTAGAAGATGGTACATATGACGCTGTTATTAAAGCGTATAAAGATAAAACGAATGAAGAGTCTATGGCAGCTGTTTATATAAAGGATCCGAAATTAACAATTGAGAATGGAAAGAAAATTGTAACAGCAACATTAAGTGATAGTGATTTCTTTCAATACTTGAAAACAGAGGATATTCATACTCCAGGTGTGTTTCATGATGTGAAAGTAATATCAGAAGATAAAAAGAAAAATGGAACGAAAGTGATTCAGTTTGAAGTAGGGGAATTAGGAAAAAGGTATAATATGCGAATGCATATTTATATTCCAACAATGGCCTATGATAATAAGTACCAAGTACAGTTTGAAGTAAATACATTGAATTTAGAGAACAATGTTCCAGAAAAACAAAAGGAAAATAAAGAGGAGCAACAAGATGAAAACGGAAATGTAATATTAGATAAGCAATTACAAAAATATATTAATAAATATAACTTAAATAGAGATAATGTAGATGCGCCAATCACAAAGAAAGATTTATTACAAATTAAAACGTTATCCATTTATTCAGGTAAAGGAATAAATAAAATAACTGGTTTAGAGTATATGACAAACTTAGAGAAGTTGACGTTACGAGAGTCTAATGTAAAAGACATATCAGCCATCTCGAAGTTGAGAGGTTTGAAGTACGTTGATTTAACGTCTAATTCAATTGAAAGTATTCACCCAATTGAGCAGTTAGAGAATATTAATATGCTTTTTTTAAGAGATAATAAAATTTCTGATCTTACACCATTAAGTAAAATGAAAAAAATTAAAACATTAGATTTAATCGGTAATAACATTAAAGATATCCAGCCATTATTTACAGTATCAACTATGAAACAATTATACTTAGCAAATAATCAAATCAGTGATCTTACGGGAATTGATCGATTAAATAATGTGGAATTATTATGGATAGGGAACAATAAAATTAATAATGTTGAATCTATTAGTAAAATGAGTAATCTTATTGAACTAGAAATTTCTGATAGTGAAATAAAAGATATATCATCATTATCGCAATTAGGAAATTTACAAGTGCTGAATTTAGAAGAGAATTATATCTCTGATATATCGCCGTTGAGCACTTTAACAAATTTACATGAGATAAATCTTGGAGCAAATGAAATTTTTGACGTAAGGCCTGTTGAGGAATTAGGTAAGCGAATTTCAATTGATATTCAAAGACAAAAAATCTTTTTAAATGAAGGAAGCGTAGATGAAGAAATAAAAATCCCAGTATACAACCTTAAAGGAGAGCCACTTCAAAATATTAATTTGCAAAGTGAAGGGGCTACTCTGAATAACGGATTTATAAAATGGAATAGTCCTGGAGAAAAAATATATGAATTTAAACTAGATACTAATTCTACTGAAAGTAAAATAAGATTTAATGGTACGGTTATACAGAATATAGTTGAAAAACAAAAAGAAAGTCAAAATGTAATTCTCGATAAAACTTTACAACAACATATTAATAAAGAGAATTTAGGTAGAGAGAATTTAAACGCTCTTATCACAAAAGAAGATTTATTACAGATTAAAAAATTAGAGATACTTAAAGAAAAAGGAAATGAGATAAAAGATATAACAGGTTTAGAATACATGACGAACTTAGAAAAACTCACTTTAGAAGGAGTAGGTCTGAAAAATATTGAGTTCATCTCAAACTTGAAACAATTGAATAATGTGAATGTATCTCATAATCAAATTGAAGATATAACACCATTATCTTCATTGGAAAATTTACAGTGGTTAAATCTTGCGGACAATCATATTAAAGATGTAATGGTTATTGGTTCCATGCTAAACTTATTTAGCTTAAATTTAGCTGGGAATGAGATTCGTGATGTAAGGCCGTTAATACAATTAGGTCAGTGGTTTACAATTGATGTTGGAAGACAAAATATCATTTTAAATAATGCAAAAATAAACGAAGAAATTCAAGTTCCTGTATATGATTTAGAAGGAGAAAGTATTGAAAATATTCAATTGGCAAGTGAGGGAGGGACGTTTAATAACGGAGTAATAAAATGGAATACCCCAGGTGAAAAGGTGTATAAATTTGATTTAGATTCTGATGAAATTAGCATAAGGTTTAACGGAACGGTAATTCAAAATATAATTGAAAAAGAAGAAGTGAAAGAACCAGTAAAAGAAGTTGAAGAAACAAAAGAAGAAGAAAAAGAGCCGGTAAAAGAAGTTGAAGAAACAAAAGAAGAAGAAAAAGAGCTGGTAAAAGAAGTTGAAGAAACAAAAGAAGAAGAAAAAGAACCGGTAAAAGAAGTTGAAGAAGCAAAAGAAGAAGTGAAAGAACCGATAAAAGAAGTTGAAGGATCGAAAGAAGAAGTGAAGGAACCGGTAAAAGAAGTTGAAGGATCGAAAGAAGAAGTGAAAGAACCGGTAAAAGAAGTTGAAGGTACAAAAGAAGAAGAAAAAGAGCCGGTAAAAGAAGTTGAAGAAACAAAAGAAGAAGTGAAAGAGCCGGTAAAAGAAGTTGAAGGTACAAAAGAAGAAGAAAAAGAGCCAACAAAAGAAGTTGAAGAAGCGAAAGAACCAAAGAAAGAAGTAAAAGAATCAGCAACAGGATTGGATCAAGAGCCAAAAGGGAATAATCAAGTTGTTGAAAACGAGGGAAGAAAAGCAGACACTTTAAATAAACAACATACTAATAAGCCAGAGGAAGGCAAGAAATTTTTACCATCAACAGGCGGTGAAGCTAGCACTTCGACTTTACTTTCTGGCATAACACTTGTTCTTTCCGCACTAAGTATGTTCGTATTTAGAAAGAGATTATTTAAGAAATAAATAACGTTTAATCTTATTATTATATATAATTAATTTTTGCTTTTTTGAGAAGACATTATCATGGCGGTTTTATTAGAAACATGCATATGATGATGTCTTTTTTTACTAGAGAAGGATATTACTAGTGATTGTCTAAGTGTATTAGAAAAGGAGGGGAAGTTATGCATATTAATTCTATTTCAAAGATCGAAGAAGCTACAGAATTTATTTCGATGATGAATAAAGATATTACGCAGCATGTTGGTTATTGCGGGGAAAATCATGAAGAAATATTGGACGCTATTCTTCATGGTTTTTCTGATATAGGGTGGGAGAAGTCTTTTGTCGTTTCTTATAATGATAATAATGAAATTGTAGGTGTATTAGGATTTGATATAGATAAGGTAAGCGAAAGTGCGGAGATTTGGGGGCCTTTTATTATAGCTTCGAATTGGGGAGAGATTGCTTTAAGTATGTGGAAGAAACTTATCGAGAAAATTCCACTTCATATTCAAAAGTTTCATGGATTTTATCACGTGAAAAATAGTAATGGCATCGACTTTATGAAATATTTACAAGCTAAAAAACAAGAGAAACATAGCGTTTTAATTTTTAAAAAAACTAATGTGGAGCAATGTACAATAAATCAAGTAGAGGAAGCATCTCAACAAGTATTTGAGCAGTTTATTGTTTTACATAATAATATTTTTCCTAATACATATTATGAAGGAAATGAAATCATTGAACGTTTAAGTGATACGAATAAATTATTTGTAAGTATGAAGAATGGTAAGTTAGAAGGTTATGTATATGTTGAAGTAAATCCGGAGTTTCATGAAGCGAATATTGAATTTATTGCAACCGCTGAAAATAGTAGAAGAAAAGGTGTCGGAGAGCAGTTATTACAAGTTGCAATTCAGTATATTTTCTCCTTCCAAGGGATGAGAGAGATAGTACTATGTTTGAATACGAATAATGATCGTGCGATGAAATTGTACAAGAAAGTAGGTTTTGAGGAAAAAGCATGTTTACAACACTATATAATAGAGTGAAAAACCCATTCATATGAAAATGATCTTTCATATGAATGGGTTTTATTGCGGATTTAGAAGTGATTTGAGGCGCCAATCGTTACATAACCTTTTTTATTTTTTTCGGCACTTCTTTCGTTTGCAAATTAACATCTTCTTTTCGTAGCTCTTTAAAGAGTGAAGTAACCATAAGAACGACTACAATAGAAAATGGTAGCGCAGCAATTATAGCTGCGATTTGTAGTGCATTTAATCCTCCAGCTTGTAATAAAATAGCGGCAATTATCGCGATTGTTAATCCCCATATAAGTTTTAAACTATTTTTCGGTGATAAACTTCCGTTACTCGTTTGCATTGAAACAACAAATGTTGCTGAATCGGCAGAAGTAACGAAAAATGTGGCTACTAAAATTAACCCGATAATCGTTAAAAATGTAGAGAATGGTAGATGTGAAATAACAGCAAATAATCCAATCTCTGTACCATTTTTTGCAATTTCATCAGCTATTCCAAGCGATTGGAACATTTCCATATGGATTGCGGTACCACCAAATACTGCAAACCAAAATGTACAGATAAGAGTCGGGACTAATACAACTCCAAAAATAAATTCTTTTATTGTGCGCCCTTTAGAAATACGAGCGATGAATGTACCGACGAATGGAGACCAAGAAATCCACCATCCCCAATAGAAAATAGTCCAGTTTTCAATCCAAGAAGAAGATTTTTCATTAAATGCTCCTAAATTTAATCCCATACTAGGCAAAGCTCCAATATAAGAACCGAGTGTAGATGTGAAATATTTCATAATAAATACGGTTGGCCCTAAAAATAAAAAGGAGACGAGTAAAATACCTGCAAGAGAGAAATTTAAGTTACTCAAATATTTAATCCCACGATCTAAGCCAGTTTGTGCACTCGTTAAATATAAAACGGCGAAGATGGCGATAAGTACGAGCTGTGTAAGTAAAGTGTTATGAATAGAAGGGAATAAATAGCTTAATCCTCCAGCAATTTGTTGAGCACCAATCCCAACAGATGGTACAATGCCAAATACTGTGGCTAAAACAGCTAAAATATCGACTGTTTTTCCGATACGAGAATTTTTCGATCGATTAAATAATGGAGTAACTGTAGCCCCGATAGTGCTACCTTTTTGTTTGCGGAATGTGAAATATGCAATTGTTAAAGCAACCATTGCGTATAGTGACCATGGAAAGAGACCCCAGTGGAAAAATGAATATTGCATAGCGAGTTTGGCACTTTCCTCTGTCCCCGCTTTTCCTGTTAATGGATCTGTAAAATGTGAAATCGGTTCAGCGATTCCATAAAAGAGGAGTCCAATCCCCATTCCTGCTCCAAACAACATGGATAGCCAAGATGGATAATTATATTTTGGCTTTTCTCCATCTTTACCAAGACGAATAGAACCGTACTTAGAAAATGCTAAATAAGCAGCCAAAATAATCATTGTAGTCATAAGTAGAGAGTAAAACCACCCAAATTTATTGAGGATAAATGAGTTTAAAGAAGATGTAACACTTTGTAAATCGTAGCCTTGTATCCAACTTGCTGGGGTAATTCCCCATAGAATGAATAATGTTGTTAGCAAGAAGGAGATATAAAATACACTGTTTTCTTTTTTTATCATAGAATCCCACCCTTATTTAATAAAGTTAACAATTATAATAATCATAACAATTAAGTTTTTAATTGTCAAAAAATTACCTTTTTATAATGTGAAAGGATGCAATTTGTTTTAGGGAGGTAAAGAGCAATGTGTTCACGATATGTACAAATTATAGGAAGAAATAATATGAAATATTGCATTTTATATTGTTACATCCAGATTTTATGTTAAATTCTTGAATGGAATATTAAAATAGGGGGCAAGGATATGAACAAGAAATCAAAGATCAATAAAGTGATGCTTAGCATTAGTACAATGGCTTTATCGTTAGGCGCACTTCAAACTCATGCAGCAGCGGAAGAAAAAGTACCGTATAACGTGTTGAAAACGAAACCGGTTGGAATTGAAAAGTCGGTAGATGAAGTTGGACATATTTCAAAAGTTGATGAAACTTTATCATTTCAAGAACGTTTAAAAGTAGGAGATTTTTCACAGCGACCAGCATCTATTACGAAGAAAACTGCAGTGAAGCAAGTTAAAGAAAGCTATTCAATGGCTGATTTAAACAAAATGAATGATCAAGAATTAGTTGAAACGTTAGGCAGTATTAAGTGGCACCAAATTACAGACTTATTCCAGTTTAATGAAGATGCAAAGGCTTTTTATAAAGATAAAGGAAAAATGCAAGTCATTATAGATGAATTAGCTCATAGAGGTAGTACATTTACGAAAGATGATTCAAAAGGAATTCAAACGTTTACTGAAGTGCTGCGTTCAGCTTTTTATCTTGCATTTTATAATAGTGAATTAAGCGACTTAAATGAAAGAAGCTTCCAGGATAAATGTTTACCTGCTTTAAAAGCAATCGCAAACAATCCAAACTTTAAGCTTGGTACAGTTGAACAAGATACAGTCGTATCTGCATACGGTAAATTAATTAGTAATGCTTCAAGCGATGTTGAAACGGTTCAATATGCATCGAATATTTTAAAGCAATACAATGATAATTATACTACTTATGTAAATGATCGAATGAAGGGACAAGCAATATACGATATTATGCAAGGTATTGACTATGATATACAGTCGTACTTAACTGAGGCTCGTAAAGAAGCGAATGAAACGATGTGGTATGGAAAAGTAGATGGGTTTATTAATGAAATAAATCGTATTGCTCTTCTAAATGAAGTAACGCCAGAAAATAAATGGCTCGTTAATAATGGCATTTATTTTGCTAGCCGTTTAGGGAAGTTTCATAGCAATCCAAATAAAGGATTAGAGGTTGTTACACAAGCAATGCATATGTACCCGCGCTTAAGTGAACCGTATTTTGTTGCGGTAGAACAAATTACAACAAATTATAATGGTAAAGATTATAGCGGGAATACAGTAGATTTAGAGAAAATACGTAAAGAAGGAAAAGAGCAATACTTACCAAAAACGTATACATTCGACGATGGATCAATTGTGTTCAAAACAGGAGATAAAGTATCAGAAGAAAAAATTAAGAGACTATATTGGGCTGCGAAGGAAGTAAAGGCACAGTACCACCGTGTAATTGGAAATGACAAAGCGTTAGAGCCAGGAAATGCGGATGATGTATTAACGATCGTAATTTATAATAGTCCAGATGAATATCAATTAAATAGACAATTGTATGGATATGAAACAAACAACGGTGGAATTTATATTGAAGAGACAGGTACATTCTTTACATATGAGCGTACACCAGAGCAAAGTATTTATAGTTTAGAAGAGTTATTCCGTCATGAATTTACTCATTACCTGCAAGGGAGATATGAAGTTCCTGGTTTATTTGGAAGAGGAGATATGTATCAAAATGAAAGGCTAACTTGGTTCCAAGAAGGAAATGCAGAGTTTTTCGCAGGATCTACTCGTACGAATAACGTTGTACCAAGAAAGAGTATAATTAGCGGATTATCATCTGATCCTGCAAGCCGTTATACAGCAGAGCGTACACTATTTGCTAAATACGGTTCTTGGGACTTCTATAATTACTCGTTCGCATTGCAGTCTTACTTATATACGCATCAGTTTGAAACATTTGATAAAATTCAAGATTTGATTCGTGCGAATGACGTGAAAAATTATGATGCATATCGTGAAAATCTAAGTAAAGATCCTAAGTTAAATAAAGAGTATCAAGAGTATATGCAGCAGTTAATTGATAATCAAGATAAATATAATGTACCGGAAGTAGCAGATGATTATTTAGCTGAACATGCACCAAAATCGTTAACTGAAGTGAAAAAAGAAATTAGTGATACGTTGCCTATGAAAGATACAAAAATGACAAAACATAATTCTCAATTCTTTAATACATTTACATTAGAAGGTACGTATACAGGTAGTGTCACAAAAGGTGAATCAGAAGATTGGAAAGCAATGAGTAAAAGAGTAAATGAATCTTTAGAACAATTGGCGCAAAAAGAATGGAGTGGCTACAAAACTGTTACAGCATACTTCGTCAATTATCGTGTGAATAGCTCAAATGAATTTGAATATGATGTAGTCTTCCATGGAATCGCAAAAGATGATGGAGAAAATAAAGCTCCAACGGTTAATATAAATGGCCCTTATAGCGGTCTTGTAAAAGAGGGAATTCAATTTAAAAGTGATGGCTCAAACGATGAAGATGGAAAAATTGTTTCTTATTTATGGGAATTTGGAGATGGAAGCACAAGTACAGAAGTGAATCCAGTACATGTATATGAAAGAGAAGGTTCTTATAAAGTATCGTTAAGAGTAAAAGATGATAAAGGCAAAGAGAGCAGAAGCGAAACAACTGTTACGATTAAAGATGGAAGTTTAACAGAATCAGAACCAAATAATCGTCTAGAAGAAGCAAATCGTATCGGGCTAAATAGTACGATAAAAGGTAGTCTTATTGGCGGGGACCACACTGATGTTTATACATTTAATGTAGCATCAGCGAGAGATATCGACATTTCTGTTTTAAATGAGTATGGAATTGGAATGACATGGGTACTTCACCATGAATCAGATATGCAAAATTATGCAGCTTACGGTCAAGCCAATGGGAATCATATAGAAGCGAAATTTAATGCAAAACCAGGCAAGTATTACTTGTATGTATATAAATATGATAATGGTGATGGAACGTACAAATTATCAGTAAAATAAGTGTCTTTCCAATGTATGTTTAACTTTACTTTTTGTGGAAAATAGTATATTATATAGATATATAATATATCGGTTATTTTCTAGGAGGAGCCTGTCACAATAGGTTTCTCCTGTTCTTTTTTAGAGGCCTGTCTTACAGGTTTTTCTTTAAAAGATAAATAACTGAAAATTAAGAACTATAATCTTTGAAAGAGGTGGGGCATACACATAACAAAAAAGGGATTGTTTAAGATAGGGGGATAAGAAATGGTTTTGTTTGGTTATCCACTTGAAACAATTTATTTATACGGATTTATTATTGCTACTATACTCACTGTAATTTATATCTTTTTTGGAGATATATTTGAATCGATATTTAGTTTTGGGGGCGGATCTGTATCCGTTGTTACTTTATTACTTAGTTTTTTCGCCATGTTATGTGGGCTTAGTTATATAGGAGAATATTTATTTTCCTTTAATAGCATTCTTATTTTCGGGGCTGCATGTGCTATATCCTTTATTGGTGTATTCATAATGAAAATACTAATTTTAAAGCCGATTGCAGAAGCAGAACAAAATACTGTGCAACGTATGGATGAGTTCATAGGTTGCAAGGGGGAAGTCATTACAACAATTCCTACAGAAGGATTTGGAGAAGTACTAATCTCCTCTCAATTTGGAAGTAATGCAATTCCAGCTAAAACAATTGGGAAAAAAGATATTTCACAAGGAACTGAAGTTATTATCGAGGGAGTCCAAGATGGTGTTTTACTTGTACAAAACATCGCTTATTCTTTAAAAAAACCAAAATTATAAGGGGGAATTTACATGACGATTCCATTAATTATCGGTGGAGTTTTACTCGCAATTTTAATTCTACTCATTCTAGTATTCATTACGAAGTATCGTACGGTTGGACCAGATGAAGCGTTAATTGTTACAGGGAACTGGCTTGGAGGCGGAAAAAATGTTGTTACCACTGATGATGGAAAGAAGATTAAGATTATTCGCGGTGGCGGTACATTCGTAGTTCCAATTATGCAACGAGCAGAGCCTTTAAGCCTATTAAACTATAAGTTAGAAGTGGGTACACGTGATACGTATACGAAGCAAGGTGTTCCAGTTACAGTAAATGGTGTTTCTATTATTAAAGTAGGTTCTACGATTGAAGAAGTATCTACAGCAGCTGAGCAATATTTAGGAAAAGAAACAGAAGAGTTAAAAGTAGAAGCAAAAGAAGTTTTAGAAGGTCATTTACGTGCGATTTTATCTTCTATGACAGTAGAAGATGCGTATAGTAATAGAGAGCAATTTGCTCAAAAAGTACATGAAGTAGCTTCTACTGATTTAAAGAAAATGGGTCTTCGCATCGTTTCCTTTACAATTAAAGAAATTATGGATAAGAATGGTTACTTAGATGCACTTGGTCAGCCGCAAATTGCGACAGTGAAGCGTGATGCAACAATTGCGAATGCAGAGCGTGAAAAAGAAGCTCGTATTGAAAAAGCTCGTGCTGAGAAAGAAGCAAAAGAAGCTGAATATCAACGTGATGCTCAAATCGCTGAAGCTGAAAAACATAAAGAATTAAAAGTACAATCTTATAAGAGAGAGCAAGAACAAGCTCGAGCAGACGCGGATCTTTCTTACGAATTACAACAAGCGAAAGCACAACAAGGTGTTACAGAAGAGCAAATGCGCGTTAAAATCATTGAGCGTGAAAAGCAAATCGAGTTAGAAGAAAAAGAGATTGCGCGTCGTGAAAAGCAATATGATGCAGAAGTTAAGAAAAAAGCAGATGCAGATCGCTATGCTGTTGAGCAATCAGCGGAAGCAGAAAAAGTAAAACAAATTAAAAAGGCAGATGCGGATCAATATAAGATTGAAGCTGAAGCGAGAGCTCGTGCGGAAGAAGTACGTGTAGAAGGTTTAGCGAAGGCGGAAATCGAAAAAGCGCAAGGTCAAGCGAAAGCGGAAGTACAAAAAGCACAAGGTACGGCGGAAGCAGATGTTATTAGATTAAAAGGTTTAGCAGAAGCAGAAGCGAAGCAAAAAATTGCAGAGGCATTTGAGTTATATGGCCAAGCGGCAATTATGGATATGGTTCTTAAAATGCTTCCAAGTTATGCGAAGGAAGTTGCAAGTCCGCTTAGTAACATTGATAAAATTACAGTTGTTGATACAGGCGGCGGTGGTAAAAATAGCGGCGCCGGAAAAGTTGCGGGTTATGCAACTGATTTAATGGCAACGATGCAAGAAACGTTAAAAGCTTCTTCTGGAATTGACTTAAAAGAGCTATTAGAAGGATTTGCTGGAAAAGGAGCGGTACAACAATTATCAAGTGATAAACCTGTTGTATCTGTAGTAGAAGATGAGAAAAAAGAAGTAGAAAAAGATAAAGAATAGTAAGGTGGAAAGAACCTCTAGTAAGTGAAATACTGGAGGTTCTTCTGTGAATTATAATATTTCGAATAATATACATTTTTATATATTGTTTTAATTATTTAATTTATATAGAATGAAAAAGGTATGTATTAACTCTTTAATAGAAAAAGAGACAAAGAGTTAATACAATTAATCGTGTAATTTATATAAATAAATTAAATGTGAGATAATTACATTTAAAACGGTATGGAGGGGTAGAAATATGTTTCAAGGGAAATTAAGGAGTAGTAGTCTAAAAGCAAAGTTACTTGTGTCATTTGTTATCATTTTAATTCTTCCAAGTATTGTAATTGGTTGGACGTCTTATCAACAGGCGAAGACGAATTTTAATGAAACGATTTTAAACTCGGCGAAAGATAATATAAAAATTTTGGATAATGTAATTAATAAAGAATTGGATAGTAAAAAAGTAGATGCAACTTATTTTACGAAATTATTCACACAATCAAGTTACCAAGCAGATCAAATTCAAAACATACAAAATAAACTAGAAGAATACAATAAACTGCATCCAGAAATGGAAGCAATCTATACAGGATCTAGTAATGGACAGTTCATTCAATCACCAGCTATTCAGATGCCAGATGGATATAATCCTACAGAAAGAGATTGGTATAAAGAGGCCGTGAAGAAAAGTGGAGAGGTAATTGTAACTGCTCCATATAAGTCAAAAACGACAGGGAATATTGTTATTACACTAGCAAAACAAAACGAGGATAAAAGTGGAGTTCTTGGGATTGACTTAATCATTAATAATATTGTTACTACTTCCAAGATGGTTAATATCGGTAAGGAAGGATATGTAGCGATATTTGATCAAGATAAAAATGTAGTAGCGCACCCGAAAATGAAGCCAGGAGAGAAATTAGAAGAGAAACTTAGTAAAGAATTGTATAAACAGGAAGCTGGAGATTTTTATTATTCATTAGATGGTGAAGATCGCAATATCACTTTTAAAACGAATAAGAAAACTGGATGGAAAATAGCAGGAATTATGCCTTCAAAAGAAATTATCGAAGCAGCTAACCCTATTTTCTATAAAACAATAACTGTTATTGGTATTTCATTAGTAATTGGTGGGATTTTAATTTACTTCATAATTGCTTCTATTATTAGTCCGTTAAAACAACTTGTTATATCATCGAAAAAGATTAGTGAAGGCGATTTAACAGAGTCAATTACAGTTCATTCTAAAGATGAAATTGGGCAGCTAGGAGAAAGTTTTAACGAGATGGCTGCATCGTTACAAAGTGTCATTTCCAATATAAACACTTCAGCAAGTCATGTAGCGGCATCTTCAGAAGAATTAACAGCTAGTATGAAGCAGACAAGCGAAGCAACGGAACAAATTACACAGGCGATAGAGCAAGTATCAAGTGGTGCAGAAATACAAACGAAAGAAGTTGAAGAAGGAGCAACATTGTTAGAAGAAGTTACAGAAGGAATTCAGCGTGTTGCAGATAGTTCTTCATTAGTATCTACAGCCTCTATGTATACGAAGAAAAAAGCTGAAAATGGTGGGAAGTTAGTTGAACAAACTGTGAATCAAATGCAATTAATTCATGAGTCTGTTTCGCAGTCAGACAAAATCATTGGTTTGTTAGACGATAAGTCGAAACAAATTGGAGCAATCCTTGAAGTGATTCAACATATTGCTGAACAGACAAATTTATTAGCGTTAAATGCGGCAATTGAGGCTGCGAGAGCTGGAGAGCAAGGAAGAGGATTTGCAATTGTAGCAGATGAAGTGCGAAAGCTAGCAGAACAATCAGGACAGTCTTCTACGGAAATTGGGAAACTAGTGAAAGAGATTCAATTTGATATAAAAGAAACAGTAAGCTCTATGAATCAAGTTGGAGTAGAAGTACAATCAGGACTTGTAGTTGCAAATGAAACGAAGCAAAGCTTTGCTGAAATATTGAAATCTACGGATGATACAGTTGTACAAATTGATAACATGGTAGATGTAGCAAAACAAATGACGGTAGATGCAAAACAAGTAAGTGCATCTATTAATGAAATTGCAGCTACAATTGAAGAAAATGCAGCAAGCGTTCAAAATATTGCTGGTTCCTCTGAGGAACAATTAGCTTCAGTAGATGAAATAAATGCAGCAGCAGTCCATTTATCACAAATGGCAGAAGAATTACAAGAGATGATTAGTAAGTTTAAAGTGTAATAACGAATGTTAAGAAACGAGGTAGTAATTTTACTTCGTTTCTTTTTTTATGAAGAGAAAAAGAAAGAAATATAGAGTAACCGTGTTATGATTAAGTATAATTAAAGAGACTGTATATTCTTTAAATTCTATCTTTAATCATGTTAGGGGAATGGTTTTGAAATTAAAAAAATTAAAACTCCAACCGAGAATTACATTAACTATTAGTACACTTATTTTAGTTGTACTTATGCTAACGAGTTATTTATTTTATTACATATTATCTGAAACGGTAGAAGAGCAAATTGGCAAAAGGGCTTTGCATGTTGCGAAAACAGTTGCTGCTATACCTGAAATAAAGGAAGCTTTTCAAAAAGAAAACCCAGCTTCTATTATTCAGCCGATTGCAGAAAGAATTCGAATGGATACAGAGGCTGACTTCATTGTAGTTGGAAATAAAGAGGGGATTCGATATGCACATCCTGAGCGAGATAAAATAGGAGAAGCGATGATTGGTGGAGATAACAAAGGCGTTTTATTAGAAGGAAAATCATATGTTTCGAAAGCAACTGGATCATTAGGCCCTTCATTACGCGGAAAAGTTCCAATCCGTAATCAGGAAAATGAAATCATTGGTGTGGTGTCTGTTGGATTTTCAATGGATGATATTCATGGAGCGGTAGAGGTGTATGGAAAGCGTGTATTTTGGATTACAATAATAGGGCTATTAATTGGAGTAATCGGCTCTATATATTTAGCGGCAAGTATAAAAAGAATGATGTTCGGTATGGAACCAGAAGAAATTTCATCTTTATATGAAGAGCATAGTACAGTGATTCAATCTGTACGTGAAGGGATTATTGTAATCGATAAAAATGGCATGATTAGTTTAGTCAATCAAGCAGCTTATGATATTCTTTCGCTAGATAAACAACAAAATATTATTGGGGAATTTATTTTAAATGTAATTCCTAATTCAACGATACTAGATGTACTTCAAACTGGTGAAGAACAGTTTGATCGCCAATTAAATATAAAAGGACAGGCTGTTATTGCGAACCGTCTACCTATTAAAGTAAAGAATAAAGTAACTGGCGTTGTATCGAGCTTACGTTTGAAATCTGAAATGGATCAGTTAACAGCAGAATTATCTCAGACGAAGCAATATACAGAGGCATTACGAGCGCAAGCGCACGAATATAACAATTTATTGTATACACTTTCAGGTCTTATCCAATTAGAATCATACGAAGATGCTTTAGAGCTTATTCATAAGGAAACAGCGGTATATCAAGATTTTGTTCAATTTATTATGAAGCGGATTCAAAATCCATGGCTAGGTGGAATTTTAATTGGATTTTATAATAGAGCACGAGAGTTGAAGATTGATTTTATGCTAGATAGAGAAAGTGGTTTAGACAAATTAAGTCCACATATTGAGAGTAATTATGTCGTTTCTATTTTAGGAAATTTAATTACGAATGCATTTGAAGCAATTGAAAAAAATGAAGAGAATGATAAGAGAGTAAGGATGTTTGTAACTGATATTGGAGAAGAAATATTAATTGAAGTGGAAGATTCAGGGCAAGGGATTCATGATGAAATAATTACTAGCATATTCTATAAAGGCTTTTCGACGAAAGAAGGAGGAGAGCGAGGATATGGATTAGCAAAAGTGAAAGAGTTAGTAGAAGATTTAAATGGAAGTATTGCAATCGAAAAAGGGGATTTAGGTGGTGCGTTATTTATTATTGCACTACCGAAAGAGAGAGGCGAATAGTAATGGGTGAGGAGATTGAAGTATTAATTGTAGAAGATGATATTCGGATTGCGGACATTCATCGTCGTTTTACTGAAAAAATTGAGGGATTTAAAGTAATTGGAACGGCAACGACTGGAGAACAAGCGAAAGAATGGCTAGAGCTTGTGAAGCCACAGCTTGTTTTATTAGATGTGTACTTACCTGATATGCAAGGAACGGAACTTGTCACATATATTAGGAATCATTTGCACGATACAGATATTATTATGATTACAGCAGCATCGGAAACAGATGTAGTGAGGCATGCTCTGCGGGGCGGAGTAACAGATTATATCGTAAAGCCACTAATGTTTGACCGATTTAAGGCAAGTTTGGAAAGTTATCAAAAAAAGATTATGCAGTTAAAGAAAAACAATCAATTATCTACGGAACAAATTGAATATTTATGGTCTCAAAGAGGCGTGAAGGGAAATGAAATGGAATATGCCCCGAAAGGGATAGACCCTTTAACTTTAGCAAAAATAAAAAAGCATATGTTAACAGTTAATGAAGAAGGGATTACAGCAGAGGTGCTAAGTTCAATGGTAGGCGTAAGTCGATCAACTGCAAGGCGTTATTTAGAGTATTTAATATCTGGGAAGAAAGTTCATGCAGAGCTAATATATGGGAGTGTGGGGAGACCGGAGAGACGGTATTTTCTTGCTTCTTTATAATAAAAAACAGTAGAGGATTTTATTTCTTCTACTGTTTTTTTGCGTCTTATATTGGAATAATCCCAATTACAATTCCAGTAATTAACATAACTATTGTTGTTCCAACGGCCCACAATAAAGTGAAGCGTTGATGTTCACCGAAATCAACTTTGGCCATTCCGACCAATAAATAAGTGGAAGCGACAAGAGGACTTAATAAGTGAACGGGTTGCCCAAGTAAGGAAGCACGTCCCATTTCAGCTGCACTAATTCCGTAAGTAGCAGCAGCCTTAGTTAAAATAGGTAATACCCCAAAGTAAAATGCATCATTGGACATGAAAAATGTGAATGGCATACTAAGAAGAGCTGTAATAATTGGCAATTGTGGTCCAAGTGCATCTGGTATAAGAGTTACTACACTGTTAGCCATGGCATCTACCATTTTTGTTCCAGATAAAATACCAGTGAAAATACCGGCAGCAAATACGAGAGAAACAACTGCTAATACATTCCCTGCATGAGAAGCAATACGTTCTTTCTGTTGCTCTAAGTTTGGATAGTTAATCA
This sequence comes from Bacillus sp. JAS24-2, assembly GCF_008274905.1. Lineage (NCBI taxonomy): Bacteria > Bacillati > Bacillota > Bacilli > Caryophanales > Bacillaceae > Bacillus > Bacillus sp. JAS24-2. The sequence continues at coordinate 547,941 of NZ_CP031068.1, forward strand.
TAACAGCAATAGCAAAAGCGACTGTAAATAAAACAGGTAACGGCATAACTTCTAGTATGAGACAGACAAGTAATGTAGCGGTTAATAAAAAGTTAATCCATAGAAGTTTAGGACGTTTATGCACTGCGGCTTCGACAGTTGCAGCTTGCTCATCCATTGTTTGCATTTGTTTTAAATACTGTACATCCATAATTCCTAAACGTTTTCTTTCTTTTTTTCCAAGATAGTAAGCAACGAAAACAACCCAAATTGCACCAGCAATCATTCCTGGAATAAGAGGTGTAAATAATTCAGAAGCCTCAAGTCCAAGTGCGCTCATAACACGAGCTGTGGGTCCACCCCAAGGTGTAAGATTTGTTACCCCCGCCCCTAACATAACAACTCCAGCTAATATGAGGGGGTTCATTCCAAGGCGCTTATATAGTGGATACATTGCGGAAACTGTAATCATGTATGTTGTTGTACCGTCACCATCTAGAGAAACGATAATAGTCAATATAGCCGTTCCGACAACGATTTTTAAAGGATCTCCTTTTACAAATTTTAAAATCTTACTAATGACAGGATCGAATAAACCGCTATCAATCATAATCCCAAAATATAAAATAGCGAACATAAGCATAATACCAGTAGGTGCTAATTTTTGAATTCCCTCTAACATCATAGGCCCCATATTGGCATAGAATCCGCCAATTAATGCAAAAACACTCGGAATTAATATTAATGCTACTAGCGCTGACATACGTTTCGTCATAATTAAAAACATAAAGACAAATACCATCGCAAATCCAAGTAGTGCTAACATGTAATTTCCTCCTCAAAAGAATGATTGCGCTTTCAAAATAGAATAAAAATTCAGAAAAGGTTTTTTATTTATAATAAAAGCATCTATTCAAATGGTAAATAATTTGAAAAATAACATCATTAGAAGCATAATTTTTATTTTGTTCATTTTGTTCACGGTAGTTAATTTGAATTTTTAAAAAGTAAGCTGCTCCTCGTAAGAATGGTAGAATAAGATGAAAATAGTGAAGTGTGAAATAGGGAGTAGATGTTATATGAAAACGAGAATTGAAGAGATTTATAGCTCTTATGAAGGAAAAGTAGAGGAGATTTTTATTAATGAATCTTCTTACGTATATGAATGGGAGAAATTACTGATGATCCGAAAAAATGACGGTGAGCTTAAAAAAATTGCAGTCGGGATTAGTGGAAATATAAGATTGGTAAATGTAGAAGTTGGACAGGAAATTAGTGAGGATACATTATTAGTTAAGTTAGAAGATGATTTATTAATTACAGGTTGTGAGTGATGAGAGATGTGTAGAAATAACTACACATCTTTTTTTGTTTCCTATATTACAAAAAGCACATTGTTTTTTCACAAATCTCACACAACCTTTTGGTATTCTTTTCGTGGAGTATACGGTTTCTAGGGAGGAATATTGATGAAAGTAAAATATGTCGTACTTGCTATATGTTTATGTTTCGTATTTACAGTAGTCGGGTGTGGGAAAAAGGAAACAGCAGCTGTTGCCATTGATGAGAAACATGATAAATGTGATATTTGCCAAATTGGGGTAACAGATAATCAATTTGCAACAGAAATTATTTTAGAAAATGGAAAAGCGTTAAAGTTTGATGATATCGGTTGTATGTATAAATGGATGGAGATCAACTCAGATGAAAAGACGAAAGAGAAATTTGTCCGAGATTATGATTCGAAAGATTGGATTTCGTTAGAAGACGCTACTTACGTATATGATAAAACAATAACGACACCGATGGCTTATAATGTCATTTCATTTAAAAATAAAAAAGATGCAGAGAGCTTTGTATCTAACTATAAGGGGAAAGTTCTTTCGTATAAAGAGCTAGCAGAGCATAAATGGGAAATGAATAAAGAGATGATGGGGAAACCGAAAGCAGGAAATCATGGTGGACATCATTAATAGAAAAAGACAACTATGTAGTTGTCTTTTGCTATTATTACTCAGGTGCAAATATAGAAAAGGTGTAAAATTTTTAGCAGAACGGTTACAATGGAATATAGTAACCTAAAGCAATCATTTATGTACTTTTTAGAAATGTATACAAATGCGGTAAAAACGTGCTAAACTAATTGCTTCATAATGTTAATGATGGGGCCATCAGGCGTATCATTTCAATAGGTTGAGAAACATAGTATAAGCTTAAGATAATCCGATTAAAGAAGGAATCTAAAGGGCTTATGGATAAATGTACTCAAGAAGAGTTATTGTATGTGATGGAGGAATGGTTAAGAAAACATTATCTTTCATAGGAGCTGTAGTTGTGAGAAAACAAAAAATTTTATTATGTATTTTATTAGGACTTTTAATGACGGTAGTGGCTTGCGATAAGCAAGAAGAACCAGAATCGAAACCGGTTCATGTGAAAAATGAAAAGAAAAAAGAGAAGCATAAAGAACAGGAAGAATCTAAAGAAGAGAAAAGTATAAATTTAATGGACAAACAGTTGTTACTTTCAGCTACCCTTGGAGACACAGAGACAGCTATGAAGTTGATTCAGGATGGAGCGAATATAAACGTAGAAGGTGACAACGGAGAAACGCCTGTCCTTGCAGCGACGTACCAAAATCATGTAGAGACAGTTAAAGCATTAATTGGTGCAGGTGCTAATATTGAAATTAAAGATGTGAAAAAAAGTAATCCACTTCTTTATGCAAGTAGAGAAGGATATACGGATATTGTAAAAGTATTAATTAATGCAGGAGTTAATACGAAAGAAACGACTAGGTCAGGTGGGACAGCACTTATTTCTGCATCTGAGCGTGGCCATGTAGAGGTTGTTAAAGAATTATTAGAGCATACAGATATTGATGTGAATTATAAAAATGAACGTGGTGGAACAGCGTTATTAGAAGCAATTGTATTAGGAAATGGTAGTGAAAACCATAAGAAAGTAATTCAATTGCTTATTGATCACGGTGCAGATGTAAACATGGCTAACAAGGAACATCTGACGCCACTGCAATACGCTGAAAAAAGAGGTTTTAAAGATATTGTAAATATGTTGAGGGTAGCTGGAGCGAATGAAGTAGTACAGCCACAACAACCAGTAGAGTAAAAAACGGAAAATAATCCCATTTAGATAGACAGAATGAAGAAATCAGTTAGTATGATGGATTCAGTAATGTGTATTTGAATGGGATTTTTATTTTGAATATGAAAAATAGATTATGAATGGATGGTAAATGGAGTAAATAAGGAGGCAACCTTATTTGGCAATTGTAAAAAATGAAAAGGTAGTTTCTGTTTGTTGCAGTGCCAGAAGTACGCCCGTAGCTGCTGAGGCAAGTGTGGAAACTTTAGCGGAATTTCAAGGGAATGGATATGGTACTGATGTTGTTACAGCCTGGGCCTTATCAATACAAGAGGAAAAGCGCATTCCACTTTATAGTACTGCTTGGGATAACTTTGCTTCGCAAGCAGTGGCAAGCAAACTAAAACTTATTAACTATGGAATGAATTTACATATTGATTGAATTTTAAGTATTGTTTCGTTCTATTCGTTTGTATTCAAATATATAGATTAATGTAAATGGTGATATGGTGAATATTAACATTCGGTTAACACCTAATTAACAATCTATCAAAACTGACTTAATAAATGCGTAATATAGTAAAGGTAACAAAATAAATAGGGTAGAGAACATTTGAGAACACCCACTTACATATAATGTGCCACTTTCTTAGGTGTGCTCTATTCCCTAGAGTTCAAATAAGGAGAAAGGCGTTCTATGTAAGTAGGTGTTTTTAGTTTGGATAAAAATAGAACAGTTAGGTGGAAAAAATGTTTAAAGAACCTTATATTGCGATGATAAAGGATTGGAAAGGATACAAAGCATACAAAAAATTGCCGAAAATAGTTTTTCTTATGACTGGTTCAATGCTGGAATTACCAGAGCGTGTATATGAATTGCAGAAACATGGACATGATGTATTTCTTCATTGTGATTTTATACAAGGCTTAAATACGAATACAGAGGAAGCGCTTTTGTATATTCAAGATGTTATCGGGGCACAAGGTATTATTTCAACAAAGGGTTCAACAATTCGAAATGCTAATAAAATTGGATTGAAAACAATTCAACGTATTTTTATTGTAGATACTTTATCCCTTACTAAATCAATTGAAAATTGTAAAACGACTAAACCAAATGCAGTAGAGATTATGCCGGGGATTATGCCTTCTATAATTAAACAGCTAGTAGAGGAAATAGAGTTTCCTATTATTGCAGGTGGGCTGATTCAAACGCGAGAAGATGCGGAAATTGCAATTCATGCAGGAGCAAGTGCGATTTCAACAAGTCATTATGAAGTATGGATACAAGAAGAAAAAAGGAGTGCAACCTTGTGATTGAATTGAAAAATGTTTCAAAGGTATATAAAAATGCAGAAGAGACAGCGGTTAAAGGCGTATCGGTTCATATTAAGAAGGGTGAATTTTTTGTTTTAGTTGGACCTTCGGGATGCGGGAAAAGCACATTATTACGAATGATCGCTGGCTTAGAAGAGATTTCTTCAGGAGATTTAATTATTAATGAACGTGTTGCAAATGATCTAGAGCCGAAAGACCGTAATCTATCAATGGTATTTCAAAATTATGCATTATATCCACACTTATCTGTAGAAGAAAATATTTTATTTGGACTTAAGGTAAGAAAAGTACAAAAAGAAGAGCGACAAAAGCGATTAATGGAAGCTATTGAAATGGTAGGACTGAAAGAGTATGTGAAAATGAAACCAGGCCAATTATCAGGCGGACAAAGACAGCGTGTTGCACTTGCCAGGGCAATTGTGAGTCAAGCACCAATCTGTTTAATGGATGAACCACTTTCGAATTTGGATGCGAAATTACGTGCGCAAATGAGAATTGAAATTAGAGAAATTCAGCAGCGATTAGGAATTACGATGATTTACGTTACCCACGATCAAATAGAAGCGATGACTATGGGAGATCGTATCATGGTTTTAAATAAAGGAAGTATACAGCAAGTTGGAACACCACTTGACATATATAACGAACCAGCAAACGAATTTGTTGCAAGCTTTATAGGTTCTCCTTCTATGAATATAAATGATGGGGAAGTAAATAAAGAAAAAGGTGTATTACATATAGGGCAATTGCAAATTCCATTATCTATTAGACAGTTAAAGCAATTACCAGAAGGAACAATTCGCATAGGCATGCGCCCTGAGCATATTGCACTGTCTGAGGAGGGACAAGAAGTGACGTTGCAATCTGTAGAAGTATTAGGGAATGAATCTATATTGAACTTTGCGGTAAATGGAACAACTTGGAGTGCGAAAGTCATCGGACAGTTACTCTTGAACAAAGGTGACAAAGTAAAATTATTATTCTCGCAAGAAAAGTTATGCTTCTTTAATGAAAACACGAATGAACGCTTAAAAGTGGTAGCTGAAGAAGAGTTGAAAGTGGTGGCGAAATAATGATCGAAGTAAGTAAGTTACCAGTTCAAACAAAGGTGTCAAAAAAGAAAAAATTATGGGGGAGAACGAAAGATTTAAGAATAGGATTATTGTTTTTGGCGCCATCTATTTTGTTATTTTCGATTTTTTTGTTCTATCCATTGTTTAGGACAATTTACTATAGCTTTTATTTAACCGATATACATGGGGAAGCTAATCTTTTCGTTGGCTTAGAAAATTATCAATACTTATTCTCTGATCCAGCCTTCTACAAAAGTATAAAATCAACTTTATTATTTGTTTTATATACAGTGCCTACGAGTATTATATTTGCTTTGTTTCTTGCATTGATTGCAAATGGAAAAGTAAGAGGTATTGGGTTATTCCGAGTTCTGTTTTCTTCGACGATGGGAATATCAGTAGCTGCTAGTGCAGTGATTTGGCTATTTTTATTTCATCCAAGTGTAGGATTATTTAATAATATATTAGCCTCTATGAACCTTCCTGCAATCGCATGGTTAACGAGTCCGGACTGGGCACTATTCTCTGTATCAGTTACAACAGTTTGGGTGAATACAGGTTTTGCATTTTTAGTTATATTAGGTGGTTTACAAAATATCGATACGTCGTTATATGAGAGTGCATCTATAGATGGTGCTAGTTATTTATATAAACTTCGCCGTGTTACATTACCGATGCTATCACCAACTTTATTCTTTATTGTAACAGTAACATTAATTAGTGCGTTCCAAAGCTTTGGGCAAATTGATATTTTAACGCACGGTGGACCAAATGATGCAACGAATTTGATTGTGTACTCGATTTACAAAGAGGCGTTTGTGAATCATCAATTTGGAACAGCAAGTGCACAAGCAATGGTATTATTTGTTTTCATTTTCCTTGCTACATTACTTCAATTTAAGTTTGCTGAGAGAAAGGTGCATTATAAATGATTGTTAAACAGTGGAAACAAAATTTCCTATTATACATGCTGCTCATTATTAGTGCAGTAATGGTATTTTTTCCTGTACTGTATGCATTTTTAATAAGCTTTATGACACCAGACGATATTCAAATGAGAAGGTTATTTCCGACCCAGTTTACTTTTGATAATTTCATTAATATTTTTCAAAAAGTACCACTTTTTACATACTTATATAACAGTTTAATTGTATCGACAGTCGTTATGATTGGACAACTTATCGTATCAAGTTTAGCAGCTTATGCTTTTGTTTTTCTTCAGTTTAAAGGGAGAAACTTAATTTTCTTCCTGTTTATTTCAACGATGCTGATTCCGTGGGAAGCAACGATGGTGCCTAACTTTTTAACGATTCAAAACTTTGGTTGGATCAATAGTTTCGCCGGGATGACAGTGCCGTTTTTTGCAACAGCTTTCGGTATTTTCTTGTTACGTCAACATTTTATGACACTTCCGAATGAACTGAAAGAAGCTGCTTGTATTGAAGGGATTGGAAATATAAGATTTTTATTCAGCGTTGTAATTCCGTATTGTAAAACGAGTTTTATTACGCTTGGAGTATATAGCTTTTTAACAACATGGAATATGTATTTATGGCCACTTTTAGTGACCACTGATGAAAAAGTAAGAACAGTGCAAATCGGTGTGAAGCAGCTTCAGTCTCAAGAAGTTGCAACTGATTGGGGAAGCGTAATGGCCGGTGTTACGGTTATCGTTATTCCAACATTGATTTTACTATTTTTAGGGCAAAAGCAATTACAACAAGGATTAACAAAAGGTGCAATTAAATAACTAAGAGAAGGTGAGATTTAAATGAGTCTAGTTAAAAAAGGTGCTGCTCTATTAATGGCAGCAACAATGGCATTATCTAGTGCCGCTTGTTCAAATAGTAAAACAGAAGGAAAACCTGAAGCACAGGCAAAAGTAGCACCAGTTGAAAAAAATGGTGATAAAACTGTAATTCGCTTCTGGCATGCGATGGGTGGAAAAACACAAGGAGTACTAGATGGTCTTGTTGCAGACTATAATAAGTCACAAAATAAATACGAGATAAAGGCAGAGTTCCAAGGAACATATGAAGAGTCTTTAACGAAATTTAGAACGATGTCTGCAACGAAAGAAGCGCCAGCTCTTGTTCAATCGAGTGAAATTACAACGAAATATATGATTGATAGTAAAAAAATCACACCAATTGATAGCTGGATAAAAAAAGATAAGTACGATACGTCAAAATTAGAAAAAGCAATTACAAATTATTATTCAGTTGATGGAAAAATGTATTCTATGCCATTTAATTCATCTACACCAGTATTAATTTATAATAAAGATGCTTTCGCAAAGGCGGGCTTAGATCCAGAGAAAGCTCCAAAAACATATGCTGAATTACAAGAAGCAGCGAAAAAGTTAACGATTAAAGAAGGCGGAAATGTAAAACAATATGGATTCTCCATGCTTAACTACGGTTGGTTCTTTGAAGAATTGTTAGCGACACAAGGTGCTTTATATGTAGATAACGAAAACGGTCGTAAGGATGCTGCAAAAAAGGCGGTATTTAATGGTAAAGAAGGACAGAAAGTATTTGGAATGTTAGATGATTTAAATAAAGCTGGTGCCCTTGGAAAGTATGGAGCAAGTTGGGATGATATTCGTGCCGCGTTCCAGTCTGGACAAGTTGCTATGTATTTAGATTCTTCAGCTGGTGTTCGTGATTTAATTGATGCATCTAAGTTTAATGTAGGTGTTTCATATATTCCATATCCAGAGGATTCGAAACAAAATGGTGTTGTTATTGGTGGAGCATCATTATGGATGACGAATATGGTTTCAGAAGAAACGCAACAAGGTGCTTGGGACTTTATGAAATATTTAACGAAGCCAGACGTACAAGCAAAATGGCATACTGCAACAGGCTATTTCTCAATTAATCCAGATGCATATAATGAGCCATTAGTAAAAGAGCAATATGAAAAATACCCACAGTTGAAAGTAACAGTAGATCAACTGCAAGCAACGAAGCAATCTCCAGCAACACAAGGGGCTTTAATTAGTGTATTCCCAGAATCACGAGATGCAGTTGTAAAAGCATTAGAAGCGATGTATGACGGGAAGAATAGTAAAGAAGCGTTAGATGAAGCTGCCAAAGCAACAGATAGAGCAATTAGCATTTCAGCTCGTACAAGTCAAAAATAAGAGAAAGCCGTATCCTTAAAAGGGATACGGCTTTCTTTATAGGGAGATAAGGGATCAAAGAAATGATGAAGTCTTATCTCTTTTATATGAGTAAAGGGTCTAGAGTGAATGTTGTCCTTTTCATTATTTATTTAACTCCATTGCGACTTGTTTACCATTTACGAAAACCTCTACTACCGCTACTACAACTTCCATTACTTTTTTCATCTCTCATCTCTCCTTGTTTTTTGTTTCATTTCTTACTTTCAGTATAAGGAGATACAGTAATTACAACTATCGAATTGGATGACAAGAGACTTACATTGTTGTAAGGATAATAGTTTAGTTTGTAATAAAGTGAAACTTTAATCAGCGGGGGTCTTACGGCCCATTAATGCGAGATAAATATGATTCGGGATTTCAATTCTGAACTTTCTGTCGTTTTGAACTATAATTAGAAAGAGGGGGGGATAATATGAAAAGAATTCTTGTTATTAGTGATATTCATGGAGAGATAAAAAAGTTTGAACAGTTATTGGAAGAAGCTCAATATGATGCGAAACAGGATCAATTAATCTTACTGGGAGATTATGTAGATCGTGGTCCAAATGCGCGTGCTGTAATTGAAAAGGTAAGAGAATTGAAAGAAGAGGGAGCACTCATTTTAAAGGGAAATCATGAAGATATGATGATTAAGGCGTTAACGACAAATGAGGAACATTCATGGAACCATTGGGTAAAAAGAAATGGTGGAGATAAGACATTATATAGCTATGGATTTGTAGAAGAAGATATTGCGGTTAATGAGAAAGACTTCCAAAAACCGATTTTACACTCTCGTGTATTAGAGGAACATATAAAGTTTATTCAAGAATTAGATCATTACATTGAAACAGAAGAGTATATATTTGTACATGCTGGGGTTGAACCGATGAAACGAGTTTCTGAATCTGAACCATATACGTTAATGTGGATCCGTAATGAATTTCATAATGGATATAGCGGTGAAAAGGTTGTTGTATTTGGGCATACGGAAACAAAAACGCTTCATGGTAGTGAGGAGTGCGGAGTGTATTTTGGTAGTAATCGTATTATTGGAATTGATGGCGGGGCTGTGTACGGTGGTCAGCTAAATTGTTTGGAATTGCCGAGTAAAAAGGTATATGTAATAAAAAATTGAAAGAGATAAGAGGAATCTTATTTCTTTCAATTTTTTATTAAGCTAAATTTAAGACAAAGTTTTTATAATAAAATTTCAAAATTTTAGAAGGAAATAGTTAAAAATGAAAATACGTAATGTAACTACATTCTTTTGTTATGAAGAGAAGAAATGTAATAATAAATAGAATTGAACTATTTGATGGAAGGTGAGAGCATGCGCTTACTTGTAGTAGAAGATAATGCCTCGTTATTAGAGTCTATCGTACAAATTTTGCGTGATGAATTTGAAGTAGATACGGCAATAAATGGAGAAGATGGATTGTTTTTAGCGCTTCAAAATATATATGATGCAATTTTGCTGGATGTGATGATGCCAGGGATGGATGGATTTGAAGTAATTCAAAAAATACGTGATGAAAAGATTGAAACACCAGTCCTGTTTTTGACAGCGAGAGATTCTTTAGAAGATCGGGTGAAGGGATTGGATTTTGGTGGAGATGACTATATCGTTAAGCCATTTCAGGCCCCTGAATTAAAAGCGAGAATTCGCGCTTTACTACGCAGAAGTGGTAGTTTAACAACGCAGCAAACGATTCGTTATAAAGGGATTGAATTGTTCGGAAAAGATAAAGACGTTCAAGTAGATGGACAAAGTATTAAGTTGACATTGAAACAATATGAGCTACTAGAGTATCTCATTCAAAATAGCGGGAAGATTTTAATGCGTGAACAAATTTTTGATCGTGTTTGGGGATTTGATTCAGATACGACAGTAGCCATTGTGGAAGTGTATGTGCATCATTTGCGTAAAAAATTAGAACCATTCGGTTATCAGAAAGATATTCAAACTGTTCGAGGTATTGGATATATATTAAAAGAACAATGAAAAAGGGAAGTATGTTTCAAAAGACACGCATTCGTTTGACTATAGTGAATTCATTAGTATTTATCCTATTAATAGGTATATTAGGTAGTATTATTTATTCATACACATATAAGCGTATTTATAATGAAGTGGATCAATCTATAAAAATGATGGCTCAGTATAGAGAAAAATTAGATGTTAAAATACCACCAAGAAAACGTATGGAGAATATCCAAATTGGAGATCCGCGAGTAACTAGAATAACTTGGAATGGGAAAATAGTGAAAATAGAGGGCGATAATCGTAAATTCCGTTCAATTTTTGAAGAGAATTTGGAAAAGTTTTCTCCGGAAAAAATAGGGGAGTTACAAGATATCAAAGTACAAGGACGATATTTTAGAGCATTTTCGCTTCAAAAAGATGGAGAAATAGTTCAAATCGTGCGAGATATAACAGCGGAAGAAGGAATGTTAAATACTTTATTTTTAATCCTCGTTATAGGTTGTAGCATAGGAAGTTTATGTGCGATAGGTATCGGCTTTTTCCTAGCTGGCAGAGCACTCGTACCTATTCAAAATTCATGGGAGAAACAGCAGCAATTCGTTTCTGATGCATCACATGAACTAAGGACACCGCTTGCAGTTATTCAATCAAAAACGGATGTGTTATTTCAGTCACCATCCGCTACGATAGAAGAAAAAGCGATGGATATTTCTACAATTTCAAAAGAATGTAGGCGGTTATCAAAACTCGTTAGTAATTTATTATTACTAGCACGTTCTGATTCTAATCAAATTGAGATGGATAAAAAAACATTTGAACTTGATAAATTGTTAGAAGAAATAGTAGCTCCATATAAAGAGATTGCTTCTTATCAAGAAAAAGAAATGATACTAAAAGTAGAACGTGACGTATCTTTTATGGCTGATAGAGAGCGGATTCATCAAATGATGGTCATACTGTTAGATAATGCGATGAAGTATACAAACGAAGGCGGGCATATTCAAATTGATTGCACGCAAACGAGTAGTTCGATTCGCATACAGGTGAAAGATGACGGGATAGGAGTGAAAGAAGAAGATATTCCGAAATTATTTGATCGTTTTTATCAAGGGGATAGAGCAAGAAGTACGTCAGAAGGAGCTGGATTAGGTCTTTCAATCGCAAATTGGATTGTAGAAAAGCATTACGGAAAAATATCAGTAGAGAGCAAATGGGGAGATGGCACTTGTTTTGAAGTGATTTTCCCTAAAAACCAAAAAATATAAGTAAGAAGACGATCTTGTTTTTACAAGGTCGTCTTTTTTTAAGACAAAGTTAAGAAACTATTTATATTATATATGGCATGAAGAAAGTTCGTTACATGAAGAAGAGACTAGGTGTATGTGAGTGGGGTTTATCAATCATAATGTTATCTCAAGCAGCGATGAGATGTATGTATAGTATTAAAAAAACTAGGGGAATGATGGGAAAGAAAGTATAAGAGGGAGGAATTAATTTTGAAAAAGAAAATGATGACGGTATTCACTATTGGAGTAATGAGCTTAAGTATATTAGGGGGTGCCTCTCCTTCTGAAACATCAAAAGGAAAGACAGATTACACACAACGTAGTAAAGAACAATTAAATAATGGAAAGATACATGCTGTGCATACAGAAGAAAAGGCAGAGAATCTAGGTATTGAAACGGAAGGGAAAGAACAAATTACGTTAGAAAAAGAAATTCATGAGACAGAAGTAGGAAGAGAAGCGAAGCAGCTAGGAATTTCGATTGAAGGAAAAGATGTTGGGACGCTGTCAGAAGAAATCTATGAAACAAAAGTAAAGCAAGAAGCGTTAAAACTAGGCATATCTATAGAAAATACATCAATTGTAAATTTAATTAATCAAATTAATACGATTAAAATTAATGATGAAGCGGATAAATTAGGTATTTCGACAAATGGAAAAGAAATAGAGGACATTGCAGAAGAAATCTATGGAACGAAAGTAAGAGAGGAAGCAGGGAAGTTAGGTATTTCACCAAAAGGAAAAGAGATAGAAGTGTTAGCACAAGAGGTGTACGAACAAAAAGTGCAGGAAGAAGCAAAAAAATATCATATTGATTTATATGGGAAAGATATATATCAAGTATTAAGAGAAATTAATGAACAAAAGGTGCTACAATTGGCAGATGAGCTTAATATGGACAAAGCGAACATGAATATTCAAGAGCTAACAGAAAAAATAAAAAAAGATCAACCTGAGAGAGAAAAAGAACTAAATTTTGTACCAGTGATTCGAACGGATGCTGACGCATTTTATTCTTATTTAACGAACTAAAAAGGGCGTGAGAGTGATACGGAGGTTTAAGTGGTATATATGTATAGCATTACTAGCTATAGCGGTATGGAGTGTATATACAAATGGAATTACAAAGTATGGGGAGAAGTGGACATTCTTCAATATACAAAACGGGAAAGAACCGGAATTTAGTAATAATGATGAAAAGGTCATTTTATCAAGTGTACCATTAATTCAGCAACTACCAGAGCTAGATAGAGGCTGTGAAGTGACAAGCTTAGCGATGATGTTACAATACGCTGGTGTTTCAGTGGATAAGATGACATTAGCAAATGAAATAAAAAAAGTTGATTTTATAGACGATGGTGTGCGCGGGAATCCAAATGAAGGATTTGTAGGTAATATTTATACATTTTCTGAATCGGGATATGGTGTATATCATGGGCCACTTTTTCAGTTAGCGGAAAAATATTTACCTAATAAAGCTGTAGACTTAACAGGGAAGAATATAGAAGAAATTTATAAGAGGATAAAAGCAGGGCAACCTGTAGTCATGATCACAAATGCAACATTTGCACCATTAGATGCAGCTGAATTTACTACATGGGAAACAAATAGTGGAGATGTTTCTATTACGTATAATGAACATTGTGTTGTACTTATTGGATATGATCAGGAATTTGTATATATTCGAGATCCACTTGAGGATAGCTTAGATGTAAAAGTACCGAGAGAAACCTTTGAACAGGCATGGGTACAAATGGGAAGTCAGGCAATTAGTTATGTAAAGAGCGTCAAATAAATTAGGACGAAGAGTTTTAGTAATATGACTATAAGGCGAAGGGTAAAAATTTAAGGATTATAAGAGAAGTTTTATAGAGTAGAAGCTGTTAAGAAATAAGAGAACTTTAGCATATATAATGCTAAAGTTCTCTTATTTTTATGATTAAAATACGTATAAGGAGTGGATATGCAAAAATGCATAATTGACGAAAAATTTACATGTTATCATTATATATTGTTTTATGCATGTTAATTGTATAAAATGACACAAGTATCCACATTACATAAAGGAGGCTTATTATGCAAAAAATATTTAACTGGGTTAAATGTATGAGTATCAATAAAAAATTAATCATTTCATTCTTTATTATTTTAACTATACCAGGAATTATTATTGGTGGTGTTTCATATCAAACTGCCAAAACAAATTTTGAACATCAAATGACAGCTAAAGCAAAGGAGAATATTTCGATTTTAAATACTGTTATTTCTCAAAATATAGAAGAGAAATTTGTTGATGCGACGTACTTTGCAGACATCTTAACAGAAGATACATATCTAAATGGACAGGAAGAAATAGTAAGAACGAAGCTAGCGCAATATATAAAACTTCATCCAGAAGTAGAAGGTATTTATATTGGAACAGAGACGGGAAAGTTTATAAGAGAACCATTTATCCAAATGGCTGATGGATACAATCCAAGAGATAGATCTTGGTATAAAGAAGCACATGAAAATAAAGGGAAAGTAATTGTTACTTCACCATATCAATCAGCATCTACCAAAAATATGGTAGTGACAATTGCTAAAGAAGTAAAAGATGGTAAAGGTGTTATAGGAATTAACTTAAATTTAGATAACATCTTAAAAATTTCCAAAATGATTAATATTGGTGAAAAAGGTTATGCAGTTATTTTAGATCAAAATAAGCAAATTGTTAGTCATCCATCTAGAAAACCAGGTGCAAAAGTTACTGATCCTTGGATTAAACCAATTTATGAAGAAAAACAAGGAAATGTGTCTTATACAGAACAAGATGATAAAAAGAATTTAATCTTTGTAACAAATGAGAAAACAGGCTGGAAAGTAGTTGGTGTTATGTTCGATGAAGAAATTAACCAAGCTGCCAGTCCAGTGTTTTATAAGACTTTGATTGTCATTGCTATTGCTATTGCATTTGGTAGTATATTAATTTATTTCATTACAAAGTCTATTACAGGGCCATTACGAAAAATAGCTGAATCGGCATATAAAATTAGTAAGGGAGATTTAACAGAGAAAATTACAATCCATTCCAAGGATGACATAGGGAAATTAGGGAATTCATTTAATGAAATGTCTATGTCTTTACAAGATGTTATTACCCAAATTAGCTTTTCAGCAGAACATGTTGCAGCATCGGCTGAAGAGTTAACAGCGAGCGTACAGCAAGCAAATGATGCGACAGATCAAATTACAATTGCGATGGAACAAGTATCAGGTGGGGCTGAGTCACAAAGTCAAGGTGTTGAAGAAGGTGCGGCTACATTACAACAAGTAAATACAGCAATTCAAGATGTAACTGGAAGCGCAGAGTCAATTTCTATTTCCTCATTACATGCCCGTGAAAGAGCTGAAGAGGGAGAAGATTTAGTTGAACAAACCGCAAAACAAATGCAGTCTATTTCTAGGTCGGTATCCGAGTCAGATGCTATTATTAAACTTCTTGATGAGAAATCAAAGCAAGTAGGAGCTATTTCTGAAGCAATTCAAAACATTGCAACTCAAACAAACTTATTAGCTTTAAATGCGGCTATTGAAGCAGCAAGAGCAGGTGAACAGGGACGAGGATTTGCTATTGTAGCAGATGAGGTTAGAAAATTAGCAGAGCAATCAGGAGAGTCATCTGGAGAGATTGCAAATTTAATTGCAGAAATTAAGGCGGATATTGAACATACTGTTAAGGCGATGGATAATGTGAATGGAGAAGTTCAACAAGGCCTTGATGTTGTAACAAAAACGAAAGTAAGTTTTACGGAAATTTTAAGTTCTACTACACATATTGTTTCTCAAGTTAATCAAATGGTAGAAACAACGAAGAGAATTGCTGGAGATGCAAATGAAGTGACAAATGCTATTGATGAAATTGCAGCTGCTGCAGAAGAAAATACAGCTAGTATGCAAAGTGTTGCAGCTTCAACAGAAGAACAGGTTAATTCCATGGAGGAAATTAGTTCAGCTTCGCAAAACTTAGCTGAGATGGCAGAAGAACTACAAGCGATGACTAGTAAATTTAAAGTATAATAACAGCAGATAAGTAAGGTGAAAATAATATCACCTTACTTATTTTTCTATTCAGCAATTAGGGGAGTCATTAACAGGATGAAAAAAAGAAAAAGACTATGGAATTTATGGAAAACGATTACATTGTTAGTTTGTACAGTTGTAATTTTTTCTTTACTTGTGACAGATATATTAATTAGTCATAATGTAGAACGGACGACGGAGGATAGCCAAGCAGAGAAAGCAAAAACAATTGCACACATTGTGGCGAATGATTCGATTGTAATCGATGGTTTGGTTGGGAAAGCAGATACCTCTGCAATCCAAACGTATACAAATAGAATATTACAAAACACAGGTGTTCAATTTATTGTAGTTATGGACATGAATGGAATAAGAAAGTCACATCCAAATCCTCAAAAAATAGGGCATCATTTTATTGGGGGAGATGAAGGGCCTGCATTGAAAGGAAAAGAACATGTATCGTTAGCAGAAGGAACTTTAGGTATTTCCATGCGAGTGTTTGTACCAATATTTTCTGAAACAGGTGAACAACTTGGAGCAGTGGCTGTTGGTATTTCAGCAGATAATGTAAAAGAGAGAGTTAAGGAAAGTAGACATATTATTTATATTGGTGTCGGAGTGGGGGTATTAGTCGGAATTATAGGAGCAATATTGCTAGCTAGACATATAAAGAAAAGTTTATTCGGTCTTGAGCCGCACAGGATAGCAAAAATTCTTGAAGAAAGAAATACGATGCTACAATCTGTAAAGGAAGGTATTATTGCTGTAGATAAAGAGGCTAGAGTAACGTTAATTAATAATGAAGCGAAACGTCTATTTAAAAAAAGCGGACTTGAAGAAGATTTTATCGGTAAAGATGTTGAGTTGTATATGCCAAATTCACGTATAAAAGAAGTATTGCAAACGGGAGAAGTACAATTAAACGAAGAACAAAATATTTATGGAATTACGATTGTGACGAATCGAGTTCCTTTATATGTAAAAGGAGAAATAGTTGGTGCAATTGCAACATTTCGTGATAAAACAGAGATTAGAAAACTAGCAGAGGAACTAACTGGTATTAGACTATATGCAGAAGCATTACGGGCACAATCTCATGAGTTTATGAATAAGATGCATGTCGTATTAGGGCTTACACATATGAAACAGTATGAAGAATTACAGAAGTATATAAGCGGCATGGTATCAGAGCATCAATATGAAATTGGTGGAGTTATGAAAAGAATAAAAAGTCCAGTATTTGCTGGTTTTTTACTAGGTAAGCTCAGCTATGCTAGAGAGAAAAATATAAAATTAATTATAAGTGAAGATTCTTACATGCCGGAAATAGATGTTGAAAGTATTACTCATGAACTTATTACGATTGTCGGAAATTTAATTGATAATGCATTAGAGGCAGTTACGAATTGTGAAAAGAAGCGAGTTGAAGTTAAGATACAACATGGGGATATACTAACTATTACAGTGCAAGATACGGGAAAAGGTATACAAGAAAAAGAAATAGAGGAA
Source organism: Bacillus sp. JAS24-2 (assembly GCF_008274905.1). Classification (NCBI taxonomy): domain Bacteria; kingdom Bacillati; phylum Bacillota; class Bacilli; order Caryophanales; family Bacillaceae; genus Bacillus; species Bacillus sp. JAS24-2. The sequence goes on from NZ_CP031068.1 coordinate 565,449, forward strand.
TTATTTACGAAAGGTTATTCCACAAAGGGAGATAACCGCGGTTATGGTTTGTATCTTGTAAAAGAAAGTATACAGCGAATAAATGGGGAAATTCATATGCATTCATTAGTAGGAAAGGGAACAACGATAACGATTGAAATACCTAAAGGTAGGGATGAGAGGCAAATATGATTAAAGTTTTAATTGTAGAAGATGACCCGATGGTAGCAATGTTAAATACGCATTATTTAGAGCAAGTAGGAGGATTTGAACTTGTTCAAGCAGTTAACTCAGTAAAGTCAGCGATAGAAATATTAGAGAAATCACAAGTAGATTTAGTATTACTTGATATTTTTATGCCTGAAGAGACTGGTTTTGAGCTTTTAATGTATATCCGGAACCAAGAAAAAGAAAGCGATATTATAATGATTTCAGCTGTACATGATATGGGAAGTATAAAAAAAGCATTACAATATGGCGTAGTAGATTATTTAATTAAACCATTTACATTTGAACGATTTAAAGAGGCATTAACTATATATCGAGAAAAACTTACTTTCATGAAAGAACAACAAAAAATTAGTCAATCGGAATTAGATTCATTAATTTTACAAAAAGAAAAAAGAGAGCCTACTGTGACGAAAGAGCTTCCAAAAGGGTTAACGAAGCAAACGTTGCAATTAATTTGGCAGAAGATCGAGTCTCTGAATGGAAGAGTATTTACAACAGATGAAATGGCACAATTAGTTGGAATTTCAAGAGTTTCTATTCGAAAATATGTAATGTTTCTGACTGACATTGGGGTGTTAGAAAACGAAATGATGTACCAACATGTGGGAAGACCTGTAAGTAAATTAAGATGTGTTGATCAAAAGAAAATAGAGTTTTACGTATAAGCGACTTAACATAAGTCGCTTATACTTTTTTTAATTACAAAATCAATTACAAAACTTACAAAAACTATTTTTACTATTGAAAGCGTTTTAATATTGTTATTAAGAAAACGAGGGGGTGCCATATGGGAATTCAAAAGAATGTGGAAGCGGTATCATTTTCTGAAGGAAATGAAGTACAAAGAGAATCTTTCGCTTCTAAAATTATGAATGTAAAAATCGGTGTTATACCTTTACCGTTATATGTAGTATTGGCTGCTATTATTTATGGGGCATCTGTATATAATAAATTGCCAGCAGATATGATTGGTGGATTTGCAGTTATTATGATCATGGGGATTTTCTTAGGCGATATTGGGATGAGAATTCCAATTTTAAAAAATATCGGTGGTCCAGCAATACTTTCGTTATTTATTCCATCATTACTTGTATTTTTTAACTGGATGAATCCAGCTTCAATGGAAGCTGCGACTATGTTAATGAAAAAATCGAACTTTTTATATTTATATATTTCTTGTTTAGTAGTCGGAAGTATTTTAGGAATGAACCGTAAAGTGTTAGTACAAGGTTTCGTTCGTATGTTTATTCCTTTAGTAATAGGGACGTTAGCTTCTGTAGCAGTAGGATTATTGGTCGGTTCATTATTTGGATTTGAAATGAAGCACACATTCTTCTTTATCATCGTACCAATTGTGAGTGGTGGTATCGGGGAAGGGATTTTACCATTGTCGCTAGCTTATAGTGATATTTTAAATGAATCATCAGCAACGTTTGTATCACAGCTTATTCCAGCAGCTATTATTGGAAATATGTTCGCAATTGTAAGTGCAGGGTATATGAAGCGTTTAGGTGAGAAGAAACCGGAGCTTAGTGGTAACGGTGTATTAGTGAAAACAGACAATCAAGCAGAATTATTAAAAGAACAAAATACAGAGAAGCCAATTGACTTCTCATTAATGGGAGCAGGTTTATTAATTGCGTGTACGTTCTTCATCTTCGGAGGATTTGCTTCTAAGTTCATCGGTATTCCTGGGGCAATCATTATGATTTTCTCAGCAGCGCTTGTGAAATACTTTAAATTAATGCCAGCAAAAATGGAGCAAGGAGCATTCCATTTATATAAATTTATTTCGAAGAATTTAACTTGGCCTTTAATGGTTGGATTAGGATTGCTATATATTCCGTTAAAAGACGTAGCAGCAGTTCTTTCAGTAGGATATGTTGTTGTGTGCGCATCGGTTGTTCTTACAATGGTAGCATCAGGTTTTCTTGTAGGGAAAGTGATGAAAATGTATCCAGTTGAATCAGCGATTGTAACTGGATGTCATAGCGGTTTAGGTGGAACTGGAGATGTTGCTATTTTATCAGCTTCAAATCGTATGGAATTAATGCCGTTCGCGCAAATTTCGACTCGTTTAGGCGGAGCGGCAATGGTTGTAACAGCGACAATATTATTAAAGATGTTTTCATGATCAAACAAGCTAGCTATATTCATATAGCTAGCTTGTCAAATTAAGGGGAGATTATAAGTATGTTAGCAAATCAAATTAATGAAAGATCATTGTTATTGCATAAAGAATTAGTAGGGAAAATTGAAATTACAAGTAAAGTAGAAGTAAATTCAGCGGATGATTTAAGCCTGACGTATACACCAGGTGTAGCGGAGTCTTGTAAAGCAATTGCGGCAGATGAAGAAACGGTGTATGACTATACAGCACGTGGTAATATGGTGGCAGTTGTCTCAGATGGAACAGCGGTACTCGGTTTAGGAAACATTGGACCGAAAGCGGCTATGCCTGTTATGGAAGGAAAAAGTATTTTGTTTAAGAAGTTTGCGAATGTAGATGCTTTCCCATTATGTTTAGGCACAACGGATGTAGATGAAATCGTTACCCTTGTGAAAAATTTAGAGCCTACATTTGCAGGGATTAATTTAGAAGATATTGCAGCACCGCGTTGTTTTGAAATTGAAAAACGATTAAAAGAAGAAACGAATATTCCTGTATTCCATGATGATCAACATGGAACAGCTATTGTCGTTTTAGCAGCTGTTATTAATGCATTAAAAGTTGTTAGCAAACAAATGGATAATGTGAAAATCGTTATTAACGGTGCGGGTTCGGCAGGAATTGCAATTGGAAAATTATTATTAAAGGCTGGTGCAAAGCACATTACGCTAGTTAGCCTAGAAGGTATTGTTTGTGAAGGTGAAACATGGATGAACGAAGCACAAATTGAAGTTTCAAAAAAGACAAATCGTGAACATGTGCGTGGAACGTTAAAAGAAGCGATTAACCAAGCTGATATTTTTATTGGCGTATCTGCTCCTAACGTATTAACGAAAGAACTTGTACAGACGATGAATGCGAAAGCAATTGTGTTTGCAATGGCGAATCCAATTCCAGAAATCTTCCCTGAGGATGCATTAGAGGCTGGGGCAGCTGTAGTAGGAACTGGGCGCTCGGATTATGCGAATCAAGTAAATAATGTATTGGCGTTTCCCGGAATATTCCGCGGTGCGTTAGATGTGCGCGCAACTGATATTACAGAAGAGATGAAATTAGCGGCAGCATATGGGATCGCTAACATCATTACTGATGAAGAACGTAATGCGAATTATGTAATCCCGAATCCATTAGATAAAAGAGTTGTTCCAAGTGTTGCGGAAGCAGTAGCGAAAGCAGCTATTGATTCAGGCGTGGCACAAATTACGAAAATACCACGTTATTAATAGCTAAAAGCAGTGCCTAAAAGGCACTGCTTTTTTGAGATAAGAAATCAAAATAATGAAGAAGTGTAGAATTATTTATGTTTCTTCACTATTTATTTAATTCCATTGCAACTTGTTTACCATTCACTAAAACCTCAGTTACTGCTACGATTACTTCTATCATTTTTTTCATCTCTCATCTCTCCTCGTTCATTTCTTACTTTAAGTATAAGAGAAGAGAGATAATTCAACTATCGAAGTACATGACGTAGAAATTACATTGTTGTAAGAAAGTGGTTTATTTTTGTCGCTTTACTCAGCGGTGATTACAAACTGATCATAATATTTTTCATTCACATATATATTTAATAACCATAATCCAGATGAAGGTAGTGACATAGCGAGAGGGAGTTCGCTTGTAGTAGAATTGATTGTATTTGAAGTAGTCCAAGTTTGTTTGGAAATTTCTTTTTGAAAGAGTACTGGTGTTGGCGTTACAGATCCTTGTTTTAGCGCAATAATAGACAATTTTCCAGTTGGTATTTCAGAATCTAGAAAGTACCACATTATTTCATTTTGTTCATTTGCGATAATAGGACTATCAGCCATTGCGATTTTTCCTTCGATGCCTTTTAAAGGTATTTTTCCGTCTATGAATGAGGGTGCTTCTTCCCAATTTACATCTTTTAAAACACTAAGATGAAAGAAGGAAGGTGCGTTTACTTGATTGGACGTTGCGACAGCTTCAGTTTTAGATGCTTTTGAATCAGGTTGTGCTTGTGTGCATCCAGTGATGAGGAAGGAGAGAAGTAGCATAGTTCCGATTTTTTTCATGGTGCCACACTCCTAGTTTTTATTGTTAGTGTAATTGTATTTGCTAGAAGGCGGGACAATTCCTTTAAAATGTCAAAAGAGGTCGTAAGTTTTGTACGACCTCTTTTGACATTTTGTATCCCGTAAAAGCCCGATTGGTGTAGGTTAATAATCAGTGGGAGATAGCCCCACTAATTAAAGTTTCATTTTATATTTGTTCCGTTGTATAGGTTGGTTCGGTTTCTTTTTGAGGCATCGTCAAAAAAATAACGGACAGAACGATACATATGCCGCCTAATAATTGATATGCTCCAAAAGATTCATTTAGCCAAGTGATTGAAACGATGGCAGCTACAAGGGGTTCAATGCTAGATAAAATGCTTGTTTCTGTTGCTGCTAAATATTTAAGACTACCGATATACAGAAGGAAAGAAAGGGTACCACTAATAATGATAAGAATAAGCATAGAAAAAGTTTTTAGTGTAAAGGTTTGTGAAAATTGATTCCACCCGAATGAATGATTATAAATAAGTAGTGCAATTCCTCCGATTAACATCCCCCAACCAATTACTATAGTTGTTCCGCATGCTTTAATAAGTGAAGCTGGATGAAGGGTATAAAATGCAAATCCAATTGCTGTTAATAGTCCAAAAATAATAGCTTCTTTAGATAAAACAATATTTTCAATTGAGCCATTTGTAATAATAAAGTATGTTCCTATTAGCGCGGCTATAATTGCGAATAGTTGCATGGAAGCAGGGAATTTTCTTTGTTCAAATGCAACATACATGGTAATAAGAACAGGACCTAGAAATTGAAATAGCGTTGCTGTGACCGCGTTACTAATATGAACCGTTTCGATAAAGGCGTATTGCGCACCAAGCATGCCGAGAATAGAGAAAATAATAAGTTGTATAGAATATCTAGGATGTTTCCAAATTTGAAATATGTTTTGTTTCTTTATAAGTAAGAAAGACAAAATAAATATTCCTGCAAGTAACAATCGAATTGTTAAAAAATCAATTGAGGATACATTAGTATGCTGAAATAGCCACTGAATCATTGGACCAGATAATCCCCATAATGTAGCCCCTGTAATAATCATAATGAGTCCGATACGTCTACCATTGTTCATTATCATGTTTCTCCTCTCCAGTATTTGATTTTTTATGTGTGACATGATAAAAGGAATTATATATAAAATCTGGTACTGTAAAAAGTATCAGATTTTAATTTTATTAAGGGGTCAGATATTATGTTAGAATTAACGCCTAATTTAAATGTGAATAGTAAAAAGGCATTGTATGTGCAATTGTATGAGTATATAAAAAAAGAGATTAAAGATGGATCGATTGTCGCTTTTACGAAATTACCGGCTAAGCGAAAGTTAGCGATACATTTACAAGTAAGTAAAAATACAGTAGAGGCAGCCTACGAACAATTACTTGCAGAAGGTTATATTGAATCGATATCGAGAAAAGGTTATTTTGTATGCAAGATTGAGCAAATGGTTCATGTAGAGGATAGCGAAGAGAGGATAGAAGAAGTCCCGTTTCAGGAGAAGTGTTATAAATTTGACTTTACACAAACAGGAATTGATACAAATGCTTTTCCATTTAATATGTATCGGAAAATTGTAAATGAAGTATGGCAGCCGCATAATAACGAACTTCTCTTTCTAGGACACCCTCAAGGGGAAGCAAGCTTAAGAGAAGAGATTACGAATTATTTGTATGAATCTAGAGGTGTGCGTTGTTCAGCTAGTCAAATTGTATTAGGAGCGGGAACACAAATATTAGTGAAACTATTGTTTCAATTGTTAAAGGGAAGCAATTATGCAGTTGAAAACCCAGGGTATCATAGGAAGATGGTTGTTTTTGAACAGGGAGAAGCAAGAGTCAAAATGTTATCTTTAGATAGAGATGGAATTTGTATTGCAGATTTAGAAAATAGCAATGCGAATGTTGTATTTGTTACACCTTCCCATCAGTTTCCATATGGAATGATTATGCCTATTACGAGAAGGATGCAGCTTTTACAATGGGCAAAGAAAGAAGAGAGCAGGTATATTATTGAAGATGATTACGATAGTGAATTTCGTTATTCTGGAAAGCCTATACCGGCGCTGCAAGGGTTAGATACAGAGGGGAAAGTTATTTATATGGGGACGCTATCTAAAGCATTATTGCCATCGCTACGGATGAGCTATATGGTGTTGCCGAAGAAATTAATTAAAAAGTATCAACAGCAATATTTATTTTATACACAAAGTGTTTCAAGAATAGATCAAGAAGTGATTAGAAGATTTTTAAATGAAGGATATTGGGAAAAACATATTCATAAAATGCGTGTTGTCTACCGAAAGAAGAGAGATAGACTTGTTTTTGAAATAGAGAAGTATTTCTCTAATCGTGTTGAAGTGATAGGAGAAGATTCGGGATTACACATTTTATTAAAAGTGCATAATGGAATGCGGGAAGAAGAATTAATTCAAGAAGCTGCGAAATATAGTATTAAAATATATCCTGTGTCTACGTACTATAAAGACGGTATGGCGCCTGAGAGTGTAGTTTTACTTGGGTTTGCGATATTATCAGAGGAAGAGATTGCGAAAGCGATTCAATTATTACACACGGCATGGTTTACAAGAAAGTAAAAAACATCCTCCAAACATGAGGATGTTTTTTATTATTTATTTTCATCTAAGAATAAGACCATATGCTCTTCGTCCCAATATTGTCCGTTATATTTTAATGAACGTTCTTGTACACCGAATGTTTTAAAACCTAATGATTCATAAAGTTTTTTCGCTCCATCGTTGCCAACAACAACATCAAGCATAACTTGTTCTACTTCTAAAGATTTAGCAAGCTCAAGACATTCTTTAATAAGTGCTTTTCCTGCTCCAAGTCCGCGTGCTTTTGGAGATACATATACAGAACCGATTTTAGCTTTATGTTCTTGTTTTACATATGGTTTCGTTTCCAGTGTTGCAACCCCGATTAATTTTCCATCTTTAAATGCACCTAGCGTATAGTTTTCATCTTGTGCTAATTTTTGTGCTTTATATTCAATCGCACACTCTTTATTAATAATATCTTCATAAGAAGAGCTGAATGCTTCAGGGTTTTGCTTTAATCCTTCTACGCGAAGTTCTAAGTAAATTTCTGCTTCGTCTTTTGTTAATACATGGATATCCAATTATATCACCCTCCAAATCTTTGCAAATGTACCTTTATTTTATATTGAAATAAGAATAATTTCAAAAGCTTAGCTTATATGAGCTGTTTTTATGAACAAAATAACACCAGTAGTGTTTACTACTACTGGTGTTTTCACACGCATATTATTCAAAAGGTAGCTCGATTATAAAGTTTGTTCCCGCTCCTAATTGGCTTGTTACTAGAATAGAACCGTTATGCAATTCTACAATTTCCTTTGCAACAGCTAGCCCGATGCCTTTTCCGCCTGTAGCTCGTGTTCTAGATTTATCAACACGATAAAAACGGTCAAAAATATGCGGGATATCTTCTTCAGGAATACCTTCACCTTCATCTTGTACACTTATTGTAAAAGAATCTGTTTCTATGAGTACACGTATCGTAATGGATGTGTTTTCTGGCGAATGTTGATAAGCGTTGTGTAATAAATTTAACATAACTTGTTCCATACGTCTTTCGTCTATACAAACTTCTAAATCATCTTTGCAATATACATGAAGTTGCATTTGCTTATTCGTTAATGTTGTTTTTGTCTTTTCAACCATTCGTTCTAAAAATGGCTGAAGAAGCACTTTTTGTTTTTTTATAACAAATTGGTGTTGTTCTAATTGTACAAGCATAAATAAATCTTGGACGAGATCGGTTACACTATCCGTTTCATCCTCAATGATTTGTAAGTATTCTTCTCGCTCCGCTTTTGTTAAAGAGTCTCTCTTTGCTACCTTTGCATAACCTTTCATATAGGTCAATGGAGTTAATAGTTCATGAGCGACACTAGCGAGAAATTCATTGCGCTCTTTTTTCATATACGTAAGCTCACTCGATAAATCTTCAATTGTTTTTGCTAAACTTCCGAGTTCATCATTTCGTTTAATACCTAATTGAATTGGCTTGTTTAATTTTGACATTTTTTCTGTCGCTCTCTTCATTTTTATAAGAGGATCTGTAATAAGTTTAGAAAAAACAAAGACAGAAATAGTTGTTAAAATAATCGTCAAAATACTAATGATAAGAAATTGATGCAGGAGTTTAAGTAACATCTTTTCTAAGAAAGATGTTTTTAATAACATATGTAAATTACCTTGAAATCCTTGAATTTCAAGTGGACTTACTGTTGAGATGAATTTTGATTTTTTCCAGTTTCTTTCTACAATTAACCCGCTTTTTGGAATAGATTTTGTTTTACAAATAAGTTGTTTTTGCATGTCTTTCGTTATGGGTTCTGAGTTAGAAATAATTTTGCCGTTATTGTCAGTTATAATGATTGTGATATCAGTATTAGCAATTAATTCGGAACCGATTAAATCTTCAGCTGCATGCTCGATAGTGAAATCCTGATACCGAGGGTGTTTAGGACGTTCTGTGTATTGCTGTTGTTTAGAATGATCATTCCATCTTGCACGGTTTACAATCTTATCACGATACCGATTACCTTTCTCTAATAGAGCATCGGTTTCTTCTTTCACACGCATTGTTGAAAGGCTTTTATAAAAAGATACGAAAGCAATTGTTTCAATACATAAAGCTAATATTAAAAAGTATGTCCCAATTTTAAGGGAAAGTTTACTCATTTTCTCACCATACCTTATTCATAATAAAGAGTCAGTGGTATACGATTTCCCACTGACCGAAGTAATTATTCACTTTTCCATTTATATCCGACTTTATAGACCGTTTCTAGGTAATCTTCAATCGGAAATCCTTTTTTGCGTAGTTTATCACGGATATTACGAATGTGTGAATCAATTGTTCTATATTCGATATCTGTTTCATAGCCCCAAATTTTTTCGATTAAATCATCTCGGCTATAAGCACGGTTTGTATTTTGCAAAAATAGTCCGAGTAACGAAAATTCGATAGGAGTTAGCGAGATTTTTTCATCGTACACTGTGACGGTATGTTTCGTTTTATCCCACTCAATACCATTGAAACTAACAAAGCCATCTTTTTTTGTACGGCGTAATATAGCCTCGATTCGTGCGACTAATACATGCTCATCAAATGGTTTTGTAATATAATCATCTGCGCCCATCGTGAGGCCTTTCACCATATCGTAGTTTTGGTTGCGAGCTGTTAACATAATGATAGGAACGTTAGAAATTTGACGAATTTGATAGCAAGTATCCCATCCATCCATATTCGGCATCATAACATCTAATAAAATAATATCGAATTCTTTTTGTTCGATTAATTTTAGTGCTTCAAGGCCAGAGGTAGCTTTCATACAAAAATAGCCGCGAGGGCTTAAGAATAGATCTAATAATCGTAACATACGTTCTTCATCGTCTACTAATAAAATTTTTACCATAATCTTGTGCACCCCAAACTGTTCATTCTACTTGTATAGTTTACATGAAAATAATAAAAAACTCTTTTTATGTGATTGAATGGAGGGATGATTTTTTCGCTCGGAGTAATTGACATAAAAAATGCACTAGTTTTGCACAACTATTTTTTATAATAAAAAACGTAGCGACACAAAATACCCTATGTTGCGACATAACGTCATGTCATTTTATTTATAAAATGACAATTCCATTCTATTGTGTATGTGAGATAGAGAGGGTTTTCGTATTCACCTCGCATCGGATAAGAAAAATTTCCTATCTCACACTTTTTTTAAAAGGAGATCATACACATGAATTCAAAAGAAGAAATTTCAAAAAAAGAAAAGCAAGATCGTAATACGGTTGTCATGTGCGTTGCCGTATCTATGGTTATTATTATAAGTTGCGTAAATAAAATTTTGGGGATTTTATAATATAAAAAAAGCTGATTGCTTCTTAAGAAGCAATCAGCTTTTTTCATTGTTAGGGGAGTATTCCTATATGATAAACCAAGGTAAAATTGCTAACCCAGAAGTTACAATTGCTGTAGTAAATATTAAAAGCATAGCTCGTTTGTTTTGTTTCATGTCACATTCTCCTCTACATATCAAGTACATGCGATCAGCGTGGGATGTAGTTCCCCACTGAGTAAAGTTTCACTTTATATTTTTAGTATAATGAATGGTAAGGATTGGTACGATCGATAAAGGTGACATGAAGATTACATTGTTGTAATGCAAAAAAACATCTTTCTTATTAAGAAAGATGTTTTTGGAAAACTACCCCGCAAAAGCCCGATTGGTTCAGCTAATACTCAGTAGGGGATGGAAAAATCACCCACTGAGTAAAGTTTCACTTTATATTGAAGTATTAATCATTTAAGAACAGAACCATATGTTCCTCGTCCCAATATTGACCGTTATGTTTTAATGAACGCTCTTGTACGCCGTAAGTTTGGAAACCTAATGACTCATATAATTTTTTTGCTGCATCGTTACCAACTACAACATCGAGCATAAGTTGTTCTACATGTAATTTATCGGCATTTTCAATAATTGCTTTAATTAGAGCTCGTCCTGCTCCAAGGCCACGCGCTTTTGGAGAAACAAAAACGGAACCGATTTTTGCTTTATGTTCTTGTTTAATAAATGGTTTTGTTTCTAAAGTAGCGATACCAATTAAATCATTATCTTTGAAGACACCTAGAGTATACTTATCCGGATTGCTTAATCGTTTAGCCATAGCAGCCACAGGATTTTCATGTTTAAGAACATCTTCATAAGAAGAGCTAAAAGCTTCCGGATTCTTCGTTAAACCTTCCATACAAACTTTTAAATATATTTCTGCGTCCTCTGTTGTTAATAAGCGAATTTCCATAGTTGTAACCTCCCTGGTGGATTTCAAATAAATCCATTACTTTTATAAGATTGAGTATATGTTTTGTTAGTATTCTCTTTTAATTTGTAAAAGAATGAAAAGATATATGCTACAATGTTTTGTTTTAATTATGTAATGAAATTATATATTAACTTTGTTAACTATTCAAGTGTTTAATATGTTACATTTTTATAACTAAAATAACTCCTCGATTGAGGAGTTATTTTTTAAACATTGGATTGATAGCCATCAATTCGTTTTGGATGTGTGTAAATATTACAAGATTCATTTCTAATAAACCCTACGACTGTAATGCCTAAATCATGGGCAAGTTGCAATGCCAGTTTTGTTGGAGCGGATTTAGATAGAACAATTTCACATCCGATTTTTGAAACTTTGAGTAAAATTTCGGATGAAATACGTCCGCTAAATGCGATGATTTTTCCTTTAATGGATATATCGTTACGCAAACAATGACCATATATTTTATCTAATGCATTATGTCTTCCAATATCCATTCTTGATAGGAGGATATTGTTTCGATCACATAGCGCGGTATTGTGAACACCGCCAGTTTGGCGAAATGTAGTAGAAGATTGTTGCAAGGTATTCATTAAATGAAAGCATTCTTCAGGAGTAATTTTTACATGTATATCATGTAAGTCTTTTGCTTTTGCTGCGTCGTTTACGAAAATAAAACCTTGTCTACCTTTTCCGCAGCAAGAAGTGATGTATCGTTTATTATATAAAGTTTGATAGAGCGGATTCACTTTTGATGATTTTACATGGACAATTCCGTTATCTTTTTGAACCCATAGTTCTTCAACATCTTTATAGGAAGAAATAATCCCCTCAGAAATTAAAAAACCAATTACCATATCTTCAATATAATTTGGTGTGCATACGACTGTTACATATTCTTCACCATTCAATTTAATAGTAATAGGAGATTCTGTAACAATCTCATCAAGTTGTTTTGAAAATGTACCAGATTGATAACGTACAATTGTATAAGTCTCTTGCGTAGGCCCCATATTTAATTCCCCTTTTATATGTATTTATCTCCCACATTTATCATAAAACAATGGAAAAAATAAAAACACCTATTAACAAGAAGATCACAGATTATTTTGGTTATTATTGTATATGTACGATATAATAGAACTGTAGAATAGTGATATTTTCAAGCTTTCGTAGTTATACCTTATAACATCTAGAATCGACTTCATAAGAAAGTATTTGGGTAGAGCGTTTCAAAAATATGTACAGTAATGCGATTTTGAAAACGGATTCATAATTGTGTTGTACAGTTGGTTGTAAGGAGAGGGGAAACTATGGCAGAACAGACAGTCCGTGTAACCGTCGATGGTAAAGAATTTTCTGCATCAGGTGAAAAGACGATACTACAATTATTTAACGAGAGTAATTTGGAACATCCTCAAATTTGTCATGTACCAGAAGTAGATCCAATTCAAACTTGTGATACGTGTATTGTAGAAGTAAATGGAAAGTTATTGCGTGCTTGTTCAACGAAATTAGAGGACGGTATGCATATCGAAAGACAGTCCCAGCGTGCAAAAGAGGCACAGACTGAGGCAATGGATCGAATATTAGAGAATCATCTATTGTATTGTACCGTTTGTGATAACAATAATGGTAACTGTAAAGTCCATAATACAGTACATATGATGGGAATTGAGGAACAGAAATATCCGTATGAGCCAAAAGTAAGTGCGTGTGAAGTGGATATGTCACATCCATTTTATCGATATGATCCAAATCAATGTATTGCTTGTGGGCAGTGTGTAGAAGTATGTCAAAACTTACAAGTGAATGAAACTATATCGATTGATTGGAGCTTAGACCGTCCACGTGTTATATGGGACAATGGTGTAAGTATAAATGACTCATCTTGTGTAAGTTGTGGGCAGTGTGTAACAGTATGTCCATGTAATGCGTTAATGGAAAAAACAATGCTGGGTGAAGCTGGATTCATGACAGGATTGAAACCGGATGTGTTAGATCCGATGATTGATTTTGTAAAGGATGTAGAGCCGGGATATAGTAGTATTTTAGCAGTTTCAGAAGTAGAGGCTGCGATGCGTAAGACGAAAGTGAATAAAACAAAAACAGTTTGTACATTTTGTGGTGTAGGTTGTTCATTTGAAGTATGGACGAAAGACCGCCACATTTTGAAAGTGCAGCCTGTTTCAGATGCGCCGGTTAACGGTATTTCCACATGTGTAAAAGGCAAATTTGGATGGGATTTTGTAAACAGTGAAGATCGTATTACAAAGCCATTAATTCGCCAAGGAGATACGTTTGTTGAAGCTTCATGGGAAGAGGCTCTGGAAGTTGTTGCATCCAATATGCAGCATATTAAATCAGAATATGGAAGTGATGCATTTGGATTTATTTCTTCTTCGAAAGTAACGAATGAAGAAAATTATCTTATGCAAAAACTAGCCCGTCAAATATATGGAACGAATAATGTAGACAATTGTTCCCGTTATTGTCAATCTCCAGCAACAGACGGTTTATTTAAAACTGTCGGTATGGGCGGGGACGCTGGAACAGTGAAAGATATTGCGGAAGCAGGCCTTGTCATTATCGTTGGAGCAAATCCAACAGAAGGACATCCTGTACTTGCAACGCGTGTAAAACGTGCTCATAAATTACATGACCAAAAATTAATTGTGGCAGACCTTCGTAAACATGAAATGGCAGAGCGTGCGGATTTATTCATTCATCCGCGCCAAGGAACTGATTACGTATGGCTCGCTGGTATTACGAAATATATTATCGATCAAGATTGGCACGATAAAAAGTTCATAGCTGAAAATGTGAAGAATTTTGATGAATATAGCAAAATGGTAGAAAAGTATACGCTTGATTATACAGAAGAAATTACGGGGATTTCGAAAGAAAATCTGAAAGAAATGGCTCGTATGGTATATGAAGCAGATGGTACTTGTGTACTTTGGGGAATGGGTGTAACTCAAAATACTGGAGGAAGTACAACTTCAGCAGCAATTTCAAATCTATTGCTTGTTACGGGTAACTATCGTCGTCCTGGTGCAGGAGCATATCCATTACGCGGACATAATAACGTACAAGGCGCTTGTGATATGGCAACATTACCAAACTGGCTTCCAGGTTACCAAGCGGTTTCAGATGATGCGCTCCGTGCGAAATTTGAAAAAGCATACGGTACTACAATTCCGAAAGCACCAGGTTTAAATAATATTGCAATGTTACTTGCGGCAGATGAAGGAAAACTGCGTGGTATGTATGTTATGGGTGAAGAAATGGCTTTAGTAGATTCGAATGCCAACCATGTACAACATATTTTAGCGAATTTAGATTTCCTTGTTGTTCAAGATATGTTCTTATCGAAAACAGCTCGTTTTGCTGATGTTATTTTACCGGCAGCACCAAGCTTAGAAAAAGAGGGAACATTTACGAATACAGAGCGCCGTATTCAAAGATTATATGAAGTATTGAAGCCGCTTGGTGATTCAAAGCCAGACTGGTGGATTTTACAAAAAGTAGCTCGTGCACTTGGCGGGGACTGGAATTATGAAAGTCCAAGTGAAATCATGGATGAAATTGCATCGCTTGCACCTTTATATTCTCAGGCAACATACGATCGTTTAGAAGGATGGAATAGTTTATGTTGGGGTAGCCATGATGGTAGCGATACACCGCTATTATATGTGCATGGATTTAACTTCCCGGATAAACTAGCTCGTCTATCATTAGATGAATGGGTACCACCAGTTGTAGCGCCAGATGAGTATGATTTACTTTTAAATAATGGACGTATGTTAGAACATTTCCACGAAGGGAATATGACGAATAAATCGGCTGGTATTTTATCTAAAGTATCTGAAGTGTTCGTTGAAATCTCGCCTGAACTTGCCCTAGAGCGCAATGTGAAAGATGGTGGCCTTGTAGAATTAGCATCACCATTTGGGAAAATTAAAGTACAGGCACTTGTTACAGATCGTGTAACGGGGAAAGAGCTATATTTACCGATGCATGCAACGGTAAATGAAGAGGCAATCAATATTTTAACTGGAACGGCGACAGATCTTTATACGTGTACACCAGCGTATAAACAAACGATGGTAAAGATGCGTGTATTACGTGAAAAAGGGAATCGTCCGTTACCATCTTCAAACCCGAGAGATAAAAAGCGTAATCCGCAAAACGGTGTTGAAATCGAGCAAAAATGGCAAAGAAAACAATACGTATCACTTGTGGACTAGGGGGGCGGAGATAGTGGCGAAAGAAATTACTATAATTAAAAAGAAAGTTGTAACAGAGGAAGAACAGAAACAGCAATTAGCAGATGAACTTCTAAATGAGCTATCTAATAATCGTGAAGCAGTAGAAGAAACGATGCAGCTTTTAGCACAGTTGCAGAAGGCTGGTATATTAGATGCAGCGATTAGTTTACTTGCTGCGAAGGAAGATGTTTCAAAAATCGCTGTGGAGCAATTAAATCGTGAACCAGTTAAAAATGCACTCAACAATATGATGGGGGCAGGAGAAGCGTTATCTTCAGTTGACCCAGAAATAACGAAGCAAATTACGTCCAGTTTAGTTACAGGATTGCAATTTGCAACAGATGAATTAAATAGTGGTAAAAAAACAAAAGTGATGGATTTCTTTAAAGTATTAAAAGATCCAGATATCAATAGAGCTATTACATTCGGTTTTAGCTTCTTGAAAGCATTTGGACAAGGGCTAGAGAAAAAATAGAATAAATGAAAAAGTGATGGGAAGTAGCCATCACTTTTTTCATTATATGTATAAGAGTGTTCATGTTAAGCGGAATATATTATTATTAAAAAGATGGATTAGAACTGGAAATATGGAATCCATCTCAAATATCGTTTTAGAATGTGGAGGAATATATGCAACACCGTAAAAAACTATCTATACCAGGAGTAATAGGACATTCCTTTCAAACAGTTAAATTTGCTTTTTGGAATGTATTAACTTTTCAACTTGCTTATAAATTATTAGCAGCGATTGTGTTTGTTCCACTATTTGGAATCATTTTTAATAAGTTATTGTATTTTGGTGGTTATGCAAATGCGACAAATGATGAATTATTAGCGTTTTTAAAGACGCCTTATGGGATCTTAGCAATCGTAATTTTATCATTGTTAGCACTGTTTCTTATCTTTACAGAATTTGCGGTGCTTATTATTATTTCGTATTTCGCTCATAAAAGACAGAAGGTGAAATTACGTCCGATTTTATATAAAACGGTAACGTATTTACCTACTCTTTTTACATATTGCTTACCAGGATTTATTTTATATGCTGTCGTATTGTTGCCTCTTTTAAATATGGGATATGAAACGGCATTAATCCCGCAAATTCAAATTCCTAACTTTATTACAGGAGAACTGTTTAAGACAACGATGGGACAAGTTGGTTATTACACGTTCTTTGCTGTAGTCGCGTATTTGAATCTTCGATGGATTTTCGTTCTACCTATTGTTGTTTTAGAGCAAAAACCATTTCGCGTGGCAGCACGTAAAAGTGCAACTTTAGTAAAGGAAAGCTTTTTTAAAGTACTATTCTTTTTAGTAGGTTTTTTTATTTCAATTGGAATTGTATATGTCGTGTTTTTGGGAATATATTTATTGTGCCTATGGGGTGTTTATGAATTTACAAACCCGAAAGGAACATTTGCATTATTAGCTGAATCAACGATTTCTGTATTTTTAACGAGCACATTGTATTTATTCAGCTTTATCGTGACGCCATTTTATATTATGGCGATTACGCGATTATACTTACAAAAGGTACCGGTTGAGGATGTTTTATTAGAAGAAGGATTAGATTATTCGAAAACGAAAGCAGATAAATGTTTTTTTCAAAAACATCGTTGGAAATTCATTGGCGTATACATTGTAGGAATTATTACTGCCGGAATGGTCGTTGCCTTCATTGTAACGTTTATTTCAAATTCGTATAAAGAACCGATTATTATGGCGCACCGCGGGTATATATCAAAAGGCGTAGAAAATACGAAAGAAGCTGTGCAAGGTGCTATTGATGCAAAAGCAGACTACGCTGAAATAGATGTATTACAAACGAAAGACGGTGAACTAGCGGTTATACATGATTTGAAGCTGAAACGTCTCGCAAATGCCAATGTGCATGTGTCAGATTTAACGATGGCGGAGTTAAGGCAACTTACCCTTAGTCAAGATGGACTTTCAGGACAAATAAGTACACTTGATGAAATCATTAAGCTAGCAAATGGCAAAATCAAACTTAATATAGAAGTGAAGCTTCATGGGGGCGAAAAAGATTTTGTAAACAAAGTCTTAAAAACGATTAAAGATAATGAATTTGAGAAGCAATGTGTAATTCAAACGTTACACTATCCACTTATTAAAGAGTTTAAGCGTGCAAATCCAGATATAAAAGTAGGGTATATATTGTATGCAAGTAGAGCCAACTTAAAGAATGTGAAGGCTGACTTTTACGTAGCAGAAGAATATATGTTAAATAAGAAATTAGTAAAAGAAGCAAGGAAGTTAAACAAACCAATTTACGTATGGACAGTAAATGATATGGAAAATTTAAAGGCATATTATAAGTTGAACGTAGATGGTATCATAACCGATTACCCTGAAGATGCACGTGAAACAATTAAGATGTTAAAAGAGCAAGAAGCGGAAGAAAGTGATCTGTTTGATAAAATTACTGAAACGACAGATGATTTATTTTCTAAGTTATTTATAAGTTACCCAGCTGCTGGCTAAATGCTAGCAGCTGTTTTTTTTGTGAAAAGAATATATCTCTAAAGTATTGAGTAAAGTAATAACTGTATATGTATACGTTATCGCTTAGGTTTCTTACATTGTTACATTATTGTCAAATAATAAATGATTGCTGTTTATTTTGAAGTAGTATAATAAAAATAGAGTGAAAGATAATGAAATGACACGAAACCCCTAATAGAATCAATGTTTTATATATTTACACTATTCTAAATATAAAAACTTTAGGAAAATGTTATGTTAGCGTTTTCATAACTTTTAAGTTATGCTAGAATAAGGACATAAGTTATTAATTATTACAAAAAGAAAAAAGAATCTCTTTTTTCTGTTAATTATAAGGGGGCATTTCATTATGCGTATTGGGGTACCAGCAGAAATTAAAAACAACGAAAACCGTGTGGCAATGACACCAGCAGGTGTTGTACATTTAATTCGTAACAATCACGAAGTATTCATTCAAAAGGGTGCAGGTTTAGGGTCTGGTTTCACAGACGCTCAGTATGTTGAAGCGGGAGCAAAAATTGTTGATACAGCTGAAGAAGCTTGGAACATGGAAATGGTTATGAAAGTTAAGGAACCAATTGAAAGCGAATACAAACACTTCAGTGAAGGCTTAATCTTATTCACATACTTACACCTAGCTCCAGAGCCAGAATTAACAAAAGCTTTAATCGAGAAAAAAGTTGTTTCTATCGCATATGAAACAGTACAATTAGAAAACCGTTCATTACCATTACTTGCACCTATGAGTGAAGTAGCTGGTCGTATGGCTGCACAAATTGGTGCACAATTCCTTGAGAAAAACAAAGGCGGTAAAGGTATCTTACTTGCAGGTGTTCCAGGGGTTAAACGTGGTAAAGTAACAATCATCGGTGGTGGACAAGCTGGTACAAATGCTGCTAAAATTGCAGTTGGACTAGGTGCGGATGTAACAATCATCGACTTAAGTGCAGAACGTCTTCGTCAATTAGATGACATTTTCGGAAACCAAGTAAAAACTTTAATGTCTAATCCTTACAATATTGCAGAAGCTGTTAAAGAGTCTGATCTTGTAATCGGTGCAGTATTAATCCCAGGTGCAAAAGCTCCAAAACTTGTAACAGAAGAAATGATTAAATCAATGGAACCAGGTTCTGTTGTTGTAGATATCGCGATTGACCAAGGTGGTATTTTCGAAACAACTGATCGTATTACAACTCATGATAACCCAACTTATGAAAAACACGGCGTTGTTCATTATGCAGTTGCAAACATGCCAGGTGCGGTTCCACGTACATCAACTCTTGCATTAACAAACGTAACAGTACCATATGCAGTACAAATTGCTAACAAAGGCTACAAAGAAGCTTGCCTAGGTAACACTGCATTACTAAAAGGTATTAACACATTAGATGGCTATGTAACATTCGAAGCAGTTGCAGAAGCTCACGGTGTAGAGTACAAAGGTGCTAAAGAATTATTAGAAGCAGAAACAGTATCTTGCTAATAGAAGCATTATACAAAACAAAATCGAACAATATATAAAACAACATGATAAGAGCTAAGAGTGAAGATCTCTTAGCTCTTCTTGGCAAAAGGGGGCATACATCGTGGCCAACCTATTTAAAAAGAAATCCGTTACGCAATTGTTAGGGGAAAGTAAAAGTAAAACTTTGACGAAAACGCTAGGGGCATTTGACCTAACAATGCTAGGGATTGGTGCGATAATTGGTACAGGAGTTCTAGTATTAACTGGATTAGTAGCAGCAAGAGATGCTGGTCCAGCAGTTATTTTTTCATTCATGATTGCAGCCATCGTTTGTGGATTTGCAGCATTATGTTACGCGGAGGTTGCTTCTACACTTCCTGTTTCAGGTAGTGTGTACACATACTCATATGCAACAATTGGTGAGTTTGTAGCTCATTTAATGGGATGGACATTACTATCCGTATATGTTGTAACGACTGCCGCAGTAGCTGGCGGATGGACTGGTTACTTCCATAACTTAGTGAGTGGATTAGGGCTTGAAATTCCAAAAGCACTGCTAACGATTCCGTCTCAAGGTGGTATAGTGAATTTACCAGCAGTTATCGTTACATTAGTTATAACTTGGTTATTATCAAGAGGTACGAAAGAAAGTAAACGAGTGAATAACATAATGGTATTAATTAAAATTGGTATCGTTGTTTTATTCATTGCAGTTGGTGTATTCTACGTGAAACCAGAAAACTGGATACCATTTGCACCGTATGGTTTAAGTGGAGTTTTCGCGGGGGGAGCAGCAGTATTCTTTGCTTTCTTAGGATTTGATGCATTAGCAACTTCTGCTGAAGAAGTAAAAAATCCGCAACGTGATCTACCGATTGGTATTATCGCTTCGTTAGTCATTTGTACAATCATTTATGTTGTAGTTTGTCTCGTTATGACGGGTATGGTTTCATATAAAGAGCTAGATGTACCGGAAGCGATGGCGTATGTGTTAGAAGTTGTAGGACAAGATAAAGTAGCTGGTATAATCGCAATTGGAGCTGTAATTGGTATTATGGCAGTAATTTTTGCTTACATTTATGCAACGACACGTGTATTCTTCGCTATGAGCCGTGACGGTTTATTGCCAGAATCTTTCGCGAAAATTAATAAAAAGACAGAAGCACCAACATTTACAGTTTGGTTAACAGGAATTGGTAGTGCTTTAATTGCTGGATTTATCGATTTGAAAGAATTGTCGAATTTAGCGAATATTGGAGCGTTGTTAACATTTGCGATGGTTGGTGTGTCAGTTATTATTCTTCGTAAAACACATCCAAAATTACAACGTGGATTTATGGTACCACTTGTACCGATCTTGCCGATTATTTCAATTGCATGTTGTCTATTCTTAATGGTAAACCTACCATTAAAAACATGGATGTACTTCGGTGCTTGGTTAGCAATCGGAGTAGTTGTATACTTTGTTTATTCGAAAAAACATAGTCATTTAAAAGACGATGGAAGTTCGCAGGATAATTTAGAACAAGCTAATTAAAGGGATATAAACACAGTAAGCCTTGTGCGTCTAGGGAGCGCGCAAGGCTTTTTCTTTTGTTGAAATAAAGGGAATGTATATTATTTTGTCGAATTTTTCTGTCGGAATATGAAAAAAGGGTGGGAGCGAAATGGAAGAAGCAAAAGTTGTTGTTGGAGCAGAGGGTTATAATAATAACCCTGGTTGGTTACATACGAATGAAGAAGAATTAAATTTATTACGGAGAGAAACTTGGCTTGATAAATTTCAACCTAATTCTTTATCAGTAATTTTGGCAGAACATGTATGGGAGCATTTATCATATGAAGAAGGAATTGAAGCTGCAAAAATTTGTTATGAGTTTTTAATGGAGAATGGATATATTCGTTGTGCAGTACCAGATGCATTTTTTCCAGATGAAGAATATCAGCAAGGGGTACAAGTAGGTGGACCTGGTCCATTAGATCATCCTGCAGCAAGTCATAAAATTATTCATAGCTATAAAACAATCACGTCCATGTTTGAATCAGCAGGTTTTCAAGTGATGCTCTTAGAATACTGTGATGAGAATGGTAAGTTTCACTATAATGATTGGAATGAGAAAGATGGATTTATTTATCGTTCGAAACGTTTTGACCATAGAAATCGGGATAATCATTTAGGATTTGTTTCTTTAATTGTGGATGCGGTGAAAAATGAAAAGTAAGTAAAAAGGGGTGTGCGAATTGTGCATCCTTTTTTGTATGAGAATATAGAGAGTGCGGAAAATATGTATACGACTTATTAAAATGTGAACGGAATGTTCATAAAAAAATTCAGATTTCATTGACACATATGAGTGGGCGCTCATATAATAAGAGTATAAGATATATGAATGATTGTTCATATGTTCAATTAAAGAGGTGAGCTATAATGGCTGGAAATAAAGTAGAAACACCACAAGAGACATGTTCTCAAACGATAATTCATGAAGAAGTTGTAGAGCAAGTAAAACAAACAATTCCAACTGATGAAAGTTTAAGTAAAGTAGCAGAACTATTTAAAGTATTAGGTGACCGTACACGTACGAGAATATTACATGCGCTATTTGAAGCTGAAATGTGCGTTTGTGATTTAGCTTATTTATTAGGAATGACACAATCATCTATTTCGCATCAGCTTCGTGTGTTAAAGCAAGCGAAACTTGTGAAGAATCGTAAAGAAGGAAAGGTTGTTTATTATTCGTTAGCTGACCAGCACGTAATTCATATTTTCGAGCAAGCGTTTGAACACGTAAACGAAGAAGAATAAAAGAACGCGAGGAGGGAGAACGATGGCTGAAGCATTGGTGAAAAAGAAACTGATGTTAGAAGGTTTAGATTGTGCGAACTGTGCAATGAAAATTGAAAAAGGTGTTGGGAATATAGAAGGAGTAAATTCTTGTTCTGTAAACTTCGCAACAAAGACAATGATCTTAGAAACAGCACAAAATAAAGAAAACGAAGTTGTTACGGAAGCAAAACAACTCGTTACAAAATTAGAACCGCATATTAAAGTTCAAGAAGAACAAAAAAATAAAATTGCTAAAGAAGTATTTATATTAGAAGGTTTAGATTGCGCGAACTGTGCAATGAAAATTGAAAATAAAGTGAAGGAAATGCCAGCTGTCTCAGAAGCAACTGTTGATTTCGTATCGAAGAAATTACGAGTAGAAGTTGCGAATAAAAGAGAACTAGAAGCGACTGTAGCAAATATAACAAATGTCGTTCAAAAGTTAGAACCAGATGTGAAAGTTATTCGTGAAGAGAAGAACGGTCATGACCACAGACATAGTCACGATCATGGTGAAGCAAATGTGAAAAAGATGGTAGGGAGATTAGTGGTCGGCGGAATTTTGACAGCAATTGCTGCATTAGCGGGCTTACCACAAATGGTAACAATTCCGTTATTCGTCCTTGCTTATTTATTAATAGGTGGAGATATCGTTTGGAGAGCGATAAGAAACATAACTCGTGGCCAAGTATTTGATGAAAACTTCTTAATGGCAATTGCAACTGTAGGAGCTTTTGCAATTCAACAATATTCTGAAGCTGTAGCAGTAATGCTATTTTATCAAGTAGGAGAACTATTCCAAAGTATTGCGGTAAACCGCTCCCGAAAATCAATTACTTCATTAATGGATATTCGTCCTGATTATGCGAATGTAAAGGTTGGAAATGAAACGAAGCAAGTATCACCAGAAGATGTACAAATTGGCGATTATATTATCGTTAAGCCAGGTGAGAAAGTGCCGTTAGACGGAAAAGTAATTGAAGGAACATCAATGGTAGATACTTCAGCATTAACAGGTGAATCTGTACCACGTGAAGTAGAAGTTGGAAATGATGTATTAAGTGGCTTTGTGAACCAAAATGGTGTGTTGACAATTGAAGTTACAAAAGAATTCGGTGAATCCACTGTATCGAAAATTTTAGATTTAGTTCAAAATGCAAGCAGTAAAAAAGCACCAACGGAAAACTTTATTACGAAGTTTGCACGTTACTACACTCCAGTTGTAGTTATTACAGCGGCGATCATGGCGTTTATTCCACCACTTATTTTAGAAGGAGCTACATTCTCTGAGTGGATTTATAGAGCTTTAGTGTTCTTAGTAATCTCTTGTCCATGTGCGTTAGTTGTATCCATTCCTCTTGGATTCTTTGGAGGTATTGGCGGTGCATCTAAAAGTGGTGTGTTAGTAAAAGGTAGTAACTATTTAGAAGCTTTAAATGATGTAAAATATATTGTTTTTGACAAAACAGGAACATTAACAAAAGGTGTTTTCAAAGTTACAAAAATGGAACCGAGCGAAGGTACTACAAGTGAAGAGTTATTAGAGTATGCGGCATTTGCTGAAGTATATTCTAACCATCCAATTGCCCAATCTATTCGAAAGGCATATGGAAAATCAATTGATGAAAAAATAATCGATGATTATAACGAAATTTCTGGTCACGGTACAGTCGTAAAAGTACAAGGAAAAGAAATTTTTGCAGGTAATGCAAAATTAATGAGAAAAGAAAATATTGAATTTAAGCAACCAGAAACAGTAGGTACATTAGTTCACGTTGCTGTAGATGGAAGATATGCAGGTTATATTGTTATCTCTGATGAGGTAAAAGAGGATTCGAAACAAGCGATTCAAAAGTTAAAAGAACTAGGTATTAAAAAGACAGTAATGTTAACTGGTGATGCAAAACCAGTTGGTGAAGCTGTCGGTAAAGAATTAGGCTTAGATGAAGTTCATGCGGAATTACTACCGCAACAAAAAGTAGAAGAGATTGAAAAAATTGATGCAGCGAAGCACGGAAAAGAAAAAATTGCCTTCGTTGGTGACGGTATTAACGATACACCAGTATTAGCCCGTGCAGACGTTGGTATTGCGATGGGTGGTTTAGGATCAGATGCAGCAATTGAAGCGGCAGACATTGTTATTATGACTGATGAGCCTTCAAAAATTGCGACAGCTGTAAAAATTGCAAAACGTACAAGAAGTATAGTGTGGCAAAATATCATCTTTGCTCTAGGTGTAAAAGGGATCGTTTTATTACTTGGTGCTTTTGGTATTGCAACAATGTGGGAAGCTGTTTTCTCAGATGTTGGTGTGACACTACTTGCAGTGTTAAATGCAATGCGTGTATTAAGAGTGAAAGATTTATAAAAAAGAGGACGCGACCCGCGTCCTCTTTTTTATTGGTGATTTTGTTGAAATTGACTCAATAAAATAATACCAAATATTATTTTACTTTTAAATAGCGTTATATTAAAATTTACAAATAAAATACATTCGTCTTATTCTTTTAATATATTTTTTACAAATATCCATATAGTATTGAAAAAACAGAGAAGGGGAAACTTCTCTGTTTACTTTTGTATGTTTTTTTCGACTTGTTCTCGAACTGTTTGAATGTAATTCATTTTATGATCCCAGCACTCTTGGCTTAAATCGACAGGGTATTCTTCAGGATTTAAAGTTCGCATATATTCTTCCCAAAATAGAGAGAGACTCTGTTCATTATATTTTTGAATATCTAATATACTTGGTAGTTCATATGTTCTTTCACCGTTAACGAAAATATCTTTATGCAGTTCACGGGCTTCAAAGTTTGTTACGAATTTACTTATATATGTGTGAACTGGATGGAACATTTTTAAGCGCTCTTCTTTTCCAGGTTCTTCAGAATCTAATGCAATATAATCGCCTTCTGCATGATCGTTTACCCGATTGATAATACGATAAATTCGTTTCAGTCCTGGAGTGGTAATTTTTTCAGGGTTAGATGAAATTTTAATCGTATCATTTAATTTTCCGTCAGTATCTTCAATCGCAACTAGTTTGTAAACAGCCCCCAATGCAGGTTGCTCAAAGGACGTAATTAATTTTGTCCCAACGCCCCATACGTCAATTTTTGCTCCTTGAGATTTAAGGTGCATAATTGTGTATTCATCTAAATCGCTAGAAGCGATAATTTTTGTATTTGTAAACCCTGCTTCATCTAATAGTTTTCGTGCCTTTTTCGATAAATAAGCCATATCACCACTATCAAGACGTATGCCATAGAAATCAATACGATCCCCAAATTCTTTTGCAACACGAATCGCATTTGGAACACCAGATTTCAATGTGTCATATGTATCAACGAGAAAGACGCACTTTTTATGAGTTTCAGCGTATTTTTTAAACGCGACGTATTCATCGCGATATGCTTGAACGAAAGAGTGAGCGTGTGTGCCAGCTACAGGAATCCCAAAGCGTTTCCCAGCACGAACGTTGCTTGTAGAGGAGAAACCACCAATAAAGGCAGCACGCGTCCCCCAAAGGGCAGCATCGAACTCATGGGCACGTCTTGTGCCGAACTCTAAAAGCTCATCATTACTTGCAGCATGTTTCATACGTGCTGCTTTTGTGGAAATTAATGTTTGGTAATTCACAATATTTAAGAGGGCAGTCTCAATAATTTGTGCTTCACCAAGTGGTGCATCAACACGTAATAAAGGTTCGTTATTAAATACAACTTCGCCTTCTTGCATACTGCGAATCGTCCCAGTGAATTTCATATTTTGTAAATAATGAAGGAATTCTTCTTCAAATTGTAATTCTGCTAAATAAGCGATATCGCTTTCAGTAAAACTGAAATTTTCTATGTACTCTACAATTTTCTCAAGGCCAGCAAAAACAGCGTAGCCGTTCTCAAATGGAAGCTTTCGAAAATATAAATCAAAAACAGAACGGCGATTATGAATACCATCTTTCCAATATGTATAAGCCATGTTGATTTGATATAGGTCTGTATGTAAGGCATAACTATCGTCTTTATAATGAGTCATCGCGAGAACACCTCCATAATTTGGTTATAGTATACCAATTTTTCACCATTCGTAGCAAAGAAGAGATATTGATGTGAAGTCAAGAGAGAAAAAAATGAAATTATGCATATTTTTTAGAAAATTTATATTTATCAATTTATATTTCTCCAGATTTTATGTATTATTAGAGTAATGGGGGTAATGAGAATGGAGGAGGACAATGCAACAAACATTAGAAAAAATAGGCAAACAAGTCTTTTATAAACGGCTACAGCAAAAAATGACACAAGAAGAATTATGTCAGGGCATTTGTTCTGTCTCATACTTAAGTAAGATCGAAAATGGAAAGATCGAAGCATCAGAAGAAATTCTACAATTGCTCTGCACAAGACTAGAAATTGCTGTGACGGATTTGAGAGATGTAGAAGAAGATGTGAAGGGGAAGCTGGATGAATGGTTAAATGCACTAGTTCATTTAGACAAGCAACAAGTAGAACGTATATATGAAGAGTTGCAAGGTGAAATGAAGCATGTGTTGGATTTTGAAATTATAAATTATTATAAACTGCTGTATACGCGGTATTTAATTATGAAAAGGGATATTTCTGCACTCGAAGAAGAATTAGATAAGTTGAAGAAGGTATATAAAAAATATTCTCCATTTCAGAAGTTGTTATATATGTACAGTAGAGGATTATTGTGCTGTTTACAGTATAGATGGAAGGATGGGCTAGATTACTTATTAAAAACAGAAGTAATGGCCAAAGAACAAGGGTATCATGAAACAGGCTTGTATTATAATATAGCGCTTGCATATACTCATTTAGATATTCATCATCTTGCAATTCATTTTGTAAATATGGCATTAGAAGGATTTCGTAGTGAATATAAGTTTAGAAACATAATTAATTGCCAAATCCTTATTGCGGTAAGTTATACAGAAAAAGGTCAGTATGAAGAAGCTTTAAAAATGTATGAGAGTATATTGAGAGAGGCCACATCTTTTGCTGATAAGGATGTACTATTAGCTATTACTTTAAGTAATATGGGAAGTATCTATTATAAAAAAGGCAAATATCAGCAAGCGAAAAAATATTATTTAGATAGTCTACAACTTCAAAAACAAATAGATTTAAACTATTTAGATACAATATACGAAATGGCATTAGTATGCATTAAATTAGAAGAGTTGGAAGAGGCAAGGACATTAATTGATAAGGGAATTGATGCAGCAAAACAGGAAGAGAGATTTAATGCAAAATTATATTTGCTTTTAATGCTTAGATATAAATATTTTGAAGAAGCAAAAGATTATAAAGCATTTTTGGAAAATGAGGCTATCCCGTTGTATAAATCTGCAGGAAATAAAATAGAATTAAAGAAAGTATACGTTGAACTAGCAGAACATTTTTCCAGTTTATCGAGATTTGAAGAAAGTAATCGATACTATAGGTTAGTTATTGATTTAATGAATGATAATAAGGAGGAATAAAAATGAAAAAGATGGTATTTGGAGTATTGGCGTTTATAGTGACTCTTACAGTTGCTGGAGGAATACATCAATATAGCAGTAAACCTGATATTGTTGGTCAACAAGCTAAAACTGTTGAACAAGTTAATTTATAATCTCCCCCCTTTCCAACCGGAAAGGGGTTTTTCAATATTTGTTCCTCAAAATTCTACAAAACTTGAGAAAAAAATTATTTGAATTTTTAGTATATTAATAGTGGAAACATAATGCTAATATGAAACTACTCTTTTTCAAAAAAATTTTTTATTAGGGGGAAGGTTCATGAAAAAGAAAAGTTTAGCGTTAGTGTTAGCGACAGGAATGGCAGTTACAACGTTTGGAGGGACAGGCTCTGCATTTGCGGATTCTAAAAATGTGCTCTCTACGAAGAAGTACAATGAGACGGTGCAGTCACCTGAGTTTATTTCTGGTGATCTAACTGAAGCAACTGGCAAGAAAGCAGAATCTGTTGTGTTTGATTACTTAAACGCAGCAAAAGGTGATTACAAGCTAGGGGAAAAGAGTGCACAAGATTCTTTCAAAGTGAAACAAGTGAAGAAAGATGCTGTAACTGATTCAACAGTAGTACGTATGCAACAAGTTTACGAAGGAGTGCCTGTATGGGGTTCTACTCAAGTAGCTCACGTAAGTAAAGACGGTTCTTTAAAAGTATTGTCTGGAACAGTTGCACCTGATTTAGACAAAAAGGAAAAGTTGAAAAATAAAAATAAGATTGAAGGCGCAAAAGCAATTGAAATCGCGCAGCAAGATTTAGGGGTAACACCGAAATATGAAGTAGAACCAAAAGCGGACTTATATGTATATCAAAACGGTGAGGAAACAACATATGCATATGTTGTAAATCTAAACTTCTTAGATCCAAGCCCAGGAAACTACTACTATTTCATTGAGGCAGACAGCGGTAAAGTATTAAATAAGTTTAATACAATTGATCATGTGACGAATGATGATAAGTCACCAGTTAAGCAAGAGGCTCCTAAACAGGATGCGAAAGCTGTTGTAAAGCCTGTAACAGGAACGAATAAAGTAGGAACTGGTAAAGGTGTATTAGGAGATACGAAGTCGCTTAATACAACGTTATCTGGATCATCTTACTACTTACAAGATAATACACGCGGGGCAACGATTTTCACATATGATGCGAAAAACCGTTCAACATTACCAGGAACATTATGGGCAGATGCAGATAATGTTTTCAATGCAGCGTATGATGCAGCAGCAGTAGATGCTCATTACTATGCAGGTAAAACATATGATTACTATAAAGCTACGTTTAATAGAAATTCTATTAATGATGCAGGAGCACCGTTAAAATCGACAGTTCATTACGGAAGTAATTATAACAATGCATTCTGGAACGGATCACAGATGGTATACGGAGATGGTGATGGTGTAACGTTTACTTCATTATCTGGTGGAATTGATGTAATTGGTCACGAGTTAACGCATGCTGTTACGGAAAATAGTTCAAATCTAATTTATCAAAATGAATCTGGGGCTTTAAATGAAGCGATTTCTGATATCTTTGGTACTTTAGTAGAATTCTATGATAACCGTAACCCGGATTGGGAGATTGGTGAAGATATTTACACACCTGGTAAAGCAGGAGACGCACTTCGCTCTATGAGTGATCCTACGAAGTATGGTGATCCAGACCATTATTCTAAGCGTTACACTGGTTCAAGTGATAACGGTGGTGTTCATACAAACAGTGGCATTATTAATAAACAAGCTTATTTATTAGCAAATGGTGGTACGCATTATGGTGTAACTGTAACTGGTATCGGTAAAGATAAATTAGGTGCGATTTACTACCGTGCAAATACACAGTATTTCACGCAATCTACTACATTTAGCCAAGCTCGTGCTGGTGCAGTACAAGCTGCTGCAGACTTATATGGTGCAAATTCTGCTGAAGTAGCAGCAGTTAAGCAATCATTTAGTGCTGTTGGTGTAAACTAAGGCTTTAAGGAAGAGCTAGTAATAAAATACCTCAAAAATAAAGAAGGAGCATAGGCTCCTTCTTTATTTTTTTCTCCATTTTTTCCACAAATAAAACAATCCAATAACGCCTGCGATTGTTACAACCCACTTCGCTTCATTTGTTCCGTTCATGACTTGGTATGCCGAATATACTTCAATCAATAAGGCCGGTATTTTACCTATTGTACTGGCAATACTGAAGGAGAGTAATGACATTTTCCCTAGAGCTGCAAATAAAGTCACGATACTTGATGGGATGAAAGGTATCAATCGAAACGATAGAACGAGTAGAAAGGCCTCTCTACCTTCTACATAAAGAAGACGCTCTACCTTTGGGTACTTATTTACTTTATCGTGAGTGAACTTTTGAAGGCCCAGGCGGTAAATATAAAACGAGATAATAGCCCCTAAGGCCTCACCTGTGATCGAAATGATTGTGCCATTTGTTACACCGAAGAGCTGTATATTAATGGCGGTTAAAAAGATGCTAGGAATAACACCTAAAAGACTAATGATGATGTTAATTAAGATACTAAGTGGAATTGCGATTGAATAGTATTCTGTTAAGAAATTTTGAATCGTTTCAGCCATTGTTTAAAATCCTTTATCTTTTTTTGCATTACACCATATTTCGATTGTATAGGCAAGGGGAAATTTACATAATGTAGAAAAACGTTGATAAGAAGGGGTCCTGATACCTTATATAGGTATTAGGTATATAAAAATAGGGGTATTTTAAATCGTTTTGAAAAACAGTATAAAACCCTTTTTATAAAAGGGTTTTATAATTATATTATTGGTGATTTTATTCGGGAAATAATTATAAAATATAGGGGGTATATATTATAAAAGGCGAAAAATAGAGGGTTGATGAAATTGCGCGGGTAAATATGGAAAAATAGATGAAAAAAATGAAAACTGATAGATTTTTTCGTTGTGAAATTGACTTTTAGTGAAGTTGCGATAATAATCATGGAAGAGGTGATATGATGAAACGAATAAGTAGTCTTTTCTTCAGTAGTTTATTGGCATTAATGCTGATCTTAAGTGGATGTGCAGGAAAAGAACAAAAAACAGAGAAACAGACAGGTAATCAAGCTACATCGGTAGAAAAAATTAGTGATAATATTTTAGATGAAATGGAAGGACCACCTAAAAATGGTCATACGATTGAAAGACATGTAGGCAAGTCAGAAGAGGATTTGAAGAATCGCTTGAAGACAGATAAAGTGTCAGCCGCAAGTACATACTATGATAAAGAAACAGCGACGAAAGCTGTAAAAGATAGCTTGAAGCAACATGACAAGGAAATTCAAGATTGGTTAAAAAATTCTAAAGAGGCTCGTCTCGTAGTAAATACAACTCATTCATTCCCTGTTGGAAAAACGGTAATAAAGAAAAATATGAGTGTAAAAGACAAGTTGGTAAAAACTGTTACAGTTTTAGCAAGAGATAAGTCAGGGGAATTAGGGTTTAAGATTATTACTTCTTATCCATCTGATAAATAAGAAGGGGGAGTACATTATGTATATGACATTACAATACTTTCTTAAATCGTACTGTACGTTAAGTATTCATGAGGATGAAATAGTAAGCGTGATGGAAGAGTTTATTGAACAAGAAGACGAAGAAATTGTTTTGAAATTACGTGATGAATTAATAAATATGAAGAAAAAGAACGCGTGGGAAGAGGCGTGTGTATTAGCTGCGAAGCAAGGAAATCGTATGTGGTCTTTAGAAGAAACGAAAGACCATCTTGAAACTTTTTTACTATTACTGCAAAAGAAAAAGGCGTGATTTAATCACGCCTTTTTCTTTATACTATTCGGTTGATAGTATCTATTCCTTTGGAGCGCTTTTATATACGCTTTTTGAAATTTGTCCATTTGATATTACTTCCCCGTTTTGTGTTACTTTTTTATACGTAACCGCTGTGATTTTATCACTAGTTCTACTAATTACTTGAGAAGAAACTTCAACATTTTTACCAGTATTTGTACCGAAAATGCGTGTAGTAATACTACCTCCATTTGAAAATGCTTGAATATAAATATGATTGCCTGTATTATTTTTAAATTTTAAATCTGGACCATAATCTGCTACT
Organism: Bacillus sp. JAS24-2; assembly: GCF_008274905.1. Classification (NCBI taxonomy): domain Bacteria; kingdom Bacillati; phylum Bacillota; class Bacilli; order Caryophanales; family Bacillaceae; genus Bacillus; species Bacillus sp. JAS24-2. The sequence goes on from NZ_CP031068.1 coordinate 597,508, forward strand.
GCTGCATCTTGCCCAAGTGGTAAATAATTTACTGGCATAGAATGATTGCTTCGAGAAACAATTCCTAAATCAGCCCTTAAAGCTGCGCTGTATAAAGTACTACTGACTTGGCAAACTCCTCCGCCTGCACTTTGTATTACTTTACCTTGTGAATATACTGCTGCAGATTTGTAACCATGTGCAGCATCAGTTACGCCAACGCGGCCGTTAAAACTAAATGTTTCATCAGGTGCCACAATAACCCCACTTAAAGTATTAGCTGACTTATTTACGTTAAATGATTGATTTCCGTTACGGCCAGCCATTGGAGTAGAATATTCAGCAATGACTTCTTTAATACCCATTTTCTGTATATCTTCTGTAGAACGTTCTGGTTTTATGAATGTAACTGGTAATGTAACATCTGATTTACCAGTAGTAATAGCTTCGTTTGTTAAACTGTTTAGTTTTCCTTTATCAATTTTTTCTCCGTTTTGGCTTTGACTAACATTTACTGTTGAGCCTTCAATGCTTAATTCTGCATTAACAGGATTTTTTAATGTTTCATTATATTTATCTTTTATAAAGGTTTCATAAGCTGTTGCATTTAATTGTGGTGTTAATTTATAGTCACGTTTTAATTCACCGTTTTCAGCTTGCTTGCGCATTTTGTAACGATTCATTACGTTTCCTTCTTGTTCTTTGAAGATTTTGTCAATAATATCTTTCTCTTTATAATTTACCCCTAAATCTTTCCATGTGTAAGTTTGTTTATCGTTTTGGAATATGTAGGTAAGGGATTTTTGATCTAATTCAGTTACCCTTTGATTAATAATTGCTTGAATATCTTTCTTATTTTTTCCATCGAGAGAAATACCTTCAAATGTAGTATTTGGTAATGCAGTAGTATCTAATTGATTATTTAATTTGGATACATATTGATATCCCCCAACACCGCCTACACAAAGTAATATGCCCCCAGCAATTGCAGAACCAATCAGTATTTTACTTAGCTTCATTTATTTCCCCCCAGAAATTTATGTATAAACATATGTATTACATTTTTTGTATAAAAATGATGAAAATAACATTATGTACGTACTAGTATACTATTATTTTCACTGTGTGTGTAATGTTTTCATAAAAAATGTTACATTGCTGTAATAATTGTCACTTCTTGTCACAATGTGTATGAAAAATATGTTGAAAAATATAATAAAAAGGCTGTCTAGAATGATCTAGCAGCCTTTTTATTATAATTTTTTATGTTCATTTTTATTCGTAACACCGAGATGTTTTTGAAGGGTAGTTGAAATAGTATCGACGCTTTTTTCATTTGGCACGTAATAATAAATACCACCTATATATTTATCTGTACCTTCTACTTGCATTTTTTCCATCTTTAAATTTGAATCCATTGAATTTTTTGTAATTGTCATCATATCATCAAAAGTTAAATTGGTTTTTAAGTCTTTATCGACAGCGTCTAGTAGGCCACCGATTTTATTAATGGAATTAAGAGATAGTGCCTTTTCAGCAATGGCCTCTAATACAAGCTGTTGTCGTTGGCCACGCATATAATCACTATCGATGTGACGAGTTCTAGCTAGTGCCAGTGCCTCTTCTCCATTTAAATGTTGACGTCCTTTTTTTAGATGAATTGCATCTGCTTCATCTTTACTATTTTGCTCTGTGAATTCAACTGGAACGTCCACAGTAATGCCACCAAGAGAATCAACAATTTTAATAAAGGATTTAAAATTGAATTTTACATAATAATCAACTGGAACATCTAAAAAGTTCTCTACCGTATCAATTGTGCTGTCTACACCACCGAATACGTGCGCATGTGTGATTTTATCGTATTTATCACGTGATTTAATGTAGACGCGTGAGTCACGTGGAATGCTTACAAGTTTAACGGATTTATCGTTTTTATTAATTGTTGCAAGTAATAACGCATCTGTTCGAGTTGCTTTTCCATAATCTTTTTCCCTAATATCACTTTCATCAACACCCATAATTAGTACGGAAATGTTGTCGGTCATAGGTTTAACAGCTTTTTCACGTTTACTGGACTTTTCTCCTCGACCTAGTTCAGCATAAGCATTATTTAAGACGGACTTTGCTTTACTGTATATATGGAAGGAGTAGCCTCCTGCTCCAAGTGCTACAATTAGTAATGGAATAAGAAGGAACCAAAGTAGGCGTTTTTTCTTTGAGCGTCCTTTTTTGGCTCGCGTATCGTTGTTCGTGTCGGATTTCATCATTTTTTCTCCTTTAAAACTATCAAAGTGTATACATTTAGAAGTGTATTCAAACACATAAAAAATATTTTACGCTAAATAAAAGCGATTGTACATGTATAAAAAATAGATGTCTTGATTATTTATCCCGTATTAACGAGCAGTAAAACGCCCACCTCAAAGTCCAGTGAATACAATGAAGTTAGGTGGGAGATAACTGCCCGTAAATACCCGATTGATGAAGGCTAATAATCAGAGTGGGGATAGCCCCACTCTGATTAAAGTTTCACTTTATAAGACACCTATTCGTTATTGTATACAAAAGATAGGGATAAGAAAATGATAAAATTTTACCTAATTACAACATAATGCTTACGATAATTGCAGATAAAATACTAACGAGAGTAGCTCCATATAGTAATTTAAGGCCAAACCTCGCAACAACGTTTCCTTGTTCTTCGTTTAGTCCTTTTACCGCACCTGAAATAATACCAATGGAAGAAAAATTGGCAAAAGATACAAGGAAAACGGAAATAATACCAACTGTACGGGGAGAAAGGCTATTAGAAATTTTACTAAGGTCCATCATTGCGACAAATTCATTCGTTACAAGCTTCGTTGCCATAATGCTGCCAGCTGCTACAATTTCAGAGCTTGGTACACCGATAAGGAATGCGATAGGTGCAAATACGTAGCCAATTAATTGTTGGAACGTAATACCGAATATAATGAGGAACAAGTCATTAATACAACTAATTAATGCGACAAATCCGATGAGCATAGCGCCGACAACAATGGCTACACGAAAACCATCAAGAATGTATTCTCCAAGCATTTCAAAAAAGCTTTGTTTTTCACCTTTGATTTCTAAAATATCTTCGTCATCTTTAACGTCGTAAGGGTTAATGATGAGTACGATAATAAAACCGCTAAATAAATTGAGAACGAGTGCAGTTACTACATACTTAGGTTCAATCATTGTCATATAGGCACCTACGATAGACATAGATACGGTTGACATAGCGGAGGCACAAAGTGTATAAAGACGGTGTTTTGGAATTTGAGCTAATTGCTTTTTCACTGTAATAAAAACTTCTGATTGGCCGACAATGGCAGAAGCGATAGCGTTGTAAGATTCTAATCTCCCAAGACCATTTATTTTACTAAGAAAGTACCCGATCCAACGAATGAAAAGTGGTAGTATTTTGAAATGTTGTAATATACCAATTAAAACAGAAATAAAGACGATTGGTAATAATACAGTAAGGAAAAATGGCATTTCACCTTTATTTGCAAGACCACCAAATACGAAATTTATTCCATTAGCAGCATACTCGAGTAGCTTTGTAAACAAACTGGAAATGATTCTAATAAGTATGAGGCCGATTTCTGTATTTAATAGTAAATAGGTTAAAATTAACTGTATAATAAGCATGATAAAAATTGGTTTAAATTTAATATGCTTCTTATTATTGCTAGCGATATAAGCGAGCAAGAAAACAACAATTAATCCGACGAAAAAAGTAATGAATTTCATGGTAAGCCCCCTAAAAGAGATATTCTGCTATATATGTTTTTCATTTCAAGGGAGAATATGCATCTTTGGTAAAGAAAGGAATAGAGAGAGTATGAATATATGTAGAGTGCATCACGTTGCAATTATTTGTTCGAATTATGAGACGTCAAAGTATTTTTATACTAGAATATTAGGGTTTAAAGAAATGAATGAAGTATATAGAAAGGAACGAGATTCTTATAAATTAGATTTATGTGTAGGAGAAGAGTATCAAATCGAATTATTTTCATTTCCAAATCCGCCTGAGCGCAAAAGTTTTCCAGAAGCAGCCGGTCTTAGACATTTAGCATTTGCTGTTACAAATATAGAAGAAGCTGTGAAGCATTTAAATCAATGTGGTGTTGAGATCGAACCGATCCGTATTGATGAAATAACGGGGAAGAAATTCGTCTTTTTCCAAGACCCTGATGGTTTACCTTTAGAATTGTATGAGGTTTGAAAATTGGTGGATTTTATATAGAGTTGCTTTCCAATAATTGAAGAAACTAAAGTGAAACTTCTTTTTAAAAGGAGGTGTAACTTTAGCTAAGAAAGCTAAAGAGCATATGTGGATATTTTAAAATTATTGATGGTAGTCATTCTTATTGGGTTAACAGCATTTTTTGTGGCTGTTGAATTTGCAATTATTAAGGTACGTAGCAGTCGTATTGATCAACTCGTTAGTGAAAAAAGACGAGGTGCACTGGCAGCTAAAAAGGTAACTACAAATTTAGATGAATATTTATCCGCCTGTCAGCTAGGTATTACAATTACTGCTTTAGGGCTCGGGTGGTTAGGGGAACCAACCATTAAACATTTACTCGAGCCGTTGTTTTTAAAATTGCAATTCTCACCTGCAATTTCCAGTACAGTTTCATTTATTATTGCCTTTGCAGTAATTACATTTTTACATGTTGTCATTGGGGAACTTGCTCCAAAGACGTTTGCTATACAAAAAGCAGAACAAGTTAGCTTATTGTTATCGAAACCACTTATTTATTTTTACCGAGTTATGTATCCGTTTATTTGGGCTTTGAATGGTTCAGCGAGGGTTGTAACTGGTTTATTTGGATTAAATCCAGCTTCTGAACATGAAGTAGCTCATTCAGAAGAAGAATTAAGGTTAATCTTATCTGAGAGCTATGAGAGCGGAGAGATTAACCAAAGGGAATTTAAATATGTAAATAATATTTTTGAATTTGATAATAGAGTAGCAAAAGAAATTATGGTACCTCGTACGGAAGTTGTAGGCTTATATGAGGACGAACCATTTGAAACACATATTAAAGTAATCGCGCAAGAAAAGTACACGAGATATCCTGTATTTGGTGAAGATAAAGATGAAATTATTGGGATGGTTAATGTAAAAGATTTATTTATTCGTTATATGGATGGGAATCGGGACGAGGAGTGCTCGATTATGCCGTATACAAGGCCAGTTATTGAAGTGCTAGAAAATATTCCAATTCATGATTTACTATTACAAATGCAAAGAAAACACATTCCATTAGCTGTATTGTATGATGAATATGGTGGTACAGCAGGGATTGTTACACTAGAAGATATTTTAGAAGAAATTGTTGGAGAAATTCGAGATGAATACGATGAAGATGAGAATCCACCTATAGAGCATGTAAGTGAAGGTTATAAAATCGTAGAGGGAAAAGTGCTTATTAGTGAAGTAAATGATTTGCTTGGCATACATTTAATTGCTGATGATGTAGATACAATTGGTGGCTGGATTATGGTACAAAAACAAATCGTTGCTGAAGGAGATGTTATTGAGAAATACGGTTTTTATTTTAAAGTCCTTGAAAAGGATATGCATCAAATTAAACGAGTGGAAATAAGGAAAGTAGAAGAATGATTTTCTATAAACTTTAATAAAAAGGATATGCAGAAAAATAAATGTTTGCGCTTTCAAAAAAGGTGCTATATAGTGAAGGTGGATACTGAAAAATTCTTCTGAATGATACTCGTGTTTTTCGAGGCGGATTTTTTGGATAAGGATTTAGAATGAAAAAGTATAGGTGATAAAAATGATAGCAACGAAGGATATACGTATAGAAAAAGATTTTTTAGGTGAAAAAGAAGTACCAAGTGCAGCTTATTATGGTGTACAAACATTACGTGCCGTAGAAAACTTCCCAATTACAGGATATCGCATTCATCCATCACTCATTACAGCAATGGCAATTGTGAAAAAAGCGGCGGCGCTTGCGAATATAGATACTGGTTACTTAGCTAAAGACATTGGACATGAAATTGCAGAAGCAGCGCAAGAAATTGTTGATGGAAAGTTTCATGATCAATTTATCGTAGACCCTATTCAAGGCGGAGCCGGAACTTCTATTAATATGAATACAAATGAAGTAATTGCGAATAGAGCGTTAGAACGTATGGGATATGAAAAAGGGGCGTATGCGAAAATTAGCCCAAACACTCATGTGAACATGGCCCAATCAACGAACGATGCGTTTCCGACAGGAATTCATATTGCAACTCTTATGATGTTAGAAAAGCTTCTTATTACAATGGAAGAACTTCATTCTGCTTTTCGTAAAAAAGCAAAAGAGTTTGATCACGTTATTAAAATGGGACGCACACATTTACAAGATGCAGTTCCAATTCGCCTTGGACAAGAATTTGAAGCGTATAGCCGAGTGCTTGCGCGTGATATAAAAAGAATTAAACAGTCTCGTCAACATTTATATGAAGTGAATATGGGGGCGACAGCTGTTGGTACAGGATTAAATGCAAATCCTACGTATATTGAACAAGTAGTAAAACATTTAAGAACGTTTAGTGGATTCCCACTTGTTGGTGCAGAGCATTTAGTTGATGCAACGCAAAATACAGATGCATACACAGAAGTATCTGCAGCACTTAAAGTATGCATGATGAACATGTCTAAAATTGCAAACGATCTTCGTATTATGGCGTCTGGGCCACGTGTTGGGTTAGCTGAAATTCAATTGCCAGCACGTCAGCCGGGTTCATCGATTATGCCAGGTAAAGTGAATCCAGTTATGGCAGAAGTGATTAACCAAGTCGCATTCCAAGTAATCGGAAACGATCATACAATTTGCTTAGCATCAGAAGCAGGACAATTAGAGTTAAACGTAATGGAGCCTGTGCTTGTATTTAATTTAATTCAATCTATAAGTATTATGAATAATGGATTCCGTGTATTCCGTGAATATTGTATTGAAGGAATTACAGCAAATGAAGAATTGCTGAAGCAATATGTTGAGAAAAGTGTTGGAATTATTACAGCAGTTAATCCTCATATTGGTTATGAAGCAGCATCTCGTATTGCACGTGAAGCAATTGAAACAGGAAAATCTGTTAGGGAGTTATGTTTAGAACATGGCGTACTGACAGAAGAGGAATTGGATATTATTTTAGATCCATTCGAAATGACTCACCCTGAAATTGCTGGAGCTTCTTTATTAAAAAATAAAAAAATGTAATGTGAAAAACACCGATCCATTTGGATCGGTGTTTTATTTTTAAAAGATATTAAATACAGCGTTTAATTGAAGTAAGCTAATAACAGCTAAGAAGATTAAACTGTATTTCATTGCTGTTTTAAATAGAGCAGATTCTTTACCAACTAGTCCAACTGCGGCACAAGCAACTGCTACAGATTGTGGTGAAACCATTTTTGCCATTGTACCACCTACTACGTTTAAGGCAACGAGTGTAGAAGGAACGATGTTTAACTGGTCTGCTGTTACTGCTTGAAGTGGTGCGAATAAAGAACCACTTGAAACTACTGAACCTGTAATGAATACGCCAATCCATCCTAAGATTGGAGAAAGAATTGGGAATGCATTACCAGTAGAAGAGAATGCAAGTCCAAGTGTAGATGACATACCAGAGTAGTTCTCTACGTAAGCTAACGCGATAACGCTACAAATTGTATATACTGGAGCTTTTAATTCTTTCATTGTTTCAATCATTAATTCTTTAACCATTTTACCTTTTACGCGGTAAACGATAAGTGAAACGATAATTGCTAGTACAATCGCAGTAGTTGTAGAAGAGAATACATCAAATTTGAAAACAGCTGCGAAAGGTGTATCAGCTTTTGTAATTGGTGTAGTTTTCATAACAGCATTATGAAGACCAGGGAACTGAATGTTAAATACTAAGTTTGCTAACGCACCATCTGGAGCAAATAAAGCTTTAATCGGTTTTAAGTTAAAGATTGTTACAAATGCAGTTAAGAATACGAATGGAGACCAAGCATATAAAATTTGATTGAATGTATGTGATACTTTAGTTTCTTGTTTTTCTTCTTTAGTAGAAGATTTTGGTTGCCAAACACGTAAGAATAATGCAAGAGCAATCATACTTACAACGGCTGCGAAAATATTAGTAAGTTCTGCGCCTAAGAAGTAAGTTACAGCGAATTGAGTAATAGCGAAAGAAACACCACTTACAAGAATACCTTGCCAAGTTTCTTTAATACCTTTAATTCCATCGACCATTGAAACAAGTAAGAAAGGTAAGATAACACTAATGAAAGGTAAAATAAGAACAGTTTGACGACCAATAGTTAATGCGTCAAGTTGAGTTAATTGTGCTGGTACTGTAACTGGAATACCCATAGCACCCATAGCACCACCAGCAATATTAGCTACTAAACAAATACCTGCTGCTTTTAATGGATTAAAGCCCATACCTACAAGTAGTGCGGCTGTAATAGCAACTGGAACCCCTAGACCAGCTGCGCCTTCTAAGAAAGCACCGAAAGAATAAGCGATTAATAATACTTGTAAACGTTGATCATTTGTAATGCTTGAAATACTATCGCGAATAATATTGAATTGCTCTGTTTTAACAGTTAATTTGTAAAGGAAAATTGCAGCGATAACGATAGTACAAATTGGATAAAATCCAGATAAAACACCGAATCCGGCAGATGCTACAGCTACTGTTGCTGGCATTTTATAAACAAATATTGCAAGGATAATAGCGACAATCACACTATAAAGACCAGCCATGTAACTTTTCATTTTGAATCCCATTAAACAAATGATGAAACAAAAGATTGGAAGTGCTGCGATTAGTGCAGATAACCAAATATTGTTTAACGGGTCATAAATTTGTGTCCAAGTACTCATAATAATGACAACTCCTATCTATTATATGTGAAGAAATTCACATTATTTGTGAAACAATTCACAATCAACTTACATGCTTAGTATATTCTCCTTCAACACTATTGTCAACGTAAAAAAGTATAATTATTCCATAATAGTGTTAAAAGAAAAGCTTTGTTCATAAAGTAGACAAAAAACACACTCAAATGAATTTAAGTGTGCTGTATAAACTATGTGCATATTATTTTGCTTATTCAGATGGCATGTTCCTTATAGGCGTATATTAGATGAAGTCTTTTATATTAAGTATAAAGTTTGATATATGCAATTATCTGTCCTGTTTGATCTAGTGGGGGGAACGGTGAGTGGATTTAATAGGAAGTTTTGCACAACAATCCAACCGCTTGCAATACGAATAAAAAATAAGAAACAAATTTTTAATATCACATCATCTCTTTTTACTGAAAATTCCTTTTAGCGTAACAAAGAGGTTAATTATAGTTCAACTACATTACGATAGGTTATCAATTATAGACGGTATTTTACAATACCGTTACTGTGCATTTCAATGAGGTGAAAATATAACAAAAAGCCTGATAAAACAACGTTTGCAAGCAAAGTATTCGTAGGCCATTATTTTGCTTTTTCGTTATATCATATAGTATAATATTCAAAATCAGCAAGGATTTTTTCCTGAATTTTTGCTGATAAAGATGGAAAATTTTTTCGGCTTTATAGGTTGATAAAGTTATGTCGTAACAGGAAATATAAGAACAGATATATAAATAAATAAAAAGAACATAAAAACGCAAATAAAAATGAAAATGAGGGGAACTTTATGAGCCAAAATCAATTCGAATGTCGTATTTCAGAAGAAGATGTACAAATGTTAAGAGCGTTAGCTCATCCACTTCGTCTACGTCTAGTAATGGAACTTATGCAAAGAGGAACATGTAATGTAACACAGCTACAGGAAGTATTAGAAATTCCACAATCAACTGTTTCACAACATTTAACGAAGTTAAAGCAAAATAAAGTAGTACGCTTTGAAAGACGAGGATTAGAAGTGTATTATCAAATCCATAATGATAAAGTAAGTGCGGTAGTAAAAACATTATTTTCTTAAAATTTGAATATTATGGAAAAAGACGTGTAGAATATACGTCTTTTTTTATTTGTCAGAAAGGTAGCGAGAGAGTAAATATTAGCATGTGAGGAAGAAATGACTATCAATCAACATGCTGCCTTACGGAATATATTCTAAAAGGAAAAGAAAAAATAGAAAGGAGTGTAGTAAGCAAAAGGAGGGATAGTAGTATGGATGTAAAACGTGTGAAGCAAATTTTATCTTCTTCAAGTAGAATTGACGTTACATATGAGGGCGTACCAGTATGGATTGAGAGCTGTGATGAGCAGAAGGGGAGTGCTCAAGTGTATGATGTATCTAATCCTGGTGAGAGCGTTCATGTGGACGTGACAGCTTTAGAGGAGAAGTAATAAAAAAGACGCTTCTAATTTTAGAAGCGTCTTTTTGTGTGTTATTCCATCATACTCGCAACTTTTTTAGAGAAGAGAAGGAGTACAAGTCCTAAGACGATAACGATAATACCGATACTTGCAAATACTTCAAGGTATCCTAATGATTGTGTAAAGGAAGCAAGTTTACCTGCTAACCAGTTAGCCATACCCGTACCAGCTAACCATACACCCATTAATAATGATGCTAATTTTACAGGAGCGATTGCACTTACCATTGATAGACCGATTGGTGATAAGAATAACTCACCAATTGTATGGAAGAGATAAGTGATAACGATGAATAATAAATTCGCTTTTACAGTTATATCTGCTTCACTACTTCCAGTTTTTAGAACTGCTAATGTTAAAACAAGATAACCTATACCTAGTAAAATCATACCAAATGCCATTTTTGTTGGCACGTTTAAATCACCGCGTTTTGTTTTAGAAAGTTTTAACCATAGCATAGATACAAATGGTGCAAGTAGTACGATGAATGCTGGATTAACGGATTGGAACCAAGATGTTGGAACTTCCCAACCGAAAATTGTACGATCTACAAATTTATTTGTATAAAGTGTTAAAGAACTACCAGCTTGTTCAAATCCTGCCCAGAAGAATATTACGAAACAAGTTAAAATTACAATTGCCCAAGTACGATTTTTCTCTTGTTTTGTTAAAGGTTTCTTTTCGATTACAGGTTGATCTTTTGATTTTTTACCAACAACTGTTGTTCCTGCTTTACCAAGATAACGAGGAGCTAATAAGTTGAAAACAATTTGTCCAATAATCATACCGATACAAGCTGCTAAGAATCCGTATTTATATCCCATTACAATAACGCCATTAGCGCTTGTTTTAAAGAAATCTTCTGCTAAAAATCCACAAATAAGTGGAGCGAAGAAAGCACCTACGTTAATACCCATATAGAAGATAGTAAATGCACTGTCACGACGTGAATCATTTTCGCCATACAATTCACCTAACAGTGTAGAAATATTTGGTTTGAAGAATCCATTACCAATAACTAATAGTATTAATCCAAGGAATAGTCCTGTTTTTGTATTCATTGAGAATAGTACAAAATTGCCGATTGCCATAATGATTCCGCCGAGAGTAATGGCATGACGTCTTGTGATATAATGATCCGTTAGCCATCCGCCTATAATTGGCATGAAATATACTGCCGCTGTAAAAGTACCATATAATTGCACTGCGACTGCCTTATCAAATCCTAACCCGCCACTAACAGCAGCAGTTGTTAAATAAAGAACTAAAAGGCCACGCATTCCATAATAACTAAATCTTTCCCACATTTCTGTTAAGAACAACAAGTACAACCCTGGTGGATGTTTTTTTGGTGATTGTTGCTCTCCAGCTTTGTCTAATTTTAAAGCTGCATCCATTTTTGTTTCCCCCTAATCCTGTATAACGGATATTTATGTAATCATTTTAATTTACAAAATATTTAGAAGTCAATAGAATTATATGGAAATAGAAAGAAAATTTCTAAAAAAGTTCTATTTTTCTTCGACCGTTACTGTATTTTGCCCTAAAAACGAGATGATAAGCGTTTTCAAATGTAATAATTGAATTCTAAAAGAAAATAAAATAGTGATTAATCAGAAAATTTAGATTAAAACATTTATTCTGATATAAAGAAAATATATTCTATTTACTTTCTCAATATAACATATTGGGAATAAAAATACAAAACGAAATAATGTGACATTTAAGTGAATTGAAAAATAACCAGCTCCACAGAAGGGAGCTGGTTAAGGAAATATTATTTAACAAAGCGTTTTTCGATGTCATCTAATAGTAGGTTAGCGGCCATTACGCCACCAGCTGTATTCCAAATAACGTCATCAACTTTGTATGCTTTACCATTTTTTACTGCATTTAAATTTGTAAATAGAGGATCGTTTATATACTCTTTTTCTAGTTCAGATCCTTTTTTCTCATTTCCTTTATCGAATGTGAAGTAGAATAATACGTCACCATCCATAGCAGAAATACGCTCTTTAGATACGTTACGCTCTGCAAAATCATCTTTATTTTGATCTCCAGGACGTTTAAATCCAAGTTCTTTTAAAATAACACCAGAGAATGTATCGCCATGATAAATACGAACATCACCAGGCATGAAACGAACCATAGAGATTTCTTGGTTTACTTTATCGCCAAGTTTGCCTTTTAAATCTTTTATACGTGATTCGTAATCAGCTACAACTTTTTGACCTTCTTTTTCTTTATTTAATGCTTTTGCATAAAATTTGAAGTTATCTTTCCATTCACCACGTAATGTTTCTGAGAACACAGTAGGTGCAATTGCTTTTAGTTGTTCGTACACTTTTTCGTGGCGCATTTTATTACCGATAATTAAGTCTGGTTTTAAAGAAGCAATTGTTTCAACGTTAACTTGTCCTTCATCACCAACAACTTTTACATCTTTCATTTTATCCTTAATATGTGGATACCATGGGTCACCAGTCCAAGACTTTACAGCACCAACTGGTTTCACACCTAATTCAAGTAAAGCTTCAGTTCCTTCATTTGTTAAGATAACTACACGTTTTGGATTAGCAGGAACTTCTGTTTTACCCATTGCATGTTCTACAGTAACCACTTCTTTTTTATTATCTTCTTTTGTAGATTCTTCTTTGTTATTTGATTTTCCACAAGCGCTTAAAAGCATTGAAAATGCTAGTAAAAATACAAATACTGTAAACGATTTCTTCCGCATGAAATTCATTATGTACCCCCTACATGTTGAGAATATTTTTCAATAGCAAGCATGATATTAAGGCTTTATCTTTTGATTGTCAATACATATGGGTGAAAATAATTCTCATTTCCGTTGACAATGAGAATTAAGTTGAAATACACTAACAACGTATCATTATACATTGAAGGGGAAACGCTGCATGTTATTAAAAACAAATCGAGCAAAATGGATTGGATTATTTGTTGGAATCATTGCAGTCGTTATTTGTATTTGGGGAAGTATTATTTTCGGGTATACAAATACGAGTTGGAAACTAGCATTGGATGCTTTTTTCCATTTTAACGGTTCCAATGAACATATTATTATTCAAAATGTACGTCTGCCTAGGGCGTTAATTGCAGCTAGTGTTGGTGCTAGTTTAGCCATTGCTGGTTGTCTTATGCAAACTTTAACTAAGAATCCACTTGCTTCTCCAGATTTTATTGGATTAAATTCAGGTGCTGCGTTCTTCATAGTTGTAGCAATTGTAATCTTTTCAGTAACATCATTATCAGCTTTCACATGGATTGCCTTTTTAGGAGCGGCGGTTGCAGCTGTACTTGTATTTGCTTCTAGTTCTTTAGGAAAAGAAGGAACTACTCCTCTTAAGTTAACGTTAGCAGGGGTCGCAATTAGTGCGTTATTTTCATCATTAACACAAGGATTACTTGTGTTAAATGAAAAAGCACTTGAAGAGGTATTATTTTGGCTTGCTGGATCTGTGCAAGGGAGAAAGTTAGAAATTTTACAATCTGTATTCCCATATTTATTAATAGGATGGATTGCATCTCTTATGATGGCAGGGAAAGTAAATACATTGATGATGGGAGAAGACGTCGCGAAAGGACTTGGACAACGAACAATTTTAATGAAATCATTCGTGTTACTTATTATTGTACTGTTGTCTGGTGGTTCGGTTGCGGTTGCTGGCCCAATTGGATTTATTGGAATTATTACTCCGCATTTTGCTAGATTTCTTGTTGGAGTTGACCACAGATGGAGAGTGCCTTATAGCGGATTGTTAGGTGCAATACTACTAATATTGGCTGATATAGCAGCAAGATATGTCATTATGCCACAAGAAGTACCAGTAGGAGTTATGACAGCATTTATTGGAGCTCCATTCTTTATTTATATTGCACGTAAGAGAGGGCTTAGCAAATGAAGAAGTATATTCCGTTTCGTATAGGAAAAGGTGAGCTCTCGTTTTTAATGTATAAACGAGCTTGTCTCGTCTTGTTAAGTTTACTAGTTGTTTTAATAGGATTATTTTTGGCGAGTGCAGGTATGGGAGACATGAAAATTGCTCCTTATGACGTATGGCAAGCAATTACTGGAAATGGCGATGCGATGTCAAATATGGTTGTGAATAAGTTTCGTATGCCACGTATTTTAATTGCTATCCTCGTAGGAATTGCGCTTGCTGTAGCAGGATGTATTTTACAAGGTCTCGTTCGAAATCCACTTGCTTCTCCGGATATCATCGGGATTACGGGCGGGGCAAGTGTTGCAGTTGTATTGTTTTTAGCTATATTTAGTGATAAAAATAATGCGCTAACTGTAAGCATTCATTATATGCCGTTAGCAGCCTTTGTTGGGGCAACGATTGTGGCGCTTTTTGTATATTTATTTGCATGGAGAAATGACGGGTTATCGCCGATTAGTCTTGTTTTAATTGGTGTGGGGTTTTGGGCATTAACGAAAGCGGCAACGACTTTGTTTATGTTGTTAGCACCAATTTATCAAGCGAGTCAAGCGAATGTATGGATTACAGGTACTGTTTATGGTTCTTCATGGCAAAACGTTATGGTGCTTGCACCGTGGGTTCTCATTTTAACGGTAATATCATTTATAGCTGCTAGACATTTAAATGCGCAAGAGCTAGGGGATGATATTGCGGTAGGACTTGGTGTTCCTTTAACGAAGTCACGCGTATTCATGTTATTACTTAGTACGGCTTTAATTGGGGGAGCAGTTGCCTTCGCCGGAGGAATTGGATTTGTCGGTTTAATGGCACCTCATATTTCACGAAGGCTAGTTGGTTCTTTATACGGTGCATTACTCCCAGTTGCAGCTATTGTCGGTGCAATTCTAGTACTTGCTGCAGATTTAATTGGGCGTACAGTTTTCACACCACTTGAAATTCCAGCAGGGGTATTTACATCAGCAATTGGTGCACCTTATTTTATTTATTTACTTTATAAAAGTCGGAATTCATAAAGGGAGATGAATATGCAAAAAGCATTGGAGACGAAACGTTTGACGTTGTCTTATGGTGAAACAATTATTATCGATGAGTTGAATTTAGAAATTTCAAAAGGTGAAATTACAATCTTTATCGGTTCCAACGGTTGCGGGAAATCAACTTTATTACGTTCACTAGCTAGATTATTAAAGCCAACAACTGGTGACATTTTGTTAGATAATCAAGCTATTCGAAGTATGCAAACGAAGCAAATTGCTCGTCAAATGGCAATTTTACCGCAAGGACCGCAAGCACCTGAAGGGCTTACAGTATTGCAACTTGTAAAACAAGGACGCTATCCATATCAAACATGGCTGAAACAGTGGTCAGAAAAAGATGAGGAAATGGTACAGAAGGCACTTGCAGCAACAGGTATGACAGAATTTGCTGAGCGTGATGTGCATGCTCTTTCAGGTGGACAACGACAACGTGCTTGGATTGCAATGACGCTTGCACAAGATACAGATATTATTTTACTGGATGAGCCTACTACATATTTAGATATGACTCACCAAATTGAGGTGCTAGATTTATTATTCGAATTAAATGAAACAGAACAAAGAACAATTGTCATGGTATTACACGATTTAAATTTAGCATGCCGCTATGCAGATAACATTGTAGCCATTCAGGATAAACAAATATATGCACAAGGTAAACCTGAAGAAGTGGTAGATGAGAAACTAGTACGTGATGTATTCCGAATGGAGTGTCAAATTAGTACGGATCCGTTGTTTGGAACACCGCTTTGTATACCTCACGGAAGAGGAAGACGTGTAGTTAAAGAAGTTGCTCAGGTAATGAGATAAAAAAACGATGAGTGATTCATCGTTTTTTTTATTTGGTACAAGAAAATAAGAGGAAGAGAGGAATACGTAAGCGACGTTTATACTCTTCTTCATTTTGAAAATAGGTTGGATTTGGTGTAGCTTCTTTTAATGATGTAATGGTAAATCCGGCTTGCTGTAATAATGTGAAATAATCTTCCGGTGTACGATGATATTTAATAACTTCTTGGTCAATCCATGGTTCAACCCGTTTGCCTAGTTTAAAGTAATCATCGACGAGCCAACTCGTTCTTTTACCACTTGTTTGTAAGCTTTCAAACGAAGAAGTAATAACGGGATGTTGAACGCTAAAGGTAAAGGTGCCATTTGTTTTTAAAGTTTGAAACACATTTTGAAAAATGGCATCAAGATGTTCAATATAATGTAAGGTGAGTCTAGATGTTACTAAATCAAAAGTGGAAGAGGGGTAGGTATAATCTTTGAGGTTTAAAAAATGAACAGATCCATTTTTATTTTCTAGTTGTTTTTTAGCTTTTTCATACATAAGTTCGGAGCCTTCAATGCCGGTGTAAGAGTAGCATCCCTTTTCTAATAATTCCGCGCCAAACTTAGCATCACCACAGCCTAAATCGAGAATTTGTTTTCCTCGTACATGACCAATGAGCTGAAAGAATACTGGTTTTTCAATGGATTCATTTGGGCTATTTTCTCGGTATCTTCGTTTCATATATTGTTCGAAAAATGCTGTGTTATTGTATACATCAGATTCTGTAAATGCCATGTTTGAAACCTCCTGAAATATTTTTTTAATTCTATCAAATATGAAAAGTAAATAATAGATTTATTGTAATGAATCATATATAATCTAAAATTGTAAGCGGTTACTTTAAACTATTTTTCTATAATAAATTCTGAAAACGTGTTAAGCTAGTAGAGGGATTATTAGAACTATTAAGACAATAATCCGCTTACATGAACGATGGGAGGCTTCACGATGTCTAGTAAAACACTTGCGAAATTTTTAGAAGAAAATTTAGAGGATTTAAAATCAAAGGGGCTTTATAACGTAATTGATCCGCTTGAGAGTTCAAATGGACCGATCATTACAATTGGCGGAAAAGAATATATTAACTTATCTTCAAACAACTATCTTGGATTAGCAACAGATAGCCGTTTGCAAGAAGCAGCAATTGGTGCTATTCATAAGTACGGTGTTGGAGCAGGGGCTGTTCGTACAATTAACGGTACTTTAGATTTGCATATTAAGTTAGAAGAAACAATTGCAAAGTTTAAACATACAGAAGCAGCAATTGCTTATCAATCAGGATTTAACTGTAATATGGCAGCGATTTCAGCTGTTATGGATAAAAATGATGCAATTCTTTCAGACGAATTAAACCATGCTTCTATTATTGATGGTAGTCGTCTATCAAAAGCAAAAATTATTGTTTATAAACATTCGGATATGGAAGATTTACGCCAAAAAGCAATTGCGGCGAAAGAATCAGGTCTTTACAATAAATTAATGGTAATTACAGACGGTGTCTTTTCAATGGATGGAGATGTTGCAAAACTACCAGAAATTGTTGAGATTGCAGAAGAGTTAGATTTAATGACATACGTAGATGATGCACACGGTTCAGGTGTACTTGGAAAAGGTGCAGGAACTGTAAAGCACTTCGGTCTTTCTGATAAAGTTGATTTCCAAATTGGTACATTATCAAAAGCAATTGGGGTAATTGGTGGATATGTAGCAGGGAAACAAAACTTAATTGACTGGTTAAAAGTTCGTTCACGTCCATTCTTATTCTCTACAGCATTAACACCAGCTGATGCAGCAGCTTGCATGAGATCAATTGAAATCTTAATGGAAAGCACAGAGTTACACGATCGCTTATGGGAAAATGGCCGCTACTTGAAACAAGGATTAAAAGAACTTGGCTTTAACATTGGAGAAAGTGAAACGCCAATTACACCTTGTATCATTGGGGACGAAGTATTAACACAAGAATTTAGTAAACGTCTAAATGAAGAAGGGGTATACGCAAAATCTATCGTGTTCCCAACTGTAGCAAAAGGAACAGGGCGCGTTCGTAATATGCCTACAGCAGCTCATACGAAAGAAATGTTAGATGAAGCAATTCTTAAGTATGAAAAAGTAGGAAAAGAAATGGGCATCATTTAAGTAACGACATCTTTTGAATAGCTTGCAAATGAGGAGTGGGGAAAATGAAAAAAATTCTAGTAACCGGTTCTTTAGGGCAAATTGGTTCTGAACTAGTAATGAAACTTCGTGATGTATACGGCGCATCAAATGTTATTGCAACAGATATTCGTGAAACAGATAGTGAAGTAGTAACGTCTGGTCCATTTGAAACGTTAGATGTAACAGATGGACAAAAACTACATGATATCGCAAAGCGTAATGAAGTAGATACAATTATTCATTTAGCAGCTTTACTTTCAGCAACAGCAGAAAAAAATCCGTTATTTGCATGGAACTTAAATATGGGCGGACTTGTAAATGCATTAGAAGCAGCTCGTGAATTAAACTGTAAGTTCTTCACGCCAAGTTCTATCGGTGCATTCGGTCCATCGACGCCAAAAGATAATACACCGCAAGATACAATTCAGCGTCCTACTACGATGTATGGGGTAAACAAAGTGGCAGGAGAATTACTATGTGATTATTATCATCAAAAATTTGGCGTAGATACGCGCGGTGTCCGTTTCCCAGGTTTAATTTCTTACGTAGCTCCTCCAGGAGGCGGAACGACTGATTATGCAGTTGAAATTTATTATGAGGCGATTAAAAAAGGTGCATACACCTCATACATTGCTGAAGGAACGTACATGGACATGATGTATATGCCTGATGCTTTACAAGCGATCATTTCATTAATGGAAGCTGATCCAAGTAAGCTAGTGCATAGAAATGCATTTAACATTACAGCAATGAGCTTCGAGCCAGAGCAAATTGCAGCGTCAATTCGTAAACACATTCCGACGTTTACAATGGATTATGCAGTAGATTCAGCTCGTCAAACAATCGCTGATAGCTGGCCAAACTCTATTGACGCAACTGCAGCAATGAAAGAGTGGGGCTTTAAAGCAGAATACGATTTAGACAAAATGACAACTGACATGCTGGCTAAGTTAAAAAAAAAGCTCACAGCTGAGTTAGTGATGAATTAATAGGAAGAGTCGATTCTTAGGAATCGGCTCTTCATTATTTTTGGGAGGAGAGAAGTCTTATGCAAAGAGTTGATGTCGTATACGCACTAATACATGACGAAGAAACAGATAAAATATTAATGGTACATAATGTAGAACAAAACGTTTGGTCATTGCCAGGTGGGGCTGTGGAAAAAGGTGAAATATTAGAGGAAGCACTAATAAGAGAAGTGAAAGAAGAGACAGGTTTAACCGCCTTGGCTGGGGGGCTTGTTGCGATCAATGAAAAATTCTTTGAAGAATCAGGGAATCATGCACTATTTTTTACATTCCGAGCGAATGTAGTAAAAGGGGAACTTATTGCGGAAGATGAAGGTGAAATTTCTGCAATAGAGTGGGTAGATCGAACAATTGCGAATGAGCGTTTCCCATACTATGACGGAGGATTTGAATCTTTATTAGAAGTAGCCATTCCATACAAGTTTCAACCAGAAACAAAGTAATTGAACGAAAAAACAGGAGCCACAAGGCTCCTATTTTCTATTCAATCGTCTTCAGTAATAGTTTTTTCAGCAATGGTTTAATCTTCAATCGTAAATCTTCAGCATGATTTGCAACTAAGAAGTGATGGTTATAAATGTTTTTCATCAATTGATAAGTTGCTTCTTTCGCTTCGCCTTCTTCGATGAAGATACCGATTACTTCCATACCACTTTTACGCGCGAGTTTAACAGCTTCATGCGTATCTAAAATTCCGTCTTGTTGATAGTCTAGCGCAGAAGGCTCACCGTCTGTGAAGACTAGTAAGAATTTATGTTTCTCAGGTCTTTTGGCAAGTTTTTCAGAAACGATACGAATAATATATCCGTCGCGGTTATCTTCTTCTTCACGAAGTTGCATAATTTCTGGACCAACGTTTGGCAACGTTGAGTTTTTATAATTTACAACTTCATGAATAACGTTCGGCTTATCTTCAGGTTTAGCGCTAGAGGCATCTTCCCAAAATCCGCTAATAGCGTGCGGGATTTTTAAAGACTTTAAAGCTTCATGGAATAGTACAACACTCTTCTTCGTTTCTTCCATTTTGTTATACATAGAACCAGAACAGTCAACTAACAGTTGGAATGCAACATCCAGTTCTTGTGACTCTTGTCCTTTTTTATAAAACATACGCGGTTGTTTTTCGGTATAAATACGAAGGAATTTCTTACGAAGTCTTCCGTAATATTTATCACTATTCGCATTCGTTTTATTTTCAATCGTTTTTTCGATAATTTTCTTTAATTCTTTTACATCTTTATTGACGACTGATTTGATAGCTTGGTAATCTTTTTTCTCATCTGAGTTTGGTTTGCGAGCTTCTTTAAATGTATGAGAAGCACCTACATTATACTTACCGTATGCACCGTCGTGCTGGCTAGAAGCGTGTGAAGCCCTTGCTTCTTCTGTATCAGCGCCATCAAAGTTGGATTGTGTACTTTTTTGTGAAGTACCTTGTACAGAACCAAGTGCTTGGTCGCCATCTTCTGATTCACGGGCAGTATCACCCATCATATTAGTTTTTGTTCCGCTTTCTAATTCAAAGCGTAAAAAGTTCTCGTTTTCGTTATTTTTATTTTCACGATGCCATGTGGAGAAACTTTCATCCATTTTGTTTTTATTTTCATCGTCATCTATAAGCTGCGTATCATCATTTGCTAAATCTTCGACGCGACAGTTCTTTTCGTCTGCAAGGACAGATAAGTAAAGTGGAGCATGTCCGAAATAGTTGTTAAGCATATCGCTTTCAAGAAGCGCCTCTAAGCGATAGCGAATTTTCTCAACGATATACATAATATCTTCTGTATTACGTGCTTGGAATGTTTCATGTAAAATCGCTTCAATTTGCTCAAAATATTCATTATTAAACATTTCGTATTTATCGCTAGTTAATGAAAGATAGCATAGGCAAAATAGACGATCACCGTGATAATTACGAACACGGTTTATTTCATTTTGAGAGCCGAAATAATTGCGGTACATTTCTTTTCGACGTTTAAAAACATGCTTCGTGCCAGGACGTAAGTTCTTTACGATTTCCTCAACGCGTAAATCTTCTAATAGAACAAATAATTGTGTTAAAAACTTTTTTAGGGGCGATTCTTGCAATTCAATCGCATAAGAACGAATTAAAGTCATGTCCGAGTAATGTTTATTACCAAGTGCTTTTAAGAACACTTCGCTTTTTAATCCGATTACTGTATCTTCTTCTTTTCGATCATCCCAAAAGTGACTAATGACAACTTTCTTTTCAATTTCGTCGTAGTATGCTTTATAGCCATATTCAAGATAGGCATCGTCTTCTTTTAGAAGGGCATACATTAAGTTTTCCATTTGTAGAAACAGCGACGCATCAATTTTTTTGTCACTAAAAATTTGTCTCATAAATTATCCCTCAAAGAAATAACTTTCTGCTAATTCACGGACAGTCATTTGTTCTGTTTCATCATTAAGTTTTGCAATTATGCTTCGTTCAATCGCTCGCATAACAGGAATATATACACCTAAATCACATGCGTCGATAATACCACGAATACTTGCTGCTTCTTCACTTACACGTCCATCGCGAGCTAAAGGCATAAGGTCGCTTGCAAATGCAACAAACTTTTCAATTGTTGCAACATCATTTAATTTTGATTCTGCTAATAATAGTTCTTTTAATGTATCACCTTGAATGTAAGGAACTTCAATAATAACGAAACGGTTTTTTAACGCTTCATTTAGTTCACTTGTTCCAACGTAACCTTCGTTAATCGCAGCAATTACACGGTATTCGTCATCACCGTATACAACCTCTTGTGTAAATGGGTTTGTAATCATTTTACGGTAATCTAATGCGCCGTGAAGAAGTGGTAACGTTTCAGGTTTTGCCATATTGATTTCGTCAATATATAGGAAGTGACCGTTCTTCATTGCTTTCATAAGAGGACCGTTAACGAATGAAACTTCAGATGCACCATCTTTCGTTTGTAGTGTGTTGTATCCTAAAATCCCCTCTACATCTAAGTCGACAGAGCAGTTAATGCTATGCATTGGTTTTTGGAATAAAGAAGAAAGAGTTTCCGCTAGTACTGTTTTACCACTACCAGTCGGTCCTTTTAATAGAATGTTCTTGCCAAGAAGAAGTGCTGTAATCGCATCTTCAATAATGCTATTATCAGACGCTTTATATATTTTCGTTCCGATTAAATGTGCATTTTCACCAGCTTCTTGTTTATTCTTTTCATGAATCGTAGAAAGCTGTTGTTTTAAATCAGCATGTATATGAAATTGTTCTAACATGTATTTCCCACCTAACATTATTTTCATAAAGTAATACATCTTATGATAACTTGTTTTAATATGGTATGCAAAGAAAAGGAAGGAGGATAAAGGGAAAAGAAAAAGCAATCAAGATGAAGTTGATTGCCTACAGTAAAGGAGAAATGAGCCTCATGAAAGACTCCAATATGCGTTTTTTTATACTTCTTTTTTGGAAAGAGTTCCATTTAATTTCAGTTGAATGTTTAAAATCTTCTTCAAAATCACGTTTAATGTCGTGAACTGTTTTTGATTCATAAAGCACGCTAATAATTTCGTAATTCAATTCAAAGCTACGTACATCCATGTTCGCTGTTCCAATAGTTGCAATTGTATCATCAACGAGTACAATTTTTGCATGCATAAAACCATCTTTATAACTGTAAATAGAAGCACCAGCTTTTAAAAGCGGAGTGAAATAGGATTGAGATGCTTGATCACTAATGATGCTATCACTTTTACCTGGATATAAAATCCGTACATCTATTCCGGCAATTGCACTTAAGCGTAATAATGTTAAAGTTTCTTGATCTGGAATAAAGTAGGGTGTAGCGATCCAAATGGATTTTTTTGCAGAGCCCATAACAGCTAATAATGTATTACGAATACTTTTATCATCGGAGCTTGGTCCGCTTGCTACGATTTGAACAGCACCTTCTGCATTTGAAATCTCTTTACCTGGGAAGTATTGTCTATTCATGAATTGATCCCAGGAATAAGTATTTAAACCACTAGAGGCATAGAGCCAGTCTTCTAGAAAGATTGCTTGTAATTTATATAATGCTTTTCCTTCTATTTTTAAATGACTATCACGCCAAACAGGAAATTTCTTGGAACGGCCAAGATATTCATCACCGACATTGAGTCCTCCGGTAAAACCAATTTTTCCATCTACAATAACAATTTTTCGATGGTTACGATAATTGACAGTTTCAAGTAACCAAGCTGAAAAAATAGGGTCAAATTCTACAATTTCAATCCCAGCTTCTTTCATAGGTTGCAAAAATCGTCGTCGTAACGTATTACTTCCAAGGCCATCATAAAGGAAGCGTACAATAACACCATCTTTTGCTTTTTGTATTAAAGCATCTCGAACTTTTGTACCAATTTCATCAGATTTATAAATGTAGTATTGAATATGTATATGATGCTTTGCCTGCTCTATAGCTCGCAAAATTTCTGAAAATGTTTGATCTCCGTTTGTTAAAAGTTTTGTAGTTGTTTTATCTGCGGCAGGACCACCTCCAAATTTTTGTATGACTTCTGTTAAATGTATGGAACGTTCATTTAGTGAGACTGTGAGTAATAACTCTAGTCTTCTTCCTTCTAATATTTCACGGAATAATTTTCTTTGTTCTTCTGAACGATGGAGATGTTTTTTTCTTCTCCAGCGGCTGCGTCCGAAAATAGCGTATAAAAGCACACCTATAATAGGAAGAAGTGCTAATACTAAAAACCATGCTAACGTACTTTGTGGAGATCTATTTTCTATAAAAATAACGAATGAAATTCCGACAATTGTGATGGACCATAGAGCACCGACAAATGTATATAACGAAATATACGATGTATTTAATAGGAACAGAACGATAGATACAATTGTAAATATTAATAGTAATTGAACGATAGGCTTCTTCATTTCTATATAATTCCCCTAATCTTTTTTCAATATAGACTTCTTAAATAGAAGATGTAATATGACATCTTTATTATAAGGTGTTTTGCTTTTTTTACAAAATATAGACATTTCACCTATACTTTCCGCATTTGTCCTACATACAGTGTACTATCCCATTTTTTATCCCACTCTTAACGCATATGAAAATGAAAAAATCGAAAAGGAGCGGAGAAACATGAATTATATAGAAAATAATGGATTGTACTATCGAAATCATCATCATGGAGGACACAATCATGGTGGACATCATCACCATGGAGGACACAATCACTATGATCACCATCATCATCACGGAGGCGGATGGGGCTGGGGTGGTGGTAGTTCATGGGGAGGCGGATTTTTCCCTGGAAGCTTTGCAGGAGGAGTGTTAGGCGGACTGACAGCTGGTGCATTAACAGGTGCAACAAGTGGAGGATATTATCCGGCTCCATATCCAGTAGCTTATCCATCACCATACCCTGTAACGTATCCAATGCCATACCCAGGTTATCAGCAAATACCATATTCGTATTAAACTAAAAAAGAGGCTATCCTCTTTTTTAGTTTAATACAGTATTTATTTATAAAATAATTCCAAAGTTAAGGTGGAAATATGTTAATATTTTGTTATTGTAATTCAAAAACATGCACATTAATGTAGATTTTCATATTATTATTTGTGAATAGTTATGTAGTATGATCTAATTTCTATTTCGTTATTAAAAACAAAGAGATCAGATATGAGTGGTATTAGTTGGAAACAAGGCTTGCATAGAGCTACTTAAAAGGATTGCGGTATAATAAGGCGCGAAGTAATTAGAGATATGGGAAGCTACCAGTTATAATTGAAACGGTATAATATTGCTTTTTATTACAAATAATATTATGTTATTTTAATCGGTTTATTTAAAAAGATAATTTATGTAAAGGGCTAGTATTAGAAAATGAAATATCTCTATTTCTATGAAGAGAAACAGGTTGTGTTTTAGTCAGATAGAAGCAAGGAGAGATGCGCATGCTAGAACAGAGAGGTCATGCATTATATGACTCTTCGTTGCGAGATTTAAAGTTAGCATTAGA
Source organism: Bacillus sp. JAS24-2 (assembly GCF_008274905.1). Taxonomy (NCBI): domain Bacteria; kingdom Bacillati; phylum Bacillota; class Bacilli; order Caryophanales; family Bacillaceae; genus Bacillus; species Bacillus sp. JAS24-2. The sequence goes on from NZ_CP031068.1 coordinate 622,967, forward strand.
TGAGTCTTCAATTGTTGCAATTACAGATCGAAAAGGTCTTATTACATATGTAAATGATAAATTTTGTGAAATCTCTAAATACAAAAGAGAAGAATTAATTGGAAAAGATCACCGTATTTTAAATTCAGGTCATCATCCGAAAACCTTTTTTCAAAACTTATGGAAACGTATTTTGAATGGGAAAGTATGGACAGGTGAGATTCGGAATCGAGCAAAAGATGGTACATATTATTGGGTCAAAACAACAATTGTTCCATTTTTAAATGAAAAAGGAGAGCCTTACCAGTTTATCGCAATACGAAATGATATTAGTAGTAGAAAAGAAGCGGAACAGAGGTTGCGGCTAAGTGAAAGTCGTTATAGGGAACTTGCCTATCATGATGCTTTAACGAGTTTGCCGAACCGTTTGCAATTAATAACGACCGTTAATAAATTGATTGCAGATAAAAAAGAATTTGGTATGATTTACTTTGATTTGGACCGTTTTAAATTAGTAAATGATACGTTAGGTCATATGATAGGGGACTTACTTTTAAGCGAAGTCGCTTCAAGGTTGCATTATGTACTAGGAGAGAAAGATGTTCTGGCTAGGCTAGGTGGCGACGAATTTGTGCTGTTAACAAAAAATCATAGACAAGATGATATGAGGCAGTTAGCGACATCTGTGTTGTCATGTTTCCAGGCACCATTTATTCTTGAAGGCCATGAAGTATATATTTCAGCTAGTCTAGGACTTTGTTCTTATCCACAAGACGGACAAGACGTGGAAACATTATTGAAAAACTCCGACTTAGCTATGTATAGTGCAAAAGAACAGGGGAGAAATGCTGCATGTTTCTTTACAGATGAGCTACGCGCGAAAATAAATCGTAGAATGAAAGTTGAGTTTGCTTTGCAAAAGGCAATTCGTGATGAAGAGTTAGATGTAGTATTGCAGCCTATTATTGATTTGAAAACGAAGAGATATTCTGGTATAGAAGCTCTAGTACGCTGTATGACAGAAGATGGACCTATTTCACCAAACGAATTTATCCCGGTAGCTGAAGAGTCTGGACTTATTATAAAGCTAGGAGACTGGGTATTAGAAAAATCGTGCCGATTGTTTAAAACATTGCCCAATTATCAAGAAGGACTAAAGTTATCAGTGAATTTATCTATACAACAATTAATGCAGAAACGTTTTATTTTCTCTGTACGTAGCATTTTAAAGAGAACTGGTTTTCCTCCGAACCGTTTAATATTAGAAATAACGGAAAGCATAGCAGTCCGCCATTTTGATTATATTATTGCTACATTACAAGAATTAAGAAATATGGGTGTTTTAATTGCTTTGGATGATTTCGGAACTGGCTATTCTTCCTTATATTATTTAAAACAACTACCACTGGATATTGTAAAAATTGATCGTAATTTTATTCGTGAATTTCATTATGATCACGCACAACCAGAACGAACGATTGTAAAATCCGTTATTGAAATTGCTCATAGTTTAAATTTAGCAGTAGTTGCTGAAGGAGTAGAAACAGTAGAGCAAGAGAGTTTGTTACAATCAATGAGCTGTGATTATGTACAGGGATTTTATTATGCGAAACCTTTATCTGTAGGAGAGCTAAAAGAAAAGTTAATTACAGATTTTTAATAAAAAAGAGAAGCCAGCAGCTTCTCTTTATTTAATCCGTTTTTTGTGAGTCTTTCATTAGTACTGGATAAAGAATAAGACCTAATATAAACAATCCAATTCCTAAGAAGAACGTTTTTAAATCAGCAGTTCCCGTTTTGATAACCCAAATGGAGTATACCAATGCCAATGTAGTGATAATTCCATCTTTTACTCGAGATCCTGGTAGTATATCATACGTTTCTCCTGTAATAACTAATTTTAATTGGTACAAGGTAGAAACAAGGTATGGAATTAAATAGGCTAATGTTGCTACGACGATAGCGAAACTATATGCTTCTGAAACAGTACCAGAAATCGTTGAAAATAAGAAAATTTGCGTCATTACATTTGTAATCAATAATGATTTTGAAGGACTACCTTTTTTATTTGTTTTCCCGAAAAACTTAGGAAAAAGTCCATTTTTTGCTGCCTGGTAAGGTACTTCTGAACTAACAACGATCCAGCCAACTGTAGATCCAAATAAAGATATAAGAGCGAGTAAGGCCATTATATACGCGCCTTTATTTCCAATTGCTAAATTTAATGCATCTACTAACGGTTTTTGAGACTCCTTTAAAGCATCTTGCGGAAGAGCTCCCATTGTAAGTAAAGTAATTGACATGTAAATAAGAAGAGCGATAATTAATCCGAAAATCGTAGCTTTTTTTACATCGCGCTGTGATTTTGCACGATTAGAAAGCATAACTGCTGATTCAATACCGATAAATGCCCAGAGTGTTGCAATAGCAGCTGAATTGATCTGGCCACCTAATGAGATTGATTGTCCTGCTTCATTCATAAAGGTTTGACCGTCTCCGAAATTAGAGGCGTTGAAAATGAACAATGTAATTACAATAAACATTGTAAATCCGATAATTTTTGCAATAGTAGCAAGTAGATTCATATTTCCAGCTCGATCAATATTTTGCGAAAGAATATATTGAATTCCCCACAGCATAAGGCTACATACGAGGAAAGTTAATCCTTTTCCGAGCTCCAGTGAAAATCCATTTATTGAAAAAAGAATTTGCTTACTTTGTAAAACTGGAAAGAATGTTGATAAATATCCAGCAAAGGAAATAATAACAGATGCTGTTGCAGCCCAGTTAGCAGCCCAATATCCCCATGCCATACTATATCCTGCAACTTTACCAGCTTTTTTTGAAGGAAACATCGCTTGAGCATAGCTTTGTGGTCCAGCTTTTAATTCTGGTTTACGAATCGCTAAATTTCCAAATACAAGTGCAATCATAAATACGCCAAGGCCTGTAATACTCCATGCGAGTGTAGAACCCATTGGACCTGATACTTGTGCTAAATTTGCTGGAAGCATAAATACGCCACCGCCAACCATATTCCCGATAACAAATGCTGTTAAAACCCATAATCCCCACTTTTTCGTTTCCATTTTTGTTAACTCCTTTGTAGTAAGTTTTGCTTAAACATCATTTTTTACTAGCTTTTGACAATAAAAAAAGAGCCATGTAGATAAAAAAATACCTACATGGCTCTTTTGCCAAAGCGTAGGTACAACGGGAATAACCCTTGTACCTACGCGTAATTTTTCCGCTAGGTTTCAAGGGTTACGTATGATGATGATGTTTTTGTGCAAATGTAACTACAGTTGTTGTATAAGTAAGCATAGTTCTTTGCTCCCTTTCTCCTCTGATTTTGAAGTTAGTATACTACATGTTTTTTTGAATGAAAAGAAAAATATAAAAATTTTTATAAAAATACGTTTTAAAGATTAAATATTTACCTATATTTTTCTTGTACTGGAAAATAAGTGAGAGATTGGCAGAAGAGTGAAGCATGTTATAATACATATAGAATTAGAAGGTGACAAGGGGCTATTGTAGATGATGAGTAAGTATGAACAAATTTATACAGAAATCAGTAAATCTATTGATAATAAACAATTAAAAGAGGGATGCAAAATCCCATCAGAAACAGAATTAATGAAGCAGTATGAGGCAAGCCGAGGCACGGTGAGAAAAGCTGTAGATTTACTGCAAGAGCGTGGATATGTGCAAAAAATTCATGGAAAAGGTGTTTTTGTTTTAAAGCGAAAAAATATTGAATTTAATTTTGGCGGTATTGTAAGTTTCCAAGAAGAAAATGAACGTTTGGGACGTCATTGTATTACGGAAGTTGTGGAAATGGACAAAGAAAAAGCCACAAAAGAAATTGCAAAATTATTAAATGTAAAAGAAAAAACAGAGATTGATCATATTAAACGTGTACGAAATATTGATGGAGAAAAAGTAATTTTAGATATAAATCATTTTGTATCTGAGTTTATTCCAGGATTAACGAAAGAAATTGCAACTGCATCGATTTATAAATACATCGAGAAAGAGCTTGGGCTACATATTAGTTATTCGCAGAGGGTAATTGAAGTACAGCCATGTACAGAGGATGACAGAAAGTATTTAGATTTAAATGGAACAGACTATGTTGTCGTTGTGAAAAACTTTACACATTTGTATGATGGAAGTCAGTTTGAATATACAGAATCACGCCACCGTTTAGATATTTTTCACTTTTCGGATGTGGCACGCAGGAAGTAAAGAGGTGGAACAAAATATTGTTTCATCTCTTTTTTTATAAAAAAAAACACAAACTCGTATATACGAGTGTTGACTAACTTATATATACGAGTTAATATGTAATTGTAAACGGTATCAAAAAAGAAAAGAGGGACGGGAATATGGGGAAAGACTATCGTAAAACAGCAGAGGAAGTGTTGCAGTATATTGGTGGGAAAGACAATATTGAACAAGCTGCACATTGTGTGACGAGGCTCCGTATCGCTTTAAAAGATGAAAGTAAAATAGATAATGATAAATTACAGTCTGTTTCATTAGTGAAAGGAGCGTTTCATAACGCTGGTATATTTCAAGTTGTAATTGGTCCAGGAGATGTAGATCGTGTTTACGCTGAATTGATAACGCTTGCGGGTATGAAAGAATCGACTGTAGCTGACGTAAAAGACTCTGGAAATCAGAAGTTAAATCCAGCTCAAAAGTTTGTAAAAATATTTTCAGATGTATTTATGCCGATATTACCAGCGATCGTAACGGCTGGTTTACTAATGGGTATTAACAATCTATTAGGCGCAAAGGACTTATTTTTTGATGGGAAAAATTTATTAGATGTTTATCCGAACTTAGGCGGGCTTTGGGATTTAATTAATATGATGGCCAATACAGCATTCGTATTCTTACCAGCACTTGTCGGGTGGTCAGCAACGAAGCGTTTTGGTGGTAGTCCAATACTAGGGATTGTTATGGGATTAATGCTTGTGCACCCGGCCTTATTAAACGCTTGGGACTATGGAAAAGCAGCGACTGGTTTAGACGGACAAAAGATTGAGTACTTCGATATTTTAGGACTGTTCCAAATTGAAAAGGTAGGGTATCAAGGTCAAATCTTGCCGGTTTTAGTAGCTGCATTTGTGTTAAGTAAAGTAGAAATTTTCTTAAAGAAACATGTACCAAATGCAATTCAATTATTAGTTGTACCAATTACAACAATCGTTGTGACAGGTGTGTTAGCATTAGGAATTATTGGTCCGGTTACACGTCATATTGGAGATTTATTAACAGTAGGATTAGTAGGTGTATATGAAACAGTACCAGTAGTTGGAGCAGTATTATTTGGAGCGTTATATGCACCACTTGTAATTACAGGTATGCATCATATGTTTATTGCAATTGATTTACAATTGATTGCACAACATGGCGGTACATTTATTTGGCCGATGATTGCTCTTTCTAATATTGCGCAAGGTAGTGCGGCACTTGCGATGTTCTGGATTTCTAAAAATCAAAATGATAAAAGTATGGCATCAACATCAGCCATTTCAGCATACTTCGGTATTACAGAACCAGCGATGTTTGGTGTGAATTTACGAAATAAGTTCCCGTTTTATGCAGCGATTATAGGGTCTGCTGTGGCAGCGATATTCATTACATTAAATGGTGTATTAGCACCTGCTATCGGAATTGGGGGATTGCCAGCATTTATTTCTATCATTCCGAAATCGATTCCAATGTTTATTGTCGGAATGATTATTGCAGTTGTAATCCCATTTACTTTAACATGGTTATTTGCAAAAAGAGTGAAACAGAAGTAGGAGGAAGTTAAACATGAAGGATTGGCATAAAAGTGTAGTCTATCAAATTTATCCGAAGAGCTTTAATAGTTATTACAATAGAGAAACCGGTGATATAAAAGGGGTTACAGAGAAACTAGATTATTTAAAAGAACTCGGAGTGGATTATATTTGGTTAACACCGATATACCAATCACCACAAAATGATAATGGATATGATGTAAGTGATTATTACAGCATTGATCCATCTTACGGAACGATGGAAGAGTTTGAAGAACTTTTAGCAGAAGCGAAAGTACGTAACATTGAGATTATGCTGGATATTGTTGTAAATCATAGTTCGACTGAACATAAGTGGTTTAAAGAAGCGAAGGAAGATAAAAATAGTCCATATCGTAATTACTATATTTGGCGTGATGAAAAAAATAATTGGCAGTCTAAGTTTGGTGGATCTGCTTGGAAATATGATGAGAAGACGGAGCAATATTATTTACATTTATTTGATGAAACACAAGCTGATTTAAATTGGGAAAATGAAAAACTGCGTGAAGAAGTATATGATATGATGCGCTTTTGGCTGGATAAAGGGGTAACGGGATTCCGATTAGATGTCATTAACTTAATTTCAAAAGACCAATGTTTTTTAAACGATGAAGGTAGTACTGCGACAAGTGATGGACGCAAGTATTATACAGATGGCCCGCGTGTTCATGAATATTTACAAGAGATGAACCGAAATGTTTTTGCAGGAAAAGATGTCATTACAGTTGGAGAAATGTCATCTACGACAATTGATAATTGTATTAAATATTCTAATCCTGAGCGTAATGAATTAAGCATGACGTTTAGTTTCCATCATTTAAAAGTAGATTATCCGAATGGTGATAAGTGGACGAAAGCAGAGTTTGATTTTATTAAATTAAAAGAGATTATGTCTAACTGGCAAATTGAAATGCAAAAGGGCGGAGGATGGAATGCGTTATTTTGGTGTAATCATGACCAGCCTCGCATCGTGTCACGCTTTGGTGATGATGGAAAGTACCGAAACGAATCTGCAAAAATGTTAGCGACAGCCATGCACATGCTGCAAGGAACGCCTTATATTTATCAAGGGGAAGAAATCGGTATGACGAATCCTAAATTTGAGTCCATCGAGCAATATCGTGATGTAGAATCGTTAAATATATACGATATAAAGCTAAAAGAAGGGCTATCAAAAGAAGAGATTATAGGGATTTTAAAGCAAAAATCTCGTGACAACTCTCGCACTCCGATGCAGTGGAATGAAGAGATGAACAGTGGTTTTACAACAAGTACACCTTGGATTTCAGCGGCTGAAAATTTTAAAGAAATAAACGTAGAGAAGGCATTAGAAGATAAAGAGTCCGTATTTTATCATTATAAAAAGTTAATAGAGCTTAGAAAAACGTATGATGTAATTACAGAAGGAGAATATGCTATTTTGGATAAAAATGATCCTAAAATTTGGGCATATACTCGTACTACAGAAAGTGAAGTACTACTTGTTATAAATAACTTCTATGGAGAAGAAATAACGTATTCAGTACCAGCGCACGTTCAGTTAGATGGAATGAAACAAGAAGTACTACTGTCGAATTATAAAGATGCCAGCAAGGATATTGCAAAACTTAACTTAAGACCATATGAATCAATTGTGTATCGATATACGAAATAAAAAGGTTGTATGCCCGAGCGGCATACAACCTTTTTATTTTAAGACACCACTATACAAAATGCTTACTTCTACTTCAGGTTTGAATTTTACTTTTGCATAATCTTTATTCCAATTTTTTTTCTTCCATAAGTTAGGATGATAAGCGATAAGATGTCTTCCAATACCGAAAGCATCACAATTTGCTTTTTGTAGTTTTCGTGTTATTTTTTTCGCTTCTTTCGTGAGTTGTTTAGAAAGTTCTTTATTTAGTTTTTCTCTATCGTCCATTGTATACATATTATCTCTTGGAGATTCAAGTGCTATAACTTTTAATTGGAGCTTAATGTGAGCATAAACATTTCCTTTTTTATCTGTTGTTATTTTTAAGTCGCGTTTTAATTTTCGATTACTAATTTCCATTGTTAAATAATCAGATGTCTTCTCAGATTCATCACTAGTCAGTTTTTGGGTTATACGGGCACTTGTTCCCATTTTTCCGGTTAATAACACGAATAAAACAGATTGTTGCAAAGGTAAATGCCCAGTTAATTTATCATTGTTAAATAAAGCTAACCCGTTTGTAACTACTTCTTTTCCTCTTATTTTTATAGAAGGAAGGGTAAAGTCTTTACCGGGATCTAACATTTTTGTAGCAGCTGTTTCTAAAGTTTCTTTTGGAAATACACTCATATCTTCTAAGCTTTTCACTTTTTTCTTTAGAAAATCTCCAATTAGTAAATTTCCTATTTTCTTTTTTTCGAGTATCTCCGATGTTTCACCATCTACTGCAATAAGTTTTACTAAAGCAGTTGGGTTTGTTGGATCTCGAAAGCTGACATCTAAATAGGGGAGTATACCCTTTTTTAGAATTTTGGTTCCGAGTAATTGAACACCATATTTAAAATAGCGAATATTCCCAGTCACATTTTTTTTTAGGGCATCGCCTGTATCCATTATGTTATGCCCGGTTGCTGAATATATTTCATTCTCAAATGAAGATTGCTCTCCGCTTGAACTTTTTACGAGCTCGATTGTTTGCTGGAGTTTATTCTCTTCCGTAATATCAGCTCCAACGCTATAAGCTAAACTTGCCTCCCTTAATGGTTCTTGATCCCAACAGCCAGAAAGGAGGGAACTAGTACATAATATTAAAAGTAATTTAACTCTTTTTGGGAACATACTGTTCTCCTTTCTTCTTTCTTATTATTGAATAAAGTAGAAATAAAAGAGGGAGGACAACGATGAAAATATAGGTGAACTTATCAGTGAAAGTTGAAATTACTTTTAATTCTTCAGGTGTATCTATAAATAAGGCTACACTAAAAGCAATAATACCAACGATTGGAACAGCCTTTTTATGATTAGCAAGGTTGAATATATGTCCAATTCCGATTGAAGCAGCGCAGTAATAACTAGCAATAGAAGCGACAACTGTTATCATCCAAATTGGGATGAAGATTAGGTCCGTTCGATCTATAATTCCAATATGCAAGGAGCGTAATAAGTAAGCAACTGGCTCTGGAATAAGCTCAATTTGCTTTGGACTAAATACGATAAAGCAAATCCAAACGGTAAAAGTATAAAAAAGAGTTACAAATCCATTGGCGATAGAAATGGCCTTCAGTTTTGCAATAGAACTCCCATTTACTTTTGGGAAAGCGATAAGAATAATTTCAAAACCATACATGGCTGTAATTGTTTCCTTGGATGCTTGAATTATATTCCACCATCCGGCTTCTGTAATAGGAAAAATATAAGAGAAATCAGCTCGTGAAAGCCCTAGGGCAATTAAAAGAGCCATTGGAATAATGAGAATAGAGGCCATGACATAAAATCGTACGATGACTTTAAATGTGTTATAAGCTACATAACAACAAGCTACTGTACATAATATGAGAATTGCAGACCACGGAGTTGCGTGTAAAACCCACACTTTAATGACGTTACAAGCATTTAACATAACCGTCATACCGATAAGGGTAAAATAAAAAACATAAGAAAAGCCCAATAGTTTTCCTAACTTATTACCAAATAGCATACAAACACTTTTATACATATCTGCATCAGGAAATCGTTTTAAGAAAAGCCACATAAGTAAAATAATAAGTTGAATGGCAAGCCCCGCGATGAGCGCAGAAATCCAACCACCACCTTTTGCTATCGGATGAAGCCGGTTAGGTAGAGATAGTATACCGACCCCAATTTGGCATTGAATAACGAAAAAGGTAAATTGAACAAGTGAAATTTTACTTTGCGTGTTTGTCACCGTCCTCACCCTCTCTCGTTACATGTTGGCGCTGCATTTTTTTCGGTTTTGGATCATGTGGTCTTTCCCAAAATGACCAAATTGGTAGTCTTATGAAAGAATCTTTCATATCTTTAATCCGCATCGGGGCAACAGGAGAAAGATATGGTGTATGAAATGAATGAAGCTGACATAAGTGAACGAAAGTTATAATGAGACCGAATGATATTCCTACATATCCGAATATGGCAGCAAGGAGCATTAATGGAAAACGAAGAATCCGAACTGCTGAACTCATATCGTTTGATGGAACGAGAAAAGATGAGATTGCAGTTAAAGCTACAACGATGATCATTGTGTAAGAAACGAGTCCAGCTTTTACAATTGCATCCCCAATTACTAAACCACCTACAATACCGATTGTTTGTCCAACGCGGCTCGGCAAGCGAATACCAGCTTCTCGTAATAACTCGAAAATTAACTCCATTAAGAGAGCTTCAAAAATAGGAGGAAGCGGTACTTTCTCTAATGAAGCTTTAATCGTATACACAAGTTCGAGCGGTAACACATCAGGATGAAAAGCAACAGTTGCAATATATAAAGCTGGTAAGAGAAAGGCAATTAAAAAACTTACTAAGCGAATCATTCGGACGAAAGAACCGACAATCCAACGGTTATTATAATCATCTGGTGATTGATAGAAAGCAAATAACGTAACAGGAACGATGAGCGCTGTTGGATCTCCATCAGATAAAATAGCAACACGCCCTTCCATTAAATTAGCAACAGTTCTATCTGGACGCTCTGTATTTAATTGCTGCGGAAATGGGGAGAAAGACGTATCCTCTATAAATTCTTGTATGTATCCTGGTGGCATAAGTGCATCCGTTTTAATGGTTTCCAATCTTCTTTTCACTTCTATAACTAAATCGTCATTCGCTATATTTTGCATATAAGTAATTGCCACTTTCGTGTGCATTTCTTCACCGAGTGTAAAATACTTAACAACTAAATTTGGACTCTTAATGAGTTTACGAATAGAGGTTAAATTAGTTGCTAGATCCTCTACAAAACCAGTATGTGGACCGCGCACAACTCCTTCATTATCAGGCTCTGCTATATCTCTCTTTAAAGATAAGGTTGTTTCGAAAATACAAAAACTGTCGACGTGTTCATGAAAATATAAGGATTTACCTTGTAATAAAAGTTGTATCCCATAATTTAAATTCGTTTCTTTTTTCATATTTAGCGTAGAAAAAGCTTTATCTAAAGATAAATCTGATCGCGTTAATAATGGCTCAAGGACTAACTGATGAATTAGATTTGGATCTGCTAAAGATTCGATATATAAGATTGCTCCTTTTCCGTTTTGAAAAGGGAGATCTAATTTTTTTATATCATCAGAATGAGAAAGTTTATTTTCAATGTAATTAATGTTCTCCGGAAGTGATGGAAACATATGCTTTTGGTTTTTACTCTCTTGTTGTTCTTTTTGCTCTGTCATAATTTCCACCTCTCTTAAAGTGCAATTGTTTCTGTTAATTTTTGTCGTTTGTGAGAAATTTATGCTTGAATTATTTTAAAAAAAGAGGATTGAAGGTTACGTTACATTGTCTTTTGTGCATTATTCAATTTCATAGCAGTACTTCTAACATTTGTGTCGAATTAAGAAGATATATAGGAGGGATATATATGGAAATAGCTGTAGAACGTGTTTTTACGAAAGAGATTTTAAAAAGAGCAGCGAATTTGTTTCATGTAACAGTGGAAGAAAAGCCACTTGGAGATTTTGAGAATTATATTTTTAAGGCGAAGGGTGATAATGATGAAGATTACGTATTACGTTTAACACATTCTTCTCATCGTTCTAAACAAGAGGTAGAGGCTGAACTAGATTTTTTACGATATGTTGCGGAGAATGGGGCAAAGGTAGCAGGACCTCTTTATTCAACGTCTCGAAATCTCGTAGAAGAAATCGTAGCAGAGGATGGAACGTTCTTTTTCGCTTCTTTATTTACATATGCAAAAGGTGAGCAAGTAAAAGGAGCAGAATCGCCTTATTGGGGCGAGCCTCTCTTTGAAGCATGGGGAAAAGCGATTGGGCAACTGCATCGCCTTACAATGGAATATCCTAAAACAGACTACCGTGATACGTGGGAAGAAGACGAAAGTGGAATTGTTAATGAATTAGAAGATGGTCAAGTGAAAAAGATTGCAGCGGTACTAATGGATGAAATTAAGGCCCTTCCAGTTGAAAGAGAAACGTTCGGTCTTATGCACGGTGATATCCATCAAGGTAATTTTCATTATGATGGTAAAGAGCTAACAATCTTTGATTTTGATGATGCGGCTTATAATTACTTTATACATGATTTAGCGATGGTTCTATACTACTCTGTTCTATTTACAACGTGGACAGCAGAAGAGAAGACAGATTTTGCTCGTAAACAGTTACAAGTGTTACGAAAAGGATATGAGTATGAGCACAGGCTGGCGGATAGCTGGTATGAATCGTTGCCACTATTTTTGCGTTTACGTGATATAGGTTTATATGGAACGCTTCAGAAGAAGTTTAAAGGGAAAGATATGCCTGATAACTTCTTGAAATTATCAGAAGAGCTATACGAAAGAATTATTAAAAGAGAAGCAATTGTGAATATATAATACATTTAGTTCAAAACAAAGTATATAAAACAAATATATACTTTGTTTTTTTATACAAAAATATGTTTACTTTATTAAAATAATATTGTCCTAGATTCGGTATGCACTTATAATTTTATATATATTCTGAATATTCTTTATAAAGAAGGAGGGGGAATGTTGGAAACTTTCGTAAATTGGTTAAATAATATTGTTTGGAGTCCAGCACTTGTTTATTTATGTTTAGGAGTAGGTTTATATTTTTCTATTCGAACGAAGTTTTTACAAGTAAGGCACGTAGGAGAAATGGTGAAGCTGACATTTCAAGGAGAAAAATCAGAGGCTGGTGTTTCTTCATTCCAAGCGTTAGCACTTTCGTTATCAGGACGTGTTGGGACAGGGAATATCGCTGGGGTAGCAACAGCGGTTGCATTCGGTGGACCAGGAGCTGTATTTTGGATGTGGGCAGTAGCCTTTTTAGGGGCAGGATCAGCTTATGTTGAATCAACACTCGCGCAAATATATAAGACGAAACATCAAGGGCAGTTTCGTGGTGGACCTGCTTATTACATCGAAAAAGGTCTAGGAGTTAAATGGTATGCTTTAGTATTCGTTGCAGCGACAATTCTTGCAACAGGGCTTTTATTACCAGGTGTGCAAGCAAATAGTATTGCTGTAAGTTTAGAAACGGCTTTTGGTATTAATACTACCGTATCAGGGGCTATATTGGTTGTTGTATTAGCTCTTATCATTTTTGGTGGAGTAAAGCGAATTGTTAACGTAGCGCAAGTTGTCGTACCCTTTATGGCAATAGGCTATATTTTAGTAGCCTGCGTCATTGTTGCTATGAATATTGAAAAATTGCCAGAAGCATTTATGTTAATTATAAGAAGTGCTTTTGCATTAGAGGCGGCTTTCGGTGGTATTATCGGTTTGGCAATTTCTTGGGGAGTAAAACGTGGTATTTATTCCAATGAAGCAGGGCAAGGAACCGGACCACATGCAGCAGCAGCTGCTGAAGTATCACATCCAGCTAAACAAGGTTTAGTGCAAGCATTTTCCGTTTACATTGATACATTATTTGTTTGTTCAGCAACAGCATTTATGATGATTATTACAGGCATGTATAACGTATTTGATGCAAGCGGAAAAAACTTTATCGTAAATAAATTAAATGGTGCACAGCCAGGGCCGGGATATACACAGGCAGCAGTAGAATCTGTTTTCCCTGGATTTGGAAACGGTTTCGTTGCAATCTCGTTATTATTCTTCGCGTTTACAACAATTATGGCGTATTACTACATTGCAGAAACGAATATCGCGTACTTAAATCGTGATAAAGATCGCCCTTGGATGTCTATGGTACTAAAGTTTGTATTTTTAGGAGCTGTATTCTACGGCTGTATAAAAACAGCAGCAACGGCTTGGGCTTTAGGCGACATTGGGGTAGGAATTATGGCATGGGTAAATATCATTGCGATTTTACTATTACAAAAACCTGCATTAGTCGCATTAAAGGATTATGAAAAACAGAAAAAAGAAGGAAAAGATCCAGTATTCGATCCAGGGCCATTAGGAATTAAAAATGCTGATTTTTGGGAGCATGAATACGGGAAAGATAAGAAAGAAGAAGTATCTTAACAGAATAGAAATGAAGAAGCAAAGGGGAAACTCTTTGCTTTTTTTTATGGACAAATTGAAGCTAAAAGTTATTTTTGGGACTATTTTTGAATATAAAAAGAATGTACATGCATTGTTAGGGGAAGGGGGAGTATGTTGATAGAATTTCGTAATGTAAATAAATATTATGGTAACTTTCAAGTTTTGAAAAATATTAATGTGCAAGTGAAAAAAGGCGAAGTGGTAGTAGTTGTCGGGCCTTCAGGATCAGGAAAAAGTACATTGCTTCGATGTATAAATCAATTAGAGGCAATTACAGATGGAGAATTAATTGTACAAAATACAGAGGTACACAATAAAAAAACGGACATGAATGAATTGCGGCGAAATATTGGGATGGTCTTTCAACATTTTTATTTATACCCACATAAAACAGTTCTGCAAAATATTACATTAGCACCGATTAAAGTAAATAAAGTTTCCAAAGAAGAAGCAGAGAAAACAGCAATGCTTTATTTAGAGAAAGTAGGAATCCCAGAGAAGGCTAATGTATATCCGCATCAATTATCCGGAGGACAACAACAAAGGGTAGCAATTGCTAGAGGACTTGCGATGCAGCCGGAAATTATGCTGTTTGATGAGCCTACGTCTGCTCTTGATCCAGAGATGATTGGAGAGGTACTTGATGTTATGAAGGCCCTGGCTAAAGAAGGGATGACGATGGTTGTCGTTACACATGAAATGGGATTTGCTAGAGAGGTAGCAGATAGGATCTTATTTATGGATGATGGTCAAATTATTGAAGATACAACACCGGCGCACTTTTTTGCAAACCCTGAACAAGAAAGAGCTCGTTTATTTTTAAGTCGGGTGCTAAATCATTAGAGGAGGAATTTCATGCTTAAAATGAAAAAATTATTTACTTTAATCGTATTTTCATGTTTATTCGTGCTTGTTGTTGCTGGTTGCGGAAGTAAGAAAGATGAGGCAAAGGAAACAAATACGAAGCAAGGCGGGGCTGTTGAGCAAATTAAGAAACGAGGGAAATTAGTAGTTGGGGTGAAGAATGATACGAATTTATTTGGATTAAAAAATCCTTCAACAGGGCAGGTAGAAGGATTCGATGTTGATGTCGCGAAGGCACTTGCGAAAAAGATTCTTGGAGATGAAAAGAAGCTAGAGCTGAAAGAAGTAACGTCTAAAACACGTATTCCAATGCTGAAAAATGGTGATATTGATGCAATTATTGCAACAATGACAATTACGGAAGAACGCAAAAAAGAAGTGGATTTTTCAGATGTATATTTTAAAGCAGGACAATCGTTACTTGTGAAAAAAGGAAGCAATATTAAGAGTGTCGATGATATAAAACAAGGCGTTAAAGTATTAGCTGTAAAAGGGTCAACATCTACAAATAACATTCGTCAAAAGTCACCAGAAGCGACTGTATTAGAGTTTGAAAATTATAGTGAGGCATTTACAGCGTTAAAGGCAGGTAAAGGTGATGTGTTAACGACAGATAATGCGATCCTTTACGGAATGGCAAAACAAGATTCTAATTATGAAGTAGTAGGAAAAATTTTCACAGATGAACCGTATGGAATTGCAGTGCAAAAAGGGGCAGATGATTTAACGAAAGAGATTAATACTTTAATTAAAGACATGAAAGCAAGCGGAGAGTATGACAAATTATATGAGAAATGGATTGGACAAAAACCAGAAAAGTAGATAGTAAAAGTGAGAGGATGAGAGTACTCATCCTCTTCTTGTAAAGAAAGAGGGGAGAATATGTGCCTGATTTTTCTATATTAACGAATAACATTGATATGTATTTAGAAGGATTTAAATATACAGTTATGTCTAGTGTAATTGCATTGATAGGTAGTTTTATTTTAGGAGTAATTTTGGCAGTAATGCGTATTGCACCTATTCGTATTTTAAATTGGATAGGATCAGCTTTTGTGGAGTTTGTAAGAAATATTCCACTCGTATTAATTGCATTTATATTCTATTTTGCTTTACCTGTAATAGGAATTACTTTAAATGGTTTTGTAGCAGGAACAGTTACGCTTACGGTATATACGGCAGCTTTTATTGCAGAAGTAATTCGCGCTGGTATTTTATCAGTTGCGAAAGGGCAAATGGAAGCTGCTCGCTCTTCAGGGCTAACGTATGTGCAGGCGATGTATTATGTTGTCTTACCACAAGCTGTGAAAATTGTAATTCCCCCTTTAGGAAACCAGTTTCTCAATTTAGTTAAAAACTCCTCAATACTTGGAATCATTGCTGGTGCTGATTTAATGTATCAAGGAGATTTAATTTCAACGAAGACGTTTGTTACGTTTGATGTTTATATATTTGTCGGGATGTTTTATTTAATATTAACAATTCCGCTCAGTATGCTAGTGCGTTATTTAGAAAAACGCTTAGCAAAGGAGGCGGTGTAAATGGATTTCAAGGGAGCAATTACAGGAGATCATATTCTATTTTTATTAAAAGGATTACTTATAACATTAGAGGTAGCGCTCATAGCAATTGTACTTAGTTTTATTATTGGAAGTGTAATCGGTATATTGCGCTACACGAAAATACCTGTCGTCTCACAAATATTAGGAGTTATAGTTGAAGTGATTCGAAACTTACCACTACTGTTAATTATATTTTTCACGTATTTTGCACTTCCAGAAGCAGGCTTGAAATTAGAAATTATAACAGCTGCAATTGTTGCTTTAACAATATTTGAGGCAGCAATGATATCTGAAATTGTTAGAAGTGGTTTATTGTCTATTGAAAAAGGGCAGGTTGAAGCCGCAAGATCTTCGGGATTAACTTATGTGCAAGCGCTGTGGCATATTATTTTGCCACAAGCATTAAGGAGAATGGTTCCGCCGCTTGTCAGTCAATTTATTTCATTGCTGAAGGATACGTCGCTAGCGGTTGTTATATCACTCCCTGAGCTTATGCATAATGCTCAAATTATTAGCGGGCAAAATGTGAATTACATGATTCCAACATTTATATTAGTAGCTTGTATGTACTTTATCGTAAATTATAGTTTATCAATTTTATCGAGAAGATTAGAACTTCGTTGACTCTTACAATATATGTAAGAGTTTTTTTCCTTGTTTCTCCTTATTTTCCTCTAAATAGAATCTAAATCTTGCAATAATTCGATTTTTATATTATTTTATCAGAAAAGTTTTAATTTTATATAGAAAATGTAATCGCTTTCGTGTATATTTTTATTATCAGAAAATTTTAACAAGATATAGGGGTATTGGTAGGGGGAGGATTTAGATGCAGCAACCAACGAATGAGAAATTACATCGCACGATGAAGAGTAGACATTTATTTATGATCGCACTTGGTGGTGTAATCGGAACTGGTTTTTTCTTAGGTTCAGGTTACACTATTAATCAGGCTGGACCAGGGGGAGCCATCCTTTCATATTTAGTAGGCGGATTTATTATGTATTTAACAATGCTTTGTCTTGGAGAGTTAACGGTAGCTATGCCGGTTTCAGGATCTTTCCAAAAGTATGCAACGAAGTTTATTGGACCAGGAACGGGCTTTATGATTGGCTGGTTATACTGGCTTGGCTGGGCAGTAACAGTGGGGCTAGAATTAACGTCAATCGGTTTAATGATGAAAAGATGGTTTCCAAATGTTGATGTTTGGGTATGGTGCCTTGTATTCGGTGTTATTTTATATGCTTCAAACGCAATTTCGGCAAAAAGTTATGCTGAATTAGAATTTTGGTTTTCTAGTATTAAAGTAATTACAATCCTTGCATTTGTCGTTCTTGGTGGTAGTGCATTATTAGGATTTATATCATATGACGGAAAAGAAGCAGCACCTCTTTTCTCTAACTTTGTAAGCGATGGTGGGCTTTTCCCGAATGGACTAGCTGTCGTACTACTTACAATGATTACAGTTAACTTCTCATTCCAAGGAACAGAGTTAATCGGAATTGCAGCGGGAGAAAGTGAAAATCCAGAAAAAACAATTCCACGTGCGATCCGTAATACAGTATGGCGCATTATGTTATTCTTCATTTTAACAATGACAATTTTAGTAGGATTAATTTCTTGGAAAGAAGCAGGCGTAATTGAAAGTCCATTCGTAGTCGTATTTGATAAAATTGGTATTCCATACGCAGCTGATATTATGAACTTCGTTATTATTACTGCGTTATTATCTGTAGCGAACTCTGGATTATATGCAGCGACGCGTATACTATGGTCACTTGCAAATGAGGGAATGGCACCAACTTCCTTCCAGAAAGTAAATAAGCGTGGTATTCCAATTACAGCGCTAGTCGTAACGATTGCGGTAGCTGGATTATCTCTATTCACAAGTTTCCTTGCAGAAGATACAGTATACATGTATTTATTATCGATAGCTGGTTTATCGGCTGTTTCAAGTTGGATCATTATTGCTCTATCGCAACTTCGCTTTAGAAGTCAGTATATAAAAGGCGGGGGAAAGTTAGAGGACTTAAAGTATAGAACACCACTATACCCGATTGTTCCAATTTTAGCTTTAATTACAAATAGCATCGTTGTTATTAGTTTAGCGTTTATTCCTGAACAAAGAATGGCGTTATACTGTGGTATTCCATTTATCATTTTCTGCTATATATATTATTATATTAGTAAGAAACGGCAGAAACCGATGAAAGTGGAGATGGAAAAAACAAATGAAACTAACAATCAAACACGATGATATAGAAGCAGATTTATTGTATGGTCAATTAGCGATTGGAAAAGAAAACGGTTATTCACCGTTACAATTACTCGTTTCTTCTATCGCAGGGTGTAGTGCAATTGTCTTTCGAACGATTTTAGAAAAGAAACGTATTCCATACGATACGTTTACAATCGAAACTGAAATTGGTAGAAGTGAAGCGTTATCGAAGCCAGTTGAAAGTGTTCATTTGCACTATAAAATTAAAGCGCAAAATATTACAGAAGAGCAGCTGGACAAGGCGCTGCAACTTGCAGTGAAAAATTGTACGATTGTTCAATCTGTAAAAGATAGTATAAAGGTTACGGAAACAATTGAACTAATAAAATGAAACATAAAAACGTGAGAATACGGCTCTCACGTTTTTATGTTTTTAATAAAGGGGGAAATATGATGGAATGTTTAGGGTGTAAATTAGCAGGCGGAGAGGAAATTATATATAAAATATATGAAGATGATTATGTAACTTGCTTTTTAGATCATGCGCCTTTCTACCCAGGACATACTTTAATTGTGCCAAAGCAACATGTTGTAGAAGTAGATGAATTAAATGATGTTGTAGCAAAATCCGTTATGGATGCTTCTAAGCTTATTGCAAAAGCGATTAAGATAGTATATAAACCTGACGGAGTTACAGTTTGTCAAAATGGTGGAGTATTTAACGAGTTAACACATTATCATATGCATGTCGTACCAAGATATAAAGAGCGTTCGTTTGCTGAGTTTTATATGGTACAACCAGCAGAAAAGCAGAATCATAACTTGGAAGAGACAAAGAATTTGTTAAAAGAAGCGATAGAGCAAATACTGCATATTGAAAAGGTGTAAAAGAATTTTTCTTAGAGATACAGTCAGGAAAATTGTAATATTAAAAAGCCCAATTTCTCAGTTACAATAGAGAAATTGGGCTTTTGTTTATTCTATTATTAAATTTTATCTATAAAAAGATTTTGCAGTGTCACAAAGTACAGTGCTCATTCGTTATATAGAGTGAGAGGAGGAATTATATGAAAGTTACAAACAACGATTATGAAAAGATGGAAGAGCTATATGAGTTGTATGAACAAAAAATTTATTATGTAGCTTATTCTATTTTAAATAATATTCAACAGGCTGAAGATGCGGTTCAAGAGACGTTTATTACTCTTTATAAGAACTTGGAAAAGCTCCATAGCTTGGCTACTCAAGAGCTTAAACGCTATATTTTGAGGATCGCGAAAAACAAGGCGATTGATAGTTACCGGAAAAATAAACGACATGAAACATTTTTAGAAGAATATGAAAGAGAATCAATAGAAGCAGTAGATGAAAATATTGAAGAGTGGGAAAAACGTAAAATGTCTGAGGTTCAAATTGATACATTGCTAAAAGAGTTAAATGAATCTAACAGACAGGTGTTTAAGTACAAAGTCTTCTATAACTTAACGTATCAAGAAATTTCAAGTGTAATGGGGATTACGGAGGCTAATGTCCGCAAGCAGTTTGAACGCGCTCGAAAACGAGTCCAAAATATGATAGGAGGTATACAACATGACGAATTCAAAGAACTCCAAAGAAATATATGAACTTGCTGAAAAAATTGCTTTAGATGATTTTGATAAATCCGAAGAACAACATGAATTTTCACATACATATACGCGCAAAAAGAAACTGTTTATGGAGGAAATGAAGCTGAAGGGCGAACGACCACAGAAAAAGAGTAAAAGACATCGTATGTTAATCGCTGCTGCCTGCTTATTGATTGGTATGCCGACAACCGTTTTTGGTGCAGTAAAAGTCTATAATATGATTGTTCAAAAACAAAATTATGAAGTAAATGTGTCGGTAACAAATAAGGACACGAAAAAGGCTGATAAGTGGTATAAGCTGAAAATTGATAAATTACCAGAAAATATGGAAGCAATTGATGACTCTGCTATGAAATATTCATTTAAAGATAACGACGCAAATGGAGGCTTTTCATTTAGTCTTTGGAGAGTAGGGGAAAATGCGGACTTTCAAACTTTATATTCAAAAAGCTACGAAGAAAAAGAGATAGGTGGCAAGAAAGCAGTAATTGTTCATAAAGAAACTGGAAACAACAATGTAATGTTTGATAGGAAGGTCTTTCTCTTTTTTGAGAAAGAAGGGATTATGTTAGAAAGTTTTATTGGATCAGATATAAATGAAGAACAAATGATAGATGTCTTAGGGAATATTTCACTTGAGCCCACGTCAAAAGAAAAGGCATCACATATATCAAATTATGATAAAAAGTATTTTAGCCAAGCAGATGAACCTAAAAAATCTAAAGTGATTCCTTTGAAAAAAGATAGCAAACGACTATTTCATATAGGGCAAAAGGTTCCAGTAACGATATCTATGGATAACAGCCAAATTGAATATATGATAGAAAAAGTTGAAGTTTTTGATTCGATTAAAGATTTTAAACAAGAGAACTTTAATGAACTTGGCCTAGGGATATTAAGCAAGAAGAAGGCTTTAGATCAGACGGGAAAACTGCTATCGTACAGACGGGATGTATATAAATTAGGGAATGGTAAAGATTCAATTGATACATTAGTAGATTCGCAATTAGTTAATGTTAAATTTGTCTACTTGACAACAACAGTGAGAAATATTGGTAAACAGGCGACAGAAGAAATCTATATGCATCCATCCATAAAGCAGCTTAAATTTGAAGGGAATGCATGGAAATACGCTAAAGAAGAGGGAATGGATGCAACGCGTATTATGACGGGAGAAGTTGATTATTTAGAGCCTCACGGAGATGGGAAAAGCTTCTACAATATTGGCAGTATCCGACCAGGAGAAACGGTAAAAATTAACTTAGGTTACTTTGTAGATGAAGATAAACTAGATTCAATCTTTTTGGATGCTTTCCATTACAGAGGGAATGGAAGTACTGAAAATATGAATGCGTCATATCGTTGGTGGATTGATATTCGTCAACAGTCAAAACGATAGGAACAAATACACAAAAAGCTGCTTATATTTAGCAGCTTCTTAGTCTTCATACATATGTAAAACTTCTTTTGCACGCATACGTAAACCATCTATCAATTCTATCGGTTCTAAAACTTTTGCATCTTTTCCGAGTCTATAAAATAAAGGAGTAATAAAATTGATTTCTCCTTTATCAATTGTTGAATGTATATATCCTGTCCCGTTTTCGTTTGTTACAACGAATTCTTCAAGGTAAGGCACGCTTTTACATTGGCGTACGCCTTCTGTTGACAGTAAAACATGTAACTGAGTAGGATTATGTACTACGTGAGAGTTAGAGGCAAACCACTCTTCTAAATTCATGAATGTATCTTCATTTTCTTCCGTTGATAATATAGAAAGAATACGATCGACGCGATACAGTAATGTTTTTTCTACATTAAAATCATAAGCAGGTAAATACCATAAACCATCATGCGCATATACACCGATAGGATGAACGTGTTTTGTTTTGATCCCCGATTTAGATTCGTATTGAAAGTGTAAATTTTTATTTTCAATAGCCGCTGTTAACACTTCGTTTAAAAGTGGTGTCTCAATTGTTCTTTTCGGATTCCAAAAGGCGATATAAGAACGTATTTTGTCAACTTTAGCTTTCGCATCATGTTGTAGGGAGCTATATAGTTTATGTGTAACGGAATTTATTTCTGTGTTAAAAGGCAAGTCTCTGTAGTAGCTTAAAGATTGAAAGGCAAAAAAGATGGAGACTGCTTCTTCTTCGGTAAATAAAATAGGTGGAATTACTCTATTCGTTAATACTTTATATCCTCCGTTGCGACCTTGTTCAGCGTAAATGGGTAATCCCATATCACTTAAATCTAAAATGTATCTATGGACAGTACGAACAGAAATATTAAATTCATCAGCTATTTCTTGCGCTGTAAATGCTTTTTTCGCAGAAGCAAATATAAGAATATCTAATAAGCGTTTAGCTTTTGACAAATGTATCACCTTTTTTCTTTTTAAACATGACATAAATTGTCTTGTTTTATTGTTAGTATATTGTTTACAGCATAATGTTATCAAGATGAGATGTAAGGAGGAAAAAATATGTCACGTGAAATAGTTTTATTTATTGCGGCGAGCTTAGATGGATATATTGCGAAAGAAGATGATGATTTACAGTGGTTAATGGAAACCGAAGGGGAGGGAGATAACGGTTATACAGAAATGTACGAAACGATTGATACAATAATTATGGGAAAAAGAACGTACGATTATGTAGTAGAGCATACAGAAACATTCCCGTACTTAGATAAAAAATGTTATGTTTTTTCTAATTCAGAAAAAGGTTCAAACGGAAACGTGGAGTTTGTAAATGAAGATGTAGTAGAGTTTACAAAAAGGTTAAAATCGCAAGAAGGATCTAAAATATGGATGGTCGGTGGAGGGAATCTACTGAGAGAATTCTTTAAGAATAATCTAATTGATGAATATGTTGTCACGATTACCCCTCACATATTAGGTTCTGGAGTTCCGTTATTTCAAGATAAGAATCCGGAAATTAATTTAACTTTAACGGATACGAAACGTTTTGGGCAATTTGTAAATTTATATTATAAAGTAAAATGATAAAGAAACACGACTACTGATGGTAGTCGTGTTTCTTTATAGATGGCAATGAAATGATAAAGCAAGACCCGTAATCGACTTCGCTCGTTACAGTAATATTTCCGTCGTGTAGTTCTACAATTTCTTTTACGATAGATAGCCCTAAACCAGTTCCGCCTGTAGATCGTGTTCTTGCTTTATCGACACGGTAAAAGCGGTCAAAAATGTGAGGGAGGTCTTCAGGTGGAATACCTTCGCCTTCATCTTCAATTGTAATGGAGATACGTTTATGTTCTTCTGTAATAGAAATGTTTATATGAGAATGTTCTTTTGAATGTCTATAAGCGTTATTTAAAATGTTTACTATAACTTGTTCAAATCGTTGTTCATCTAAGTTTACTAGCAGTGTAGGAGGACAAGAGAAAGAAACCTTAATATATCTTTCTTTATACATGGCGTTTACTTTTTCAGCTATGCGAGTAAAGAAGGTGTGTAAATGCACTTCCTTTACTTGAATAGAAAAGTTATGTTGTTCCATTTGTGCAAGTGAAAATAAATCTTGAACTAAGTTTGTAATGTAATCAGACTCATCTTTTATAATAGATAAATATCGTAAACGTTGCTCAGGAGAGGTGCTTTCTTTTAATGCAATGTCTGCATAACCTCTTACGTATGTTAACGGTGTTCGTAATTCGTGAGCAACACTTGCTAGAAATTCACTTCGCTCTGTTTTCATATAATGTAGATCATTTGCGAGCGTCTGAATAGATGATGCTAGTTCACCAATTTCATCATTTCGAGTAGTTGTTAATGAAACGGACAAATCACCTTTACTCATTTTTTCAGTGGCATGTTTCATGTGTAACAATGGTTTTGTTAATAATCGAGATAATAGAAAAATGGTGATGACTGTTAGTAGAAATGTGATGATACCGGCAATAATGAATTGTTTCGTTAACCCATTAACCAGCTCTTCAATTGATTCTGTTCCAAGAAACATGTACACATAGCCTTCATGTTTTCCATCTACTACAATGGGGCTAACTGTACATATATAATTAGATGTTTTCCAATGATTTTCTATAATCGCTCCGTTATGGTCTGTTCGAGTTTGCATTTTACTAATATGATCGTTTATAGTCGTGTTTATTTCGTTAGATTTAGCTAGCACTTCTTTATTTGTATTTGTAATAACGACAGTTGTTTCAGCTTCAGATTCCATTAATGCTACGTGAGAGATGGTTTGCTCATCGTAATATTTTTCAAGTACATCTCGATGACTATTTCCTCGCTTTAATAAAGCTATCATTTCTTCATTTACTCTAGTGTTTACAAGACTATAATAGAGCAAAATAAAGAGAACACTTTCAATTAAAAGTGTAACAATTAAAAAATAAAATCCGAATTGAATTGAAATTCGTTTCATCGTTTTGCTCCTTACTGTTCAGTATCAACCCATCGATAACCTACTCCATACACGGTTTTTAAATGATGATCAATAGGGAAATTTGCTTTTCGCAATTTATCACGTAAATTACGAATATGCGAATCGACTGTGCGATCTTCTGTATTTGTGTTTAATCCCCAAATTCGTTCGATGAGCTGATCACGGTTTAATACGTAGTTCACATGGCGTAAAAATAATCCGAGTAAAGAAAATTCAATTGGTGTGAGAAGGAGTTCTTCACTATGGACAGAAACGAAGTGTTTTGTTTCATCCCATACAATACCGTGATATTGGATTTGTTTATGTTCATTTGTACGTCTTAAAACGGCTTCAATTCTTGCGAAAAGTTCTTCTTCATGGAAAGGTTTCGTTACGTAATCATCGGCTCCAAGTTTTAATCCTTGAACGACATCTACTGTTTGATCACGAGCTGTAACCATAATAATAGGAATGTTACTAAAAGATCGGATTTTTTTGCACGTTTCCCATCCGTCCATCTTTGGCATCATAATATCGAGTAAAACAAATTTAAAGTTTCGATTTTCTATATGTAAAATAGCCTCTTCTCCTGAAGTCGCACATACGCAGTTATATCCAATTGGGGTAAGATAAAGCGTTAATAATTCAAGCATTCTCGGTTCATCGTCTACGAGCAGTATATCAATCATAGAGAGCCCTCCATATTTATAATCGTTACTTAAAGTGTAATGCAAAATCATGAAGAAATGGTGCAGATTATGATGTGTCTGCATAATTTCTTCAGAATTGCTTGTTATTGTGGAGTTGAAATTACATTTTAGGTAATCATATTGGCTCAAAAATGATTAATACGGAGGCGGTATAGTGAAAAAAATGACCCGAATTTTTGGGATAACAATAATTACAGCAGTTGGTCTTGCTGCATGCGGACAAACGAATACAGACCATAAAAACCATGAATCTACAAAAGAGAAGAAAACAGAGCAAAAGGAAATGAAAATGAATCAGGAAGTAACCGAGCCAAAAGAAATGAACGAAGGGGCATCGAATAATTTATTAACGACAAGTTTAAAAAATGTGACGAGGTTAAATACAAATGATCCCCTGCAAATGGCAGTGTTAACTTCGCAAACGATATGGCCAGCAACCCATAAAGAGAACCAGCCAGGTGCTGTTATTTTAGTACCAGCAAGCGAGTGGCAATTAGGTATTGCGAGTGCAGACTTTATTCATCATCCGAATAACGGACCGATTTTATTTATAGAAAAAGAAAAGATACCGGAAATGACGTTAAAAGAAATAAAACGATTAAATCCAATCGGAACGAAAGATGGAACACAAATTATGGTGATGGGGGATGTAGGTACTAGCGCGCTTGAACAATTAAAAGGTTATAAAGTAAAACAAATAAAAGAAACGGACCCAGCTATATTTGCGAAAGATGTTGATAAGGAGTATGCCGATATAACAGGAAGCTACCCAAATAGTGTTATTATCGGTTCGTCTGCAGAAGAAGGACGTTTATATACAATACCCGCTGTAAACTGGATTTCTCATATGCCGGAACCACTACTCTATACAAAAAAGAATAAAGTGCCAGAAGCGACAATAGAGGCATTAAAAATGAGAAAAGATAAAGCAAATATATATGTATTAGGGCCAGAAAAAATTGTTTCAAAAGAAGTAGAAAAAGAGTTAAGCAAATACGGGAAAGTAACGCGTATTAGTGGAGAGACCCCTACAGAAAACTCGATTGCGTTCGCTAAATTTAAAGATGAAAAAACAAAATTTGGCTGGGGATTCACAAAACCTGGTCACGGTGTGTCATTTGTTTCAAGCAAAACACCAGATTTAGCAGTTGCTGGGGCACCTTTTTCACATATGGGTAAACACGCACCTGTTGTCTTGTTAGAAGAAGGGAAAGCTTCACAACCAGTGTATGACTTCCTTGCTACTATTCAGCCGAAGTTTAAAGATGATCCAACACTTGGACCATATAATCATGGCTTCTTATTAGGAAGTACGAGTGATATTTCATTTGAAACACAAGGAATACTAGATGAGAGGTTAGAAATTGTTCAGGAAAGTGGTCAAGGACATGGTGGACATTAATGAAATGAGCAAAGACGCTACTGATATAGCGTCTTTTTCTTTAGGAAACTTTTACATAGTAAAAAATCTTCTACTCGTTATATAATAGCTTTCGTGCAGTCGGTTGATTTTCTTATGGAGAAAATCAAATGATAAAGGAGTAGAGGAGTGGTATTTTGTTTCAAACGATAAAAAATGATTGGTTTTCTAATGTGAGAGGGGACGTGTTATCAGGAATTGTCGTTGCTTTAGCATTAATTCCTGAAGCGATAGCCTTCTCTGTTATCGCTGGTGTGGATCCGACCGTTGGGTTATACGCAGCCTTTTGTATTGCAGTTACCATTTCATTTGTTGGCGGAAGAACTGGGATGATTTCAGCTGCAACAGGTGCAATGGCATTATTAATGGTGACGCTCGTTAAAGATCATGGTTTGCAATATTTATTTGCTACAACAATATTAACAGGTATTGTCCAAATTATTTTTGGCGTGTTCAAACTGAGTTCATTTATGAAGTTTGTCCCTAAGTCAGTTATGAGTGGTTTTTTAAATGCCCTTGGAATTTTAGTTTTTACAGCGCAATTACCGCATTTTAAAAATGCAAATTGGCAAATGTATGCACTTGTCGCATTAGGTCTTGTAATTATATATGTATTTCCACGTGTTACGACGGCTGTTCCGTCTACACTGATTTCCATTATTATTGTGACGAGTATTGCACTTATGAGCGGATTACAGTTGAAAACAGTAGGGGATATGGGAGCTTGCCGAAAGAATTACCATTCTTTAGCATTCCTGACGTGCCTTTTACAGTTGAGACATTAGGGATTATTTTACCGTATGCAGTTATGCTTGCAATTATCGGTTTACTAGAATCATTATTAACAGCTTCAGTTTTAGATGATATGACGCATACGGAAAGTAATAAGCATAAAGAGGTACGCGGTCAAGGGATCGCAAACATTGTTGCTGGTTTCTTCGGAGGAATGGCAGGTTGTGCAATGATCGGTCAATCTGTTATTAATATTAAATCAGGTGGACGAGGTCGCCTATCAACATTTGTAGCGGGCGGATTTTTAATCGTATTACTATTTGTTTTAGGAGATTATGTCGTTCATATTCCGATGGCAGCTTTAGTTGCAGTTATGATTATGGTTTCAATCGGAACGTTTGATTGGAACTCTGTAACAACAATTCATAAAGTACCAAAAGGAAACGCATTTGTTATGATCGTAACAGTTGTGATTGTCCTAATTACACATAATTTAGCATTAGGTGTAATTATCGGAACAGTAATTAGCGCGGTTTTATTTGCATTCAATATGGCAAAGATTCACGTGAAACATTTATATATTGAAAATAAGAAAATATACGAAATTCACGGTCAACTTTTTTTTGCATCTACAGCCGACTTTATAAATAATTTTTCATTTAATGAAGATGTAAAAGAAATCGAAATGAACTTTACTCATGCGCACGTATGGGATGATTCGGCAGTGGCATCAATTGATAAAGTTATCATGAAGTATGAACAAAGTGGTGTGAAAGTAAGTATAACAGGATTAAATGAACGTAGTTCAAAACTTGTTGCAAATTTAGCTACTTATAATAAAAGAATTGCTAGTTAAAAGCCTCCTTTTTAGGGGGCTTTATTATATAATACGAATAGGATAACGAAAAGGGGATTCAGCATATGTACAAACAAATTATATTAGCATGTGACGGTTCTGAACATGCACTTCGAGCAGCGGAGCATGCAACCTATATTGCGAAATGTAGCGAAGAAACAAATGTTGAAGTTGTGTACGTAGTAGATAATAGAACGGCAAAATCAGATATTATACAAGGTCAAACAGATTTAGAAACAATATCGGCTAGTCGAAAAGATAAATTAAAAGAGATTGAAGGTTTATTAAAGAAAGAGAACATTTCTTATACAATTACGATATTACATGGTGATCCTGGAGATACAATTGTTCAATATGTAAATACAGGAGATATAGATCTTGTCATTGCTGGAAGTAGAGGGCTCAATACACTGCAAGAAATGGTGCTGGGAAGTGTAAGTCATAAAATAGCAAAGCGTGTGAAATGTCCAGTGATGATTGTAAAATGAAATAGAATGTAACGAAGACCTTAGTATAACTGAGGTCTTTTTTTATGTATAAATGACTCTTATTTGTGGAAATACTAGATATATAAGTTGAAAAGATGTTAACTTACAAATTTGTAAGTTAGTTGTTAGAGAAATCGATGTTATGAAATTTTTCCCATTGGTAAAATAAAAGTATCAAAGGGGAGATAGGGAGGATGGAAGCAATGAAATCATTTCAAAATTTGTCATATAGCCAAGGTGTCAGTCTTATTTGTTTAGGGGGATTTGCTGCATCTGTTACGTTAGCTGTTTTAATAAAGGTGTTTCATCAAATCTTTTAATCTTATAGTAGGGAAGGAATTGGTTGTTATCATTAGTAGGAACAGCAATGAAAATAAAAAATAGCTCTTAGCATGTATGTAAATGCTAAGAGCTATTTTTATGCTTGTTATATATTATTTAAGCTTGTTTTGATTTTACTGACCCTGTCTTTAAAGTAAGAGCAAGGAAGAACATTGCAAGTACGCAAGATGCAAGTAATAAGATGAATCCGCCATCCCAACCGAATGCATCTACGATAAAGCCCATAGCTGCACTAGCGAAAGCAGCTCCGCCTAAGTAACCGAAGAATCCAGTTAAGCCTGCTGCAGTTCCAGCAGCTTTCTTTGGTGCTAAATCTAGAGCGTGTAGACCAATTAACATAACCGGTCCGTAAATTAAAAATCCAATTGCGA
Source organism: Bacillus sp. JAS24-2 (assembly GCF_008274905.1). Lineage (NCBI taxonomy): Bacteria > Bacillati > Bacillota > Bacilli > Caryophanales > Bacillaceae > Bacillus > Bacillus sp. JAS24-2. Next base: position 652,575 of record NZ_CP031068.1, read on the forward strand.
CAAGTGCGATACTATCAACCATTGGATTACCAGGAGGGTTTAACCAGTAAACAAGAACTGCGATAAATACACCAACCATAAATAAAATACCAGCAGGTGCACGACGTCCTTTAAATAGTTTATCACTCATCCATCCGCAAAGAAGTGTACCTGGAATACCAGCCCATTCATATAGAGCGTAAGCAGTACGTGAGCTACTATGAGTAAAGCTTTTTTCTTCTACTAAATAAGTAGGAGCCCAGTCTACAACGCCGTAACGTACGAAATATACGAAAACGTTCGCAATAGCGATGTACCATAAAAACTTATTGTTTAATACGTATTTAAATAAAATTTCCTTTACTGAAAGCTCGCGTTCGCGGTCTTTTACTTTTTCATCTGGTGGATATTCTCCAGTATGTTCTTCAATAGAAGGTAGTCCACAAGATTGAGGCGTATCTTTCATCGTAATTAATACATAAATACCAACTAAAATTGAAAGAATACCTGGGAAGTAAAAAATACTTTTCCAGTCATCTGCGAAGAAGTATAAGCCTAATGTTACAAGTGAAGGCATAAGCGCTCCGCCAACATTATGAGCGACGTTCCAAATAGACATTTTTGTACCACGTTCGCTAATAGAGAACCAGTGAACCATCGTACGACCACAAGGAGGCCATCCCATACCTTGTACCCATCCATTTAAAAACTGAAGTACAAACATAAGTATAATGCTCGTTGTAATGAAAGAAAATGAGCCGAAAATAATATTAATGATACCTGATAAAAATAGCCCAGCTGCTAAAAAGTAGCGAGGATTACAACGATCGGATACGATACCCATAAGAAATTTACTTAATCCGTAAGCGATAGAAACTGCTGAAAGGATAACCCCAAGTTCCCCTTTACTAAAGCCTTGCTCGATTAAGTATGGCATTGCTAGTGAAAAGTTTTTTCGAACAAAGTAGTAACCTGCATAACCGATGAAGATACCTAAGAATACTTGTAAACGTAATTTACGGTATTCGCTATCAACGCGATCAGCTGGTAAGCGTTCCGCGTGGGGCGCAGGTTTAAATAATTGTGTGAAAAACATAAAATGAAAATCCTCCCCTAATTAATTCGAAGCGTTTTAAGACAGAGAACATAAAAAGGCCATGAAATATAAAAAAGTTTCCTTTTTTATGATTCATAGCCGTGTACTCCGTTTCTCCGTGACTGTCAATATTAACTTCGTCGAAAATTATACAACTTTGTGACAAAAATGTAAACGTTTTTATGAATAAAAGTATTGACGGATTTTGTTCGTGGGATTAATATTTAAATACATTAAATATTTTATTGTTTAAATAAGAGGTGGATAACATGCCAAATGATATGACGCATATCGATAAAATTCAAGCTCTTGCCTTTTCGATTGGAAAGAAAATGCAGACGGAGTTATTAGAACAAATGCAAGCGACAGGACTTACACCACCGCAGTTTTATATTTTAAAGATTTTAGATCATTATGGGGCTTCAAGAGCGACAACATTAGCGAAAAAGATGTATGTGAAGCCTAGCGCGATTACAGTGATGATTGATCGTCTAATCGATCAAGAACTTGTAGAACGCTATCACGACAAAGATGACCGTCGCGTTGTCATCATCGAGTTAACAAAAAAGGGGAAAGCTAGAGTAGAAGAGGCAATGACAGCTCGTAACGAGCATATTGCAAAATACTTTTCACATTTAGAGTTGCAAGAAAGAGAAGATTTATTACGTCTCTTTGAGAAGTTAGAAACCATTATTTGCGGGACACAAGAGAAAAAAGAGAATAACTAAGAGGAATTGAGGAGATTACATGGAGCAACAAGAAAATCAAAATAGAAAGTTGTTGTTAATCGGTTTAGTAATCGCGATGCTATTTGCTGCATTAGATGGAACAATTGTTGGTACAGCAATGCCACGTATCGTCGGTGACCTAGGCGGATTAAGTTTAATGACATGGTTAACGACAGCTTATATGTTAACATCAACGACAGTTGTACCAATTGCAGGTAAATTAGCGGATTTACTTGGTCGTCGTAACGTATATATAACAGGGCTAGTTATTTTCATGATTGGTTCGGCGTTATGTGGTATGGCGAATGGTATGACAGAATTAATTATTTTCCGTGGTATTCAAGGTCTTGGTGGCGGTATTATGATGCCAATGGCTATGATTATTATTGGAGATATGTTCACGGGAAAAGAACGTGCGAAATGGCAAGGTATTTTTGGTGCGTTATACGGTCTTGCTTCTGTAATTGGACCGCAAGTTGGTGGTTGGATTGTAGATGCAGTGAACTGGAGATGGGTATTCTACATTAACTTACCGGTTGGTATTTTAGCAACAATCTTTATTGCAATGGGATTAAAATCGCATAAACAAACAGGACCAATTAAAATTGATATCGCTGGAATCTTTACGATGATTCTCGGTGTTGTAAGTTTATTACTTGCGCTAACGTTTGGCGGAAAAGATTATGCATGGGATTCTTGGCAAATTATCGGTTTATTTGCACTAGCTGTAATTGGTATCGTTAGCTTTGTTATCGTTGAAACGAAAGCTGAAGAGCCAATTTTACCAATGCATTTCTTTAAAAATCGCACATTTACAATACTGAATGCGATTGGATTCTTTATGAGTATTGGAATGTTCGGCGCGATTATGTTCGTACCATTCTTCATGCAAGGTATTGTAGGAGTAAGTGCTGCTGAATCAGGAACAATTATGACTCCAATGATGATTACAATGATTGTGATGAGTATTATCGGTGGGCAACTTGTATTAAAAGTTGGTGTAAAACCACAAATTATCGCAGGTATGCTTATTATGGCCGGTGGTTTCTGGTTATTAACAACGATGGATATGCACACAACGAAGCTTACAGCTACTTCTTATATGATGGTTATCGGTTTAGGAATGGGTCTTGTAATGCCGACATTAACATTAGCGTTACAAGAAAGCTTCCCGAAAAAAGACCTTGGTGTTGTAACATCATCAAGTCAGTTCTTCCGACAAATCGGTGGTACATTTGGTATTACAATTTTAGGATCAATTATGAATAACACTTCAGGTACGACATTAACAAAGAATTTAGTACCTGTATTAGATACATTCCCGAAAGAAGCGGGACAAATGGTAACGAAATTTAAAGATATGATTCACACAGATCCACAAGGTTTATATTCGATGCTATTTAGCCCAGAGGCATTAAAACAAATGCCAGAAGCGTTCGCTAACAGTATTGTACCTATTTTGAAAAACTCTTTAGTAGACTCGCTTCATACTGTATTCTTAACAGGATTAGTATTTATCGTAGTAGGTGCCATCTTTACGATTTTCTTACAAAAAATTAAATTATCAGATCGTAAAAAAGATGCTAAAGAGCCTGTTGTAGAAGAAAAAGAAAAAACTGTATCATACTCGTAATGAAGAAGCATCGCCTTATGGCGGTGCTTTTTTGAGTATAACCTTAAAAGCTTTTTAGTGAGAAATGATTGACGTATTTTTAGAAATACGTTATATTATTTTCTGTAAACGGTTACATGAAATGAGGAGAAAAGAGAATGAGTACGATCAAAGACGTTGCGAAATTAGCGGGAGTATCTGTTGCGACCGTTTCCAGAGTTCTAAATAAAAATGGATATGTTCACGAAGATACATTAAAAAAGGTAGAACGTGCAATTGAGATGTTAGATTATAAGCCTAGTACAGTAGCGCGTTCACTGTATAATAAAAAGTCTCGTTTAATTGGCTTAGTTGTTCCAAATATCGTGAATCCATTCTTTCCGGAAGTTGCACGTGCCGTAGAAGATGTAGCACATAAACAAGGTTACACAGTTGTCCTTTGTAACTCTGATGAAAGTTTAGAAAAAGAGAAACAATATATTGATGTACTTAGACAAAATAATGTAGATGGATTTATTGTAGCAACGAATCCACAAAATAGTGTTAATTACATGAATGTATCTGTTCCAGTTGTTGCGATTGACCGTATGTTTAATGAGCGTATTCCTACTGTATATGCAGATAACTATGCAGGAAGTCAGGCTGCGACAAAGTTGTTACTAGATAAAGGATGTAAACATATTGCACATATTCGCGGTCCACGTGATGTGAGTACTGCAAATGAACGCTTTGAAGGTTTTGTAGACGTTATTACGCAAAATAATCTTTCGTATATGATTGCAGAGAGTACGTTTGATCCAGCAAATAGTGAGCGTGTAGCGATGGAATTATTAGAAGAATACCCGCATATTGATGGTATTGTTGCTGGGAATGATTTAATTGCGATCGGTATTGTAAAGGCTGCACTTCAAAAGGGGATTGTCATTCCAAATGATTTGCAAATTATCGGATTTGATGGCATTTCTTTAACGGAAATGATGTATCCATCTATTACGACAGTTGCACAACCAATATATGAAATGGGGAAAATTGCAACAGAGTTGTTGTTAGAGCAAATGGAAGGAAATACATTAAAAGAGAAACACTATCGTTTGCCGATTGAAATTATAGAACGAAATACAACGAAGTAAGGAGATGAAACAGATGCCAAATATTGCAGTAGTAGGGAGCATTTCAATGGACTTAGTGGCTGTTTCAAAAAAACGGCCGAAAGCAGGAGAAACAGTAATTGGTGAAGCGTTTCATACAATTCCAGGAGGGAAAGGAGCAAACCAAGCAGTTGCTGCAGCTAGATTAGGAGCAAATGTAGCAATGGTTGGAGCGGTAGGAAATGATGATTATGGAACAGTAGTTAGAAAAAATCTAGAGAACGAACGCATTTTTATCGATTATGTGGTACCGGTTACAGATAGAACGACAGGAATTGCTCATATCGTTTTAGCAGAAGAAGATAACAGTATTGTTGTCGTACAAGGGGCGAATGCTCTTGTAAATAAGTCAGTTGTAGATCGCTCCAAAGACCTTCTTGTAAAAGCGGATATGGTTGTTCTTCAACTAGAAATTCCACTTGAAACAGTAAAATATGTATTGGCTATTTGTGAGGAACATAATATTCCTGTTATGTTGAATCCAGCGCCAGCACAAGTTTTATCAGAAGAAATTTTAGAAAAAGCGACTTATATTACGCCAAATGAACATGAGTGCCGCATCGTATTAGATGATTTTACATCACCAATTGAAGATTTATTGGCGAAGTATCCCAATAAATTATTGATGACAGAAGGTTCTAACGGTGTTCGTTTCCATAATGGCACGGAGATTGTACATGTTCCTAGCATTGCTGTTGATGTAGTGGATACAACTGGAGCTGGTGATACATTTAATGGTGCGTTAGCAGTTGCACTTTCTGAAGGAGAGACACTTCAAAAAGCAATTCGTTTCGCGAATATTGCCGGTGGTCTTTCTGTAACGAAACTTGGGGCGCAAGGCGGCATGCCAACGAGAGATAAAGTACGTGAAGTGCAGGTGATTGTTGGATGAAGAAACACGGCGTATTAAACAGTGAGATTGCATCAATCCTTGCTTTACTTGGGCATACGGATACGATTGTAATTGCTGATTGCGGTTTACCAATTCCTGACGGAGTAAAAAGAATTGATTTAGCTGTTGAAATTGGAAAACCTAGCTTTTTAGATGTATTGCAAGTGGTAGCTGATGATATGGCAATCGAAAAAGTGACGTTAGCAGAAGAAGTTATTATAAATAATGCGGAAGTAAATAAAGAAATAGAGCAGAAATTAATAGAGCCAGCATTTGAGTATGTATCTCATGAGCAATTTAAAGAGCATACAAAGAAAGCGAAGGCGATTATTCGTACAGGCGAGGCTACGCCTTATGCAAATGTAATTTTACATGCAGGCGTGATTTTTTAATAAAGGGAAGTGATGGGAATGCATATTGAAATGAAAAACATTTCAAAGGCGTTCAATGGAAATCCTGTTTTGAAGAATGCACAGTTTATGATTGAAACAGGAGAAGTCCATGCATTGATGGGGGAAAATGGAGCGGGTAAATCAACGCTCATGAAGATTTTAACAGGTGTATACAAAGAAGATGGTGGGACAATCACGATCGATGGGCAAGAGCGCACCTTTAAAAATGCGAAAGAAGCTGAAGAGTACGGCATCGCATTTATACATCAAGAACTAAACATATTGCCGAATTTAACAGTAGCTGAAAATATGTTTCTCGGCAAAGAGTTAATGTATGGGAAAACAGGTATTTTACGCACTCGACAAATGAACGCGATTGCGCAGCAGCAACTAGCGGAGTTAGGGTTGCATGTAAGAGGCGCTATGTTAGCAGAGGAATTATCGGTTGGACAACAGCAAATTATCGAAATTGCGAAAGCATTAATGACAAACGCGAGCGTTATTATTATGGATGAACCTACTGCGGCACTGACGGATCGTGAAATCGAAACGCTCTTTACAGTAATCAATAAGTTACGTAAAGAAGGTGTTTCATTCGTGTACATTTCGCATCGTATGGAAGAGATTTTCTCAATATGTGATGCTATTACGATTTTGCGTGATGGAGAATTCGTCGGAAAGAGATTAATTCCAGAAACATCATTTGATGAAGTAGTGAGTATGATGGTGGGGCGCAGCATTGGTGAACGTTACCCAGAGCGAAATAGTCAAATTGGTGATGTCATTTTTGAAATGCGTAACGGAACGAAGAAAGGGAAATTTGAAAATGTTTCGTTTCAAGTGAGGAAAGGTGAAATCCTTGGTGTAGCTGGTTTGATGGGGGCTGGTCGCACTGATATTATGAAAGCGATATTTGGTTATGAACCTTTAGACTCTGGACAAATTTTTATAAATGGACAAGAAGTAAAGATTGATAGTCCAATAGATGCAATTAGACAAAGAATTGCTTTCATTACAGAAGATAGAAAGTCTGAAGGATTAGTGTTAGATTTTTCAATTCGAGAAAATTTAGCTTTACCGAATTTAGAAAGTCTTTCAAAGGGAAGTGTTCTAAGCAACGAGCTAGAACAACAGTTTACGGCGGATATGATGAAACTTCTTAATGTGAAAGCATCTAGCGGAGAGCAGGCAGTGAAATCTCTTTCTGGTGGAAATCAGCAAAAGGTTGTAATCGCAAAATGGCTAGGCATTCATCCGCAGTTACTCATTTTAGATGAACCAACAAGGGGTGTTGATGTTGGAGCGAAAAAAGAAATTTACTCTATTATGAATAAGCTTACGGAGCAAGGAGATGCCGTTATTATGGTATCATCTGAGCTTCCAGAAGTTTTAGGGATGAGTGATCGTGTTCTTGTTATTCATGAAGGAAAAGTAGGCGGAATTTTAGGGAAAGATGAGGCATCACAAGAGTCTATTATGGCACTAGCTACAGGGGGAGAGTAAGGATGACTAAGAAGGGGAATGTATTACAACAACTCGGTTCTTTAATCGGTTTAGTATTAATTATCGTCGTAATTACAGCTTTAAATCCAGCGTTTATTGAAATTCCAAATTTATTTAATATACTGCGTCAAGTATCGATTAATGCGCTTATTGCATTCGGAATGACCTTCGTAATTTTAACAGGGGGTATTGACTTATCGGTAGGTTCTATTTTAGCATTATCAAGTGCACTTGTTGCTGGAATGATGGCAAGTGGCATGGATCCGTTCCTTGCAATGGCAGTTGGATTATTAGCAGGTCTTGTAATGGGAATTGTAAACGGTATCATCATTGCGAAAGGAAAAGTAGCTCCATTTATTGCAACTTTGGCAACAATGACTATTTTTCGTGGGTTGACGCTTGTTTATATGGACGGACGTCCGATCACTGGTCTTGGTGATCATTTAATGTTCCAAATGTTTGGCCGCGGTTATTTTCTTGGTATTCCGGTACCAGCTGTTACAATGATGATCGCTTTCGCAGTACTGTACTTCATTTTGAAGAAAACGACATTTGGTCGCCGTACATTTGCAATTGGTGGAAATGAAGAAGCAGCAGCACTATCAGGTATTAATGTTACGAGAATTAAAGTAATGATTTACGGTCTTTCCGGAATTTTGGCAGCGCTTGCAGGTATTGTCTTAACATCACGATTAGATTCTGCACAGCCGACTGCAGGTACTTCTTATGAATTAGATGCAATTGCAGCAGTTGTATTAGGTGGAACAAGTCTTTCTGGGGGAAGAGGATGGATTGTTGGTACATTCATCGGTGTACTTATTATCGGTGTATTAAATAACGGTTTAAATTTATTAGGTGTATCTTCTTTCTTCCAACAAGTTGTAAAAGGACTTGTAATCTTACTAGCTGTATTAATTGATCGCAGAAAAGAAGCGTAATGGAGGGACAGTTCATGAAGAAATGGTTACTTATACTCGTTGCATGTATTATGGTCATTACTGCTGGTTGTTCAATGGAACCGCCAGAATGGGCAAAGGATTCTAGCGATAAAGGTCGAAATAAAACTATTAAAGTTGGATTCTCTGTTTCAACTTTAAATAATCCCTTTTTTGTAACTTTGAAAAAGGGTGCAGAAAAGAAAGCGAAAGATAGTGGCATCGAATTAATTGCTGTTGATGCACAAAATGATGCAGCAAAGCAAACGAACGATGTTGAAGATTTAATTCAAAAGGGTGTCGATGTAGTTGTTATTAATCCGACCGATTCAGATGCTGTTGCTTCAGCAGTAAGTGCGGCAAATGCAGCAAATGTTCCTGTTATTACAGTAGACCGCGTTGCGAATTCAGGTAAGGTTGTTTCTCACATTGCTTCTAACAATATCGAAGGTGGTCAAATGGCTAGTGATTACATTCGTGAATTAGTTGGCGAAGGAGCAAACGTTGCTGAGTTAGAAGGAATCCCTGGATCTTCCGCTGCTCGTGAACGTGGGAAAGGATTCCATAACGTAGCCGATAAGTCTTTAAAAGTAGTTGCAAAACAAGCAGCTGATTTTGATAGAGCGAAAGGATTATCTGTTATGGAAAACATTTTGCAAGCAAATAGCAATATTAAAGCTGTATTTGCTCATAACGATGAGATGGCATTAGGTGCACTTGAAGCATTGAAGTCTGCTGGAAAAACAGATGTAGTCGTTGTTGGATTTGATGCAACAGACGATGCAGTGAAAGCGGTTAACGATGGGCGTATGGCTGCAACAGTTGCTCAAAAACCGGAATTAATCGGGGAGAAGGCGATGCAAACAGCAAAAGAGATAACACAAGGTAAAAAAGTGGACAAATCTATTCCGATTGAATTAGAGCTTATTAAGAAAAATAAATAAATATAAAATGAAAATTAGGAAGGAAGAACAACAAATGAAATTCTTTATTGATACAGCAAACGTTAACGAAATTAAAGAGGCAAATGAATTAGGTGTATTAGCTGGAGTAACGACAAATCCATCACTTGTAGCAAAAGAAGGCGTAGATTTCCACGAACGCATTCGTGAAATTTGCAACGTTGTAGAAGGACCTGTAAGTGCAGAAGTAATTAGCTTAGAAGCTGATAAGATGATTGAAGAAGGAAAAGAACTAGCGAAGATTGCTCCAAACGTTGTAGTAAAAGTCCCAATGACAACAGAAGGTTTAAAAGCAGTAAAAGCGTTCTCTGATTTAGGAATTCGTACAAACGTTACATTAGTGTTCTCAGCAGTTCAAGCATTACTTGCAGCTCGTGCTGGTGCAACATACGTTTCACCATTCTTAGGTCGCTTAGACGATATCGGTCATAACGGTATGGACTTAATTCGTCAAATCGCAGAAATCTTTGCAATTCATGGCATCGAAACAGAAATCATTGCAGCATCTGTACGTCACAGTGTTCACGTAACTGACGCAGCATTAAACGGTGCACATATTGCAACAATCCCAGCAAACGTAATTGCTTCATTAGTGAAGCACCCATTAACAGATCAAGGAATTGAGAAATTCTTAGCTGATTGGGAAAAAACACAAGAGAAATAATAGAAAAGCAAGAATCCTAGTTTAATTGACTAGGATTCTTTTTTTATTTAAAAGAATTTTCATGCAATTTTGCATATTGTCTTTTAAATTTGTTATATAAGATATTTAATATATATCACATAACTCTTTATTTTTCATATTTCGACATAAAGTGAAACTTTAATCAGTGGGGGCTTTGTTCATCCCCCCACTGATTATTAATTGAACCAAGGGATAAAAAGATAGAGGGTCTGACCAGAAAACTGGAGGGCATGATTCTATAACAAAAAGCTTAATGTTTATAGAATTATGTCTTTTTATATAGGGAGGGTAGTAAACAGAGATTTCGACAAAAACGCACCAATTTATCTGAATTTTAAGTTTTATAAAAGGGGAGAAATAGAATGAGAAGAAAAGCACCATTTAAAGTGTTGTCATCATTAGCAATTGCGGCAATTATCGGATGTACATCTGTAATGAGTGCTCCGTTAGCATATGCAGAAACGGCAGCAAAAAAGAAAGATAATGTATCTACAACACCAATTGATTACAATTTAATTCAAGAAGATCGTTTAGCGGAAGCACTGAAAGAAAGAGGAACAATTAATCCATCATCTTCTAAAGAAGAGACGAAAAAAGCTGTTGAGCAATATATTGAAAAGAAACAAGGAGATCAGGCGAATAAAGAAATTCTTCCAGATGCTCACTCACAAGAAACGTCTGATTTCACAAAAAAAGTAAAAGAGAAAAAGATGGAAGAAAAGGAAAATGTAAAAAAAGCTGAAAAAAATGTTAGCCTTGAGCAAAAGCCAGAACCAAATAAAAATCAATTGAATGGGCAAGTTCCAACTTCAAAAGCAAAGCAAGCTCCATATAAGGGATCTGTTCGATCAGATAAAGTATTAGTGCTACTCGTTGAATTTAGTGATTATAAACATAATAATATTGATCAAACACCAGGTTATATGTATTCGAAAGACTTTAGTAGAGAACATTATCAAAAGATGTTGTTCGGTAATGAGCCTTATACTTTATTTGATGGTTCAAAAGTAAAAACGTTTAAACAATACTATGAAGAGCAGTCTGGTGGTAGTTATACGACAGATGGATATGTAACGGAGTGGCTAACTGTTCCAGGAAAAGCATCTGATTATGGAGCTGATGGTAGCAGTGGTCACGATAATAAAGGTCCGAAAGGTGCACGTGATTTAGTGAAAGAAGCTTTGCATGCAGCTGCTGAGAAAGGACTAGATTTATCCCAGTTTGATCAATTTGATAGATATGATACAAACAGGGACGGGAATCAAAATGAACCTGACGGTGTAATTGATCATTTAATGGTAATCCATGCTGGTGTTGGTCAAGAAGCTGGTGGCGGTAAATTAGGTGATGATGCGATCTGGTCACATCGTTCAAAATTAGCAGTAGATCCAGTAGCGATTGAAGGTACGAAATCAAAGGTAGAATACTTTGGTGGTAAAGTAGCAGCACATGATTACACAATTGAACCAGAAGATGGAGCTGTAGGTGTGTTTGCACATGAATTTGGACATGATCTTGGATTACCAGATGAATATGACACGAAATATACTGGAAATGGTTCACCAGTCGAAGCTTGGTCATTAATGAGTGGAGGTAGTTGGACAGGGAAAATCGCAGGAACAGAGCCGACTAGTTTTTCACCACAAAATAAAGACTTCTTACAAAAGAATATGGGTGGCAACTGGGCAAAAATATTAGAAGTAGATTACGATAAAATTAAGAGTGGTGTGGGAGTTCCTACCTATATTGATCAAAGTGTTACGAAATCAAATCGTCCAGGCGTTGTACGTGTTAACTTACCAGGTAAAAGTGTTGAAACGATTAAACCGGAGTTTGGAAAGCATGCATATTATAGTACAAGAGGCGATGATATGCATACAACGTTAGAGACACCATTCTTTGATTTAACAAAGGGAACAAATGCAAAATTCGATTATAAAGCAAATTATGAGTTAGAAGCAGAGTGCGATTTCGTCGAAGTACATGCAGTAACAGAAGATGGAACGAAGACGTTAATTGATAGACTTGGAGAAAAAGTAGTCCAAGGAGATAAAGATACAACAGATGGGAAATGGATTGATAAATCATATGATTTAAGTCAATTTAAAGGCAAAAAAGTGAAACTACAATTCGACTATATTACAGATCCGGCTGTAACATATAAAGGTTTTGCGATGGATAATGTAAATGTAACTGTTGATGGACAAGTTGTATTTTCTGATGATGCAGAAGGAAATTCTAAAATGAATTTAAATGGTTTTGTTGTTTCTGATGGGACAGAGAAGAAAGCTCATTATTACTATTTAGAATGGAGAAACTATGCGGGATCAGATAATGGATTAAAAGCAGGAAAAGGTCCAGTGTACAATACAGGTCTTGTCGTTTGGTATGCAGATGATAGCTTTAAAGATAACTGGGTTGGGATGCATCCAGGTGAAGGATTCCTTGGTGTTGTTGACTCTCATCCAGAAGCGCTAGTTGGTAATTTAAACGGGAAACCAGCATACGGTAATACGGGCATGCAAATTGCAGATGCTGCATTTTCATTTGATAAAACACCAGCATGGAGTGTAAATTCATTAACACGTGGTCAGTTTAACTATTCTGGATTACAAGGTGTTACAACTTTTGATGATTCAAAAGTATATAGTAACAAGCAAATTGCAGACGCAGGAAGAAAAGTTCCAAACCTTGGACTTAAATTCCAAGTTGTTGGACAGGCAGAAGATAAATCGGCAGGCGCTGTTTGGATTAAACGCTAATAACATAAAAGCACATTCTTCATATGAAGAGTGTGCTTTTTAATTTGTACAGTAAGTTATTATTTTAGCTTATGTAATACAAGTCTCTGTTCATATGTAGTGTATCAAATTATGTGGAGAAAGGAAATATTTCCGAGGAAATTGTCGAAGTATCGTCGGTATTTATACACCTTTTTTGTAAAAGAAGAAATGTAGTATTGCCTTTACAGTTTAATTTATTTACATTGTTACTTGGTTACACACAAAAGTAATATATTCGGCAGTAAAAGAGCGCTATTGGATAGTGCTCTTTTTGTAGATAGAAAGGAGTTGAGTTAAATGAAAGAAATAATTGAATGTCCACAGTGTGAAGGAGAGATTACTGCGCAACATATTATTGATCTCCCGCATCCTTTTTCATTCAGATGTCCACACTGCAAGGTGAAGTTAAAAGAAATGAGAATCACACCGTGCTTAATATTAGCAGCAATTTGTATCATTCCACTGTTTATTATAATTGGAGAGAGTATTAAGGAATTACTAGTAAAATATTTTTCTATTATAGATGATGTACCAACTGTACTTATTTTCTTCTTATTTTGTTATCCATTGTATTATTTCTATGAAAAATATAATGCTATATTGTTTATTAAATACGGCTTATTGAAAGTTAAAAGTTGAATTGAATAGGAGATTATCATAATGCTTTGGAAAATATATTTAGTTATTGTAGCAATGTTAGCTATTATTTCGTTAGTAAGGGGCATGTTTCAAACACCAATTCAAAAGTTTGACTTTGTAGTTTCTATTATTACGTGGATAGGGCTCTTTGGTTTTGTATTTGATATACAAATATTAACCTCAATTGTTTGGAAATGTATCTTCTTGTTTAGCGTCATTTGGACTTTAACTGCAGTTTTTGTTTTTCGTTTATATGAGGAGCGAGATGAGCCGTTACCTTTTATATTTAAAGTAATTGGAATTATTCCAACGTTTCCATTATATTACGGATTATATCAATATGCATTTTAAAAAAGACAACGATGGATTATCCCATCATTGTCTTTTTTACTTTGCTTCTTACATAAATCATCCCAGCAAATGTTAATAAAAATGCTGTCCCGATAATGAAGCTGATGCTAGGTGATGCTCCGATTGCGCCGACTGTAAAGGAGCCAGCAACAACTCCTAATGAGAAGAAGGCATAAAATAATCCGAATGCCTTTCCGCGATTATCGTCTGTAGTATTTTCAACGAGTAAAGCGTTAATAGACGGGAAGAGGATTGCGAATCCAATTCCATAAATCATCATTACGATAAAGAGCATACCTTTTGTAGCAAATAATCCGAGTAAAGATAATGCGAATGCCATAACTGCAATTCCGATTAGCATTAGTTTCGAACGATTAAATCGATCGTAAATACGATTTGTTGGAAGCAAGAAGAAGAGGATAGCAGTTATACCAAATACACTTAACATCATGCCTGTTGTGGATGCTTTAAGCGCTAATGCCTCAACTTTTACTGGTAACATATAAGTGACAATTCCTTGTGAAAACATTAATGTGAAAGCACCAATATATGCTTGTAATAACGGTTCTGATTTTAAAAGTTCAACCATATCTTCTTTGTTCATCATTTGCGTTCTTGATGTATCTTTTCTTGATACGTTATTTGGTAAGAAGAATAGAGATACGATCGTACCAAGAGCCATTAAAATAGAAATAGTAATGAAGACCCATTCTACGCCAGCTGTTGCTTTCATAATACCGCTGAAAGCCGGTCCTACGATTGCGGCTGTTCCAACAGCAGCACCAGATAGAGCCATTGCTTTTCCTTGTCTTTTTGCATTTGTTTGTTTTGATAAAAATGTAAAGGCAGCAGGAATTAAAAAGCCATCACTAAATCCATGCATAAAGCGAACAACTAATAGTTGTTCACCACTTTGAACAACGGTGTATAACAAGACTATGAAACTCGTAATTCCCATGCTTATATAAAGGATTTTTTTTGCACCAAATTTATCGACAGCTGCTCCAGCAATAATATTACCGATCATATTAGCGAATGAGTACATACCGACAACTAGCCCGATAATAAGAGGGGTTCCTCCAAGGCTTTGAGCGAAAGTACTCATAATAGGTAATTGTGAAAATGTATCTAAAAATGCCACGATAACGATAAAGTAAATAAAATATTTCAAGCGATATTCACCTCTCCTATGCTATTATGGCATAATGCTAATTTCACCTGCAATGAAATTGAATTAACAGATGTGGAAAAAAGTACAAAGTGACAAAATATTGAACGTTATTTGTAAAAAATTAGTAGAGATGCGATTGTTTTTTTGAAATATATGGATAGAAGTATTATAATAGAATTGTAAACTTCACCAGGTTAAGTATATACATAGAGAGGGATGTATAAAATGAAAGCACTACTTTGGCATAATCAACGTGATGTACGAGTAGAAGAAGTACCAGAACCAACAGTAAAACCAGGAACAGTGAAAATCAAAGTTAAATGGTGTGGTATTTGTGGGACAGACTTGCATGAATATTTAGCAGGGCCTATTTTTATTCCAACAGAAGAACATCCATTAACACATGTGAAAGCACCTGTTATTTTAGGTCATGAGTTTAGTGGTGAGGTAATAGAGATTGGTGAAGGAGTTACATCTCATAAAGTGGGAGACCGCGTTGTTGTAGAACCAATTTATTCTTGTGGTAAATGTGAAGCTTGTAAACATGGACATTACAATGTTTGTGAACAACTTGTTTTCCACGGTCTTGGCGGAGAAGGCGGCGGTTTCTCTGAATATACAGTAGTACCAGAAGATATGGTTCATCACATTCCAGATGAAATGACGTATGAACAAGGTGCGCTTGTAGAACCAGCAGCAGTAGCAGTTCATGCAGTACGTCAAAGTAAATTAAAAGAAGGGGAAGCTGTAGCAGTATTTGGTTGCGGTCCAATTGGACTTCTTGTTATCCAAGCAGCTAAAGCAGCAGGAGCGACTCCTGTTATTGCAGTTGAACTTTCTAAAGAACGTCAAGAGTTAGCGAAATTAGCAGGTGCGGATTATGTATTAAATCCAGCAACTCAAGATGTGTTAGCTGAAATTCGTAACTTAACAAATGGTTTAGGTGTAAATGTTAGCTTTGAAGTAACAGGTGTTGAAGTTGTACTACGACAAGCGATTGAAAGTACAAGCTTCGAAGGACAAACTGTAATTGTTAGTGTATGGGAAAAAGACGCAACAATTACTCCAAATAACTTAGTATTAAAAGAAAAAGAAGTTATTGGTATTTTAGGATACCGTCACATCTTCCCAGCTGTTATTAAATTAATTAGCTCTGGTCAAATTCAAGCAGAGAAATTAATTACGAAAAAAATTACAGTCGATCAAGTTGTTGAAGAAGGATTTGAAGCACTTGTAAAAGATAAAACACAAGTGAAAATTCTTGTTTCACCTAAATAAGATAGAATCGAATAGAGTAGCCCTTTTCTAGAAATAGAAGAGGGCTACTTTTTTTCTATACTGAAAGGTGATAGACTTTCCTTTGACTAAATGTATTTTTGTTTGGAAGGGAGAATCTAATGCTTTCATTTTTGTTAACTTTAAAGCGAATGTTAAGAGCCTGTTTACGAGCGTGGAAAGATAAAGAATTTCAAGTATTATTCGTATTAACAATTTTGACTTTAATATCGGGTACGATTTTTTATAGTACAGTTGAAGAATTACGTCCTATTGACGCTTTATATTTTAGTGTGGTCACGTTGACGACTGTCGGTGATGGGAATTTTAGTCCGCAAACTGATTTCGGAAAGATATTTACAATCTTATACATATTTATTGGGATTGGATTAGTGTTTGGATTTATTCATAAGTTAGCAGTTAATGTACAATTGCCAAGTATATTATCGAATAGAAAAAAAGAGTAAAGCATTCAGATGCTTTACTCTTTTTTTACATTAGTTTAGACAAGCCTTAATAATAGTTTATTAAAATGAAAGTGTATTCATTCATTATATTCACTGTGTATAAAGTTATAATGATATGAACATTTGCATATTTTAATTTATTGATAGAAATTTCGTGAAAGGTGGGATATTCTAGTCATAGGTTAACCGGACGACATCATAGGATCCTAACAAAATGTTTACAATAATTCAATTATAAAATGGAGGATTTTATATGAAAAAGAAAGTACTTGCTTTAGCGGCAGCTATTACATTAGTTGCTCCATTACAAAGTGTTGCATTTGCTCATGAAAATGATGGGGGACAGAGATTTGGAGTTATTCCGCGCTGGTCTGCTGAAGATAAACATAAAGAAGGCGTGAATTCTCATTTATGGATTGTAAACCGTGCAATTGATATTATGTCTCGTAATACCACAATTGTAAAACAAGATCGAGTTGCACTATTAAATGAATGGCGTACGGAGTTAGAGAACGGTATTTATGCTGCTGACTATGAAAATCCTTATTATGATAATAGCACATTTGCTTCACATTTCTATGACCCTGACAATGGGAAAACTTATATTCCGTATGCAAAGCAGGCAAAGGAAACTGGAGCTAAGTATTTTAAATTAGCTGGTGAGTCTTACAAAAATAAAGATATGAAACAAGCATTCTTCTATTTAGGATTATCTCTTCATTATCTAGGGGATGTAAACCAACCGATGCATGCAGCAAACTTTACGAACCTTTCGTATCCACAAGGGTTCCATTCTAAATATGAAAACTTTGTAGATACGATAAAAGATAACTATAAAGTAACGGATGGAAATGGATATTGGAACTGGAAAGGTACGAATCCAGAAGATTGGATTCATGGAGCGGCAGTAGTTGCGAAACAAGATTACGCTGGCATTGTAAATGATAATACGAAAGATTGGTTCGTGAGAGCTGCTGTATCACAAGAATATGCAGATAAATGGCGCGCTGAAGTTACACCAATGACAGGTAAGCGTTTAATGGATGCACAACGTGTTACTGCTGGATATATTCAGCTTTGGTTTGATACGTACGGAAATCGTTAAGTATTTAAAAAAGGTCAAATCTCAGAATAGAGTATTTGGCCTTTTTATCACTATACAATACATGGAGGTGTGAAACGTGAAAGGTAAATTGCTAAAAGGTGTACTTAGCTTAGGTGTTGGTTTAGGAGCTTTATATAGCGGAACGTCAGCTCAAGCAGAAGCGTCTACAAATCAAAACGATACATTAAAAGTGATGACGCATAATGTATATATGCTATCAACAAACTTATATCCGAACTGGGGACAAACTGAGCGTGCTGATTTAATCGGGGCGGCAGATTATATAAAGAATCAAGACGTAGTTATATTAAATGAAGTGTTTGATAATAGCGCATCAGATCGTTTATTAGGGAATTTGAAGAAAGAATATCCAAATCAAACAGCGGTATTAGGTCGTAGTAGTGGTAGCGAATGGGACAAGACGTTAGGAAACTATTCATCTTCAACTCCTGAAGATGGTGGCGTTGCGATTGTGAGCAAATGGCCAATCGCTGAAAAGATTCAATATGTATTTGCAAAAGGATGCGGGCCAGATAATTTATCGAATAAAGGATTTGTATACACGAAAATTAAGAAAAATGATCGTTTCATTCACGTGATTGGTACGCATTTGCAAGCGGAAGATAGCATGTGCGGAAAAACTTCACCTGCATCTGTACGTACAGACCAATTAAAAGAAATTCAAGACTTTATTAAAAATAAAAATATACCAAATAATGAGTATGTGTTAATTGGTGGTGATATGAACGTAAATAAAATAAATGCAGAGAACAAGAATGATTCAGAGTATGCATCTATGTTTAAAACATTGAACGCTTCTGTACCATCTTATACTGGACATACAGCGACTTGGGACGCAACGACAAACAGTATTGCAAAATATAATTTCCCCGATAGTCCTGCTGAGTATTTAGATTATATTATTGCGAGTAAAAACCATGCGAACCCATCGTATATAGAGAATAAGGTGTTACAGCCGAAATCTCCACAATGGACTGTTACATCATGGTTCCAAAAATATACGTATAATGATTACTCTGATCATTATCCAGTAGAGGCGACTATTTCTATGAAGTAGTTTCAAAAAGTTTCTTCGTAAAGAAGAAACTTTTTTTATTTGCAAACAGGAAAATCACACTTTCTTTCCAATATGTATAAGACATATTGAGAAGAGGAGAGAAAAATGTGGATCGAGGAATTTTTAAAGAAGTTCCATTACCGTGTGCATTTTTGGATGAAGTGGCTTTAGATAGAAATATTCAATCAATTATAGAGTTAAGCGGAAATAAAAAGATTCGTATAGCGAGTAAATCGTTACGCTCTGTTCCGATTATGCAAAAGATACTAGCTGCAAATGATCGATTTCAAGGTATTATGTGCTTTTCACCTAGAGAGATTTTATTTTTAATAGAACAAGGATTTAATGATTTATTGCTTGGATATCCTGCTTACGATGAAAGAGCTCTGTATGAAATTAGTTTGTTAACAAAGAAAGGTTTCATTATAACTTGTATGGTGGATTGTGAAGAGCATATTGTGTATTTAGAAAACATTGCTGAGAAATCTAAAGGATGTTTTCGTGTTTGTTTGGATATTGATATGAGTAGTCGTTTCTTTCAATTTCATTTTGGTGTACAAAGGTCCCCAGTAAAAAATGTGCAGGATGCGTTGAAAGTAGTAGAAAAGGTGAGAAGGTCATCATATTTAATGTTAGATGGTGTGATGGGTTATGAAGCTCAAATTGCTGGGGTGGGAGATCATATACCGAATCAATGGTTGAAAAGTAAAGTGATTTCGTATTTAAAGCAGAAATCAGTGCTAGAAGTTAAAGAAAGAAGAGAACATATTGTAAAAGCAATACAAAACATTGGTATTGAGCTAAGGTTTGTAAATGGAGGCGGAACAGGAAGCATAAAAACAACCGAGAAAGATAATTCAGTTTCAGAGATTACAATAGGTTCTGCTTTTTATTCTCCGAAGCTGTTTGATTATTATAAAGAGGTGAAATTTCATCCAGCGGTCGGATTTGCCTTACCAGTTGTGCGTAAACCAGTCCCGTTTATTTACACTTGCCTAGGTGGTGGATATATTGCTTCAGGAGCAGTTGGAAAAGATAAAGAGCCTGAAGTTTGGAGACCGAAGGGTGCAAAATTATTAGTTTTAGAAGGTGCTGGCGAGGTACAAACTCCAATTTTTTATAACGGCGAGGAACGAGTGGATATAGGAGAGACCATTTTGTTTCGTCATAGTAAGGCTGGTGAATTATGTGAACGCTTTCCTTTTTTATATCGTGTTAAAAAAGGAGAGATTGTCGGGGAGTATTCAACATATCGGGGGGATGGCCAATGCTTTCTATAAAGGGACAAAAGTGGAGAAATTGGACAGGGAATGTAGAAGGAACGCCGCATTATACGATGTATCCAGAAAGTATACAAGATGTAGTAGAAGTTGTGGGGCTTGCGCGAAAAAAGGGAAAGAAAATTCGTGTTGTCGGTTCAGGACACTCGTTTACCCCCCTTGTGCAAACGGAAGAAGTTTTAGTTTCTTTAGATGAATTGAAGGGTATTGTGAATATTGATGCAGAGAAGATGGTTGCTGAAGTATGGGCAGGAACAAAGTTATATGATTTAGGGAAGTTACTTGAGGAAAAAGGTTATGCGCAAGAAAATTTAGGGGATATTGATTCGCAATCTATTGCAGGAGCGATTAGTACGGGGACTCATGGAACGGGTATTACCTTTGGGAGTTTATCAACACAAGTTATAGAGATTACGGCAGTTCTATCTAATGGTGAGAGTATAGTTTGTTCGGAAGCTGAGAACGTAGAATATTGGAGAGCGTTTCAGTTGTCACTTGGAATGTTAGGTATCATTGTAAAGATAAAATTGAAGGTTATTCCAGCGTATTCACTCGTTTATGAAAGTGAAAAACAGTCATTATCCACTGTAATGAACAAACTAGAAGAATATAAGAAGCATCGTCATTTTGAATTTTTCGTTTTTCCTTATTCTGATGAAGTACAAGTGAAACTTACGAACGAAACAACGAATAAAGGCAGTGATTTGAAATGGCATAAACTAAAGGTGGAGTTACTTGAAAATAGGATGTTCTCTTTACTATCTAAAGGATGTAAATGGTTTCCTTCTATAAGTAAAGGCGTGAGTCGGTTATCAGCTAAAGCTGTACCAAACACAAAAATAATTGGCCCGAGCTATGAAGTATTTGCTACATCACGTACGGTGCCATTTTATGAAATGGAGTATAGCATTCCTTCAAAGTATATGAGGACGGTTGTAGAAGAAATCTCAAATCTTATTGAAAAGAAAAAGTATAAGGTGCACTTCCCAATCGAATGCCGCTATGTGAAAGGGGATGATATATGGCTTAGTCCGGCCTATGGAAGAGATTCAGCATATATCGCTGTTCATATGTATAAAGGTATGAAATATGCTGCTTACTTTGGCGAAGTGGAAAAGATTTTTCTGAAGTATGAAGGGCGTCCACATTGGGGGAAAATGCATACATTATCGTATGAACAATTACAATATATATATCCAGAGTTTCATTCGTTTTTACAGGTGAGGAAATCTCTAGATGAACTTGGAATGTTTTTTAATCCTTATGCGGAGAAGTTATTTATCCCGCTATTTGTCAGGCAGTAAGACCCCTACCTCAAAATTCAGTGGAAGCAAAGAAGTTAGGTGAGGGCTAATTAAAGTTTCACATTATGTATATGAAAAAGGTGACAAATAATTATTTGTCACCTTTTTTTAGTGTAATTGCATTTCTTGTATGACTAATATGTTCATAAAATAGTAGTTTATCACGGCTAAATACATGCAGTAAAACATGAATAATAAATAGGCCGTTAATGATGAATAGGAATAATAATGTAACGAGTAATACTAAAGGCTCTGTGTGATTTAAAATAGAGCTACTAGAAAGAATATAATTGATTCCACCTAATGCAAAATAAAATATACCGTAGCGAATAAATAGTTCTTTTAATGTAATACGATTTGATTTTCCTTTCACGTGAATGCGAAGCAATGCTTTCCCAATTGTTTTTCCGTTAGTAAAGTATGGAATAATAATAAAGTAAATAAGGATTGAACACGTAATGAAAATGAGTTCATACATATTGGTGTAAGATTGCATATTAGAAACGAAGAAAGAATTTCCTTTGTTTTTAACGACAGGTACGACGATAGATAAGAAAATCCAATCAATTTGCATCGCGATAAGGCGACGAATGAATCCGACTGGTTTCGTTTCCAAATCAATATGACTATCTAACTCGTTTGTCTTCGGAAGGAAGTACGTAAATATTGGTGCAATGATAAAACCAATTACGCCACCTAATGTATTTAAAAACAAATCATCGATATCAAATAATCGGTATGCACAATTGTATATACCGTATAATCCAGTCACTTGTGTTAGCTCGAAAAATAGTGAAAGGAAAAAGGAAATGCAAATTGTTTGTAAGAAACTACGTCGGAAATAATAACGTAAGTAAATACCGAATGGAACAGTTAATAGAACGTTAAAGGCAACTTGTAAAAACGCAGACTCTTTTAATAAGTAGAAATAAGTAGCTGGTTTCGTTAAAACTGCCGATGTATGACTACTAATCTCTTGTATGAAATAAAATGGTGCGAGTTGCATGTGTTGTGTATTAGCCGGTTGTAGGCTACAAGTATCAAACGTTTGTGGCAACGGCAAAATAACAAGAAAATAGGCATTTAATAAGTAAAGTAATAATGAGTATAAAATAAATGAGCGCCATTTATTTAAATAACCGTATTTTCGATAATTAAATATTAAAAAAGGGATTAAAAGAAACATTGCTAAAAAAGGAAATAAAATAAATGCTGTTTTCACTGGAAATAAATATGCAGTCAAAGTAAAACTCCTTTCAATAAAAATTCGTTTATCATTATAGCGCTAAAAATATTTAAATACAAAGTTAAAACCTTTCGAAATAGAAAAAATTACTAATTTGATAGGGATTAAGTTATAATAAATTTAATATAAGGATATTGTGATTATATAAGTTGAGAGAGGGTACAAGAGATGCGATATGAACTTTTTTCTGTAAGTGGGGATCATATTACGACTTTTGAAAGTGCATGGCGTTTTCAGGAGGGAGAACAGATTTTTGTTCATGATGATCAAACAAAACGAAACTTTATTATTATTCGGCTGACGCATGATGTATTTCAACAAAATAAACATGTTATTCGTTTGTATTGTCAAGAGAAGAAAGTGTATGCATAAGAGAAGCCTTCTTGCAGTATGAAAAGTAAGAGGGTCCTTATCTCGTTATTTGTGAACAGCCCAATTGATGAGGGCTGATTAATTTAACTTTATCATTTTGGCCCTCGTAAGGAATAAAAAGAGAAGGATTAATGCACATAGGTAGCATTTGATTTGGAAGAAAGGATATAGCCTTGTATTTTGTGCTTCAAAGTTTCATTGCCTTCTTTTTGAGAAAGCCATGTATGGTAATCTTGATGTGTTTTCCATAACATACGAATCATATACTCTGCCTTATCATTTGTACGATGAACAGGTGAAAACTCTATGTTAATACAACCGTTCGTTCCGGGGGAAGGATAATATTGTTTAAGCCCATAAAGTAGCTCATTTTCATATTCGTACTTAATGTGAATGAGTTTAGTAACTATAAACATATAAACACCTCTTTTACGATAATAGTAGGAAA
This sequence comes from Bacillus sp. JAS24-2, assembly GCF_008274905.1. Lineage (NCBI taxonomy): Bacteria > Bacillati > Bacillota > Bacilli > Caryophanales > Bacillaceae > Bacillus > Bacillus sp. JAS24-2. The sequence continues at coordinate 676,026 of NZ_CP031068.1, forward strand.
GATAGAATTACTGTAATAGTGAACTTGATAAATATTATACTATTCTGAAAATTATAAGTAAATAATAGGTTTTAACTTAATAAAGGTATAAAAAAGCGAGTCATTCTATTACACTAGATGACTCGCTTTTAATTTGTAAGTTTTACTTTATAAGAAAATAAGAGTAAGTACACCTACGATAATACAATAGAAAGAGAAATATTTTAAATTTCCTTTTGCCATAATGTTCATAAACCATTTTAGTGAAATATACGTCATGATAAATGTTGCGATGAATGCAACGACATATGGTACGAATAATGTGTCTAGATTTGGGTCATTTGCAATGTCTGTAATGCTTAACAATAAGCCACCTAAGCTAACAGGAATGTATAGTAAGAATGAGAAGCGAAGAGCTGTTTCTTGCTTCATACCAAGTAACATTGCTGCTACGATTGTGGCACCAGATCGGCTTATTCCGGGAATCAGTGCGCAAGCTTGTGCTAATCCGACGATGATTGCATCTTTCATAGAAAGGTCGCCATCATTTTTACGACCGCGTAAATTTCTAATAATCCAAAGGCCGACAGCAGTAATAAGAAGGGAAACCCCAACCATCTTCACACCTTTTAAGTACTGATCGATGTAATCTTTAAATAAAACACCAATAACACCTGCTGGAATGGTTGCAATAACAAGATAAATAATAAAGAAGAAATCTGATTTTGCGTCTTCTGCTCTTGTAAATATATAAGAGAGACCATTCTTCGTTAGACGAATTAAATCATTTCTATAAATAAGTAATACAGCTAATAATGAAGCTGAATTAACAAGTAGTTCGAAGCTAAACCCTTCTATTTTTAGTCCTAGCAAATGTTGTGCTAAAACGAGATGACCACTTGAAGAAATCGGAATTGGTTCTGTTAGTCCTTGGAACAGACCGAGAATTAAATATTTTAAAACGTAGTAAAATTGTTCCATAATAACCTCCTTGTTTATTAGTTGAAAGAAACAACTTTTCCATTATAACAAAGATATGGATGAATATTGAAAAGAAATAAATATTCAAAATAAAATAAAAATCCCTTATAGCAGTATAAGGGATTCTTAATTTTAATTAAGAAGTCACTGTTCCTTGAAGACTTTTAGACAATTGAACATCGACTTTTTCAGCATCATGAATATGATTCATAATAGTAGTATTTAATTTATGGAACATTTGTTGTGTGTTAGCAAATTCTCGTAATATGTCATCATTACAAGACTTTTGGTTTTCGATAGCCTTAATAACATTTGTAGCACCATTTTGTAACGTTTGAATCATAACTAAAATATTTTCAATTCTAGCATTTGTATCGGCGCTCATTTCTACACCTTCATCGACTAAATGTAAATTATCTTTTGTGTTATCATATGCTTTTTCAATTTCTTCTTGAATTTTTTTCGTTAAGTTGCCGATGTTTTTTGTACTTTCTGCTGTACTTTCCGCTAGTTTTCTTACTTCATTGGCAACGACAGCGAATCCTTTACCGTGCTCTCCAGCACGCGCGGCTTCAATACTCGCATTTAATGCAAGTAAATTTGTTTGTGCTGCAATGTTTTGAATGACTTCTACAATTTGCTCGATTTCCTTTGAACGTTCGCTTAGATGATTCATACTATTAGACGTGCGTTGAGATTGTTCACCTAATTTATTAATTACAATAAGTAAGCGGTGAACGGATTCTTTTCCTTCATTAGAGCAGTCAATAATTTCTGCAATAGACTGAATTAAGCTTTGTTCCTTTTGTAACATTTCATTATTTAACTCATTGGAATGTGTCGTACGTGTTGAAACATTTTCGAAACATGAACTTAACTGTTGAACTAAATTTTGAAGTGTATTGTGTTGGTTATTTACAAGTTGATGCTCTTGTACAACGCTTTGTACACGATCGTGGATAGTAGAAATAGTCTCTTGCTTTTCAATATCTTTTTGTTTTAATTCTGCTTCTAATTCTTGTATACGCTCTTCTAATTGAGCAATTGTATGTTGGAGTGATTTTTTTTGAGTAAACATGTATTTATTTCAACCGCCTTCGAAAGTTATATTTTCTCTATATTTGGATTTTAGCATCTTTTGTATTTTTTAAATATAGGAATTGTTAAATATTTAAGAATCTATTACATTTTATTCATAATTCTCTTTTTTTCGTCACGAAAAATAAACTGTATTTAATCGTTTTGTAAACAAACTGTAAAATAAATCATGTATAACTGTATAAGAAGGGAGTCGGATTATGAACTATTTTAAGCGAATCAGCTGTCTAGTATTAGCAGGAATTATCGGTCTTTCTAGTACAGTCGCTGTTAAAGCAGAGTCAAACGACGAGAAACTTAACAACATGCAACAGCAATTGCAACAAAACGATGCAGAAATGCAAAAGAAAGAGCAAGAGAAGCAAGCTGTTAGTAAAGAAATTAAAGGTATCGAAAACGAACTACATAATTTAAATAATACAATTGCAAAAAATAAAGAGGATCAAGCTGCTATTCAACGTAAAATCGATGAAACACATAAGCAGATTGAGCAAAAAAAGCAAGAAATTGTCGTTTTGGAGGATAAAGTCCTTGCTCGTAAAGATATTATGAGAAAACGTATGGTTTCTGTTCAAAACAGTTCAAATACAAGTTTAGTAGTAGAAGTTGTAGTAGAATCAAAAAACTTTGCAGACTTCTTACAACGTATGAACGCAGTTTCTACTATTCTAGAAGCTGATAAAGAAATTTTACGTCTACAAGAACAAGATCTTCGTCAAATTGAAGAAGATAAGAAAACAATTGACGAAAAAGAAGCATCTTTAGTAGTAGACAAACAAAAATTAGCAAAAGCGCAAGCTGAACTGCAAGATAACTTGAAAAAGCGTCAAGATAACTTACAAACAGTTCAAGCTAAATATAATGAAGTTGCAAGTCAACTTAATTTAGCAGCGGAAGAAAAAGCTAAAATTGAATCAAATATGAAGACAGTACAAGAAACGATTGCTCGTGAGCAAGAAGCAGCAAGAATCGCAGCGGAAGAGCGTGCAAAAGCAGAAGCAGCTGCAAAAGCAGAGCAAGAAGCTTTTGCGAAAGCACAAGCAGAAATTGCTGAAAAGCAAAAGCAGGAAAAAGCTAGTAAACCAGCTGAACCAGTTGCTAATAATAATTCGAAGGTAGAACCTGCAAAACCTGAACCAATTTCTAAGCCAACTGCTGGTGGGAAAGAAATTTATGTAGAAGCTACAGCTTATACAGCTGATCCAGGGGAAAATGGTTATGCACCAGGTCAACAAGTATTTTCTGCATGGGGACACTATAACTTAACTGCAAACCCAGGAATGAAATTAATTGCTGTAGATCCAAATGTTATTCCATTAGGTAAGACTGTAAATGTTGAAGGTTATGGAGTAGCAATTGCAGCCGATACTGGTGGAGCTATTAAGGGGCATAGAATTGATGTTTTAATGCCAGATAAAGGTTCATCAAGTAGTTGGGGCAGAAGAACAGTTAAAGTTACAATTTTAAACTAACACGTAATCCAACTTTACAATACGTAGAGTTGGATTTTTTTATAATAATAATGTTAAGTTAAGTTTACATTTTGTTAAGGATAGCATACAATAATGGTGAGAGGTGGTAAATTTGGCCATTTTAAACAGAGTAAAAGAATTAAGAGCTCGTTTTAATTTTACGCAAAGTGTATTAGCAGAAAAGGTTGGAGTAACGAGACAAACAATTGCTGCAATTGAAAAAGGGGATTACGTTCCTTCATTGTTATTAGCACTTACGATTTGTGATGTGTTCCAGTTAAAGATGGAAGACGTGTTTGTTTTAAATAAGGAGGGGGAAGAGGATGAATAGAATTGTTTTTTCTTATATCATAAACGTGCTTTATACTGCTTTAGCATGCTGGACATTTGTTGAATTTTATAGTGTTATTACAGAGTTAGCACATATAATTAAAAACGAGAAATTCCCATTTGAAGTATGGTTTAATGGAGTACCATTCATTTTATTATTTATTGGAGCAATTATAGTTACAATTTTTTATAGAATTCAAAAGAAAAAATATAAGAATTTATCTTTTTGGATGTATCCATTATTATTTCCACTAGAAGATGAACGTGAAAAAGCGATTACGGATAAAGCTTGTAGAACAACATTTGTATCGTTATGGTTTGTGTTACCTTGTGCAGTTGGATTTTTAACTTTTTCGCCTATTATTAATGAATATCTTCCTGGATACCCATTATATATTCTATTTTCTATTTTCTTTATTCAAATGACAGTATTTCACGTATCACTATACAGAAATAAATTAGCTTAAAAAGAAACCTTCTTGCACCGGCAAGAAGGTTTCTTTTTAAGCTAATACTTGTACATATAGCGATATTATTTTATCATTTTATATAGAGTAAGATTTTGTAAGGGAAAGGAACTGTGTATGAATAAGCAAAGAATTTATAGTATAGTAGCAATTCTGCTATTTGTTGTAGGTGGCGTGTTAATTGGAAAGCCATTTTATGATGGATATCAGGCTGAAAAGAAACAGACTGAAAATGTGCAGGCTGTTCAAAAGATGGATTATGAAAAGCATGAGACGGAATTTGTAGATGCTTCCAAAATTAATCAACCAGACTTGGCGGAAGTAGCGAATGCATCATTAGATAAGAAACAAGTAATTGGTCGTATTTCGATTCCAAGTGTTTCAGTAGAACTGCCTGTTTTAAAAGCTTCTACTGAAAAAAACTTATTATCAGGTGCAGCGACAGTAAAAGAGAATCAAGTTATGGGAAAAGGAAATTACGCATTAGCAGGACATAATATGTCTAAAAAAGGTGTTTTATTTAGTGATATAGCTTCTTTGAAAAAAGGCGATAAAATTTATTTGTATGACAATGAAAATGAATATGAGTATGCGGTTACTGGTGTATCTGAAGTGACTCCTGATAAGTGGGAAGTTGTAGAGGATCATGGGAAAGATGAGATAACGCTTATTACATGTGTATCTGTAAAGGACAATTCTAAGCGTTATGTTGTTGCTGGTGATTTAGTAGGAACGAAGGCGAAGAAGTAAAAAAGAAGGGGAACTCTTTAAAGAGTTCCCCTTCTTTTTTACTAATGTTGAGAAATAATAGAATATTTCGGTTTGTATTTAATTATTCTTCTATTTATGTATAATAAATTTAGAATTCTATATTTTGGGAGGAACAAGAGTGAGACAACAGGTGAAGAAACTTCTTTTAACAACGAGTATAGCGTTATTGGTAGCTCCAATTTCAGCTTATGCGCATCCAGGGCGTACAGATGCTAATGGCGGACATACGTGTCGTACAAATTGTGAGAAGTGGGGATTACAGTACGGGGAATATCATTATCACAATAAACCAGCTTCTAGTAGTGGCGCAACGAGCCCAGCTCCTAGTCAGAATAATAATAGTGCTGTAGAAGCTGAGAGACAAGCAGAAGCACAGCGCAATACTGAGGCTGAAAAACAACGTGCTGCAGAAGCACAGCGTAAAGCTGAAGAAGAGAGACAACGTGTAGCCGAGGAACAAAGAAAAGCTGAAGAGGCACGTAAGCAAGAGGAAGCGCAGCGCCAAGCTGATATGGAAAAAGGTCAACTTGAAGGTCAAAAGAATGGAGAAACTGATTTTAAAGAAGGAAAAAATGATGCAGAAGTGCATGTAGCTGGAAAATCTGATGCATATAAACAAGCGTTTAAAGCGACTTATGTAGCCGCATGGTCTTTAGAAGAGCAGAAGAAAACGCATTTTGAAAAAGGAAAAGAACAAGGTTTAGCACAAGAGACAATGGACGATAGTCAAGTTGCTCCAGAGTTTAAGGTAAACTTTGCAGACGGATTCAAAGTAGGGAATAAAGAAAGAACAGAAAAAATTGAAAAAGAGCAAGCTGAATTAGGGGAAAAGACAGGGAAAGAACTAGCTGAAAAGAATCCTGGAAATAGAGAGAAAGAAGTATACGTGAAGGCATATGAAAAAGCGTATGAAAAAGGCTATAAGTCTACAAAAAAGGCAGTAGAAAAGGCTGGCTATAAGTATGCATTTGAAAACTATGATTTAAAAGTTCCTGCTAAGTATGAACGAAATGAATTGTTAAAGAAATGGTTTACTGAAGGATTTAAATCGAATAAAAAAGCAGCGGAAATTCGAGAAGAAGGGTATAAAAAGGGAGATAGCTGGTTCTCATTTTTCTATAAGAGTTTCGTACCAAGTGAATATAAAGAATATAAAGAGCTGTACGAACAAGCAATAGAAAAAGGTAAAACAGTATAAAAAAAGATGAGGAGAAATTCCTCATCTTTTTTAATCCATCCATTTTACTAATTTCTTAGAAATTAATAATAAAACACAGCCTAATACAATTGCCACAGCGCCAATAACTGTGAATACTTCAGCGTATCCAAGTGAAGTTGTGAAGCTTGCAAGTTGTCCGCCTAAAATGTTGGCGATACCTGAACTTGCTAGCCATACACCCATTAATAAAGATGCTAATTTTACCGGAGCAAGCGCACTAACCATTGATAGTCCGACAGGTGATAAGAATAGCTCACCTAACGTATGGAAAAGATACGTAAAGACGATAAACAGTAAGTTTGCTTTTTCTGTAATGTTATGTTCATCACTACCTGTTTTTAATGTAGCGATAACGAGAATGATATAACCGATACCGAGCAAGATCATACCAAGTCCCATTTTAGTTGGGATTTTTAAATCACCTTGCTTGCGAGTTGCAAGTTTTGCCCATAATGCAGAAATGACTGGAGCAAGTAAAATAATAAATAATGGATTGACCGATTGGAACCAAGATGTTGGAACTTCCCATCCGAACACAGAGCGGTCTACAAATTTGTTTGTATATAATGTTAATGAGCTACCAGCTTGTTCAAAGCCAGCCCAGAAGAAGACAACGAAGCATGTTAAAATGACGATAACTGCGGTACGTTGTTTTTCTTTTTTTGTTAACGGTGTATCTCCTACTGATGGTTGTCCAGCAGCTGTTTGTAAATCACGAGTTGGTTTTTTACCGATATTACCAAGGAAGCGATTTGATAGTGTTGTAAATAAAATTTGTCCAATGATCATTCCGATTGAAGCGGCTAAGAAACCGTAACGGAATCCGTAATGTACAACGCCATCAACTGTTGTTTTGAATAAATTTTCTGATAAAAATCCGCAAACGAGTGGAGCTAAAAATGACCCGACGTTAATACCCATATAGAAAATGGTAAATGCACTATCACGTTTTGGATCGTTCTCTTCGTATAATTCTCCAACCAGTGTAGAGATGTTCGGTTTGAAGAATCCGTTACCTATAATAATAAGCGCTAATCCGAGGTATAGGCCTAATTGGTTTTGCAAGGCAAATAGTGTAAGGTTACCGATTGCCATTGTTATACCACCAATTGTGATTGCTTTTCGTCTACCTAGAAAACGGTCTGTTAAGTAGCCACCAATCATTGGTGTGAAATAACAGGCTCCAGTATAAAATCCGTAAATAGAGAGTGCCCATGCGGGACTAAACCCAAGACCACCGCTTACTAAAGCTGTCGTTAAATATAATGTTAATAATCCTCGTAATCCATAGTAACTAAATCTTTCCCACATTTCTGTAAAGAAGAGTAAGTATAAACCTGGAGGATGTTTCTTTTTTCTTTGTTGTTCTCTTTCTAGTTGTATCGCTGATTCCATGTTATTTTCCTCCTGACACAAACAAAAACAAAGTTAATAATTTTGTACATTTAATATTTTACCTTATTAACTATTATAAGTCAATAAAGGTTGATTTTTCAGAAGAAATTGGAAAAGAGGAATAGCTATAGAATGGGTGTTTCTTTTGTGATAGACTATGGACTATGTTTTCTTTGTAAGGAAGCGGGTTATTGTACTTTTTATATGTGAAATTGATTTCATAAAAGATGAAATTAAAGAAGGAGAAAGAAATGAAATTGTTAGAGAAAAAAGAAATTTTACTTATTAGCCTTATGTTATTCTCTATGTTCTTTGGAGCAGGGAATCTTATATTTCCACCTTTCCTTGGGTATGAAGCAGGAGAACATGTTTGGATTTCATTAGTAGGGTTTATTATATCAGCAACAGGTCTTCCTATATTAGGTGTTATCTCTATTGCAAAAGCAGGAAGTTTTCAAACGTTAGCGGGTAGGGTTCATTCTTCATTTGCAATTATTTTTCCATGTATCGTGTATGTATTTATTGGACCTGGGCTTGGTATACCACGTGCGGGAAGTTTAGCTTTTGAAATGGGGCCAGGTCAGTTATTCCCTGAAGCAGGAAGCGGACTATTGTTGTTTTACACAGTTATTTTCTTTAGTATTGTTTACTGGTTAAGTTTATCTCCATCTAAATTAATGGGATTGTTTGGAAAAGTATTGACGCCGTTATTATTATGTATGATTGCACTTATTTTTATAAAGAGTATGTTTACACCGGTAGGAGATATGAAAGAACCAATAGGGAACTATGGACAAGCTCCTATGTTTCAAGGGTTTTTAGATGGATATTTAACAATGGATGCGTTAGCTGCTTTAATCTTTGGAATTGTTATTGCGAATGCATTACGTGCAAAGGGTATTGAAGATGATAAAAGTTTAGCGAAATATATGAGTATTGCTGGCATCGGGGCAGGACTATTATTATCGATTATTTATGTCATCCTTGGATATGTGGGGGCAATTAGTGGCTCATTAGGAACATTCGATAACGGTGCGAAAGTGTTAGCGCAAGTTATGACTACATTATTTGGACAGGGCGGAGTCGTTTTATTAGGTCTTATTTTTACTATCGCATGTTTATGTGTTTCAATTGGACTTGTTACGTCTTGTAGTCAATTTTTTGCGAGTGCATTTCCGAAAGTATCTTATAAAGTGTGGGCATTTATAGTAAGCGTTGTTAGTATGATCTTAGCTAATTTAGGATTAACGCAAATTTTAAAAGTATCAGTACCAATTCTTGGATTTATTTATCCAATTGCATTAACTCTTATTATTCTAGGGTTATTCCATAAGTATATTGGAAAGTATGCATACGTATATGCAGTAACTGTTTGGGTTGTAGCGATATTTAGTGCAATTGATATTTTAAATAAAAATGTAATGATGAATCAGTGGACGTCAGCATTAAAATACATTCCGTTTTATACAGAAGGTGTTGGGTGGATTGTTCCAGCTATTGTAGGCATGTGTCTTGGTTTCATCGTTAGCATTGTTCTAAATAAGAATAAATGAGTAAAAAGGTGTTTTCCTATTTTGGGAAGACGCCTTTCTTTTTTTGGAAAAATACTATTGAAAATGAATAGACTAAGAGTATGATAAAGATAATTGGTAATATATAGGTTTAATGAGAGTTACGAATGAGGGGGGAGCGTATGAAGAAGGATTTGGATAAGAAAATAGAAGCACTCGAAACGGCAATTGAAACAATTCAAGAAGCACTTGCTGAATTAAAAGTAAAGCAAAGGGAAATAGAAGTAGAAAACGCTCAGCAACATGTTAGTAAGAACAAGAAAGAATATATTGAAACGGTAATGGAGGAAAAGCCAAAAGAAGAAATAGTTAAGATAAAAGAGCCTTTGCAAGAACGTCAGGTAAAACAAGTAGATATATCTGCTTTTAAACCAGAGCCATTTAATATTATTAAGTTTTGTCAAACATGGTTACCGCGTGTATTTGTCGGTATTATGTTGCTTGGAGTGATCTGGTTATTTAAAGCAGGGGTAGATGCTGGCTTATTAACACCAGCGATACGAATTGTGTTTGGTATCGTATTATCTATCGGATTGTATTATATAGGAGATATTCAAATTAAAAGAGAGCGGCAGGCGTTAGGGTTAGTATTAGCTGGAGGAAGTATTACCGGGATTGTTCTAACAACGTTTGCAGCACATTATTTATATGGATTTATTCCGGCAAGTGTCGCGTTTCTCTGTAATATTGCATGGGTTATTTTAGGTATTTATTTAGCGAAAAGATATCAATCGGAATATCTCACTATTTTCGTAGCGGTCGGAGCGTTCTTCGTACCATTCTTGTTAAATAGTACGACTCCTAATCCTTATATTTTCTTTGGATATGAGACAGTATTAACACTTAGTTTATTATGGTATGCGTTGAAAAATCGTTATAAATACTTATATATGATTTCTTACGCTGTTGCTGCCATTGTCCTTTTCGTTTTCTTTGCTGTTATGTCAATGTTAGTAGAGAACTTGCAAATACAGTTAACGATTGTATATGGTTTGATTCATTTACTATTATTTTGGCATATGTTTACGGAGAGAAGTTTTATACTAGAACCACGTTTGGCGATATTTAGTGCAAATGCAGTGTTCTTTATACTAGCTATTTCAAAAATACCTGATTTTACAACATGGGGATTAATTATTAGTGCAATCGTGCATGCCGCTATGTTCGTATTTGAATATAGGAAAAATAGACATTCTACATTTACAAATCTCTTATTTGGTTTCGCAATGGGAGCATTTAGTTTAGCAATTTTATATGAGTATAGTTTAGTGAATGCAGCGATTGTACTATTATTACAAGGTTTCCTCGGCATGGTCACTTCTATTAAAGTAAAACAACAGATAAAATTGTATGTTAGTGCGACGGTTTACGCAATTGGAATGATACAGACTATTTTTAGCCCGTTTGATCAATTTATTTCGGCAGGCTTTGTTGCTCATCTTATTTTAATAGGAACGTTCTATTATTGCATGAGAGAAGCGAAAGAAGTATTAGCGAGCTTCGGCAAATATATGTATTCTATAGTGCTCTATTGGTTTATGATAATTGTATTTATTACAATTACGAGAATCGGTGAAGTTTTATCTACAGATGGAAGCGTAATTAGTGTATCAGTATCGTTATTATGGATGGTATATGCATTATTTGCGGTTTGGTTTGGAAGAAATAGAAATATGAATGAAATATTATATGCTGGTTTAGTCGTTTTAGTCGTAACGGTAGGGAAGTTATTCTTACTTGACTTACCAGAGGTATCGATGATGATTAGGGCAGTGTTATTCCTAATCGTCGGTAGTATAGGTATCGTTATTTCAAGAATGTTTTTCTCGAAGGAAGAGAAGTGAGAAGAAGGCAATCCATGTATGGATTGCCTTTTTTATTATTTCTTATTAATTGTTACAGTTTCATTATATTTCGTTGTTGTATTTTGGCGTAGACGAAGCGTTGCTTGTCCAATTGTATTTGAATCAATCTGTACATTTACAACTTTCTCAGCAGAGCCTAAGCTGTTTGTTGTGAAAGAAAATGCACTGCTATATCCAAAAGTAGATGGCCAAGTGCCGTTTGCATTTTGTACTTTAGCCACTTGTGTTCCTCCAGTAGTGAAGATACCTAAAGAATAGTTGTTATAAGTTGTATTAGGTAGTAAGTTGTTTACTTGAATCTTCATTTGGAAAATTTCATTGTTTGGTAGAATGCTAGGGTGTGTAACGACGTAGTCGCTTGTTGTTACCGCACCATTATAACCGTATGAACCTGGTTTGAAAGTATTTGTATTAAACCATTGATAACCTGCATTTGGTGCACCCCAAGGTTCAGGTTGTGGTTCTGTTGATAAGCTTGGCTGTTCAAATGTCTGTAGAGCTGTAGGTGAATCAAGTTGTAAACCATTTACTTGATCTAAACTTGTAAATGTCTCTTTATTCGATAACCAATTTACGATGTTTTCTAATAAGATAGCATCGTTTTCTTCTTTATAACCATCGTAAGTTTTCTTTGTTTGGCCAGAATCTTCACGAACGTACTTTGGCGTAGCATCTTCAACAGGAGAAGAGTCACCAATAAAGGCAGCTTTTCCAAGTCCTACTTTTGCAATTGCAGCATATGGGCCTTCTGCAATACCACCGCCATTATAAACGCCACTATCAACAGCGTTATTCCATTTTGATGGATTTTCTGGAAGGTAAACAAGTCCTTTTGCTAGTTTTGGGTTTGTAATTGCTAGAGTAGAACCAGCATGCATTGCTACAGACGAAACACCTTTTGTAATTCCGAAAGATTGTTCAGGTGGTACAATTGTTTTCGCTGAAACATCACCAATTGCATTGTAGCGGAAGCGAATACCGAAGTTGTCAGAGAGCCAATCAGAGCTTTCTACTCCTTGCATAGCTTGTGAATTTGCTTCTTCATTAGACATTCCTTTTGCAGGATTATCCCAAGCACCGCGTCTATATCCATTAAAAACTTCAGAAGAGTCCCAGCGATTTTTATTACGATCTGCATTGTAATGATCAGCAATAAAGAAGATACTACCACCATTTTTCACATATTGTAACATAGCGTCCTGCTCAGATTTTTTGTAAGGAATATTAGCTTCTGGAACGATAAATACATTGTAACCTTTTAAGTCTTCGTACGTAATAGGTGTTGATTTACGAAGTTCCTTTACGTGATATCCGTTTTTTGCAATGCCGTTTCCGAAGTCAGAAAAGCCGCCGTCAATAACCCAGTCAGCTGTCCCAGCAGTTTGACCGTGTGTATTATCAAATAATACTTTCTTCCCATTGTTTTGATTTACAACTTTTGCAGCAATTTCAGGAGCTGGGTCTACAGAGCTTTCGGCATAAGTAGACGGTATGAACGAGGTCCCTATACTTAGTGTAATTGCTGTTGCTAAAGAAAATGTAATCCATTTTTTATTCTTCATAGAAGAATCCCCCTAATAATAAATATATGTGCTTTAATAATGTAATTTATTTTTCTGTAAAAATAAAGACGGAAAACATAAAAAATATTAAAAAATTGTAAAAATACCGTGAATTTTGTTGAGAAATATTTATATAGATATAAAAACATCCCTTCCAAGTAATAAGGAAGGGATGTTTTGCTTAACTAATTTTTGAGTTAGGTGTTTCATCAATCTTATGAAACCCTTTCATGTAATATACGATTGCTAAGCCGATAAGCCAAATTGGGCCGACAATCAATGCAATTCGTGTATCTTCTGAATACGCCATTATACATAAGACTAGTGCAAGGAAGGCAAGTGAGAAATATGAGCTTAATGGGTATAAAGGCATTTTATATGATAACTTTTGTTTATTTTGAGTAGGCAAGCTTTTACGGAATTTAATTTGAGCGACTAATATAATGCCCCAAGTCCAAATTGCACCGAAAGTTGAAATGCTAGTAAGCCATGTAAATACCTTTGCAGGTACAAGATAGTTTAATATAACACCAATTAGTAAAACGATAGCAGTTGCTACAATTCCTTGGCTTGGAATGCCATTTTTATTTAAACGACCAAATCTTTCAGGAGCTTTTTTCTGCTGAGCTAATGTATATAGCATACGGCCTGTACTAAATAAACCACCGTTACAAGAAGAAAGAGCTGCTGTTAATACGACAAAGTTAATAATACCTGCTGCTTTTGCGATACCAATTTGCTGGAATGTTAATACGAATGGACTGCCTTTCTCACCAAGTTCGTTCCATGGATAAATTGCCATCATAACGAATAATGCCCCAACGTAAAAGAGTAGAATTCTCCAAAATACGTTATCAATTGCCTTTGCGAGTGTTTTCTTCGGATTTTGAGCCTCACCAGCTGTAACGCCGATTAATTCAACGCCTAAATAAGCGAATAGTACCATCTGCATGGAGAGTAGTAACCCAGAAAATCCATTTGGGAACCAGCCACCATGTGACCAAAGATTTGAAATACCAGTAGCGATACCACCGTTTCCGAATCCGAATAAAATAATACCAGCTCCGACTACTATCATACAGATAATTGTGACAATTTTAATGAGAGCAAACCAAAACTCAAGTTCTCCAAATACTTTTACCGATAAGAAGTTAAAAGCGCTCATTAATAATAGAGCAAGTAATGCCCAAGTCCAGCGCGGGATATCAGGGAACCAGTACTGCATGTAAATGCCAGCTGCTGTAATTTCAGCCATACAAGTAACAACCCATAAGAACCAGTAATTCCAACCAGTAATATAACCAGCGAGTGGTCCAATATAATCATATGCATATTTACTAAAAGAACCAGCAACAGGTTGTTCAATTGCCATTTCCCCAAGCGCTCGCATAATGAAAAAAATAACGAGACCGGCAATCATATAGCCTAGCAAAATAGAAGGACCTGCTAGTTTAATGGCGGAAGCGGATCCTAAAAATAGCCCAACGCCAATAGCTGAGCCCAGTGACATTAAAGTAATATGTCGTTCTTTTAAACCACGATTTAAAGTTCCAGATTTGTTTGTGTGCTGCATAAGAAGAATCCCCCTTGTAGAGTGAACGATATTTGAATGCGTTTACTAAATATTTAACTATTTCAAATTATAAAACATTTCTATCTGTTATGCTACAAAAATAATCATAATGAACTGTACTACATCTGTACTTGTCAGACTTAAACTTAAAATTCGAACTATTAGGGAATATATTGACTCTTCTTTTTATTGATTGTTAAGATTAAGTATTATATTTTCTCGCATACTAGTAAGAAAAAGAATGTGTGATAATAATTCAGGTGTAGGAAGGGTACATAAGCATGTTTCAATTACAAAAATATAACACTTCTGTGAAGCAAGAGTTTTTAGCTGGCATCACAACTTTTTTTACATTTGCGTATATTCTTGTCATCAATCCAAAAATATTATCTGATGCAGGTGTACCATTTGACCAAGCGTTTACAGCAACAATTATTGCAACCGTTGTTGGAACAGTAGGTATGGCGATTTTCGCGAATTACCCGATTGTTATTGCTCCAGCTATGGGAATGAATGCATATTTTGCTTATTCTGTTGTACAGAAGGCAGAAGGGATTACATATGTAGTTGCCTTTTCAGCTGTATTTGTAACGGGGATTATTTTTCTTTTATTATCTTTTACTTCGTTTAGGCAAAAGTTAATTTTAGCAATTCCTGATAGTTTAAAGCATGCAATTGCAGGTGGAATTGGACTATTTATTGCTTTTATTGGATTGCGCCTTTCTGGAATTATCGTGGATCATCCGTCTAATTTAGTTACGATTGGTGATTTTCATTCTCCAGCTGTTATTTTAACTTTAATTGGTTTAATATTAGCGGCGGTATTAATGACATTGCGTGTGAGCGGTGCATTATTTATTAGTATGATTGTGACAGGAATTATTGCCTTCTTTACAGGGCAATTGAAGTTTGCTGATAAAATTGTGGCGATGCCTCATTTACCAGAGGGTATCATCGTTTCAAACCCAATCAATGCCTTTTCAGATGTAATTGAATACGGATTATACGGCGTTGTATTTTCATTTTTACTTGTACTTTTATTCGATACAACAGGTGCATTACTCGGTTTAATTAAACAAGCAGGTTTAATTACAGACAATACAGAGAAGCGTTTTGGTAAAGCGTTTATTGCGGATGCAATTGGCGGGACTACAGGTTCTATCTTTGGAACAAGCCCAACAGCAGCGACGATTGAATCGTCAGCAGGTATTGCTGCAGGTGGTAAAACTGGATTAACAGGGATTGTAGTTGTTGGTCTAACAATTATAACGGCATTTTTTAGTCCTGTTATTGCTTCTTTATCAAGTGTAGCCGCTATTACAGCTCCTTCATTAATTATAGTAGGTAGTTTAATGGCACAAAGCATTCGAGATATTAATTGGAATGAATTTGAAGATGCGTTACCAGCATTTTTAATTTTTATAGGTATTCCGTTAACATCTAGTATTGCAAATGGAATCGCAATTGGATTTTTAGTATATCCAGTCTTGAAAATTGTGAAGGGTAAAGGGATGGAAGTACATCCATTACTATACTTATTTGCATTCTTATTTGGATGTCATTTATTCTTATAATATAAATATAGGAGAGGGCCTTCTTATGGGAGGCTCCCTTTTTGTGTATAATAAAGTGAAACTATGAGCAGTAGGGGATATCCTCACTGTGTATTAGCCCGCACCAATCGGGATAAGATGAAAACTCAATTGGTTTTGTAAAATATAAATTACTTAATGGAATATATATGTTACAATATAGATAGAGGAGGAACATGAATGGCTGTAAGTAAAATAAAAGTCGCGCGTGTTCAGTTAGATTTAACACAGCAACAATTAGCAGAAAAAGTAGGCGTTACAAGGCAAACGATTAGTTTAATTGAGAAGGGGAAATACAATCCATCTTTAGATTTATGTTTAAAAATTTGTTATGCAGTAGATAAAACGTTGAATGATTTGTTTTGGGAGGAAAAGGAGTGGTAGGATGAAAATCGTGAAAGATGAACGTTTAATGATTGAAGGGTTAAAACATATTAGATTAGCTTTCATCTTACAAAATATCGTCATACTAGCTATCGTCTTTTACCGCTATGTCTTGCAAGGGGCAGGATATGAAAGTGTTTCGGATTTATTAATGGTATTTATGGGCGGGATAATAATTATTAACTTTTTAAATCTGAAAAATTCAGTGGAAGTGTATGAGCATACGGGCGGAGTGTCGCGTCGTTATTTTATGAAGCTATTATTCATTCCGGTGGGTATTATTATTGGGATTTTAGCTATTTGTATCGTTGTAACACCAGATATTTCGATAAAGGAAATTAGTATGACAGGACTTATTATGTTTGCTTGTTTTTTAGTTCCTAGTTTGTTTATATACATATATATGAAAAAAATAAAAAGAGAAGATTGAAATATAAGAAAGGCTTTCCCGTATTGAGGAAAGCCTTTCTTATATCTTTTTATACAAAACTTTATGAAGGCCAATTGGTTCAATTTCAAAAATTTCACCATGCTCCTGAAAGCCTAATCGCTTGTAATAGTCAGTTACAGTAATTCGGCCATTACACCATAACATATTTGCTTGACGCTCTTGTAAGATTTGTTCTGCATTCTGAATTAAGGAGCTTCCAGCGTGGTTGTTTCGAAACTCAGGTAATGTGGCCATTCCTCGTAGACGATAATGAATACCGGCTGGTAGGTCAGGGTATATTTCTTTTGAGAAGGAAGCGATACTAATTAGTTCATCGTTTATAAATGCGCCTAAGTGGAAGGTGTCTGTTTCATAATCGGAAGGATATTTACAATCTGCTAATGTTTGATTGGGGCGTAAAATTTTTTGACGTAATACGTAAGTTTCAGATCCCTCAATATTTTTCACGATAATCATATTAACATCCTTTCTTATAAGGCCTTTTCTGTTAATTGTATAAAGAAATAAGCAGGTGCGGCGAGAAGTCCGAGTATGCTAGCAGTTCCGAGAAGGAGTGAAAGTAGGAGGCAAGAATATTTTATTCCATTCGATTTTTTCCATCCGTAACTACAAATCTCAATACTAACACCGATGAGAATAATGGCAACGAGTATTTCTGCTAATAATAAAAGAGCTAAAGTTACAATAGACATAATGTGATCCATCCTCATAATATGTGATAGTAACATTTTACCATATGAAGTTAAAAAAATGCCCCACAATTATGTGAGGGGCATTTTTTTACTCTAATATGTTTTTTAGTGTATCGATATGTTCTTTTGAACCTGTTACAAGTAATGTGTCACCGTGTTGTAGTCTTGTATCACCATGTGGTATTAATGCTTTGTTACCGCGGTAGATTTGAATGACAAGTACATCACCTAAAAACGGGAGGCGGCGAAGCGCAACGCCGTTATATTTATTGCTGCGCAGTTCAACTTCACGTACTGTTTCGTTTGCTGTTGTAATTAAGCGAACGAGACTAGGTTTATCAATAAGTGCACGTAATAAAATACGTGTAGAGTTAATTGTTGAGAATACAGCGATATGTTCTTGCGTTGCTTTTTCTTGTAGAAGTGGATCTTCTACACTTGCAATAACATGTTCAACACCTAGCTCTTTTGCATGTTCTGCCAATAATAAGTTTTGTTCATCATCGCTTGTTGCAACAACGACGCGATCTGCATCAAATGCTGTTTGTTCAGTTAATGATGCGATTGTGATGTCATCTAATTTCACGATAGGGAAGTCATGTGATTTCGCTTCTTCATCATTTATTTTGTTTTGACGCATCATATATAGCGTTACGTCATAATCTTCTCGTTTTAAATCTAGTGATAACGGAAGGGTAATTCTGCTCGCGCCAATAATAGCTACTTTTGGTTTTGGTGTTTCTACTTTTGGGAACATTTTTTTAAACAATATAGGTGCAAAAATACAAGTAATAACTGCGCTTAAAATAAGAGAGGCAGATAAACTTGGACTGATGATCTCCAGTTTTTCACCAATTTGTGCAGCCGCAATAACTAAAGAAAGTGTCGATGTTAATAAGATTGCACTTCCAAGTACGATATTACGTGGATACCATTTTCTTAAGACGAGTGATGGTAAGAGTTTCGAAATAAAGAGTCCTACAATTAAGATTGGAATCATTAGCATGCTAGAAGGTTCTTTGAAAATAGACCACACCTCTAGATTTACACCAACCATTACGAAGAAAATAGGGATGAAGAAACCATAGCCGATAGAATCAAGTTTTTCCACCATATCTTCATTTGGTGATAATAACGATACAAGTACACCTGCTAAGAAGGCACCTAAAATATTTTCTGCTCCAACAGATTCCGATAACCCAACTAAGATTAAAATGAGTGCAAAAACAGCTCGTGTATCAATTTGTACACTACCAGCTTTTAAACTATCTAAGTATGGAATGTTTTTAAAGCGTTTTGCAATAAAGTAAATGACAATACCGGCACCGAATAGAATAAGTAAGAGCCACATACTTTGACCGCTTTCGGAATTTAATCCGACGAAAACAGCGAGTAAAATCATTGTAACTAAGTCTGCAATAACAGCAACTAATAAAATGATTTGTCCGATTGCAGTTTTTCCTAGGTTGTTTTCTTTTAATGTTGGTACAACAACACCTAAAGAAATAGTTGAAATAATTAAAGTCATGAACATTGCATTATCTACAAATCCTAGCCATACGAATAGTAATGATAGGGCATAAGATAAGATGAAAATAAATAAGAAGATAATGCTTGCTACTTGAAATGTATTTGGCTCGTTTGTCGTATTTTTTTTCCCTTTTTGTTTAAAGATAGAAAAATCAATTTCTAAACCGCTTAAGAACATGAGGAAGATAAATCCTAATGTTGATAAAACTTGAAGCCATATATCTGGCTCAATAATATTAAACCCACTTTTACCTACAAAGATTCCTGCAATAATTTCTGCAACGACAACAGGAAGTGCTTTTAATTTAAAGCGTTGTAACAAAAGGGGAACGAAAAACGCGATTGCAACGACAACCATAAGTGATAGAACAGAAGTATGATGTTCCATTGCGTTCTCTCCCTTCAAATAAATATAGTACCTATTTAGCCATATAATAGGTAGAAAAGCAACGCATATGGATTCGATTTCATAAAGAAAGATTTTTCTTAACATTTGTCATAATAAGTATATTTTTCATGATTCTGTTGTTAATTCCGTAATGTGGATGTAACAGGGGAGGGGATAAAAAAAGACTGCTGAGGAATCTCAGCAGTCTTTTTCATGTACATTACATTGAGAAGAAGATCCATACAGTTAAACCAACTGTTGCAGTTGCAACGAAGAAACTGTATATCATTGTAAGAATTTGAACTCTTCCTTCTCCTTCTTTTAAATGCATGAACATAATTAATTGTAACAATGCTTGCGCAACAGCCATTATGATAATAGTTGTTAAGACTGTTGAAAGTGGCAATGTTGTGTAAAGTGCCACGTATAACGCTAGAAACGTTAATGCAAGCGATAAAATAAATCCGAAAACGTGTGACCAAGGGAATCCGCTATGCGCATGCCCGTTTGCTTGATTGTTGTTTTGAGCCATTTACGCCACCATCCCGTTCAAGTAAACTAGTGTGTAAATAAAGACCCAAACTAGATCAAGGAAATGCCAGTATAAGCTGATAATGAATACTTTACGAGCTGTAACTGGTGTTAAACCTCGTTTTAAAATTTGGATAATAACACAAGTTGCCCAAATGATACCGCCTGTTACGTGAGCTCCGTGCGTTCCAAGAAGAACGAAGAATCCAGATAAGAAAGCACTTGTTTGAATTGTTGCGCCTTCACCAATGTACATAATGAACTCTTCGATCTCAAAGAATAGGAAACCTGCACCTAAAAGTAATGTAAGGACGAACCATCCAAGCATCGCTTTTTGGTTATGCTTACGCATTTCATGAATTACGATACCGCATGTAAAACTACTTGTTAAAAGTAGTAATGTTTGAATTAAAAGCGTTTTAAGTTCAAACAATTGCGCTGGTGTTGGGCCATCTGCCGTACGACCAGCAAGGACTAGATAAGAGGCGAAAAGTGTTGCGAACAGCATAATTTCAGCCCCAAGAAAAATCCAGAATCCTAGGATATTCAATCTGCTTTGTTCGGATTGATATTCCAAAGGTAAGCTTTTATCTAAAGCCGCCATGTCATTTCACCTCTCATGCTATATGTTCTGTTTTTTTAATTTCATCAACACTGATATAGTAACCTTCATCATAATCGAATGAACGATAGATTAAGCAAGCTAAAATACCAACTCCACCGATTGCTGCAAGCCAGAACCAGCTAAATACTAATGCGAAACCTGCAAGACCGAAGAATCCAGACGCAATAATAGGCACACCAGAGTTACTTGGCATGTGAATTGGTTTGATATCTTCTGCTGCTGGTGTAACTGTTTCTCCGCGTTTTTTCATGTACCAGAAAGCATCAGCTTCTTTAATTTCAGGAAGCTTCGCGAAGTTGTAATGTTGTACAGGAGAGTGAGTTGCCCATTCAAGTGTACGACCATCCCATGGATCTCCAGTTGTGTCACGTTCACCGTGACGTGCACTCCAAATTACGTTGTAGCAAAGAAGTAGGAAGCCGATACCCATCATTACCGCACCAACAGATGCGATTTGGTTTAGCCATCCCCATCCAAGACTTTCAGAGTAAGTGTACATACGACGAGTCATACCGTCTAAACCTAAGAAGTACATTGGGAAGAAACAGATGTTGAATCCGCTCATAAAGATCCAGAATGTCCATTTACCTAGGCGTTCATTTAACATATGACCAGTCATTTTTGGATACCAGAATGTGAATCCAGCAAGCATAGCGAATACTGTACCTGCGATTAATACGTAGTGGAAGTGAGCGATTAGGAAGTAGCTGTTATGGTATTGATAATCAGCAGCTGCCATTCCAAGCATAACCCCTGTAACCCCACCGACTACGAAGTTTGGAATAAATGCCAATGACCAAAGCATTGGAACTGTAAAACGGATACGTCCTTTATACAGTGTAAACAACCAGTTAAAGATCTTAACACCGGTTGGAATCGAAATCGCCATTGTCGAAATCGAGAAGAATGAGTTAACCGCTGGACCTGCACCCATCGTGAAGAAGTGGTGAAGCCATACGACGAAACTTAGTAAAGAAATTGCAACCATTGAGTATACCATCGCACTGTAACCGAATAGACGCTTACGTGAGAATGTACTAATGATTTCAGAGAAAATACCGAATGCCGGTAAAATAACGATATATACTTCAGGGTGACCCCATACCCAGAACAGGTTGGCCCATAACATCGGCATACCGCCGCTCGCCATCGTAAAGAAGTGAGCATCGAATAGACGGTCAAATGTCATTAATGCAAGAGCAACTGTTAATACTGGGAAAGCGAAAATAATGATAATTGTTGTAATTAAGATTGACCAAGTAAACATTGGCATTCTCATTAAAGTCATACCAGGTGTACGCATTTTTAAGATAGTAACAAGGAAGTTAATACCGGTCATTAGCGTACCGAGACCTGAAATCTGTAATGCAATTGCGTAGTAGTTATTTCCTACGCCTGAAGTAAACTCTGTACCTGCCATTGGGAAGTAAGAAGTCCACCCAGCGTCTGGAGAACCACCGATTACGAAAGCGATGTTGAATAACATTGCTCCGACAAAGAATAACCAGAAACTTAAAGCATTTAAGAACGGATATGCAACATCACGAGCACCAATTTGTAATGGTACTACAAGGTTCATTAATCCCATAACGAATGGCATTGCCATGAAAAGAATCATTACTGTACCATGCGTTGTAAAGATTCCGTTATAGTGTTCAGCGTTTAAATAAGTTGTTTCTGGGAATGTTAACTGTGCACGGATCATTAAACCATCCATACCACCACGGAATAACATGATAACCGCAGAAATAATATACATGGCTCCGATTTTTTTATGGTCAACAGTTGTCAACCATTCGTCCCAAAGCCATTTCCATTTTTTATACTTTGTTAGTACGAAAATGATTGCTAATGTCACAAGAACGATAGAAGCGTCTGCACCGTAAATAATCGGGTCACCTGTGACAAAGAATTCATCAAGCTTCACTGTGTTCACTCCAATCTGTTGGAATAATAGCTATTATTTTTTGTTTTTGTAGTAGTTGTAATCACAATATTCAAGTGATTTTGGATCTACATAACTTAAGTGGTGACTAGAGAACGTCATGCGTCCAACTACACCAGGTTTAATAATTTCGTTGTATTTCTGTTCTGTTAACTTATCAGCAGTTTGTTGTACTTCTTTAACCCACTTGTCATATTTCTCTTTAGTTTTCGCTTCAACTTCGAACTCCATGTGAGTGAATCCTTCACCAGAGAAGTTCGCACTACGACCTAGGTAAGAACCTGGTTTATCAGCTTGTAAATAAAGATCCATAATCATGCCATCCATTGTGTACTTCATACCACCAAGTTCTGGTACCCAGAAAGCATTCATTGGGCCGACAGAAGTCAGTTTGAATTGAATTGGTACACCAGCTGGGATGTTTAAATAGTTAACGGTTTCAATTTTTTCCTCTGGGTAACTGAATAACCATTTCCAGTTTGCAGATGTAACATAAATTTCAACTGGTTTAATATGTTTGGACTCTTTCGGAACCTCTTCCGAAGCATAAGTTGCTTTTACTGTTGGAATCGATAATGCGATAACGATAATAACAGGAACAAGCGTCCAAATAATTTCTAGTAATGTGTTACCGTGTTGTTCAGGTGGCTCATAGTCCATATTCTCTGGTTTTTCACGATAACGAATCAAGATGACTGTAAACAGAATGAATACAATTGCGATAATTAATGACATAAGCAAGAATGACCAAACAATTAAATCATACTGTGCTTTTGCAACAGGTCCTTGCGGATTTAATACTGCGAGTTTTTTATCACAGCCACCGAGGAACAGAAGTAATGATAACGGAAGAAGCGAAGCCAACTTCCAAAACGCTTTCTTTAGTTGCACGATTGAAAATCTCCTTTCTCCTTGGATTGAAACTATGCCAATAAAACAATATAAACCTATTAATTTATAGAAGGCAATAGTTTTTGATATATTGTTAAAAAATAGACACAAATGCACACTTTTTAAGGTGAATATCATTTGTAACTTGATTACATTGTAAACTATTTTCCAGAGAAAAACGTGATTGTGAAAATTTTAAGATAAATAAAGTTATACCAGGATATCCAAGAAATAGAAAAAAGCTATCTTATGATAAGGAAGATAGCTGAATTTTTTGTATATTTAGTTTATTTCTCGTGTGACAGTTCGTGGCTGTTCAAGTGTGACAATTTTTTTATATTTAACTTGGTATAAAATGTAACAAATAATCATAAATGGAATGCCACAATAAAGAGCAATTCTTTGATCTGGAATGAAAGCCAAACTAACAAATGTAATGAAATTGAGCGAGAACGCTACGATTGGAACGAGTGGATAGAGCGGTGTACGATATTTTAAATCATTTATGTTGCCACCATTTTTCACGAAATTTCTACGGAAGAAAAACTGTGAAGCGGCGATTGACATCCAAACGACAACGGCAGCCATTGCTGCAATAGATGTTAAAACTAGAAAGACAGTATCTGCCGCAAATACACTTGTTAGTAAGGACAGGCTAGCGAAAATTAGGCTGAAAATTAATGCATTTAGCGGTACACCTTTTTTAGTTAATTTCGTAAATGCTGGGCTTGCCATTCCTTGTTTTGCCATCGCCCACAGCATACGAGAATTTGCATATAGACCAGAGTTAGCAACGGATAATACAGCTGTAATAATAACAAAGTTCATAATATCTGCTGCATATGGGACACCGGCTACATCAAATACAAGTACAAAGGGACTTTCAACTAGATTAGCCTCTTGCCATGGGAGTAAACCTACAACAACTGATATCGCTAAGACGAAGAAGAAGAGAGTTCGCCAAATTGTATTTTTTATTGCTTTTGGAATTGTTTTTTCAGGATTTTCACTTTCTCCTGAAGCGATTCCAATTAATTCTGTTCCTTGGAAGGAGTAATTTACTGTAATCATCGTAAGAAGAACAGCTAATGCACCGTTGGGAAATAGCCCGCCATTTTCAGTGAAATTATGAAGCATTGGAGCTGGCTTTCCATTAAAGTCTAGTAGACCGAACATAACAGCGCCACCAAGCACGATGAAAATGACAATTGTCGCGACTTTTACACTTGCGAACCAAAACTCTGCTTCTGCATATGCTTTTGCTGATAAAGCGTTTACGAGGAAGAGTGCTGCTGCAAATGTAACGCACCAAATCCAGGAAGAAACGTCTGGAAACCAGCGTTTCATTAAAATACTTACAGTTGTTAACTCTACGCCAACTGTAACAGCCCAATTTAACCAATACATCCAACCGACAACAAATCCAAAACCAGGTGAAATGAATTTGCTTGCATAACTTTGGAATGAACCTGCTTCTGGCATAGCAACGGATAATTCACCAAGACATAACATCGTTAAATACATAACAAATCCACCGACTAAAAATGCAAGAATAGCACCACCAGGTCCGGCATTATGGACGATTTGACCAGATCCCATAAATAGCCCGGTTCCGATAACACCGCCGAGTGCAATCATAAATAGGTGTCTACTTTTCATTGTTCGTTTTAAATCTGTTTGTTCAATTTGTTGATTCATATGCCCCTCACCCCGTATTTTCTTGAATGTGTAAACTTCGTTTTATTCTGAGTTTTTAATCATTAGTGGGGGATGCAAAACACACTCGGTTTATTTGCTATGAAATGAATGGAGTATGTAAAAAACGAACTATGACTAAATACTCTAAGAATGTTTGTTAACATGGTGATATCTTCACTATGTTAACAATTTTGATTTTAGCAAAATATTCTGTAAATGTATATTTATTTTTCTTTTTATTAAAAATAATTAGAATTTTTATAATTAATTCTATGAGCGATAATTCACATGATCTTTCTAGCAAACTAGTAAGAAGAAGGGTACAATGATAAGAGGTGTATCTGTAAAATAATAATTAATGGAGTTTTGTTTATAATGAAAAAGTTAAAATATCTTTTTGTTTTTGGAATTATACTTGCTGCTGCATTTTTTATAGGAAAAGATAAAATCATGCAAAAGGCGCAAGTTCTACGCTTAGAGTTTCTATCTGAAATGAAAGAAGCAGCTATGATTGAAGATGTTCCGTTTATTAAACAATTACCAGAATTACCTCGAGGATGTGAAGTGACAAGTTTAGCTATGTTGCTGCAATATAAAGGTGTACAAGTAGATAAGATGCAACTTGCTAGCGAAATTCATCGTGTTCCATTTGAACAAAATGGTTTGCGTGGAAATCCTTACGAGGGATTTGTGGGAAATATTTATACAAAGGCAGAGCCTGGATATGGTGTATACAATAAACCAATCTTTGATTTAGCAGAAAAATATGTTCCTGAAAAAGTAATTAATTTAACAGGTAGAGACATGCAAGATATATATAAAGTAATTAGTTCTGGTTCTCCGGTATGGGTCATTATTAATACGACGTTTAAGCCGCTAGCTGAAAGTAGTTTTGAAACATGGAATACGAGTTCAGGCGAAGTGAAAATTACATATTATGAGCATAGTGCAGTAGTAATTGGATATGATCAAAACTTTGTATATGTAAATGATCCTCTTAAAAATAATCCGCGCTTGGCTGTTCCGCGAGCAGAATTTGAGAAAGCTTGGGAGCAAATGGGAAAACAAGCAATTACTATTTTATAATAATGAAAAAGTCATCTTTTGGATGGCTTTTTCTTTTTAGTTTATCATCACCGAAAATTCAGAAGATTCTTTTAAAACTTAACAATTCACGTTATAATAACATTTAATTTGGTGAAGAAGGGGAGAAGAGAAATGGATGTTGCAAAGGAACTTGTTTTGTCAAAAAATCAGTTGGTTGAGTGGAGAAGGCATTTTCATAAGTATCCAGAGTTATCTTTTCAAGAAGAGAAAACATCGCAGTTTGTGTTCGATATACTTCGGAAATTCCCATATTTAGAAGTGTCACGGCCGACTAAATATAGTGTGATGGCAAAGTTAGTAGGTAAACATCCGGGCAAAACAGTTGCGATTCGAGCCGATATGGATGCTCTTCCTATTCATGAAGAAAATGAGTTTGATTTTATTTCTATATATAAAGGTGTAATGCATGCATGTGGTCATGATGGACATATAGCGATATTACTTGGGGTTGTACATAAGTTAGTAGAAGAAAGAGAGAAAATTAAAGGGGAGATTCGTTTTCTATTCCAACATGCTGAAGAGAATTTTCCTGGTGGTGCAGAGGAGATGGTTGCTGCAGGTGTAATGGAAGGTGTGGATTATATTATTGGTGCTCACCTTTGGGCGTCATTAGAGGTTGGGAAAATAGGTGTTATTTATGGCCCTGCAATGGCTGCACCGGATGTTTTTAAAATTAAGATAGAGGGAAAAGGTGGACATGCTGGAATCCCTCATGAAACGGTGGATAGTATTGCAATTGGAACACAAGTCGTTTCGCAACTTCAGCAAATTGTATCTCGCCTCACGAATCCATTAGATTCTCTCGTAATATCTGTTACACAATTTCATGCGGGGACAACTCATAATGTAATACCAGAGCAAGCCGAGATTGAAGGGACAGTAAGAAGTTTAAGACATGAATTACGAGGTGAAACAGAGAAGAAGATTGAGCGGATTGTGAAGCATATTACGGAATCTTACGGAGCGAAATATACATTTTCATATGAATATGGGTATCAACCAGTTGTAAATGACTATGAAGCTACAGAGCTTATTGAACAAACGGCATTACAACTTTATGGAAGGGATAGAGTTGTTCGTTTACAGCCGACTATGGCTGGAGAAGATTTTTCAGCGTTTTTACAAAAGGCACCGGGGACATTCTTTTTTATCGGAGCGGGAAATAAAGAGAAAGGTATTATATATCCTCACCATCACCCTCGTTTTACGATTGACGAAGATGCATTGCCGATTGGAGTGGAAGTCTTTGTATCAGCCATTATGAACTTTATAAGTAAAGGAGAATGAGATGAAGAAAATACACATTCTAGCGCTTATCCCAGTTCTTTGTTTAGTAGTTGGGCCAATATTTGCGAATTCAGTTACTCCTTACGTATTAGGGATGCCATTTTTATTATTTTGGGTATTATTATCAGTGTTTATTACATCTTTTTGTATGGGGCTTGTGTACGTGTTTGATCCTGCTAATAAGGAGGATGTAAAATGACTGCATTACTTATCATTATTTTATTTTTGTTTCTCGCACTATTTTTAGGGATTCGGGCACAACATGGAAAAGATATGAATTTAGAGCAATGGTCAGTTGGGGGAAGAGGATTTGGCACTATTTTTGTTTTTCTCCTTATGGCAGGTGAAATTTATACGACGTTTACATTTTTGGGAGGAAGTGGCTGGGCATATAGTAAAGGAGCACCTACCTTTTATATTTTAGGTTATGGCGCTTTAGCTTATCTTTTATCGTATTTTTTATTGCCACCGATTTGGAAGTATGCGAAAGAGCATAACCTTGTTTCACAGTCGGATTTTTTTGCGAAGAAATATAGAAGTAAAGCGCTTGGACTTATTGTTTCGATTGTTGGTGTTGTTTCCATCATCCCATATCTTGTTTTACAGTTAAAAGGACTGGGAATTATCGTTTCAGAAGCTTCTTACGGAAGGGTGTCACCTGTTGTTGCGGTTTGGATTGGTGCTATTGTTATAACTATATATGTAATGGTTTCAGGTATACATGGTTCGGCTTGGACGGCCGCTTTGAAGGATATTATGATACTGTTTATCGTTATGTTTTTAGGTATATATTTACCGTATCATTATTATGGAGGATTTCAGCCGATGTTTGAGGCTGTAGAGGCAGCGAAACCGGGATTTTTATCTTTATCTGAAGAAGGAATGAGTATTTCTTGGTTTGTTTCTACTATTATATTAACGGCCCTCGGTTTCTATATGTGGCCTCATACATTTGCTTCTGCTTTTTCTGCAAAAAATGAAAAAGTATTTCGTAAAAATGCAGCAATTATGCCATTGTATTCTTTAGTTTTACTTTTCGTATTTTTTGCAGGATTTGCTGCTATATTACAGGTTCCGGGATTAAAAGGAGCGGATGTAGACCTTTCATTGTTCAGACTTGCTCTTCAAACGTTTGACCCTTGGTTTATTGGAATTATTGGTAGTGCGGGAGTATTAACGGCATTGGTTCCGGGTTCGATGCTTGTTATGGCGGCTTCTACACTGTTAGCGAAAAATATTTATCGAACGATAGTTCCATCTGCTTCAGATAGACAAGTTGCTAAGATGGCAAAATTATTTGTGCCTGTAGTAACGCTCGTGGCAGTTTTATTTACATTTAAAGGAGGAGAAACGATAGGAGCGCTTCTATTAATGGGATACAGTATTGTTACACAACTTTTCCCTGCACTTGTATGTAGCTTGTTTCCACGCCAAATTATTACGAAGCAAGGAGCGATTGCAGGAATAGGAGTTGGGCTGTTAGTGATCGCATATATTACCTTATCTGGTTCAACTATAGCCACAATGTTTCCGAGTTTCCCGCAGTATATAAAAGATTTGAATGTAGGCATAGTCGCATTGTTAATTAATATGATTGTGATGTTTGTAGTTAGTGGATTTACAAAAAGTGTATCTATAAAGAAAAACAATATAATAGTAGAAAAGTAATTCGTTTATCCCGCATTAACGGGCAGTAAGACCCTCAACTCAAAATTCAGCGGAAGCAAAGAAGTTAGGTAGGGGCCCTGCTGCCTGTAAAAGTCCGATTGGTGAGGGCTGATTAAAGTTTTACTTTATTAGAGCTATCTTTGAAAAGAGATAGCTCTTTTTTGTATATATTTTCTTCAATTAGCGGAATCTAACTAAAAACTTGTTGAAAAGGAAGTTAGGTGGGGAAATTGTTAGAGCTTGAAGGTAACTTATTTGAAGTTATGAAAGAAATTAGGGATGAGTTAGGTTCACCTAATGATTTAACAATTAGAGAAGTTGTTCTTGCTGGGAGTTTTACACGTTGTGCGGTTGTGTTTTTATGTGGGTTAACAGACAAGGATAATGTTTATAAATATGTAGTTCGTACTCTTCAATATGAAGAAGTGCAAAATGAAGCGGCTGTCGTTCAGACGTTATTGGATCGTTTTATTTCTATTGCGGAAGTGGGTAAGAAGACAACGTTTCCGGATATTATAAATGCGATTTTAGCGGGAGATACAGTTATATTAATTGATAATATTCAAACTGCTATCGTTATTAATAGTAGGGCTTGGGAGAAGAGAAGTTTAGAGCCACCAGTGACAGAAGATTTAATACGCGGACCGAGAGTTGGATTAAATGAAGATATTAATGTGAATAAAATGTTAATCCGACGCAGTTTACGCGATCCAAAGTTGAGGTTCCAATCTTATATTATGGGGAAGCGATCGCAGAAAGAAGTAACCCTAGTATATATAGAAGATATTATTAATCCTCACATTGTAAAAGAGTTAGATCGCCGTCTTCAATCAATAGTGACAGATGTTATTTTGGAAACAGGTACGATTGAACAATTAATTCAGGATAATAATTTATCTCCATTTCCACAGTTTTTGAATACAGAGAGGCCAGATAATATTATAGCGTCATTAGCGAAGGGAAAAGCGGCCATTTTAGTAGACGGATCTCCGTTTGCTCTTATTGCACCGCTTGTGTTTGTTGATATTTTTCAATCTGTAGAAGATCATTACGAGCGCTGGGTGATTGGAACGTTACTAAGATTTTTACGTATGGGTTCAGGTATAATCGCGGTTTTGTTACCAGCTATGTATGTAGCACTTGTATCTTATCATCAAGGACTTATTCCTTCTAAACTGGCTTATTCAATTGCAGGTGCGAGGGAAGGTGTTCCGTTTCCAGCATATATTGAAACGTTAATGATGGCCTTGACTATGGAATTAATACGAGAAGCTGGAATCCGATTGCCGAAACCGATGGGGCAAACGATAGGGATTGTAGGAGGTCTTGTAATTGGAGAAGCTGCGGTAAATGCAGGGATTGTAAATCCGTTTTTAGTTATTATTATTGCAGTTACTGCGATTGCTACGTTCTCGCTTCCTGTATATAGTATTACGATTACGTTCCGAATTTTACTTTTCGTCTTTGTATTAGCTGCAACGGCTTTTGGACTGTATGGGATCATTCTAGCTCTGATTGCACTTGCTATTCATATTACAAATTTAACAAGTGTTGGTATACCGTATACAACTCCCATTGCTCCTGCATTTTATAAAGATTGGAAAGAAGAATTTATTCGCATGCCAAAATCGATGTTGAAAGATAGACCAGAGTACTTACAAACAAAAGATTCTACAATACGTCCAAAGGAGCGAAAATAAGTGAAACCATTTGAGTATGGCGATGAAGAGATTGGATCTCGGGAAATTGGGTTTGCGGTATCATCGACCATTATTGGTATAGGGGCATTGTCTATGCCGAGAGATATCGCTAACCAAACTTTATTTTCGGACGGTTGGATTATCTTGCTTTTGGGTGGATTGATTTGCGCAGTTTTAGGCTGGTTTGTGACGAGAGTGGCTATCTTATTTCCAAAACAAAATTTTGTTCAATATACGAGTGCGCATTTGACGAAGCCTGTTGCATACACAATTAGTTGTATTTTAGTATTAACGTTTGCTGCTTTGACAGCATATGAATCGCGAATGATTTCAGTTATTTCTCAAACGTATTTATTTAGTGATACACCAATACAACTACTGTCTTTCTTCTTCTTATTAGTTGTTATTTATGGAATAGCAGGATCAAGAGCAGCCTTATTAAGGTTAAATGTTTTATTCTTACCTATTGTTTTAATTGCGATAGTACTTCTTTCTTTATTGAATATAAATTTAATGGAAATAAATAATTTACTACCAGCTTTTCAAACGAAAGTAAGTCAATATGCTGTTGGAGTTAAAAATTCTATTTTTACGTTTATTGGATTTGAAGTAGCTTTATTTTATGCGGTGTTGCTGAATGATAAGACAGCGAAAAAAGCGCCGATGGCAGTCGCGAAAGCGGTGATGGTAAACGTGCTGTCATACATTTTAATTTATGTAACTTGTATTAGTGTTTTTACGTATATGACAACACGTGGATTGACATATCCAACAATTGAATTAGGGAAAGAAATTGAAATTGGTGGAGGATTTTTAGAAAGGTTTGATGCGATTTTTTTTACGACTTGGATTATTACTATTTATAACACGACAGCAATGTACTATGATGTCGCATCTTTATTGTTTTGTGCTATGTTTCCGAAAGTGAAGAAACATATTTTTATTTTCGTAAGTGCCCCAATTATTTTTATGGCGAATATGATACCTAGTAGTTTGAATGCTTTATCAAGTTATGGGACTTATTTAGCTTGGATAGATATGGGGTGTGTTGTGTTAGCACCTTTGCTCGTTTTAATTGTATATAAAATAAAAAGAAGGAATGGTGGAAATGAAACACCTTCTTAAAATTATAATGGTTATGGCTTTAACTGGATTTATGAGTGGGTGTTCTGAGTTAGAAGAGATAGAAGAAAGAGGATTTGTAGTAGGAGCGGCTTACGATATCGTGAAGGAGAAGAAAGCGAATCCAATTATGAAAGGGACCTATCAGATGGTACTCCCCAGTAAATTGTCTCAACAGGGTGGACAAGGGGGTGGGGATAGCGAAAATTATATTAATGTTAGTGCAAAAGCAGATAGTGTATTTGAACAAATAAGAATAATCGCTAAAAAAATTAGCCGTACATTATTTTTCCCTCATATACAAGTGATTATTTTCTCTGAAGAATTACTTTCACATCCATACATTTTACAAAATACGTTAGATGTATATATTCGCGATCATGAAATGAGAAGAAATATTCGTTTGTTCGTTTCTAAGAAAAATGCAGAAGCTATTTTAAAACAAAGTGCCAAGCCTGAAAATTTACCGGCGCAGTATATTGATATGTTAGCTGAACACCCTCCGAAAAATGCCCAAATGATTGAGGCTGCAAGAATTGGGGAGGTACAGGAGAAGATGATCTCTAACCGCAGTTTTGTATTACCTATTCTTGAACTGACAAAACAAGGGGTACAAATGAACGGTGCAGCATTGTTTCGTGGAAAGGATAATAAATGTGTAGGCAATTTGAGTGGGGAAGAAACATTAGGGATGAATTATATAATAGGCAAAAAAATTGGAGGTTTTTTTACGATTCGTAAAAAAAATCAACTTATTACATATGAAATTCATAAGTTGCGTCGAAAAATTAAAGTATCTACAACGAATGCTACAAAACCAAAGTTTGATATTCATTTATCTCTGGAAGGCACATTGGCTGAGTTGCATTTCAGTGATCATAAAAAGGTTTTGAATGAAAAGCGTTTAGAGAAGGATATATCGGAAGAAATGGAGGAGCGTATTCAAAAATCGATTAAGCTTGTTCAAAAAAAATATAAGGTAGATGTATTAGAGTTAGGGGAAGTGTATAAGCGACATAATTATAAAGAGTGGACAAAAATAAGTAAGAATTGGGATCAAGGCGAAAATTACTTTAGTAATGCTGAAATTACTGTTCATGTTCATCCAACAATTGAACATTCAGGTTCAGCTTTACCGAAAAGAGTGAAATAAGGTGATGAAAGTTGTTTACTGGATTAGGAATTAGTTGCACGATATTAATGGCAGTTCTTCCAGGAACTATATATTTTATTCATAAAAAACTCACAACGTATGGAGCACAGCCGTGGAATACTGATGTGCAAAAAAAGAAACCTGAATAATTTCAGGTTTCTTTCGTGCAAAGCATATGTGAAGGGGGATACCTTCTATGTATGCTTTGCTTTATACAAGCCCTAACCAATGTACCAATTGTGTAGAGAGGAATGTAACAACAATGGCGATAATGGTAGGGATTGCAAACGATAAGAATGTCCATTTTGTACTTTTTGTTTCTTTGTATATATTAACAAGTGTTGTTCCGCACGGGAAATGAAGAAGTGAGAACAACATTGTGTTTAACGCTGTTAACCAAGTCCAACCATTTTCTAGGAATAGATTTTTAATTTGATTAAAATCATCTATTTCAGTTAAAGCCCCAGTTGATAAGTAAGACATTAATAAAATTGGGATTACAATTTCATTAGCGGGTAGTCCAAGAATGAATGCAGCTAGAATAAACCCGTCAAGTCCTAACATTTTAGCAAATGGATCTAGGAAGTTTACAAAATACATAAGTAAGCTTGTGTCACCGATAAAAATGTTAGCAAGTAACCAAGTTAATGCAGCCGCAGGGGCAGCAACAACTATAGCTCGTTTTAAAACATAGATTGATTTATCGAGTGTTGCGCGAACAATGGTATTCCAAACTTTTGGCTTGCGGTACGGAGGTAACTCAAGTGTGTAGTGAGTTGGAATCCCTTTTAAGGCTGTCTTTGATAGTACCCAAGAAACAGTTAATGTCATAATAACACCAATTACAACCATTCCAACTACAACGCCAGCAGTAACCAATGTTTGCATACTGCCTGTATAACCAGCAGCCATAAATAGTGAAGCCATTAAAATTAACATAGGCCAGCGACCGTTACAAGGAACGAAGTTGTTCGTTAAAATTGCTAGCATACGTTCACGTGGTGATTCAATGATACGTGTTGACATAATGGCTGCTGCATTACAACCAAATCCCATTGCCATTGTTAAAGATTGTTTCCCGTGTGCGCCGGATCGTTTGAATAAGCGGTCCATATTAAACGCGACACGTGGTAAGTATCCGTAGTTTTCTAATAGCGCGAACATAGGGAAAAAGATTGCCATAGGTGGTAACATAACGCTAATAACAGCACCGATACCACGGAACAAACCAAGTATTAAAATGCCATGTAACCATTCAGGTGCATGCGCTGCTTGGAACCAAGATGTTAAATATCCTTCGGCCCATCCGAAGAATTCGGCAATCATATCAGATGGTACGTTAGCGCCTGCAATTGTAAGATAAAAAATAATAGATAAAATACCGAGCATAATTGGGAATCCCCAGATTGGAGATGTGAAAATTTTATCTAGTTTTTCGGAACGATATAATTTATCAGTATTTGTATATTGGACAGATTCTTTACATATGCTTGCAGATGTTCGGTAAATATCTCCGACTATATCATCTCGTATATCTTCTTTTGAAAGTGTTTGTGCATGTTGAATAATATAGTCTAATGGAAGAGCTTTACTGGCTGAGTGAGATTCCATTAATTACGACCTCCCTTACAAGTGGTTCATTATGGTGTTTTTGAAGTGTAGTTAAGAAATTTTTATCTCCATCTAATATACGTAACGCAATCCAACGTGCTGGATACGTATCACCGAACACTTTATAAATTTGTGGTTCTAATTCCTGAATCATATTTTCAATTTTTTCGCTGTAAGTAATTTTAATTGGTGTTGGAATTAGTTTTTTATTTGCTACTCTTGCAATAACATTTAGCAAATGACCAATACCTACTCGGTTACGTGCTGAAATTTTAACGACAGGTACACCAAGTGATTTTGCTAATTTCTTTTCATCGATAACAATCCCTTTTTTCTCGGCTTCATCAATTAAGTTAATGCAAATGACTACATTATTTGTCATCTCCATCACCTGGAGTGCTAAATTTAAATTTCTTTCCATAGCAGTTGCGTCTATAACAACTACAGTTACTTCTGGTTTTTCAAATATAATATAATCCCTCGCTACTTCTTCGTCTGCGGAATTTGAGTATAGTGAGTAAGTTCCCGGTAAATCTATTAATGTATAATTACTTCCGTTATGTTCATATTCTCCTTCAGCTTTTAAAACAGTTTTTCCCGTCCAGTTTCCAGTATGTTGTTTTAAGCCTGTTAAAGTATTAAATAATGTACTTTTCCCTGTATTCGGGTTACCAGCTAAAGCGATACGATGTTTGCTCATCTGAAATCATCTCCTATTAATACCCCGAAAATAAGGGAGCTTTCTTCTTTACGCAGTGCAATAGTTGTGTTGCTCACTTGATAAGCGACCGGATCTCCAAGTGGACTGCGTTGCAATACTTTAATCGTCGCCCCCGGGATAAATCCCAAATCTAATAAGCGTCGTTTCATAGTTCCTTCTAATTGTATCTTCTCAATTTGTACAAACTCTCCTATTTTAAATTCGGAAAGTGGTTTTATATTAGCCGATACCATAAAAGTTACCTCATCTCTATATTTTTAGTTTGAGTTTAAAAAGTTTCCTAAGGTAAACTTTTTGTTAGTAATATAGTAGACTACATTGGATTATGTTGTCAATTAGTACTTTAAAAATATTCATTTATTTTTAGAATTGTTCCAATTTATTTAGTTGTACTAAAAAATATTACTGAAATTATTTTTAATGTGCATAAATTAGGTGTGTAAAAATTACAAAATACAGCGGAATTGTAAATGTAACTTTAACGAAAAGGGAAAAAGAGAGAAAAACATTTACATTGAATTTACATTGTTAAGAATATATTTACATTGCAGCGTAGTTAGTGTGGTTTTTGTTGGGTTATTTAACTATAAATGTTGGGATTTCTGGCTTTTAAGGATTATTATCGTCATTTACTTAAAATTAAAAATTGCTTAACACTCACATAATATTGTTGTCCTACAATGAATTTGTGTTCGAAAGAAAATGAATTCGAAAAGTGATAATCCAAATGGGGGTACAAGACATGGTTATGAAAAAAGGTATTAAATTTTCTTTAGCAGCTTTAGTGGTAGCAGGAGCATTAGTTGGTTGTGGGAAAGCAGAAGATACAACTAGTAAAGAAACTGCTAAAGGAAGCGATAATACAAAACAAGAATTATCAGGTACGATTGCAGCGGCTGGTTCTACAGCTCTTCTACCTCTTGCGGAGGAAGCTGGAAAGAAATTCATGGAGAAAAATTCAAAAGTTTCTATTCAAGTTCAAGGTGGCGGTAGTGGAACTGGGATTAACCAAGTAGCATCTGGTGCAGTGCAAATTGGTAATTCAGATGTTCCGTCCGGAGATAAAATAAAAGATGCTGAAAAGGCGAAAGAATTAGTAGATAACAAGGTAGCGGGTATTGCATTCGCTCTTGTCGTAAATAAAGATGTAAAAGTTGATAACTTAACAATGCAACAAGTACAAGATATCTTCACTGGAAAAGTAACAAACTGGAAAGAAGTAGGCGGAAAAGATGAAAAAATCAATGTAATTAATCGTCCGGCTTCATCTGGTACACGTGCTACATTTGAAAAAACGATTATGAAAGACGCGAAAATTAATGATGGAACTGGTACAACACAAGATTCTAACGGTGCAGTAGAGCAAGCGATTAACTCTACTCCTGGTTCGGTGAGTTATTTAGCAATGTCTTACATGGTCGGCGAGAAAAAAGGCGCACTACAAACAGTGAAAATTGATGGTGCTGAACCGAAAGTTGAAAACATTGCGTCTGGTAAATATCCATTCTGGTCTTACGAATATATGGTAACAAAAGGTGAAGCGAAGGAAGCGACGAAAGCTTACATCGATTATGTAAAAGGTAAAGATTTTGAAAAGAAAGTAGAAGATATGGGCTACATTCCAATGTCTAAATTAAATAAGTAATAAAATTTTATGGGGCTGGCTGCAAGGCCAGTCCTGTTCATTTCAATCTGTGAAGTGGGGTCTGTCCTGTGATGAAGGGGAAAAAACAAATTAATTACGTAAAAAGTGAATATATAGGAAGATCACTTGTTACGTTTTGTGGTATTTTTATTGTTTTAATTACATTAGCTATTATTGCGTTTATTTGTGGGAAAGGTATTCAATCTTTTACACAAAGTGGTATCTCATTTACTGAGATGTTAACATCGACAAAATGGAATCCAAATGCTGATCAAGGATCCTTCGGGGCTTTAATTTTCATTGTAGGTTCAACGGTGGTTTCGTTAGGTGCGGTTATTATTAGTGCACCAATTGCTATAGCTCTTGCTATATTCATGAATTTAATTTCGCCAAAGTTTGGAAATAAAGTATTGAAGCCTGTTCTAGAATTGTTAGTTGGTATTCCTTCGGTTGTATACGGTTTATTAGGTGTTACGATTTTAGTACCACTATTACGTGATTCGTTTGGGGGAGTAGGCTTTAGCTTAATTGCAGGTATTGTTGTATTAAGTATTATGATTTTACCTACTATTGCTAGTATCGCTTCTGATGCAATACGTTCTGTTCCATTTGATTATTTAGAAGCTTCTTATGGTCTAGGATCAACGAAATGGCAAGCGATTAGCCGAGTAATTGTTCCTGCTGCGAAGAAAGGGATTTTAACAGGTGTTGTTTTAGGTTTAGCGCGTGCTTTTGGTGAAGCGCTAGCGGTTCAAATGGTAATCGGGAATACGATTAAATTACCAGAAGGAATATATAGTCCGACAGCGACGTTAACTGGTATTTTAACAATGGACATGACGAATACATTGAACGGAACTGCTTGGAACAATGCGCTATGGACTTTAGCGATGATTTTACTTGTTATTTCATTCCTGTTTATTTTAGTAATTCGAGCGATTGGGCAAAGAGGTGAGCGATAATAATGAATGCAAGAACGGTAAATAAAGTTTGGACAGGTATCTTTTATGCGGTTGCAGCTTTAGTTGTAGCTTTGCTAGTGTTCTTAGTATTTGAAATTTTACAAAAGGGATGGGGATTTTGGGATCCTAATTTCTTGTTTGGAGAACCAAGCAATACAAGAGCTGGTGGTGGGATTGGTCCGCAGTTATTCAATTCCTTCTACATGCTTGTTATAACGCTTATTATATCTATTCCTCTTGGATTAGGTGCTGGAATATATTTAGCAGAGTACGCAAAACAAGGACGTTTTTTAAATTTTGTTCGTCTATGTATAGAGACGATGGCGTCTTTACCTTCTATTGTTGTTGGTTTATTTGGTTTGTTAGTGTTCGTTACAATGACAGGTTGGGGATACACAGTAATGGGTGGTGCTCTTGCTTTAACTATTTTAAATTTACCAGGTTTAACGCGTGTTTGTGAAAATGCGATTTCAGAAGTTCCTCATAATGTAAAAGAGGCAAGTCTTGGATTAGGTGCAACGAAGTGGCAAACAATCGCTCGTATTATTATCCCATCGTCATTACCACAAATTATTACAGGGATTATTTTAGCGGCGGGTCGTATATTTGGGGAAGCGGCAGCATTAATTTACACAGCGGGTTTAACATCCCCGATTTTAAATTCAGCAGCGGATTTATCAAGTCCTGCGCATCCTTTAAATCCGTTTAGACCAGCTGAAACATTAGCGGTTCACATTTGGAAATTAAATTCTGAAGGAGTTATTCCAGATGCGAAGTTGATTGCGACAAAATCTGCAGCTGTATTAATTATTATGGTATTACTATTCAATGTTATTTCACGCTTGATAGCATCTATATTACACAAGCGCTTTACAGGAACGAAAAGAAAAAGTAAAACAACGAAAAAGGTGAAAGCGGCATAAATTATAAAGAAGAACTCTCTATTTATAGGTAGGGGGTTCTTTTGTATTTTAATATAGAAGGAATGGATGTAATGATTGTTGAATTTGTGATTAATTATAAAGAAGAACAGATGTAATTTGGATTGTGGATTCTAGTAAACCTATAGAGCAATATGTGGAAAAAATGATGGATTTTATGAATAAATAGAGAGAAGGCGTTATCTTCATTTGTGAAGGTAACGCCTTTTGTTTTTAAATATCAGGTGTTTCTGTAGAAGTGCTTATTTTCCTACGGGAGCGTCTTTTTCTCCCGATTTTATCTAATAGTTCATACATAACTGGAACGACTACTAATGTAAGAGCAGTTGAGACTGCCAAACCGCCGATGACGACGACGGCTAAACTTTTTGATACCATACTTCCTGCTTGGGATTGGCCAAATAGGAGTGGGAGCATAGCAACGATTGTTGTAATAGCTGTCATAATAATTGGGCGTAGTCTAGTAGAACCTGCTTCAAGTAAGGCTTCTCTAGTTTCCATTCCGTGTTCCCGATTTTGTTGGACTCTTTCTATTAATACAATAGCGTTTGTAACAACAATCCCGATTAACATTAATGCGCCGATCAAGGAATTTACATCAACAGGTGTTCGTGAAATGATTAATCCTAAAATACCACCGACAGCAGCTAACGGTAAGGAGAATAGGATTGCAAAAGGAGCACGTGCTTGCCCGAAGGTGATAACCATAATTAAATATACAATCCCGATTGCAATCCCCATAATTTTGAATAAATCTGTAAAATTCTCTTGCATAGATTCAGTAGCTCCTGCGATATTTACTTTTGCACCACTAGGTAAATCTAAGTCAGTCATCGCTTTATTTACTGCTGTGTTTACTTTACTCAAATCTTCATTTGAAGCTTCGGCTGTAATTTGGATTGTTTCTTTTCCGTCTTTATGGAAAATTTCTGTTTGCGTTTGTTTTTCTGAAATAGTTGCGATGTCTTTTAAAGGTATTGGGCCATTAATAGGTGATAGTATGTTTGTATTTAAAATATCTTCTTGTTTATTAATGTTTTCTTTTTTGTGTTCTATCATAATAGTAGCTTTTTCGTTATTAATTGTAATTTCGCCAATAGGTGATTTCTTCATAAGGAATGCTACTTGTTGCGCAGCTATTTCTGGTGTTAAACCTAGTTGTTCAGCCTTTGTTTGATCAATATGAATTTGCCATTCTTTTTTAGAGTCTTCTAAATTTGTTTTTACTTTAGAAAGATCATCCATGCTTTTTAGTTTTGTTTCAACGATAGTAGCCGCCTCTTTTAAATCCGCTTCGTTAGTAGCTGTTACGTTAAATTGTAAGTTATTGCCGCCGCCAGAGCTTGAATAACTTGTTTTTATATAATCAAGTTCAGCAGGCTCAAAAGTTTTATTTTCCTTTTTTAACTCTTTAATATATTGATCAATATCAGAACCTTTTTTAAAGACTACGAATATACTAGCGAGGTTATTTTTAGTTGTTTGCCCCCATTGTGCATCTTCTGCGCTAGATCCCATTCGTAAAATAACGTCTGTTATATCTGAATTAGAAAGTAATTTCTTTTCAAAATCAAATGCTTTTTGTTTTTGAGATTCAGCATTATAATCGGCTGGAAATGTCATGTTAATAGATAACATTGTGTCGTCTTCAGATTTTATGTTTACTTTCGGTAGTAATATATAAGCTGCAATTGATCCTACAAATAATAAAAATGCAGTAAGTAGAATAATGAATTTATGAGAAAGAGCCCACTTTAATGTAGCGACATATCGTGATGAAGAATTTGGCTTTCGATGCTTTGTTTTTTTGAGTAGTAAAAAAGCCATAAGTGGAACAACTGTTAGTGCAACGATTAAGGATGATAGTATAGAATATACAACTGCTAATACCATAGGTAACATTAATTTTCCGATTGCTCCCGCTACGAGGCAGATAGGTAAAAAAACAGCGACCGTTGTTAAAGTAGAAGAAGTAATTGCGACTGCGACTTCTTTCGTTGCATCGAGAATGATATCTTTAGAGAAAGAATCTTTTTGTAAACGGCGGAAAATATTCTCGATGACAACGATACTATCATCGACGAGACGTCCAACCGCAACAGCTAAACCACCGAGGGTTAAAATGTTAAGCGTAATGTTAGATTGATGTAGTAAAAAGAGTGTTAATAAAATAGATAATGGAATACTGACAACAGCGATGAGTGTTGTTCGGAAGTTACGTAAAAAGATTAAGATAATTAGAGTTGCAGCAATTGCTCCAAGTATTACTTCTTTTCCCATGCTAGTAACAGCATTTTCAACTTGTTCATGGGTTGAAGCCAAAAGTTTAATAGAAAATTGATCTTTATATTCCTTATCTATCTCTTTAACTTTTTTATCAATCTCTTTTCCAATGGCAACTGCATTTTTACTCGGTTCTTTCATGATGATTAATCCTGTGCCTTCTTCTCCGTTTATATGTGAGATTGTATCGTAGTGTTGTTTAATTTCAATTTGAGCAATGTCTTGCAATTTCACTTGGGGTGCCACAGTGATGTTTTTAATGTCA